>JAJZDI010000007.1 GCA_021806045.1 Actinomycetes bacterium
GGACGATGCCCGCACGGGAATTGTTGGGTCTTCGCCTCTACCCACAGGGGTAGCTTCGGACACAAGCCTTTGACCTGGGGTTTGGCGCGCTCGGAGGGATTCGAACCCCCAACCTTCTGATCCGTAGTCAGATGCTCTAGTCCGTTGAGCTACGAGCGCGGGTCCACACGACGGCGTGCCACGTGCAGGGGATCCACTCTACCCGAGACGCCGAGGCCGCCCCGTCGCCAGCACCGCACGTATCTGACGTTCCGTCAGATACGATGCCGGCCACAGCGCCATCGTCATCGTCGGGCCGTTACCGGCAGCCACCCCGCACCCGGCGACCACCACGCACCCACCCGATCCGAGACCCGAACAGAACCGAACGGAGGACCCCGATGCCCACCGCCCCCCTCGCCGGCATCCGCATCCTCGAGGCGTCCGCCCTCGGACCTGCGGCCGTGACCATGCCGCTCGTCGACCTCGGTGCCGAGGTGATCAAGGTCGAACCGCCGGCCGGCGACTACATCCGCGAGATGACGTGGCCCATCGTCGAGGGCGTCTCTCTCATGCACCTCCACATCAACCGGGGGAAGCGCTCGATCACCCTCGACCTCCGCAACGAGGCCGACCTCGACGTCTTCCGCCAGTTGGCCGCGGCGTCGGACGTGGTCGTGGAGGCCATGCGTCCCGGCGGTCTGGCCCGGCGCGGCGTCGGCTACGAGCAGCTGCGCGAGCTCAACCCGGCACTTGTCTTCTGCACCATCTCCGGCTACGGCATGACCGGTCCCTACCGCGACCTCCCCAGCCACGGCATCGCGTACGACGTGTGGGCCGGGATCGTCTCGCCCCAGGTGAACGAGGAGGGCTTCACCTACCTGCCGGAGCACGCCTCGATGGGCATCCACGCCGGCCCCCTCTTCGGCGCCCTCGGGATCGTCGCCGCCGTCCTCCGTGCCAAGACGACGGGCGAAGGCGGCTTCGTCGAGATCGCCCAGTCCGATGCGGCGGCCGCCATGGACTGGTACCGGAGTGAGACGTGGCGCGCCTACGAGCGCCCCGAGTCGGAGGTGACCGGCAACAAGGCCGACGGCTACGAGCGCCGGGAACCGGGAACGGCCGGCATGGTCGAGGGCGTGCGCTACCAGGTCTACGAGGCGGCCGACGGCAGGCATGTCCTGTTCATGGCGTCCGAGCAGGCCTTCTGGAAGAACTTCTGCACCGCCCTCGGACGCACCGAGCTCTTCGACCGGTGGCCCGGTTCCCGCTACGCCGACCACGCCCGGGGCAACTTGGAGCTGCGCCGCGAGCTGCGTGACATCTTCGCCACCCGGACGGCGGCCGAGTGGATCGACTTCGGTGTCGAGGCGAACGTCCCCATCGGGCCGGTCAACACCCCCCAGACCATCGCTGACGACCCCCAGTTCCAGGACCGCTTCCGGTGGATCCCGAAGGAGCGGCTGGGCGCAGACGAGCTCCCCACCCCCCTCAAGTTCGTTGGCGAGGAGCTCCCGGTGCCGACCATGGCACCCACCCCGGGGCAGCACACCGACGAGGTCCTCCATGACGTGCTCGGCTGGGACGACGCCCGCATCGCCGAGGTGAGGTCGGCCGGTGGGTTGGGCGCCGGCACGGGAACCGGGGCCGGCGGCACCAGCGCCTGACCTGTACTCGGCGCCGTTCGGACCGGCTGCTGGCCGGCAGCGCCCGACAACCAGCGCCGACCACCCGCAACCAGCGCCGACCACCCCGCAACCAGCGCCGACCACCCCGCACCCGGCACCGATCACCCTGCACCGCTCACGCAGCGGGCGGCTCCACCACAGCCAGCACCTCGACGTGTTCGGTCATCGGGAACAGGTCGAAGGCTCGCAGTGACGCCAGGCGCCACCCGGCGTCGAGGAACACCCGGAGGTCCCGACCGAGCGACGCCGGGTCACAGGCCACGTAGGCGATGCGGCGGGGGGTGGGCACCAGCGCGGCGAGGGCGGCGCTCACGTCACGGCCGGCCCCCTCACGGGCGGGATCGAGGACGACGACGTCGGGCCGGCCGATCCCGGTGGAAACCACACGCGGGGTGACCGCCTCCCGGACCACCGACACCTGGGGCAGGTCGGCGGTGTTGGCTCGGGCGTCAGCACAGGCCGCCCCGTTGCGCTCGACGGCCACCACCGATCCCGACGTCCCCACCCGCTCGGCGGCCAGAGCGGCGAACAAGCCGGCGCCGGCGTAGAGATCGGCCACCGATTCGCCCGCCACCACCTCCAGGGTGTCGAGCACCGCGCCGGCGAGGACGGCCGGAGCCGCCGGGTGCACCTGCCAGAACACGCCGGCGCTGACCCGGAACTCCCGGCCCAGTGCGCGGTGGTGGATCGCACCCGGCGGGCGCACCACGCGGCGGCCGTCAACCAGACCGGCCTCCACGTCAGGCAGGGCGCGGGCGCCGGTGCGGGCGCCGGAGCGAGTTCCGCCCCGCCCGCCAGGCACCACCACCACGGCCCCGCCGCCGGTGGCGGACGCCTCCACCTCGACCCGCTCCGCCCCTGGCCATATCCGCTGTTCGACGCCGGCCGCCTCCACCGCTGGATGGGCGATGAGGCACCGCTCCAGCGGGTGGACGTCGTGCGACCGGTGCCGGTGCATGCCCACCCGGCCGTCACCGTCCACGGCGAACTGGACGCGGGTCCGCCAGCCGAGGCCGTCCGGTGCGCCGGGGAGCTCCTCGACGGCAACGGGTACGTCGACCCCGGCCAGGCGGCGCAACTGCTCGGAGACGAGCTCGGACTTCAGCCGGCGCTGGGCGGGGAGGGCCACGTGCTGCCAGTCGCACCCGCCGCACCCTCCGGGGCCGGCGGCAGGGCACGGGGGATCGACCCGGTCGGGGGAGCGCTCGACCACCGCCACCGCATCGGCGCGCAGGAACCGTGCCGTCTCCGAGGTGATCCGGGCCCGCACCAGCTCGCCGGGGAGCGAGTGCCGCACGAAGACCACCCGGCCGTCGGGCGCACGGGCCACGCAGCCCCCGCCGGCGGCCATCGCCCCCACCCGGAGCTCGAGCACACCGGCCTGCGCACCAGCCCTGGCGGCGATCTCCTCCATCCGGGCAGTCTGGCACCACCCACAGTGGCGGCGACCACCCGACCCCTCGACATCGGAAACCCGTCGGTTTAGAGTCACTATTAGTGCCTCTATCTACCCGGAGGCACCACCTGCCAATCGCACAAGGGGGGAACCATGTATCGATTGATGCGGGCTGCTGCAATGGCGGCGGCCGTGATCACCGGATCGGGGCTGGCCGTCGCTGCGGGCGTCACGCCCGCTGGCGCGGCCACGCCGACGCCGCCCGGGCAGCAGACCACCGGCTACGGCTCCCAGGCATCGGCCATCTCGTCGGGCTACTGGGAGGGCGTCGACGGCAACCAGTGGGCCGGCTCGGAGGTGTGGTGGTACGTGCCCACCACGCTGAAGGACGGCAGCTCGGCACCGGTGGTCGTCATGCTCCATGGGTTCGAGTTGCAGGCGCCCCAGATCTACCAGGGGCTCATCGACCACCTCACGTCCGAGGGCTACATCGTGATCTTCCCCCAGTACAACCTGGCCGGGCTGATCGGGATCCTCATGGACACGAACCAGAACACCATGGAGCAGCGGGCCATCAGCGCGGTGAACGACGCCCTCGGTCACCTCGGATCGCTGGCCGAGCGCAACCACATCGCCCTGTGGGGCCACTCGCTCGGCGGGTCGCTCGCCGCGTGCTGGACAGCCGACGGCGGGGTGCCCGTGCAGTCCATCATGTTCGCCAACCCGTCGGTGAACCCCAACGCGTCGCTGCCCAGCTTCGTGGCGTCGTTCGTCCACATCACACCGGTGCCGTGGCAGTCGTGTGCGGCCGGGATCACCGTGCCGACCATGATCCTCACCGGCGACCAGGACACCATCGCGCCCCCGTCGGTGGACCCCACCATGCTCTACGACGCCCTGACCCACGCATCGTCGAGGGTCGTCTACGAGGCCCACTCCGACACCCACGGCTCGCCGGCCCTGCTGGCCAACCACATGGCGTCGACCACCAGCACCGGCATCCTGCCGTCGTGGCTGTCCGACTTCGTCTTCGACGGGACCGGCACCCTCGACGCGCTGGACTACCGCTTCTACTGGGCCGCGCTCGACGCCCAACTGGCCGGCCAGACGGGCGTCAGCTTCGACATGGGCTCGTGGAGCGACGGCGTGCCGGTGGCACCCGTCACCCAGCTGCTGCCCTGACCCACCCCGGGCGGCACGTCACCCGCCTGCCGGTGAGCGCGAGCCCCCACGCCCGCTCCCGGCAGGCGGTGGCGAGCCGTCGGTCCGCCACAGAGGTGAGCCCAACCCGGGGTCAGCCGGCTGCAGGGTCAATCCGCTGCCGGGGTCAGCCCGCCGCCGGGGTCAATCCGCTGCCAACGCGGCCCGCAGCGACCGGGCCATGACGGCCGACGCCTCGTCGAACGAGGCACCCTGGTAGACGCGGAGGAACTCCCACGCCTCGTAGCTGGCGGCCAGGTCGGCGGCCCGGCGGGCCGCGTCGCGGTCCGCTCCCCGGAGGGCGTCGATCTCGGGGGCGAACGTCGTCTCCACCTGGTCCCGCAGCATCCGCCGGCCGCCGTCGAGCACCCGGCGCAGCTCGGGGAAGAACGGCTCACGCAGGTCGGCGGCCCGGCGAACGGGGATGTTGGTCTCGAGGAGCCGGGCCCGGTGGTCGACGAACGCCTCGATCCGCGCGGCCAGCGGCCCATCGGGAGGCACCTCGACGATGAGCGGTGCGATCCGCTCCAACTGGCGCTCGGCCGCCGCCTCGTGCAGACCGGCCATGTCCTCGAAGTGCCGGTAGACGGACCGGAGCGAGACGCCGGCCCGCTCGGCGATCTCGGCCGCGCTCGGGCGCAGCACCCCCTCCTCGTTCAGGGTGATGATGGCCTCGACCAGGGCTTCGCGGTTGCGCAGGCCGCGCACCACCCGGCCGTCATCGAGGCTCTGGGCAGGACCGGGGGTCATGGGCCCAGGTTACGGCGGCGACAGGCGCACGACGATCCAGGCCCCGGTGGACGCTGCGAGAATGGCGGGGTGATGGGCTCGGCCTGGCAGTGGGTACTGGTTGGGGTCGGGCTGGTGGCCAGCGGTCCCTACGTGGCGTACCTGGTGGCCATCCCCTCCGGGCGGATCCGCCCCCACCCGGTGTCGTGGGCCATCTGGACGGCCATCACCGCCATCGGGCTGGCGGCACAGATCGACAAGCACGCCGGCCCGGGCACGGCCATCCTGGGGATCGGCGCAGCCTTCTGCGCAGCCATCACCGTGCTGTCGCTCAAGCACGGGCGGTGGTCGATGCACCCCATCGACTGGCTCAGCCTGGCCGGCGCCCTCGGCGCGGTGGGACTGTGGGCCGTCACCGGGAACCCGCTCGGGGCGGTCGTCACCATCGCCGCCGTCGAGGTCATCGGCTTCGTCCCGAGCGTCCGCCTGGCCCAGGCCCACCCGGAGCACGAGTCGCCGCTCCTCTTCCTGAGCGGAGCGGTCCGGATGCTGGCCGGGATCCTCGCCCTCGACGTGTTCAGCGTGGTGACGCTCCTCTACCCGGTGACCCTCCTCACCTGTAACACCGTCTTCGCCACGTTCATCCTCGTGCTCCGGCGGCGCCGGTCCCTGCCGGCACGCACCACGGTCGCCGAGGCGGCCGGCGCGGCGCTGGGCGGGCTGGCGGCGATCCCCGACCGGCCCGCCACCTGACCGGTCGCCACCCGAGCAGTCGGCGTCGAGCTGCGCCACCAGGCCGGCGCCACCGGGCCGGCGTCGCCAGGCGCGCCAGGCCCGACGCGGGGCAAGGTGTGGGCAGGCAGATGCACCGGAGGAGGTGGCCCATGCAGGTCGGTGTGCCGAAAGAGGTCAAGGCGGACGAGTACCGGGTGGCCATGACGCCCGCCGGGGTCCACGAGCTCGTCCGGGCCGGCCACCGGGTGTCCGTCGAGCGGGGCGCCGGGGAGGGCTCGTCCATCGCCGACGCCGAGTACGAGGCGGCCGGCGCCCACGTCACCGCATCGGCCGGTGACGTGTGGGCGCAGGCGGACCTGGTGGTCAAGGTCAAGGAGCCGGTGGCGTCCGAGTACGGGTTCCTCCGGCCCGGTCTCGTGGTGTTCGCCTACCTCCACCTCGCCGCGTCCCGCGCCTGCACCGACGCGTTGGTCGAGTCGGGCACCACCGCCATCGCCTTCGAGACGGTGCAACGGGCCGACGGGTCGCTCCCCCTCCTCACGCCGATGTCCGAGGTGGCCGGGCGGATGGCCCCCCAGGTGGGAGCCCACTTCCTCGAACGGGAAGCCGGCGGCCGGGGCGTGCTCCTCGGCGGCGTGTCGGGGGCCCGCGATGCCCAGGTGGTGGTGCTGGGTGCCGGGACGGTGGGGACGAGCGCGGCGGCGGTGGCGGTCGGCATGGGCGCCGCCACCGTGGTCCTCGACCGCGACGTCGACAAGCTCCGCCGCCTCGACCGCATGTTCCAGGGGCGCCTGCAGACCCTGGCATCGACGACCTACGAGGTGACCCGGGTGGTGTCCGACGCCGACCTGGTGGTCGGGGCTGTCCTCGTGACCGGGGCCCGGGCACCCGAGCTGGTCGACGACGCGCTGGTGCGGAAGATGAAGACCGGCGCCGTACTGGTGGATGTGGCCATCGACCAGGGCGGATGCTTCGCCCACAGCAGACCGACGACGCACTCGGACCCGACCTTCGTGGTGCACGACACCATCTACTACTGCGTGGCCAACATGCCGGGCGCCGTTCCCCACACGTCGACCCACGCACTCGCCAACGTCACCCTGCCCTACGTCCTGGAGCTCGCAGGGCGGGGAACAGCCGTCGCCGTGGCGGCCGATCCGGCCCTGGCCCGCGGCGTGAACGTCGCCGGCGGGGCGGTCGTCTACCCGGCGGTCGCAGACGCCCACGGCCTGCCCGTCGCGGCGCTGGAGGACGTGCTCCCCGTGGGTGGGCGACCGGACTGACGCCGGCCGGGGGACCGCCGACTTCCTGACCGTCACCCGGTGCCCGGGCCGGTCCCCGCCGGGGCTGTGGGGTGCCGGTGCGGCGGTGCGGCGGCCCGATCAGGCCAGCCGATCCTGCGGGTAGTCGGCGTAGGACGCCTTGAACACCCCCGAGTGGAGGAGGACGACGGCGGTGACCGTGCCCCGCTCCTCGTCGGTGACGGTGGTGCGGGTCCAGTAGGACTCGGTGCGGCGGCTCTGGCCCAGCCCGACCACCTCGTGGTCGAGGCGGTAGGGGCGGCCGACCAGGACGGGGCCGTCGAGGAGCCGGATCTCGAGGCCGAGAAAGAGCCCGAGGGCGGGACCGCGCACCGGAAGGTCGTTGCCACCCCGGTGGGCCAGCACGCTCACCATCTCCATGGGGACGGCGGCGGTGCCCCATGGGGACGCCGCCCCTCCCTCCTCCGTGTACCACGGGTGAGGTTCGGTGATCCGAGCCAGCTTGTCGTCGAGCGAGAACGGGTAGAGCGGCCCGTTGGACTCGCCCCGGACCATGGTGGCGGTGCCCCCCGACGACCGCATGCCCACCTCGAGACGGTCGACGATGAAGAGCTCGCCCGGGTCTCCCAACGCGGCCAGTCGACCGTCGAGCTCGGTCGGACCCGCACCGGTGCCCACCGATGCCGTGCCCGTCAGGACCTGGGCGCCCTCCTCCTTGTGGGCCTCGATGGTTGCCGAGTCGGGACCGGCCGTGGTGAGGGACGCCTGGACCCGCTCCCCCTCCACCACCATGGTGCGGAAGTGGCTGGAGATGCACCCCTCCTCGAACCAGCGCCGCCCCCACACGGTGGCGGCCAGCGGATCGAACTGGCTGAAGTGGGTGGGACCCTCGATGGGTGCACCGGCCAGGCCGACCGAGGCGGCCATCCCCTCGTCGTGGACCGACGCGTGGTCGCCGATCACCTGGTCGGCGAGCATCTGCGCCGGGGACCGCCAGGGGCCGGTGACGGTGACGTCGGTGGCGAAACGCATGGCTCGCACGCTACCCGTGGCCCGGCCGGGCCACCGCTCACTTCTTCAGCCGGCGGCTTCCCCCGTGCCAGTCCTCCTCCACGCCGACCTCTCCGGGCCGCACGCCGAAGCTGGCCAGCTGAGGCTGCTCCCGCAGGCTCCGCTTGAGCTCGGCGAACCCGCCGAAGGTGGCCAGGCCGACCACGTGGTCCCACAGGCGGGCCGCGTCCTCCTCGCCGGGCAGCCGGCTGATCACCGGCCCGAAGAAGGCGGTGCCATGCGGCGGCTGGAAGTGGATGATGGGCGTACCCACGTCCCGCCCGGTCAGGGCGAGTGCCTCGTCGGTCTCGCGCTGGAGCTCGGCGTCGAGCCCGGTGTCGTCCAGGGCGTCGGCCAGACCCGCCGGCAACCCCACCTCGGCCAGGATCTCGTCCATGAACGCCCGCGACCCCGGCGCTCCCCCCGACCGCTCGCCGGGGGCGGTGTCGAACGTCCGGGTGCCGATGGCCCGGTAGAGGGGGCCGACCGCCTCGCGCCCGTGCTCGGCCCGCACCCGGGCCGCCACCCGCAGCATCCGTAGGCCGGCGGTGTGCCCCTCCTCGTAGCCGGGTGGGAAGTGGGTGTCGTAGTCGACGGACGCGTTCACCAGGCGCAGGGAGATGAAGCGCCAGTCGACCGAGTAGTCGCGCTGGGCGGACACCATGCGCAGCCACGTGCTGGTCATCCAGGCGAACGGGCACACGGGATCGAAGTAGAAGTTGACGTCGGCGGGCTCCATGGGGCCAACGTAGCGGCGCGGGTGTGGGACAGTTCCCTCCATGGACCCTTCGCGCTACCTCGCCTCGATCGAGCAGGACACGGCCGCCGTCTGCGCCGCGCTGGCCGTGCGACCCGATGCGCCGGTGCCCGGCTGCCCCGGGTGGGACGTGGCCAAGGTCGGGCTCCACCTCGGGATGATCTACACGTGGGTGGAGGCCCAGGTGCGCCAGCGGGCCACCGAGCCGGTGGACATGCGCAGCCTGCCCCGGGGCCCCGACGGCCCGGACCGGGTGCCGTGGCTGGCGGAGCGGGCCACCGCCATGGTCGACGCCCTGGCAGCTGCGGGCGGGGACGCCCCGGCCGGCGGGTGGCGCAAGGAGCTGGTCACCGCCTCCTTCTGGAGGCGCCGGATGGCCCACGAGACCCTGGTCCACCGGGCCGACGTGGACGAGGCCCTGGGCGCGCCGGTCGCGCTCGACACCGAGGTGGACCCGATCCTGGTCGCCGACGGCATCGACGAGGTCCTCGGGATCTTCCTCCCCTACGCCAAGGACGGCGCCGAGCCTGTGGCGCCCCTGCACCTGGTGGCGTCGGGGGACGGCGCCAGGTGGACGGTCGAGACGACCGACGGCGGGCTGCGCTCGCACCGGTCGGAGGACGCCGATCCCACGGCTGGCGCGCACGACCCGACCGAGCTGGCCGGCGTCACCGTGACCGCGCCGGCTCCGTCGTTGCTGCTGCTGGCCTGGGGCCGCCGCCAGCCGGCACCCGACCAGGTGAGCGGTGACCTCGATGCCCTGCCCGCCTGGCTCGAGCGCCTGCACTGGTAGGGAGCTGGGCGGGGGCACGCACCCGGGACAGGGCGGGACCCGCCGGAGACGGGTCCGGGAACTGCCCGTGCCGGCTACCGGCGCCGGCGCCCCGGCACCCGTTTCTGACGGTGCGTTAGCATTTCGCCCATGACCACCGATACCGGGCGTGCCCGGAGGCCGGCCGTCGACGGGTGGTTCACCCTCGACGGCGAGCCAGCCCTGCTGGGCAGCCGCTGCACGGGGTGCGGCACGTACGCCTTCCCCGCCCAGGAAGGCTTCTGCCGCAATCCGGCGTGCACCAGCACCGAGCACACCCCGACCCCGCTCAGCCGGCACGGGACCATCTGGTCGTACACCGACGCCCGCTACCAACCGCCGGCGCCGTTCGTCGCCCCCGATCCCTACGTGCCCTTCGCCATCGCCGCCGTCGAGTTGGCCGCCGAGCAGATGGTGATCCTCGGCCAGATGGTCGCCGGGGTGGGGACGGACGGGCTCCGTGTCGGCATGCCGGTCGAGCTGGTGGTCGACACCCTCTACGCCGACCCCGAGCGCGGTGACGACGTCGTGGTGTGGAAGTGGAAGCCGGCCGGCGGCACCCCAGCCAGCACGACCGGCAGCACCGCCGCCAGCACCCCGGGAGGTGGCGACCATGGCGCGTGACACCAGCCGCAGCGTGGCCGTCCTCGGTGCCGGCATGCACCCGTGGGGGAAGTGGGGCCGGAACTTCGTCGAGTACGGGGTGGCGGCCGCAACCGAGGCACTCCGTGACGCCGGCATCGAGTGGCGGGACGTCCAGTTCGTCGCCGGGGCCGACACCATCCGGAACGGCTACCCGGGGTTCGTGGCCGGCGCCACCTTCGCCCAGGCCCTCGGGTGGAACGGCGCCCGCATCTCGTCGTCCTACGCGGCCTGTGCGTCGGGCGCCCAAGCCATCAACAGCGCCCGGGCCCAGATCCTGGCCGGCTTCTGCGACGTGGCCCTCGTCGTCGGGGCCGACACCACCCCCAAGGGGTTCTTCGCCCCCGTCGGCGGCGAGCGCAAGAGCGACCCCGACTGGCTCCGCTTCCACCTGATCGGCGCCACCAACCCCACCTACTTCGGCCTGTTCGCCCGGCGACGGATGGACCTCTACGGGGCCACGCCCCAGGACTTCGCCGCCGTCAAGGTGAAGAACGCCCGCCACGGCCTGTCCAACCCCAACGCCCGCTACCGGGCCGAGGTCACCGTGGACGACATCCTGGCCTCGCCGGTGGTCGCCGATCCCCTCCACCTGCTCGAGATCTGCGCCACCTCTGACGGAGGCGCCGCGCTGGTGCTGACCAGCACCGAGTTCGCCCGCCGCCACGGAGTGACCGGGCCGATGGTGACCATCGACGCCGTCTCGACGGTGACGCCCACCTTCCCCCAGACCCGGATCGACATGCCCGACATCTCGACCGACTCGGGGGTGACCGCTCCCCCCGGCGCGTCAGGCGGGTTCAAGCCGGCGGTGATCGCCGCCGCCTACGACGAGGCGGGCATCGGGCCCGATGACCTCGGCCTGGCCGAGGTCTACGACCTGTCCACCGCCCTCGAGCTCGACTGGTACGAGGACCTCCAGCTGTGCAAGGAGGGCGAGGCCGAGCGCCTGATCCGCGACGGCGACACCACCATCGGCGGGCGCATCCCCGTCAACCCGTCGGGCGGGCTGGCCTGCTTCGGCGAGGCCATCCCCGCCCAGGCCATCGCCCAGGTGTGCGAAGTGGTCTGGCAGCTCCAGGGCCGGGCCGCGGGCCGGCAGGTCGAGGGGGCGACGGTCGGCATCACCGCCAACCAGGGGCTGTTCGGCCACGGCTCCTCGGTCATCGTCAGCCGCTGAGGGCGGCCGACCCCACTGCCGACCCCACTGCCGCTGACACCGGGCCGGCGGCCGGTCAGCCGTTGGTGAGGACGATCTTCCCCACCTTGCCGCCGGCGGCGAACCGCTCGTAGGCGGCCGTCGCCTCGGCCATCGCGAACGTGGCCGCCACCGGCACCCGGATGCGGCCCTCGGCGAGCAACGGCTCCACGTCCTGGACCACGGCCGCCGTGACCGCCGCCTTCTCCTCCGTCGACCGGGCCCGCAGGGTGGAGCCGCCGATGCGGGCCCGCCTGCCCATCAGGGCGAGGAGGTCCAGCTCGACGCGGGCACCGCCGCCCACGCCGATGACCACCACCCGGGCCCCGTCGGCCAGGGCTCCGAGGGCAGCGGGCAACGACGCCGCGCCGACCAGTTCCAGGACGACGTCGTAGGGGCCGGCACCGGCCACGCCGTCCGGCTCGACCACGGTGGCCGCGCCCAGCTCCGACAGGGCACTGTGCAGGTCGGGGCGCCGCACGGACGCCACCACCTCGGCCCCCATGGCCGCGGCCAGCTGGACCCCGGCTGTCCCCACCCCGCCGGCGGCACCCGTCACCAACACCCGCTCGCCCGCCTGCAGCCCGGCCTGGGTGACCAGCGCGTCGTGGGCGGTGCAGAACACCTCGGAGAACCCGCCCGCCTCCGCCCAGCCCATCCCGGCGGGAACGGGCATGGCCACGGTCTCGTCCACCACGGCCAGCTCGGCCTGGCCGCCGCCGCCCACGATGGTCATGACCCGGTCGCCCGGAGCGAAGCGGTCGACACCGGGTCCGACATCCACCACCTCGCCGGCCAGCTCCAGGCCGGGGATGTCGGGCGGGGAGCCGGGGGGCGCCGGGTAGAAGCCGCGGCGCTGGAGGAGGTCGGCACCGTTCACGCCAGCGGCGTGTACGGCGACGAGGACCTGGCCCGGCCCCGGTCGTGGATCGGGTCGCTCGGCCCAGACGAGCGCTCCGTCGTCGATGGTCACGGCATGCACGCCCCGAGCGTAGGGGACGGCGACCGGTAGGCTCCGGCCAGGAGGTCGCACCGTGGACGACGCGGGGACGCTTGGCGACGACGGGCGCACCGGTGACGACGGGTCGCGCCCACCGAGCGCCGCCGCCGTCCTCCGCCGGGTGCTGGAGGATGCCGCCTCCCAGTTCCTCGACAACGACGTCCCCGAGCGGGCGGCAGCCTCGGGAACGGGATGGCTCCTCCCTCCGACCGAGGGTCAGGTGCACCAGAGCCGGGTGGCCATGCGCCGCATGCGCTCGAACCTGCGCACCTTCCGGAACCTGTTCGACCCGTCGTGGAACACCGCGTTCCGGGCCGACCTGGCCTGGTGGATCGGTGTCCTCGGCGCTGAGCGGGACCTCCAGGTGCTGCGCCACGATCTGGCCACCCGTGGGCCCCTGGTGGTCGACGCCGACGCGCTCACCCCCGTCCTCGACCGGCTGGACGCCGACGTGGCCGCCGCCGCGGCGGCGGCCGCGTCCGCCCGGGACTCCGAGCGCCACGGCCGGTTGGTGACCGAGGTCGAGGCGGTCACCACCCACCTCCCCTTCACGCCGGCCGCGGCCGGTCCCGCAGCCGCCGTCCTGCCCCGCCTCCTCCAGCGGAGCTGGCACGACCTGCGGGGAGCCGGTCGGACGGCGAGGGCGGACCCCACCGACGCCAACCTGCACAAGCTCCGCATCCGGTCCAAGGCCCTCCGCTACGGCGCCGAGACGGTCGCCCGGGTGGACGGTGCCTCGGCCCGCAAGCTGGCCCGGGCGGCAGAAGCGCTCCAGACCCGCCTGGGCGAGCACCACGACTCGGTGGTCTCGCTGGCGTGGCTGGCGTCGCTGGCCCGGACGGAGCCCGACCTCGGCGCCGTCACCGTGCGCCTCTCCGTGGTGCAGCAGGCGGCGGGAGCGGTGGCGAAACGTGGGTGGCGGCGCGACCTGAAGGAGATCGAGCGTCGCTGGCGGGCGTGGTCCCGCTGACGGCCCGGCAGGTCCTCCGGCCGGACCCGCTGACAGGCAGGCCGGCTCCCGGGCCGGCCCGCTGACCCCCGGACTGCCCGGCCGACCGCCGCTTCAGCTCCCGGCGGCTTCCGGTTCGGTCACACCGACATGGGATCCCTCCCACAGCTTGATCCCGCCGAGGATCCCCGCCGTGTTGTCGATGACCGTCACGTCTTCCGGCAGGTCGTCCCGCTTGAGGCGCCGGGCGTTGCCCCCGCCCACGTAGCAGTGGTCGAAGAAGCACAGCTCGCGCATGTTGGCCAGCGCCTTCGACACCCGTTTGGCCCACCGCTCCTCGCCCACCTCCTTGCGGGCCGCCTCGCCGACCTGGTCGTCGTAGGTCTGGCCCTTGCGGAACGGCTGGTGGGCGATCTCCAGGTGGGGAAGGAGCTGGCCCTCGTAGAAGAGGCTGGACCCGAAGCCGGTGCCGAGCGTCACCACCAGTTCGAGGCCGTGGCCGGAGACGGCGGCGGCGCCCTGGATGTCGGCGTCGTTGGCCACCCGGGTCGGGATCCCGAAGGCGTCGGTCAGCGCGGTGGCGAGGTCGAAGCGGGACCAGGCCCGCTCCAGGTCGCTGTCGACGTCCGTGCCGGGGCCGCCGACGGTGACGAAGTGGGGAGCGGACAGGACGTGGCCGGTGCGCACCATGCCGGGGAACCCCACCGACGCCCGCTCGGCGTCCGGCAGAGGCGCGACGAGCGCACACAGCTTCGACACCAGGCCGTCGGGCGGCATGGGGTAGGTGGTGGCGACCTTGACCCGGTCGGCCACCATCGAGCCGGTGGCGTCGAGCACCGACGCCTTCAGCCCGGTGCCGCCGATGTCGACGGCGAGGGTGAAGGGCCGGGGGTGCGTCTCGGCCCCGGCCGCCCCGTCGTCGCTGCCGGTGGCCTGGGTGCCGGTGGCCTGGGTGCCGGTTGGCTTGGTCATGGCGCACACGCTACGCGCCAGCTGCTCGCCAGCGGCGGCGCACCGGGTGCCGCACTCCCCGGGCCCGTACCCTGCTGCCAGCGCCGTGATGCGGGCTCACCAGCGGTCGTGGTGGAGGACGGCCTCGAGCGGGAGGCGGCTCCGCCAGCCGGCCCGCTCCAGATCGGGGACCTCCTCGAGGTGGCTCACCGGCCCCACGCACAGCCAGGCCACGGGGAGCACGCCCTCGGGGATACCGAGCAGCTCACGCAGGAACGGCTCCCGGTAGAACGAGACCCACCCCATGCCCAGCCCTTCGGCCGTGCAGGCCAGCCACATGTTCTCGATGGCCAGGCACGTCGAGTAGACGCCCGCCTCGGCGATGGCGTGCCGGCCGAGGACGGCGGGCGCACCCCGGGCCGAGTCGTAGGTGACCACGATCGACAGCGTCGCCTCGAGGATGCCGTCGATCTTGATCCCGGCGAACCGTTCGGCCTGCTCGCCCTCCAGCCGGTCGGCGAAGACGGTCCGCTCGTGCTGGACGTGCTCCCAGAACCGGCGGCGGACGGCCCCGTCCTCCACCAGGATGAAGTCCCAGGGCTGGGTGAGTCCCACGCTGGGCGCGGCATGGGCGGCACCGAGCACCCGGTCGAGCACGTCTGGGTCGATGGGCTCGCCCGTGAACTGGGCCCGGACGTCACGCCGGCGGTGGATGACGTCGTAGAGGCCGGCGTTCTCGGGGGGATCCGACGCTCCGGGAACGGGCTCGGGTCGACCGGTCACCGGGGAGGGGGCCATGGCCGACGACACTACCGAAGGCCGGGCTAGCGTTTCGCCGGTACGCCCGGCGGTGCTCGCCATCCGGGACGGGAAGGGGAGGACGATGACCACCGATCCCTGGCAGGGGGACGCCTGTTCGCTCGTCGACGCCATGCGCGCCGGCACCATCACGCCGACCGAGGCGGTGGACCAGTCCCTGGCGGCCATCGCCGCGTCCGGGCTCAACGCCTTCTCGCACGTCGATGCCGACGCGGCCAGGGCGACGGCGGCGGCGGCGGACACCTCGCTGCCCTTCGGCGGCCTCCCGCTCGCGGTGAAGGAGCTCGACCCGGTGGAGGGCTGGCCGTACACCGAGGCGTCCCTCGTCTTCGCGGAGCGGGTGTCCGACCACGACTCGACCATGGTCAGCCGCCTCCGGGGAGCCGGCGCCGTCCTGGTGGGCCAGACCACCGCGTCGGAGTTCGGCGGGGTCAACTGCACCAACTCGAAGATCCACGGCACCACCCGCAACCCGTGGAACCCGGAGCGCACCCCGGGCGGCTCGTCCGGCGGCTCGGCCGCCGCGGTGGCCGGCGGCCTGGTTCCCATCGCCACCGGTGGCGACGGGGGCGGCTCCATCCGGATCCCGGCCGGCTTCACCGGGATGTTCGGCCTGAAGTCCACCTTCGGCCGGATCCCGAAGGGACCCGGGGCACTCCAGCCGCCCCTCACCGTGGTGCTCGGCTGCGTGGCCCGGTCGGTGCGCGACACGGCCCGGTGGTTCGACGTGTGCAACGGCTTCGACCCCCGGGACACCCTCAGCCTGCCCCGCGTCGAGGGGTGGGAGGCGGGTCTCGACTCGTTCGACCTGGCCGGCAGGCGGGCGGTCATCTCCGTCGACCTCGGCGCGGCCATCGTCCGCGATGAGGTGGCCACCCTCGTCACCCAGGCGGCCGAGGCCCTCATCGCCGACGCCGGCCTGAAGCGGGTCGACGTGGTGGTCAACCTGCCCCAGGGCGGGATCGTCTGGGCCATGTCGAACCTGGTCGGCCTGGCCGGCGAGCTGGGCGACCGCTATCCGGAGTGCACCGACGACCTCACCCCGGAGATCCAGCTGGGGATGAACATCGCCACCCACAACTACAACGTGCGCTCGGCGGGCGACAACGAGATGTTCCGCATCGAGGTGAACGAGGCGATGGCCGACATCTTCGACCAGGCCGACTTCGTCTTCGCCGCCACCAACCCCGACGTCGCCTTCGACGCCGCCGGACCGCTCCCCACCACGGTGGGGGACGTCGACCTGATCGCCACCTACGGGTTCGAGCGTGCCGTCGGCAACAACGGGGCCCTCACCATCCCGGCCAACCTGACCGGCAACCCGGCCGTGTCGATCCCGGTCGGCACGGTCGACGGGCTGCCGGTGGGGATGCAGGTCATCGGCCGCCACCACGAGGAGCAGCTCCTGCTCGACCTGGCCCGGATCGCCGAGCGCGAGCGCCCGTGGCCGCTGGTGGCCCCGGGGGCGCCGGCCTGAGGGGCTCGACCCCGACGCCGGAGCCAGCGGGCACAGGGAGAGCGGGCCGATGCGCCTGGACGTGTGGATGCCGACCGCCAACCCGTTCGCCACGCCCGAGGTGCTGGCGGCGGTGGCGGCCGAGGCCGAGGACCGGGGCATCGGGGGGATCTGGATCGGCGAGCACGTGGTGCTCTTCGACAGCTACGACTCGCCGTACCCGTACTCGCCCGACGGGAAGATCCCCGTCCCGCCGGAGACGGGCCTGCTGGACCCGCTGCCCACCCTGTCGTTCCTGGCCGGGATGACCGACCGGGTGCGCCTGGGCACGGCCATGCTCCTCCTGCCCCAGCGGAACCCGGTCTACGTGGCGAAGGAGCTCGCCACCCTCGACTGGCTGTCGGGCGGGCGGGTGGACGCCGGCATCGGGGTGGGCTGGCTGCGCGAGGAGTTCGACGCCCTCGGCGTCCCCTGGGAGCGCCGGGGGGCACGCACCGACGAGTACCTCGAGGTGCTCCGCACCCTGTGGTGCGACTCGACGTCGGCGTTCGAGGGCGAGTTCTACCGCCTGCCGCCGTGCTCGATGTTCCCGAAGCCGATCCAGCAGCCGGCGCCGCCCATCCACATCGGCGGTGAGGGTGAGGCCGCCCTGGCGCGGGTGGCCCGGGCCGGCCAGGGCTGGCACACCTTCAACCGCACGCCCGACGCGCTGTCCGCCGCCCTCGTCCGGCTCGACGAGCTGCTGGCCGAGCGGGGCCGGGCACGCTCGGAGATCACCGTGACGGTGTGCCCGTACTTCGAGCCCCTCGACGAGGGGATCGTGGAGCGCTATGCGGCCGCCGGTGCCGACGCCGTGGCCGCGCTCCTCCTCCCCCTCGGGGTGGACGAGGTGCGGGCCGGCTTCGACACCCTCCAACCGGTCATCGACCGGGCCGCCTCCCTGGGCTGAGGTCCGCCCAGCGGCCAGGGGAGCGCCCTGCGGACGGCCGCCGTCAGCCCTCGGTCACACTACGCAGGACGCCGGCCGCGTTGAAGATCGCCTCGAGCTCGGTGCGCAGTGACGCCATGTTCCCATTGGTCCGCGAGGCGCCGATGACACCTCCCCTCCAACCCGACGTGAGCCGCTCGATGCGCACCACCGTCTCACCCGGCGCCGAGCCCATGACCCGTAACCCGACTTTGAAGTACTGGGCCAGTGCGCCCACGAGCAGGTACGCGGTCTTGGAGCCCCGCTCAGCGATGGCCGACCACTCGTCACTCCAATTCACCTGGAACTTCCGCTCCTCGAGCGCCCGGATGGCGGTCGCCCGTGCCGTTGCCGGGTCGCCGACGACCAGGAAATCGATCTGCTTCGTCGCCACTGTCATCCCCCATCTGCTCCAGGTCGCGTCCGCCACGATGAGCCAGAGCCGCGTCCGGCCCCTGGGTGCTGGAGTAGCGACGCCGGTGGCAGCGCGGATGGCGACAGACTACCGGACACCCCAGCTGACCTGCGGGATCGGGACCTGGCGGACGGCCGCCGTCGCCGGCCGCGTCAACCGGCATGTCCCGGTCGGCACCGGGTGCCCCGTCTCAGCCGCCGGCCAGTTCGGCGAGGGCGGAGACGGTCCGCCAGTTGCGGGTGGTCACCGGCACGCCCAGCCTGCGCTCCCAGTAGCTGTTGGTGAGCGGGCTCCGCCCGTAGCCGGTCGGGCAGTGGAGGTACACGTGGGGCCCGAGGACCCTGCCTCGGTCGCCCTTCGCCTCGACGTCGACCGGGCCACCGGCCTCGCCGCCGCCCGCCCCGGCGCCAGCGGCCAGGAAGGTCACGTGCAGGGTGGCCGGGTCGGCACCGGCGAACGGGTTGGCGGCGAGGACGGATGCCAGCTCGGAAGCCGAGCGCACCACCACCGTCGACTCGAGGTCCAGCTCGACCGCCAGGGCCTGCTCGATCCGGGCGGCCACGGAACCCGGGGCGGCACGGGAGCCGGGCGTAAAGACCACGTTCCCGCTCTGGAGGTAGGTGGCCACGTCGCGGTGGCCCAGGCCCTCGACCACGGCCACCAGGTCCCCCATGCCAAGGCGCCGGCGGCCGCCGACGTTCACCCCCCGCAGCAGTGCCGCCAAGCGTTCCATCGTGCGCCTCCCCATCGGCTCGATCGGTCCCCCGCGCCGGCAGCGCGTGCGACCGGGCCGGGAGGAGCCACCGTTAGCATGCCGCCATGACGACCGACGAGCTCATCGCCAACGCCTGCCCCCGGATCCGGGACCTCGGTTGGGCCTTCTACTTCGACGCCGCCACCCTGGCACGGGGCGAGGAGCTGGGGCTCGACGCCGTAACCTTCTACATGCTGGGGCGGGGAGGGGTGCTGGGCGACTGCGAGGGCGCCGTGGTGGCCAGCGCCTTCGGCTACTTCAACCCCGAGCTGGTGACGGCCCTGTGGGACGCGGGCCGGGCCAAGCTGGCTCCCCGCCAGGCAGGCCGCGAGTACATGGCCTGCTGCCAGGAGTTCGGCCGGACGAAGCTGACCGGGCTGGAAGGCCTCGGCCCCTACTGCGACGCAGCGGCAGCGGTGGTGGCCGCCGCCGAGGTCCCCGCCCTCTCGCTGTTCGCGGCCATCGCCGCCGAGCCGCTGGCCGACGACCTGCCGGCACGGGCCATGCAGCTGACCACGGTGCTCCGTGAACTGCGGGGCAGTGCCCACCTGGTG
The DNA here is from genome assembly GCA_021806045.1 of Actinomycetes bacterium. Taxonomy (GTDB): domain Bacteria; phylum Actinomycetota; class Acidimicrobiia; order Acidimicrobiales; family RAAP-2; genus JAJZDI01. The sequence goes on from JAJZDI010000007.1 coordinate 19,313, forward strand.
GCCGTGGTGGCGTCCGGGCTGCCGGCATCCATGGCCCACGCCATCCAGCGCCCGAACGACTGGGGCATGTTCGGGTGGCCCGGCGAGGCCCCCACGCCGACCGATGACCAGCGCGCCGCCCTGGCGGCGGCCGAGGCTCTCACCGACACGCTCGTCCGGCCCGCCTACGGCGTGCTCGACGGTGCCGGAGCCGATGCCCTCGTCGCCGGCCTCGACGCGATCGAGCCCGCGATCACCGGCTGACCCGGCGCCGCCCTCAGGGCACCAGGCGAACCGGCAGGGTGCTCGGTCCCCGCAGCACCACGGTGCCGTGGTAGGGCACGTCGCCCGCCAGTGACAGGTCCGGGCACCGGCGCACGAGGGTGCCGATGGCCAGCTGGGCCTCCATGCGGGCGAGCGGAGCCCCCAGGCAGTGGTGGAGGCCGAAGCCGAACCCCAGGTGGTTGTTGGGGGTGCGGTCCAGGTGCAGCCGGTCGGGGTCGTCGAACACGTCGGGGTCGCGGTTGGCCGACGCCAGCAGCAGCATGGCGAAGTCACCGGCCCGCAGGTCGATGCCCCCGACGGTGATGTCCTCCAGGAACGACCGGGCCGTGAGCTGGACGGGCGAGACGAAGCGCAGGAGCTCGTCGACCCCCGTCCGCACCAGCTCAGGGTGGGCCCGGAGCTGGGCGAGTGCGGCGGGCTGGTCGAGGAGGGCGTGGACGCCGCCGCCGATCAGGTTGACGGTCGTCTCGTGGCCGGCCACCAGCAGCAGGATGCACGTGGAGAGCAGCTCGCCCTCGGTCAGCACGGCACCGTGCTCCTCGGCCAGGGCCAGCGCGCTCAGGAGGTCGTCACCCGGGTCGGCACGGCGGGCCGCGATCAGGTGGGCGAAGTACTCAGCGAACTGGAGGATGGCCTCCAGCCGGTCGTTGACCGCCTCGGGGCCGAGGAGGAAGTCGGGGTCCAGGCCGCGGGCGAGGGCCGCCGACCAGCCGGTGAAGCGCCCCCGATCGGACTCGGGGATCCCGAGCAGGTCGCAGATGACCGTCACCGGGAGGGGATACGCGAACGCCTCGACCAGATCGACCTCGCCGTGCCGCAGTGCCCGGTCGAGGAGCTGGTCGACGAGGCGCTGGGTGGGCGCCCGCAGCGCCTCCACCACCTTGGGGGTGAAGGCCTTCGCCACCAGCCCCCGCAACCGGGTGTGGTCGGGGGGATCCCGGAACAGGAAGGGGCGCGCCTCGGCCAGGGCCTCGGCGAGCTCGTCACCGGTGCGGTCGGGCCGGCGGAACTGCTCGGACAGCCGGGAGGGATCGGCCGTCTCCTCCTCGACGCTGGCGGCACGGTCCCGCAGGACGGCCTGGCAGTCGCCGTGACGGGTGAAGACCCAGAACCCGGCCGGGGACCGGTGGGCGGGAGCGTGCGCCCGTAGCTCGGCGTAGAGGGGGAAGGGGTCCTCCGACCAGCGAGGGTCGAACGGATCGAAGACCGGGCCGGACGTGGCCGTGCCCGATGGAGTCTCGGCGCCCATGGCGAGACGGTACTCGCCGGCACGGGCGCCGGCCCATCGACCACACCGACCGGCTGGGCGTTAGCCTGCGCTCGTGTGCGACACGCTGGTGGCCATCACCGGGGCCGGCATCCTCTTCGGCAAGAACAGTGACCGCGAAGCGAACGAGTCGCAGCTGGTGGAGTGGCACCCGGCCGCCTCGCACCAGCCAGGGGCACGGCTCCGGTGCACATGGATCGAGATCCCCCAGGTCGCCCACACCAATGCCGTGGTCGTGTCGCGTCCGTGGTGGATGTGGGGTGCGGAGATCGGGGCCAACGAACATGGCGTCGTGATCGGCAACGAAGCCGTCTTCACCGACCAGCCCTACGGCGAACCCGCACTTCTCGGCATGGACCTGCTCCGTCTCGCCCTCGAACGGGCGGCCACCGCGGCCGATGCCGTGTCGGTGATGGTGGACCTCCTCGAGGCCCACGGTCAGGGCGGCGCCTGCAGCCACGACCGGCCCCGCTTCACCTACCACAACAGCTTCCTCGTGGCCGACCCCGACGGCGCCGTCGTGCTCGAGACGGCCGGCCGGCACTGGGCGACCGAGGACGTCGCCGGCCCGGGGCGCAGCATCTCCAACGGGCTGACCATCCCCGCCTTCGCCGCCGCGCACGCCCGGAACCTGCGCTCCCGGGTGGCATCGGCGCCGGCCCGCCGGGCCAGGACCACGGCGGCGGCGTGCGCGGCGCAGGAGCCGGCCGACGTGATGGCGGCCCTGCGCGATCACGGCGGCGGCACGGCACCCCGCTACTCCCGGTGGAACGGGGCGCTGGCCGGTCCGTGCGCCCATGCCGGAGGGCTCCTCGTCTCCACCCAGACCACCGCCTCGTGGGTGGCCGACCTCCGCGGCGTGCCCCTCCACTGGGCGACAGGCACCTCGGCCCCGTGCACCTCGCTCTTCAAGCCCGTCCGGGTGGACGAACCGGTCCCCGACGGGCCATCACCTTCCGATCGCTTCGACCCGTCGTCGCGCTGGTGGCGCCACGAGCGGCTCCACCGCGCCGTCCTCGCCGACCACGACGCCCTGATGGCCCGCTTCGCACCGGAACGGGATCGGTGCGAGGCGGCCTGGCTGGCCGACCCCCCGCCGAGCGCGACCGCCTTCGCCGAGGGCGACCGTCTGGAGGCGGCGTGGCTGGCCGAGGTGACCGGCGCCGCCACGGGCACGGCTGACCGTCGTCCGGCATGGCTGCGTCGCCACTGGCGGCGTCTCGACGCGGCTGCCGGGCTCGGGCCTCAGCGCGCCTGACCGCAGGGAGGGCCAGCCGACGGATCCCAGCTGTCAGTCGTGGCGCCGTCCCCGGGCGGCCAGCACCGGGTCCTCGAACCACGACTGGAGGGTGAGGTGGGCCGGCGGCAACCCCCCGTAGATGAGGAGCCCCTCCCCGGGGGCGATCCGCCGCAACCCGTCAGGGGTGACGAGCGGGCGCCGGGCCAGGGCGTCGGTACGGGTGGAGCCCCCGGGGCCGCCCGAGGTGGTGGACGACTCCGTCGTCCACGCCTCGCCGGCCAGGGTGGATGCGTGCTCCAGCGTCGACGGGTCGGAGATGCCGGCCAGGTAGACCTTGGCGCGGTGGTTGTTCACCACCGTGGGCGCCCGGGGACCGTAGCGGGCGGTGAGCTGGGCCAGGTCGTGCCAGACGGTGACGAGCTGGATCCCGTGCCCGGCCGCGGTCGAGGCCAGCCCGTCGAGGTCGTCGAGCGGCGCGATGTTGGCCGCCTCGTCCAGCACGACGAGGAGGGGCGGATCGAGGGGCCGTCCGGTGGCGGCCACCGTGTCGTAGACGTGCTCGACCACCTGCCGGACGGCCGCCACGAACAGGGGTGCCAGGCGCCGCTGGTCGTGAGCCGGCGCGCACAGGTAGGCGGTGTTGGCTCCCGAGACGAGCAGCGCGGGGTCGAACGGCGCCCCGGCGTCCCCGGCCGGCCCCGGGGGTGGCGGCCCGGGGGAGAGCGCGTCCCCGAAGGGCTCCATGACCGTTTCGGCCGTCGTGTAGATCGAACTGCGCTGGCGCTCGTCGCGTGCGAACGACGCGATGGCCGCCCGCACCGCGGCGTCCACCCCGGTCGCCTCGAGGAGGTCGAGCACCTCGCCCTCCTCGTGGGTGTCGAGCCATCGCAGCACGTCATCGAGCGGGCGGGCGCCGGTCGCCGCCGCGAACAGGAGGGGGGCCAGCAGCTTGGCCGCTGCCGCGTACCAGAAGGCAGCGTCCTCCATCGTTCCCGCCCGCTGACGGCCACCTTCGGCGAGGGCCGCCGCCATCCGCCGGGCCCCGGGCCAGGTGGCGGACGCCGGCAGCGGCGACCACGACGTGGCGGCCAGTCCTGTCGTCCCCGTGGGGTCGATGCACCACACGTTCCCCTGGCGACGCCGCCAGTCGACCGTGTCACGGACGAGGTCCGTCTTCACGCTGGCCGCCACGACGGGGCCCTGCCACCGGAGGATGGCCGGTACGGCGAACCCGCTCGTCTTGCGGGACTGGGTCGGGCCGAAGACGATCACCGACTGGCGGGGCTCGGCCACCACCAGGCGCCGGCCGGCCCGCCCGAGGACGAGGCGGCCCGGAGGACCGCCGGCCCGCACCGGGCCGCCGTCGAGCAGGGCCAGGTCGCCGCGGCCGCTCCAGCGCGAACCGTCGCCCAGGCGGTCGCGGCGGGAACGAGCCGGTCCCGTGCGGAACGTCGCCATCGGCCACCGACGCGGCCGGCCCGACCCACCGGTACGCGCTGACCAGCCCGGCCGGCCGGGCCGGCGGTGGGGCCGGACCCGACCGCGCCGGGCGGGGGGCGGCATCCGGCGCCCGGGAGGGGGCAGGGACGGGCGCCGGATGCCAGAGCGGGGGTGGTCGCCGTTGCCGAGCCACGCGGTCGCCGCCAGCGCCCCCAGTCCCACGATGGTCGCCACCACGCTCATGGGCCCACCACGTGCGGGTCGGGCGGGGGACCGCCCGCCGGCCCGGGAGCCGGCGGAGCCGCCACCGGCGCCATGGCCCCGTCGGTGTCGACCATGGCCCGCTCGGCCGGGCCCAGCTGGTGCTCGACCAGGAACGACCGGGGCCCCACCTTCCACAGGGCGACGCCGCGCCGCAGGCCGGTCACCAACTCGGCCTCGGTGGAGGTGAGGGCGAGGAGGTCGGCGGCCCGCTCCACCTCACCGGGGGCCTGGCCGTAGATGACACGCGTCTCGGAGTCGGCGAGGAGGCCGGCGGCCAGCCCGACCTGCTCGGAGCCGGCCGCTCCCACGGCGGCGAGGTCGGAGAGGCGGTGGAGCACGGCGACGTTCGCCACCCCCGAGGCACGGGCGAGCTTCCACGAGGCCTGGAGCCAGCGGGCCACCCCCAGGTTGGCCAGGATGGCCCACGCCTCGTCCACCACCAGGATCACCCGGTTGCCCTCGGCAGCCCGCACCGCCCCCTGCAGCCAGGCCGACGCGCAGGCCATCAGGACACCGAGCGCAGGGGAGTCGTAGACGGCGGAGAGGTCGAGGACGACCAGGGGGCCGTCGAGGGCGATCCCCGGTGACGTCAGCCCGTCGAACATCCCCCGCAGGTCGCCGGTGACCAGCCGCCGCAGCTCGAGGGCGACGTCGCGGCCGTCCTCGAGCAGGCGCTCGACCCCGGTCCGCAGCTCGGCAGCAGCGGCGACTCCCGGTGCGAGGAGGGCGTCCACCACGTCGGGGAGGGTCGGGGGGCGGGAGCGGCCGGCGGCCGCCGCGGTGGCGGCATGGAGGGCGGCGTCGATGGCGGCCCGCTCCCGGGGGAGGAGGTCGCGGCCAAGGCAGGCGACGGCGAGCGAGGCGATCAGGCGGGCCCGCCGTCGCCACACCTCCCCGGCCGGGTCCTCCCCCGCGTCCGCGCACGACCCGGCTGCGCGAGCCGGCACGATGCCCGGGTCCAACCCGGACACGTCGAGGGGGTTGAGGCGGACGGGTCCGCCGGGACGCAGGACCAGCGGGGTCACCCCCCACGCATCGGCCAGGGGCCCGTACTCGCCCTTGGGATCGACGACCCACGCCCGCCGGCCGAAGACGGCCTGGCGCCACAGGTACGACTTCACGAAGGCGCTCTTGCCCCGGCCGATCTGACCGAAGACGACCATGTTCGGGTTGGTGATCACCCCCGCCCGGTAGAGGACGAAGGGGTCGTAGACGAACGAGCCACCGAGCAGGTCCCGGCCGATGACCACCCCCTCGGCACCGAGCCCGGCCTCACTGGCCATCGGGTAGGCGGCGCCGAGATGGCGGGTCGTCGCCACATGGGCCGGCACCCGGGGAGCGAGATGCCGTGCACCTGCACGCTGCGGTCGGAGCAGCGTCACGACAGGCCCCTGCCGAGCGGCAGCACGCAGGCCAGGGCACGGTCCTGGTCGCCGTAGAGGCGGCGGAGCTCCAACCGGGCCTGGGCCGCTGCCTGCTCGGCCGCCATGCAGGCGTCGGCCAGCGCCTCACGATCGGGAGCCGCCACCGACAGGTAGCCGGTGAAGCGGAACTGGGCGTGCCCGTCGGCCAGCTCGGCGTCACGCCGCTCGGCGCCCTCACGCTCGCGCTGCTGGCGGGCGGTGACGAGGAACCCGCCCCGGCGGCGGAGCTCGCCGTCGGCCAGGTCGGCGGTGCGGTCGCGGGCCACCTGGCGGGCCGCCTCGACCGGTGGGACCGGCTCCATGGTCACCGCCAGCGTGCGGCGGGCCGGCAGGAACAGGAGCGGGCCGAGGAAGTCGGGGGTGACGTCGATCCGGGGCCACTCGGCGATCCAGTAGACGGCGTGCCACAGGGCATCGGCCCGGACCGCGTCCCACGCCGTGTCCACACCCATCGGCCAGGGCCACGTGGCGCCGGGCGGCGCACCGGGGAACACGGCCGGACCGGCACCGGAAGCGGTGCCGGAAGCGGTGCCGTCAGCCGCCCCGTCTGGTCGGACAGGGCCGGGCACGTCGGCCTCGAAGGACTCGCGGATGACGGCTGCCAGTGCGCTCGGCCCGAGAACGCCGTCCACCACCACGTCGGCGGCGCGCAGCGCCCGGCACAGGTCGGCTGCCTCCCGGCCGAGGGAACCGGGAACTTCGGGCAGCCCCGGTCCGATCGCACCGTCCCCCGGGCCCGGAGGCCGGCCTTTCCGGCCCGTGCGGGCCCGGGTCCGCACCGTCAGGCTCACCAGCACCCGGTGGCGCCTGGTGCCGGCCGCCGCCGAGGCGAGGAGCGTCTGGTAGGAGCGGCGCGCCGGGTTCCCCTCCTCCAGCGCGGCGTGGGCGGTCGCGTAGGCACGGACGGCGTCGCCGGCGTCGGGCAGGCACGATTCCAGCCACTGGACCCGGTGGACCTCACCGCCCTGGCGGGCCAGGCCGGCCAGCACCCGGGACCACGCGGCCACCCGCCGGTCCTGGTCGGCCGCGCCCAGCAGGGCGAAGTTGTGCCCCCGCACGGCCAGCGCCGCGGTGGCCGTGCCCGCACGCTCGTCGATCACGACCCCGCACCCGGGCAGGGCGGAGGTCGGTCCGTCGGCCACGATCCGTACGCCGGCGAAGGGACCGGCGCCTTCCCCCCGTCCGGTGCCACGCCACCAGCCGGCTACGGACGGCCGGGCCGGATGGGCCCGATGGGCCGGGCCCCCGCACGAAAGGCCGTCCCCGGTCGCCACCAGGATGCCGCCGCCAGCCGGTGCGGGCGAGGCCACGTAGGTGGTCCCCCGCGCCAGGTCCGCGGCGCGACGGGCGACGAGCGGCAGCCACTGCTCGGCGGTGCGCCCGGCAATCGGCCACGATGCCGTGGCCCCCGCCCCCGCCACCGCCATGACGGCCACGGCGGCGCCAGCGACGCCCGGGTCGGCCCGGAGGGCACCAACCGCCACCACCAGGCCGGCAGCCACGGCTGCGATCTGGCCGCCCCGCCACCCGGCCAGCACGCCCCGCCGCTCCAATGGCCCGAAGTGGGACCGGACCCGGTCCCGTGCCTCGCTCACCTCAACCACGACCCGCTCCTGGCGTGCCGCCACCCGCCGGTCCGGGAAGGACCTCGAGCCGGGGGCCGAGGTGGTCGGCGCCCATCACGTGCACCTGGTTCGAGCCGGAGCTGCGGGGAAGGACCACCGGCGGCCGGGACTGCGGCGAGGGGGCCGAGGCGGCTGCGGCAACTCCTCCACCGGATGGCGTCGGACCGCCGGCGCCCGGAACCGGCGCCGGGGATGCCGGGTCCGGTCCGGCCATGGCCGCGTCGAACTCGGCGGCCGCCTCGGGGACGGTGCCGAACCGGCCGATGGCCCCGCCTGAATCCGGGGAGCCGGCCGGCGGACCGCCCGGTGAGGGCGACCCGCCACCGCCAGCACCGCCAGCACCGCCAGCACCGGCGGACCCTTCACCGGCAGCACCGCCAGCACCGGCGGCCATCCCGCCCGCGCCCGCGGCACCGCCCGGGCCCAGCCCGGCCACCTGTGCCGCGCCCAGGGCGGCGTGTGCCAGGGAGCGGGCCGGCCCCGTCGCGTTCCGGGCCACCTGGCGGCCGGTCCCCTCGAGGTGGGAGACCGCGCCCGCCTCCAGCGCGGGGATCAGGCGGAACAGGCTCCACGGCGCGAACCCGGCCAGCAGGAGGAGGGCGGCGCCACCCAGCACGGCGGCGAACCCGCGTGCATGGGCCAGCTCGCCCGCGGCCAGAGCGAGCACGGCGACGATCACGAATTTGGCCAGGATCAGCGCGGCGAGCGTGTCGACCAGGCGACGGGCCCAGTGGGACACGGCCGGCCACACCAGAGCGGCGAGGGCGAGGGGCAGGAAGAGGACGGCGACGTACACGGCCGCCTCGCGGACCAGCAGCTCGACCCACAGCAGCAGCGCGCCGAGGACCACGAGGAGGGACCCCAGCAGGAGGACGAAGGCCGGCACCCCCGGTCCGGCCACCGCCGTGTCGTTCAGGGCCGTCGAGACCGGCCCGAGGAGTTGTGCGGTGTCGGCCGCGCTGTGGCCGGCGACCACCGCGCTGAGGCTGTCGGTGACCGAGAGCCCCAGCTGGACCAGCTGGATGGCGACCGCGGTGAGGAGCATGGCCAGGGGCAGGTTGACCAGCACGGAGCGGATGAGGGCCCCCGCCTGCTGGCGGAAGACGGCCTGGATGATCCCGGCCAGCAGCATGGGCAGGACGACCACGCCGGCAAGGGCGGCCATGGTGGCGGCGTGGGTGGCGAACCACGGTGCGCCGAGGTCGATCCGGGTGGTGCTCCCGAGCACGGCGCCCACCTGCCGGAGGAGCCACGAGGCCGCGCCGGCCACCCAGGAGCCGACCGCGTCGAGCATGCTGCCCATGCCCGCACCGGCGAGCGAGCCGGCCATACCGCCGGCGAGCCCGGAGGAGGGCGCGCACAGCCCGCCGGTGGCCGGGACGGGCACCGGGCACGGGACGGCCACGTCAGTGCACCCCCTGGCCGGCCGTGAAGAAGAAGTTGACGATGGCCGGTCCCGCCCCCACCAGCAACGCGGCCAGCGCCGAGATCAGGACGGCACGCCGGCCGACATAGGACTGGTGGTAGTTCTGCCCGTGCGAGCCGAGCGCCCAGGCGGCCGCGCCGATCAGGAGACCGATCAGGGCCAGCGCCAGCGCCCAGAAGTCGAGGCCGTTCATCAGCCGGAGCAGGGTCTGGCCACCGGGCAGCGCGCTGGGATCGGGGTGGGTGCCGAACTGCGCGGCACCGGCCAGCTCGGCGAGCGCGGAGCCGGGCCGCAGCGTGCCGGTGGCGAGGTGCACGAACACGTACCCCGCCACCGGCGGCCGGGGGACCAGTGGCGTGAGGGTGGCGGACGGGATGGGGAGTGTCATGGGTGCAGGGTAGGTGATCCTCCATCACCTATCAATATGTTTCAGTACTTTTTCGTATTGCCCGATCCACGACACCCGCCGTCGTGCCGCCCGGTGCACGACCGGGGTGGTGGGCCTGCCATGCTGGGACGGTGCAGCCGTACGAGATCGGGTACCTGGTCGGTGGGGTGGTGGCCGTCGTGGCCATCGTGGTGGCCGCCGTCCTCGGCCGGCGGGCCGGCCGCCGCGGCCTCCAGCAGCGCCTGACCGCGTTGGCGTCACGGCTGGGAGTGACACCCACCGACGAGAACGGCGTGGAAGGCGTGCTCCTCCACCTGGAGCGGGTCACCGGCGAGGCGGCCGAGGCCGTCACCGAGGCCAGTGCCGACGCCATCCGGCTCCGACGCTCGATCGACACCCTCCCCCAGGGGGTCATCGTCTGCGACGAGAACGGCGACATCGCCTTCCGCAACTCACGCGCCGTCGAGCTGATGAGCAGCGGGCACGCCGACGCCCTGGCCGCCCAGGCCGTCACCGAGCTCCTGGAGAAGGCGTGGAACGACGGCTCGGCCGAGCGCACCCTCGACCTCTACGGGCCGCCGCGCCAGACGCTCGCCATCCGGACCAAGCTCGTCGACGACGGTCGCCGGCCGCTCGGGGTCATCGCCTTCATCGACGACGTGTCCGAGCGCCGGCGCCTGGAGGAGATCCGGCGGGACTTCGTGGCCAACGTGAGCCACGAGCTGAAGACCCCCATCGGGGCACTCGGACTGCTGGCCGAGACCCTCACCGTGGAGCCCGATCCCGACATCGCCCAGCGCCTTGCGTCGCGCATCCAGCACGAGGCCTTCCGGGTGAGCCGCATCATCGACGACCTGCTCGACCTCAGTCGGCTCGAGGCCGAGGAGTCGCCGCCCCGGGAGCCCATCTACGTCAACCTCGTCATGGCCGAGGCGGTGGAGCGGGTCCGGGCCGCGGCCGACCAGCGGAAGGTGTCGATCGAGCTGCACGAGCCGGACCCGCCCATCCACGTCCTGGGCGACCGCCGCCAGCTGGTCTCGGCCATCCACAGCCTCCTCGAGAACGCGGTGACCTTCTCCTACGAAGGCGGCACGGTGGAGCTCACGGCGACGGAGTCCGACGGCGAGGTCCGCCTGTCGGTGGCCGACGCCGGCGTGGGCATCCCCGCCCGCGACCTGGAGCGCATCTTCGAGCGCTTCTACCGGGTGGACCACGGCCGCAGCCGCGAGACGGGCGGGACGGGTCTCGGCCTGTCGATCGTCCGCCACGTCGCCGCCAACCACCGGGGCCGCGTCGAGGTCGACTCCCGCGAGGGCGAGGGCTCGACCTTCACCATCGTGCTCCCGAAGCCGACGGAGTTGACCGCCTGAGGCTGCCCGCCCCAGGATGCAGGCGGATGACCAGTCCCGACACGTCCCAGACCAAGGTCCTCCTGGCCGAGGACGAGGAGTCCTTCATCGACGCGCTGGTCGTCGGGTTGACCCGTGAGGGGTTCGAGGTGACGGTGGCCCGCGACGGCTCCGAGGCCCTCAAGCTGTTCGACGCCGTCGAGCCCGACCTGATCCTGCTCGACCTGATGCTGCCCAAGGTGTCGGGCATCGACGTCTGCCGCTCGATCCGGGCCCGCTCGTCGGTGCCCATCATCATGGTGACGGCCAAGGGGACCGAGATCGACACGGTGGTCGGCCTCGAGGTCGGCGCCGACGACTACGTGGCCAAGCCCTACCGGCTGCGGGAGCTGGTGGCCCGCATGCGGGCCGTCCTGCGCCGCACGCCCCACAACCAGCCCGGGGGGGACGAGGAGCAGGCGGGTTCGATCGGTGCCGCCCACCCCGTCCTGGAGAGCGGCGGGATCCAGATCGACCCCGACCGGCATCTCGTCTTCGTGCGGGGCGAGGAGGTCCACCTGCGGCGCAAGGAGTTCGACCTCCTCAACCTCCTCATGGAGAACGCCGGGCGGGTCCTCACCCGCGACGTGCTCATCGACCGCATCTGGGGATCGGACTACTACGGCGACACGAAGACGCTCGACGTCCACATCAAGCGGCTGCGCTCGCACGTGGAGGTGGACCCGTCCCACCCCCTGCTCATCACCACCGTCCGGGGGGTCGGCTACCGGTTCGACGCCCCCCGCTCCTGAGGGGCCGCCCGCCGCTGCCGGCGGCTCCGCTCCCGCCGGTCGGTGGGCGAACCCGGCAGGTCGGTCAGCGGGCGTCGATGCGGGTGGGCCCGCCCAGGTAGGGGTGGAGGACGGGCGGGAGCTCCACGCTGCCGTCGTCCTGGCGGCCCGTCTCGATCAACGCCGCCCAGATCCGGGCCCAGGCCAGTGCCGAGCCGTTGAGGGTGTGGACGAAGACGGGCGAGCCGCCGCCGTCGGGGCGGTAGCGGATGTTGGCCCGCCGGGCCTGGTAGTCGGTGCACCAGCTGACCGAGGAGACCTCGAGCCACTGGTCGACGCCGGGGGCGTAGACCTCGAGGTCGAACGTGCGGGCGGCCGACAGCCCGAGGTCGCCGGCGCACAGGTCGAGCACGCGGTAGGCGAGGCCCAGTTCGGTGAGCAGCCGCTCGGCCCGGCCCACCATCTCCTCCAGGAGGGCGGGCGCCTGGTCGGCGGTGGCGTAGGCGAACAGCTCGACCTTGTCGAACTCGTGCACCCGGAGCAGGCCCCGCGTGTCGCGGCCGGCCGCCCCGGCCTCGCGGCGGAAGCACGGGGTGGCGGCGGTGAAGCGCAGCGGCAGGTCCGCCTCGGCCAGGATGTCCCCCCGCAGCATCGACGTGAGGGGGACCTCGGCGGTGGGGATGGCCCACAGGTCGTCCCGCTCCAGGTGGTACGCCTCGTCGACGAACTTGGGCAGGTGGCCGGTCGAGACCATCGTCTCGGTCCGCACCATGGTCGGGGGGCGGATCTCCTCGAAGGCGTCGGCGTGGTGGTCGAGGGCGAACGAGGTGAGGGCACGGAGCAGGCGTGCCCCCATGCCCCGGTAGAGGGGGAACATCGAGCCCGACAGCTTGGCCCCCCGCTCCATGTCGAGGATGCCGAGCTCGGTCCCCACCTCCCAGTGGGGCACCCGCTGGGCGTCGGTGTAGGCGGGGAGCTCGGCCGGCCACGACCGGGCCACCACGTTGTCCTCCGGCCCGCCGCCGTCGGGCGCGTCGGGGGAGGGCAGGTTGGGGAGGTAGAGGAGGGCCTGGCGCAGGGCCTCGGAGGCGGCGTCGGCCGCCTCGGCCGCCTGGCCCTCGGACTCGCCGACGGCGCGGCTCTCGGCGGCCAGCGCCTCGGCCCGCTGGGTCTCGCCGTCACGCCGCGCCTCGCCCACCTGGCGGGAGAGGGCATTCACCTGGGCGCGGAGGTCGTCCCGCCGGCCGATCTCGGCGCGGGCCGCGTCGTCCAGGCCCACCAGCCGGTCGATCTCGGCCCCGTCCACCCCGCGCCGGCCGAGGGCGGCACGCACGGCGGCCGGGTCGTCACGCACCAACCGAATGTCGATCATGGTGGCGCCCACGGTAGCGTTCCGATGCACCCCGCAACGACCGCGTGCCCCCTGCCGCCATGGACCGACCCACAACCGACGACCGAACCGCACCGCACCCACCCGGTGGGGACGCTCCCGTGGCCGTGGCCTGCAGGGACCTGGTCGTCCGCTACGGCGACACGGTGGCCGTCGACGGGCTCAGCTTCGAAGCCCGTGCCGGTGAGGTGCTGGCCCTCCTGGGGCCGAACGGCGCCGGCAAGACGTCCACCGTCGAGACCCTGGAGGGCTACCGCCGGCCCGACGGCGGGTCGGTGTCCGTCCTCGGCGCCGACCCGGCCGGCGACCACGCGACGGTCATCCCCCGCATCGGCGTGATGCTCCAGCGGGGCGGCGTCTACCCCTCCCTCGGCCCGGCCCGGGTCCTTCGCCTCTTCGCCGGTTACTACGACGACCCCGAGGACCCCGAGTCCCTCCTCGATCTGGTCGGGTTGGAAAGGGTCCGCCGCACCCCGTGGCGGCGGCTGTCGGGCGGCGAGCAGCAACGGCTGTCCCTCGCCCTCGCCCTGGTGGGCAGGCCCGAGGTCGTCTTCCTCGACGAGCCCACCGCCGGGGTCGACCCCGAGGGGCGCCTCACCGTGCGATCGGTGATCCGATCGCTGCGCGACCGCGGCGTGTGCGTGGTGCTCACCACCCACGAGCTGACCGAGGCCGAGCGGCTGGCCGACCGGGTGGTGATCGTCGACCACGGCCGGGCCGTGGCCGAGGGCACGCCCGCCGAGCTGGCGGCGGAGCGCTCCGACGGCTCCATCCGCTTCTCGGGGCCGGCCGGCCTCGACGCCGGTGCACTGGCCGCGGCGATGGGTGCCGGCGCCGGCGTCACCGAGACGGAGCCCGGCCACTACCGCCTCGACCCCGGAGGGTTGCCCGTGCCTGACGCGCTGGCCGCGCTGACCACGTGGCTGGCGGCACGGGGCACGGCGGTGACCGACCTGCGGACGGGCGCGTCGCTGGAGGAGGCGTACCTGGCCGTGACCGGTGGGGAGCGTGGCGGGGACGAGGCGACCGGGCGAAGCGGGGGCGAGGCGGGCCGGCGCGGCGCCAGGGGCCGGAAGGGACGCCGGTGAGACCGTTCACCACGCAGCTGCGGGCCGAGCTGGCCATGGTCTTCGCCAACGGGGAGACCCTCTTCCTCACCCTCGGGATCCCGGTGCTCTTCCTCGTGTTCTTCTCCGGCGTGCACATCCTGCCCACGGGGACGAAGCACCCCGTCGACTTCCTCGTCCCCGGGATCCTGGCCCTGGCCGTCATGTCCACCGCCATGGTCGCCGTCGGCATCGGCACCGGCTTCGAGCGCGGCTACGGCGTCCTCAAGCGGCTGGCCGCCACCCCCCTCGGTCGCCCCCGGCTCCTCGGCGCCAAGCTGGCCGCGGTGGTGGCCATCGAGCTGCTCCAGGCGGTGGTGCTCCTGGCCGTCGGCCTCGGGCTGGGCTGGCGGCTGCCGTCGAACGCGGCCGGACCGGCAGCGGTGGGGGCGATGGTGCTCGGCACCGCCGCCTTCGGCGGGATCGGCCTCGTCCTGGCCGGGACGCTCAAGCCGCTGGTCAACCTGGCCGTGGCCAACAGCCTGTTCGTGGTGCTGCTGCTGGTGGGGGGCATGCTGGTGCCCCTGGCCAAGCTGCCCGGCTGGCTGCAGGCGGTGGCCAAGGCCCTGCCCGCCTCGGCACTGGCCGACGCGCTCCACGCCGCTCTCGGAACGGGCGGGGCCCCGACGACCACCGACTGGGTCGTCCTGGCCGTGTGGGCGGTGGCGGCTCCCGTCGTGGCCGCGCTGGCGTTCCGCTGGGAGTAGGCGCCCGCCGCCGGGGAGCAGCCACCCGTCGCCGGCGCTGGCCCCGCTCAGCGGCCGGCGTCAATCGTCGGCGTTCGCCACCGCCCCCGCCACCCGCAGGAGCTCCGGGTGGCGTGCCGCCACCATGCGCTCCAGGCCCTCGCGCCACGGCACCCGGGTGTGGCCGACCAGCTCGTGCATGCGGGTCAGGTCGATCTGGACGCTGTCGAGCGTGTCCTCCGTGGGGGCGAAGGTGGCCTCGAGCCCGGTCAGCTCGGCCAGGTACCCGCACCACTCCTCGATGCTCACGGCGTCGTCCCCGCCCCAGTTGACGGTGACGGCGGGCACGCCGGCCACGGCCAGCAGGCCCGGGAGCATGGCGGCGATGTCGTCCTCGTGGATGGGGTGGTAGACGCTGGGGGCGTCGGCATGGACGGGGATGGGTGAGCCGTTGAGCATCATCTCGAGGTGGATGGCCGGCCACCCGCCGCCGTCCCCGTAGGGGACGGAGAGCCGGGCGATGGTGGTGGGGAGGTCGAAGCGCCGCGCCGCCCAGCGGGCGGTGGCCTCGGCGGCGATCTTGGAGATGCTGTACGTCCGCAGGAACGGCCAGACGGCGTGGCTGTCCCCCAGCTGGTCGTCCTCGGCGAAGACGTGGTGGCCCATCGGCTTGTAGACGGCGGTGGACGAGCAGTGGAGGAAGGCGACGGCCCGCCGGTGGTGCTCCATCAGGTCGGCCAGGCCACCCACGTTGGCATCCAGGTCGGTCGTCCACTTGTTCGACTTGACCACGGCGAAGTTGAGGACGACGTCGGCATCGGCGGGCAGGCCGGCGACGTCGCCGGTGGCGAGGTCGATGGGGACACAGCGCACGCCGGCCGCCTCGAGGCGCTCCCGGGCGGCGGCGTCCCGGAACCGGGCCCCGCCGACGACCTCGTTGGCGCCGGCCAGTGCCATGGCCACCGGTTCGGCCACCTGGCCGGTCACGCCGACCACCACCACCGTCCTGCCTTCGATGGCGGGTCCCACCCCTCCGGCCGCCCCGGGTCCGGGTTTGGTGTCGGCGACCATGCGCTCCCCTCCGATCGCTGTGCCGGTTGCGGGCCGGTGCCCCAAAACTGAAACCGGTTCTAAGCGACCCTACGCCGCCGCCACGGGCACCGACAACCGGTGGAGCCAGGTGGTGAGGGTGGCCGGGGTGAGGGCGCCGATCACGTGGCCGACGACGTGGCCCGAGGCGTCGATGAAGAAGGTGTTCGGCTGGTTGTTCAGCGCGTAGAGGGCGGAGGTGACCCGGAGGGTGGTGTCCGCGCCCACCGGGTAGGGGATGCCCGAGCTGCGGACGAAGGAGGCGCCGTCGGTCGGGTCGTTCACGTCGACCCCGACGAACTGCACGTTCGCACGGGCGGCGATGGCACGCTTCGCCGTGCGGGCGAGGAGGGGGGTCTCCTGCTGGCAGGGCCCGCACCACGACGCGAAGAAGTTGAGGACCACGGGGACGTGGCGGTCGACGCCCAGCGCGTCGAGGTGGACGGGGGGACCGGGGAGGACGGAGGGGAGGGTGAAGTCAGGTGCCACGCTGCCCACCGTCACCCCCGGCGTGGTGGTGGAGTTCGAGCCGACGCCCACCAGGCCGAAGAGGACGAGGGCG
Organism: Actinomycetes bacterium; assembly: GCA_021806045.1. Taxonomy (GTDB): domain Bacteria; phylum Actinomycetota; class Acidimicrobiia; order Acidimicrobiales; family RAAP-2; genus JAJZDI01. Next base: position 35,603 of record JAJZDI010000007.1, read on the forward strand.
AGGACGCAGGCGGCCACGATGCCGGCGACGAGCGCCCGCACCCGGCGGGGGCGACGGGTGCCGGATGCCGGGCCGGCGCCCCCGGCGGGAGCAGCGCCTTCGGCAGGGCCACTGCCTTCGGCAGGAGCAGCGCCCTCACCAGGAGCGGCGCCCTCGGCGGGAGCAGCGCCCTCGGTCGTCAATGGGCGACGAGGACGTCGATCGCCATGGCCACGAACAACAGGGTGAGGTAGGTGATCGAGTAGCGGAAGACGGCCATGGACGCCTTGGGGGTGACCGAGCGCCACAGGCGCACGGTGAGCACCACGAACCCGGCGCCGAGCACGGCGGCGGAGGCGATGTAGATGGCACCCAGGTGGGCCACCGGGGCCAGCACCAGGGTCACGGCCACCAGGGCGACGGTGTAGGCGACGATCTCGGCCGCCGTCCGCTTGAAGGTGGCCACCACGGGGAGCATGGGTACGTGGGCCGCCTCGTAGTCGTCCTTGTACTTGACGGCCAGGGCCCAGAAGTGGGGAGGGGTCCAGATGAAGATGACGCCGAACATGACGAGGGGGGCCCACGCCAGCGAGTTGGTGACGGCCGCCCACCCGACGAGTACCGGCACCGCCCCGGCCGCCCCGCCGATGACGATGTTCTGGCTGGAGGTCCGCTTGAGCCACAGGGTGTAGACGAAGACGTAGAAGGCGGTGGCGGAGACGGCGAGGACGGCGGAGAGGAGGTTGACCGCCAGCCACAGCTCCACGAAGGCCACCGCCTCGAGGGCGAGGGCGAAGGTCAGGGCGGCCCGGGGGGTGAGGGCCCCGGTGACGAGGGGCCGGTTCCGGGTGCGGTGCATGACCTTGTCGATGTCCCGGTCGACCACCATGTTGATGGCGTTGGCACCGCCGGCGGCCAGGGCACCCCCGACCAGGGTGGCCACCATCAACCAGGGCGACGGCAGGCCGCGCTTCGCCACGATCATGGCGGGCAGCGTGGTGACCAGCAGGAGCTCGATGATCTGCGGCTTGGTCAACGCGACATAGGCGCTGACCCGGGTCACACGTGCCCGCCCGGTCACGAGGGTGACGGCCGGCACTGACATCTGTTCCAGACTACGACGCCGGGCCCCCTCCCCACCATTCGCCCCCGACCGGCCTGGCCGGGGCGAGGTCGGTGCCCTTCCGCCCCATCCGGCGTCGGAGGCGCCCTTTCGGCACCCCAGCCAGGACCGGTACGATCGACCGACGGTGTCACGTCTCGCCGTCGGGCCCCGACGATTCCTGCTGCTGGCCCGCATCACCGCGGCCCTGGTGGTGGCCAACGTGGCCACCGGCGCCGCCGTCCGCCTGTCCGGGTCGGGCCTGGGCTGTCCCGACTGGCCGACGTGCGCCCACCAGAGCATCACCCCACCGCTGTCGCTCCACCCCGTCGTCGAGTTCGGCAACCGCATGGTCGTGGTGGTGCTGGTGGTGGCGTGCGCGGTCACGTTCGTGGCCGCCCTGGCCCGCCGGCCCCGCCGCCGTGACCTGACCTGGCTGGCGGGCGGCCTCGTCGCCGGCGTCATGGGCGAGGCCGTCGTCGGGGCCATCGTCGTCTACAGCAAGCTGAACCCCTACGTGGTGGCCGGGCACTTCATGCTGGGCATGGCAGTGCTGGCCGACGGGGTCGTGCTGGTGCTGCGGGCGGGCCACGCGCCCGGGCGGGGATCTCCGCTGGTGAGCCGCCGCCTGGTGGTGCTGTCCCGGGCGTTCTTCGCCGTGATCGTGCTGGCCCTGTTCGCGGGCACGGGCGTCACGGGGACGGGGCCGCACGCGGGTGGTCCGGGGGCGAAGCGGATCCCCATGGCCCTCGTCACCATGGCCCGCATCCACGCCGAGACGGTGCTCACCGCCGGGGTGGTCCTGCTCGTCCTCCTCTACCTGCTGTGGCGGTCGAACGCCCCGGCGGGGGTGCAGGACCGGGGGCGGATCGTGCTCGGCGTCATGGTCGTGCAGGGGGTCATCGGCTACACCCAGTACTTCACCCACCTGCCGGCGGTGCTGGTCGGCATCCACGTGGTCGGCGCCACCGCCGTACTGTCGGTGGTGCTGTGGTTCCACCACGGGCTGGCGGACCACCGGGCCGAGACTGCAGATGGGGATGTGTGGGATGGGGATGCGGGGGCGATGGCGATGGACGGATCCGAGCTGGAACAGGCGGGCACGCCGGTGGTCGAGGTGACGGCGTGAACCGGCGCCACGGCCGGGTGGCGGTGGCCGAGACGGGCACGGCCCCGTCCGAGCTGGACCTGCCCGCGAGCGACACGGGGGAGCAGACGGACCGGCCATGGCTGGTGATCGTCTGGAACGACCCGATCAACCTGATGTCGTTCGTGACCTACGTCTTCCAGAAGCTGTTCGGGTACTCGAAGGAGAAGGCCACCCGGCTCATGATGGACGTCCACACGAAGGGCCGGGCGGTGGTCTCCTCGGGGACGAAGGAGCGAGCCGAGCTCGACGTCTACCGGCTGCACGAGCACGGCCTGTGGGCGACCATGGAGCCGTCGGGGTGAGGGGCTGCGCCACGGGCCGGATGGGGTCGAGCGTCGGGGTGACGCACCCGCAGGGGCTGGCGTGCCAGGAGGGATCGGCGTGCCAGGAGGGACCGTCCCGGTGAGCCCCTCCTACACGTCCCCGATCCGCCGCAAGCGGGACGGGCGCTTCAAGATCGACCTCGACCCGTCCGTCCGCAACGTGCTGGCCTCGCTGGCCGACCAGTTCGCACCGGTGCTGCGGTCGGGTGACGACGTCACCCGGCGCCTGTACCCGCCGGCCTACGTGGGGGATGAGCACGCCGACGAGGAACGTGCCTACCGGGACCTGGTCGACAACGTGCTGGCCGACCACCACCGGCAGGTCCTCGCCACCCTGGCCAGCACCGCCCACGCCAAGACGGTCGACCGGGACGAGCTCGAGGACTGGCTGGGGGCCATCGGCACCGTCCGCCTCGTCCTCGGGACCAGGCTGGACGTCTCCGAGGAGATGGTCCCGCCACCGAGCTCCGACCCCGATGCACCGCTGTTCCGCGTCTACGAGGTGCTCGGCGCCCTCCAGGAGCTGATCGTGGAGGCGGTCGCGGCCGACCTGCCCGACGGCGGGGTCGACCCGATCACGGGCCTGCCGGCGTAGGGGGGCAGCGAGCGGGCCACCCGGTCGCGGCCCTCTCCGGAGGCCCCGCCCTGTCCGTGGGCCCGGCCGTGGCCGGGGTGCTGCCGCCGAGGTTGCCGTGCCGGAGCGCGACCGTGCCGCCGGGTCGGAGGCGGCCGTGTGGGCCGGCCAGGGGCTCTGCTAATCTCCTAAGGCCCTGTCCGGGTTCGGAGCCCCCATCGTCCAGTGGCCGAGGACGCCGCCCTTTCAAGGCGGTAACACGGGTTCGAATCCCGTTGGGGGTGCGACATACCCCAGCGCAGGTGCGTCGGGGACCTGTGGTGCAGTTTGGAGTGCACGCCGGCCTGTCAAGCCGGAGGTCGCGGGTTCAAATCCCGTCAGGTCCGCCACCTCGGTACGCCGAGGACAGCTGTCGGTCGGCTCCCGAGAGGGAGCCGGGCGCCAGGGTCGGGTAGCTCAGTTGGTAGAGCGCGCGCCTGAAAAGCGCGAGGTCACCGGATCGACGCCGGTCCCGACCACCGAGACGGTGCAGGTCAGCGGGGGTGCGGGCCTGACCGACGACGGCGCAAGCGACCGCCGTGCCCTCCACGTACCCTGACAGTTCCTGGAGTGGGTCTTGCTCGCCGTCGATGGGGCACTGTCTCATCTCGAGAGGGACCGGACCGCCGGGTTCCGCCCCGAGGATGCCCGCGGGAAGGTCAGGCGTTCCCCAGAATGCGCTCGGTGAAGGCGACGCACAGCGTGGCCACCTGATCCGGATCGACGGCTAGCTGCAAAGCCCGCCGTGCCATCGCGACACCCTCACCAGCCTTGCGGCCGAAGAGCGCGTCCATGAGCTCCAACGCCTGTCGAGTGACGTCCGCGGAACGCTGATCTGTCAGCAGACCAGCGATGGTCTCAGCGACGTCGGCCGGCCGGGACGTCTGCATGATGCGGTAAACGTCCGCCGCGTCCTTGTCGCTGAGGCGGTCAGGCCGACCACCCTGGACCCGGTCGTTGATCTTGTGTGCCTTGGCAACGAGAAGCGCAGCGAGGCCGGCGACCTCGACCGTGACGGTCCGCATGTCGGACGGATCGAGCGCTGTGACCACCATGGGGCTGTGATCTACGAGAGCAGCCTCCAGCCCAACCGCCCGCCGTGCTGCGCGCTTGCCGTGCGGCGGGATGCGCGCACCGCGTCGGCCCTCGCCCGTGCTCGCTCCCTCGGGAACGATGAGGTCGATCGGGACGACAACGTCCTCGCCTCCGACTCGCACGACCTTCCGCCACATGCCCGGCTGCTCGGCGTCAAAGTTGGCTCCGCTCATGAGCGCTTCGAGGTCCGGCTCGGATCGGAGCAGAGTCGGATCGATCGCGAGATCACCGTCGGTGGTGTAGGGAGCGATCGTGATTCCGACGTCACCGTGACCTGTGCGCAGATAGACAGCCTGCGCTCCGACGACGATCACTGCGGGTCCGTGTGGAGCCAGCAGTGTCAGGGCATCCAGCAGGACGGCGCGGGCAGCGACGTAGAGAGGATCCGGAGCGGGGCCGTCACTCATCGGCAGACCGATCTGGGAGACGGTCGAGGCGCCACAGGCTCTCGTTGTCCGTCATCCACTGCAGCAGGGCGTCGCCCTCGGCAGGCATCCGGCCGTTCCCCGTCAGGCAGTCCACGGCAGCTTGCGAGGGTGCGACGTAGGTGACGCCGTCCACGACGGATGTGCTCTCCCAGACCACGGGATTGAATGCCTGGAGGATGGCGACGTTGGCGCCCTGATCGGCCGGGATGAGGCCGAGTGCCTCGACCACCGCCTTGGGCTCGTCGGCATAGACCGTGAGGAGCGTCGGCGCGGCGACCGGCGCCAGCCGTCTAGCGGCAAAGGATCCGGTGACCGCGGCGCGCCCGACACTCCGCCGGAGCTGCTCCAGCGCCGTCGCTGCACCGGCGGGTGCGAGATAGCGCTGCGCCTTGTTCGTGCGGAAGACGTCATACGTCTCGGCCCAGCGGCGCAGGATCCGGATCACGTCGACGGACTTCACCCGGCCACGCTCGAAGCGCTCGACCAGTGCCTCGTCGTCGAGCGAGGTGAGCACCCGGGAGACGTAGCTCACGGCGAGGCCCGAGGAGGCAGCCAGCTCTCGGACCCCGTACGGCGGGCGAACGTCGACCAGGAACCGAATCAGTCGGCCCGCCTTGGGGCCCTGAACGCGAGCCTTGCCCTTCGGCTGCGGATTCGGGTCCTTCAGGGCTCCCTGGGTTTCGATGTAGACGGTTGGGTTGTCGAGGCGGATCCGTGCGTTGCCGGTCAGGTCGAGGTAATTGATCTGCTCGGCGGCGAGCAGTTCCCGCGTCCGGGGGCTCAGCCACGTCGCGACGAGCAGGATGGGGATGTTCGGGGAGAGGAGCTTGAGGGTCCGCCCGACTCCGGTGAGGAGCCGGTCGACGTCACGCGGGCCGAACCCACGCCTCACCTCGACGACCACCGTCGTGTAGGTGCCGTTCGAGCCTTTGATGTCGATGGCGGCACCGACCGTGGTGCCGTCCATCTGGAAATCGGCGCGAGAGGTCGGTCCGACCTCCCAGCTCTCGGGGAGGCGCTGTTGGAGCCAGGCAACGGCGGCCTTGGCCATGTCGTTCTCTGCAAGTGGCCCGTTCTCTGTCACGGCGAACACCACGATAGCAGACAGTTGTTCTCTCTACATCAGCGTTCTGTGTTACTGAGAACAGGCTGTTTGAGAGAACAGGCCAGGCGGCGAGTCCACCGGCTATCCCCTCGATGCCCCCGTGTCGTGGGTCCCTCACGGTGGCGAAGCCGGTCATTTCCGCCACCGATGGGCGGGCGTGAACGTCTGAAGCGACCCCGCCGCGAGCATCTGGTCCGGCCCTACGTCGGCGGTCGGCTCCGGCAGGAGGGCGTCTTCGATCGCAGGTGCTGAACTCGAGAGCGCCCGTCCGTGGCCGTGTCGGGACTGGATGATTCCTCGTGGATCTGCGCTCGGCGCGACACGGAAGTGGCGTGACACGCGTGCGCGGGTGGCAGGCTGCTGCGGAAGCCGATGGTGACGCCGACGATCCCACTACCGCTCGTCTGGTTCGAGCAGTCGCACGGCGTCAGAGAACCGTGGGGTCCCACAGCGCTCGAGGCGGTTCAGCACGCCGTCGATGTCACTCGGTGGGTTTCGCAGATCCCGGGCCTGTTCGGTGAGGACCTGGAGCACCAGCCCTGGGTGCAGGTCGAGCTGGTCCAGGAGGAAGTCGTCAGGGTGGGCGACTGCCACCCCGGTGGGCTCGAGGCGTTCCCCGGGGAAGTCCTTCACGTTGAACGTGACGATCACCTGGGCACCGCCTCGGATCGCTGCGGCCAGCACGTGACGATCGTCGTCGTCGGGGAGATCGAGACCGGCGCACACCGGTTCCCAACCCTCGACGAGCGCGTCCTCGAGGTGGCGTCCATGAGGTCGATCCTGCGCCGGATCCGGTCGTGCGGGATGTCCGGATGCACGTTCTGGAGGGCCCAGCTCGTCTCGTCGAGGATGCGCGCTGACCACAACGGCCCGTAGAAGCCACGTTCGGCGAGCCTGAGGAGCGTGTCGCACAGGGCGTTCGGGACCAGCACGCAGGCGTCGAGGAGCGCGGAGTACACGGAAGACCCGCCGCTTACGCGAGCTTCTGCCTGGCTTCGGCGAGGGCGGCCTCGTAGTCCTCGACCGTTCCTTCGTAGACCCCGAGGTCCTGGGAGTCGCCGGTCAGCTCGGACAGGGCCTGCCGGCGTTCGGTTTGCCTGGTCTGCTGGAACGTGAGCAAGTCGACGAGTCGGATCCTGCGGTGGCGGTTCGGGGTTTCGTAGGGGATCCGGCCATCCTCCAGCAGCTTGATGAGCGTCGGCCTGCTGACGCCGAGCAGATCGGCCGCCTGCTGCGTCGTGAGCCGCATGGCCAGCGGGGCCAGCGTGACGGCCTGTCCTCGGTGCATCGACGAGACGACCGTCGTGAGGACCCGTCGCAATTCGTCCGGAAGGAGTGCCTCGTCGCCGTCGGCGGCCACGAGCCGGAGCGGTTCATTACCTGCTTTGAGGAGGGCGGCCAACGTGGCGAGCACCTCGGCGTCCCCCGGCGGGAACACCGTTTCCTCTCGAATTGCACCCATCAGCCACCTCCCCGATCTACGCCTCAGCCTACCAAGAATCGCAAGAATCGCAATCACTCCCGATGGACCGGGACCCTCGAGACCCAGGATGATCAGCATCCGCGCCGAACTGACCCATCGCTGCGTGCGCCGAGGAGACCGTCCGCCGCGACGGCGCCGGACGCCGGGACTCGGCCTGACCTCCGTGCCCTCCACGTGCCCTAACGGATTGGAAATCGGTGCGAATCGGCGTCAGTGACGGTCACTGACGGTGAGTGCATTTCTTGCCGGCGGCCAAGGCATTCGTCGGTCCATCGAGGCCGCGAGCGATGCACCGCCAACCCCCTCCGTGCCCTGAAATGCGCGAGGTCACCCGATCGACGCCGGTCCCGACCACCGAGAAGATGCAGGTCAGCGGGGGTGGGGGGCCTGATCGACGTCGGAGCGAGCGACCGACGCGCCCTCCACGCACCCTAACGATTCGGAGTGAGCGTTGCCTGCCCTCGATAGGTCACCGTTCGTATGTCGAGAGGGCCGACCCACCGACCCGGTCTGCGAGCTGCTGCCCGACCGTTCCAGCGGGTGACGGGTGGTGCCGGAATATGCCGTTGAGCTTTCGCGTGTCGGACGGTTTCGGCTGATCCGACCAAGAACGGCCCGTGTCGGGCCATGCGTCAGAGGATCCGTTAGAAGCCGAGCCGCGAGCGCCCCCAAGCTGCCTGGTCTCTGTGACCGTTGTCCGGATTGTCAACGGCGCGCTTTGGGTGTACGTTGTCTGCACACGCCGGTGTACATCGGCTGTACAAGGAGACCATCATGGCGATCCAGTCCACCACCGGGCGGAATCAGCGGGATGCACGTCTCAATATCAGGGCATCCTCGCAACAGCAGCAGCTGATTCGCAGCGCTGCCGCCGCGGTCGACAAGAGCGTCACCGACTTCGTGCTCGAGAGCGCTACCGCCAACGCCGAACGGGTGCTTGCCGATCGTCGGTGGTTCGTCCTCTCTGACGAAGCGTGGGCTGACTTCGAAGCTCTCCTCGACGCCCCCGCCACGCGCACCCCGAAGCTCGCTGCCCTCCTCAGCGAGCCGACCGTGTTCGATATGCAGGAGTAACCGCTGTCGTATGCCTGAGCAGCCGCTCGAGCCGCCGGCACCGCTCGAGAAGACCCACGTCACAGATGACTTCACGAGCGGAGCCGACGAGCTGGACGAGTGGCTCAAGGACTACGCATGGGTGAACCACCGCTCTGGCAACGCTCGCGTCTTCGTGGCCACGAGAGGCAACCGCGTCGTTGGTTACTACGCGCTGGCCACCGCCGGCGTCGAGAAAGCGGAAGCTCCCGATCAGATCACGAACGGCGGTGTGCCCAATCAGATCCCGTGCCTGCTCTTGGCCCGACTCGCAGTGGACGTGTCCGAACAGAACCGCAAGGTCGGCAAGGGCCTGCTTGTCGACGCGATCCGAAGAGCCATACGTGTGTCGGAGGACGTTGGGGTGCGCGCTCTCCTGATCCACGCTCGCGACGAACAGGCCCGATCGTTCTACGAACATCAAGGCGAGTTCGTGCAGTCACCGACCGATCCACTCCACCTGTTCCTACACCTGAAGCACGCCGGCGCACTGATGCCCGACCAGGGCTGAGGCGTCCGCACCCGGGGGTGCGCCCACCAGCTGGGTGGCCAGCGCGCCGAGCGGGACCGGCTGCGAGGCGGCCGTGGCGGCCACGGACACCAGGTGGACGTCGCTCCGGGCGGCCAGCAGCGCTGCCACCTCGCCAATGAGCCGGGTCTTGCCGACGCCCGGTGGGCCGTCGACGGTGACGCCCCTGCCCGCGAGAAGGCATCGCACGACGCCGTCGAGCTCGCCGGCCCGACCGACGAGCGGTCCTCCGCCTCGCAAGGGCAGAGCGTAGGGGTGCCGGCGGGGCACGACAATCGGTGCCGGACCCACCGAGTGGAGGAGCTCCCGATGGCCACGGTCACCTTCGTCACCGCCGCGCGTCGGCCCGGAGCGGGGGAGGCGACCTCGCCCCCGAGGCTGCACCGCATGGTCGAGCCACCCAGCACGCTTCGACACACCTGACGTGCATCCGGGGCCGGCCGGCGATCGCGGGCGATCAGATCTGGTCCTGATTTCCGGACAGCCATTTCGTGTCCGGTAATCAGGACTGAGGTCGCTTGTCCTGAAATCCGGACCATGTCACTATGTCTCGATATGGAGACATCCGATCCAGCCCCGCCCTCCGACGGGTCATACCGCGTCTACACCCCGGAATCCTTGGGCACAGCCATCCGCCACTACCGGACGGAAGCGGGACTCTCCCAGGCGCAGCTCGCCGAGGTTGCCGGGCTGAACCGGACCTACCTGTCGAATCTCGAAAGCGGCAAGGAGACGGAGCAGGTCCGCAGGATCCTGCGGGTGCTCCGGCACCTCGGCGTGCGCATGACCTTGGAACAGGCGGAGTGGTAGTGGCGGATGAGCTCGCCGTCTGGCTCTACGCATCGTGCGTTGCGACGGTCGCCAGCGACAGGCGCGGGCCGCGCCTGACCTACACGGACGAGGCGCGCCGACGGTATGCACCCGGTACCCCGCTGCTGTCGTTGTCGCTGCCCGTCCGGACGGAACGCTTCCCTCAAGGCATCGCTCGACCGTTCCTCGACGGCCTTCTCCCCGAAGGCGAATCGCGACGGATCATCGCCCGACGTGTCGGGGTTGATGCCGACGACACGCACGGGTTGATCAACGCACTCGGCCGGGACTGTGCCGGAGCGATCGTCATCCAGCCGATGGAGGAGTCCGGCCCGCCGCCGTCAACGACGACAACCGCCGAGCCCCTCTCTGACGACCAACTCGCCGACCTCGTGCGCAACCTCCGGAGTGCACCCCTCGGCGCCAGCGGCCGCGTTCGGATCTCCCTCGCCGGCGTGCAGGACAAGCTGCTCCTGACGCGGATGCCGGACGGGACGTGGGGGCGGCCGGTGGCCGGTACGCCCTCCACGCACATCCTCAAGCCCGAGACCGCCGCCCATCCGAACACGGTCGAGAACGAAGCCTTCTGCATGCGCGTTGCGAAGCATCTCGGCCTCCAGGTTGCGAGCGTGGAGACGACGGAGGTGGCGGGACGCAAGCTGGTTGTCGTCGAGCGCTACGACCGCATGGTGCGGCCGGATGGGACGGTGGAGCGGATCCACCAGGAGGACTTCTGCCAGGCGACCGGGACGAGGCCGGGCGACAAGTACCAGGAGGACGGTGGACCGTCGCTGGCACGGATCGCCGACATCGTCGCCACGGCGGCGGCCCGGGACTCGCTCGAACGCCTCTTGCAGGCGGCGACCCTCAACACCTTGGTCGGGAACGGCGATGCCCATGCGAAGAACGTCTCACTCCTCCACGAACGCTCCGGCGCCCTGCACCTCGCCCCTCTCTACGACGCGATGTGCACGCTGGTCTACGGCGACGACCGGCTGGCGATGTACGTGGACGGTGTCCGCCGCACGGACGGGGTGACAGCGCAGCGACTGGTCAACGAAGGAGCCAGCTGGGGGCTGCCGCGCCGGCGATGCGAGGAGATCATCGAGGACATCCTCTACCGAGCGCCGGATGCCATCGAGGCCGCCCGGGACGAGACAGCCGGCGTTCCGGACACCATCGTCACCACCGTCGAGGGCCAGCTCGCGCAGCTCCGATCATCCCCGCCCAGTGGATGACCGACGACGCAGGCGACTGACGATCAGCGGCCGTCGCCATCGGCGATCGACATGCTTCGCCGTCGTGATCTGATCCGGTAACACCCTCCTCGCCATCCGACTCCGTGTTCTCGTGTGGGGCAGCACCGGGTTGGTGACACCTGCGTCAGCGGGGCCACGCGTCGCCATCTGTTGTCCAGACCGAGGGCCTGACCAGCAGGCAGTTCCGGTACTCGGGGAATCCATTTCCCGGTCACGGTCGGCCCGGTGTGGGTGCACAGACGGCAGTCCTCGGATCGTGTGACCGGGGCCTCTCGGGAAGACCGCTCGCGAAGACGAGGTGCGGAACATCGAGCCCCTCTGGAACAAGCGCGCCCGCCCGTCCAATGTCGTACGCACTGAGCGCTCCCCTCGAGGACGGCGCGTCTGCGTCGAGCGAGGGCGCAACTCGACGTTCGTCGGGTGCAGGTGGGACGGGCCGCTGCCGCCTCGGGCACGTTCATCTTCGAAGGTCCCGGCCCGCGCCATGAGGTCGGACGGCCGGTCAAGACGGTCCTGGGGCCTGGAGAAGCTGGCGGAGCCAGGTGTCCATCATGTCCCACTCGTGGGCCGCTGACCGGTAAGCGAACTCGATCATGCCGACGAAGAAGGCGATCATCGCCCCGGGGACCAACACCGCCGGCAGTGCGGTGGGCGAATGTCCCGATACCAGCTGGGACACCAGACCGATCGTCCCTCCGACGAAGAAGAGCGAAGCGAGCCCACCCCATATGGCGCTGAACACCGCTACGACCTCGAGTGGGCCCGTCGTGCCGACGAGCCAGGACCCCGGGCCGTTCACAGCGACCGCGCCCCGGAAGTTCCATCGCCACGAGTTGTTCAGACCGCTACGACAGACCAGGCGCACCTGCCACCCCGACACCTTCCCCGTGTAGATCGATCCTCCAACCCACGACATCATCCGTGTGGGCGCCAAATGCATACGCAACCGTTCAATGGCGTCAGCTGGAGGGAGAGGCGTCCACAATGCGTACTGTCGGCGCAACAGGCGGGACCTGATCCAACCCGTGACCTTTGCACCCAGCGTGCGCCTACCGGTCTGCGAGACGGCATCAGGCGGGGAGAGTGCCGTGGTGGTCGCCTTCGTGGTCAGATTGAAGCCGCCTTGCAGAGCTGCCGACTCCAGGCGATCGGGATCTGCGATGTTCACGAACGCCAGCTCGGGTCGTGCAAACCAATCGGCACCGGGCCAGCCAGTGCCTCGAAGCATGTCGGTCGGCATCGTTCCCGCACCGAGGAGTGCGCGAACCCCTCCGGGACGCTCGTGGCTCGACGGAAGCTTCCACACGGCGATTGCATGACCACCGCGCCGGCGCGTGACCGTCATCGGATCGGCCAGCGACGCCTCGCGCTTCACCCGGCGCCCAATGATCTCGACTGCACGCTGGTCAGTGAGTGCATAGCGGGTCCGGTGGAAGCGCCAGAGCTTCACGATGAACCGGCCAATGACCAGATAGGCGCCGACGACGAGGAACGGAAACGTGCTGAAATTTGGCACGGCAGATCCGCCATGACGCGTGCTGAGCGCCACGGCCACGAAGAAGCCGGTCCAGACGATGCTCAGTGGAAGAAGGAACGCGTCCTGGGGGGCGAACACGACATGAGGATCGGGCCGACCTCGCCACGCGATCCACTCGCCGGGTCGCAGCCACGGGGCGTCGCCGGCTGATTCACCCCAGTCCCGCCAACTCCCCACCATCCATCATCACGATACCGGTCAGCCGGATCGTGTCCCAGCGCCCGGCACGCGTCGGAGCCACGTCGCGCTCCGTAGGTCGCACACCCGGTCGCCTGTGAGCAGATCGCGCCCCGACCTAGCCTCATGGCATGACGCCCGGCCACTCCCACGATCAACACGGCACCGGAGCTGACCCCTGCCCCGACCCCGGTGGCGACGATCGCGCCGGCGCCAAGACTGGCGACCACGAGCTGAGCGTGCAGGAGCGCCTCTACCCCACGTTGACCTGCTTCGGCTGCGGCCACGCCAACCCCAAGGGGCTCAAGCTCCGCAGCTACGAGGCCCCCACCTACAGCGCGGACGGCGCGGTCACCGGTCAGTTCATGCCGTGGCCCGAGCACGACAACGGCGTCGGGTTCCTGAACGGCGGGATCATCGCCACCCTCCTCGACTGCCACAGCGCAGCCGCGGTGGTGCTGGAGGCGAGGCGCCAGGGGTGGGAGGCACTCGGCGGTGCACCGTTGGCCTTCGTCACGGCCGCCATCGACGTGCGCTACCTGCGCCCGTCGCCCCTCCACGAACCGGTCGAGCTGTGGGCTGCGGTGTCGCGGGCCACCGGGTCCGAGATGACCGTCGGCGTCGAGCTGCGCTTCGAGGAGAAGACGCGTGCGGCGGCCACGGCAACCTGGCGCCGGTGGCGACCGCGACCCGGACCGGGTCCGGGCGGGACGCCGCCTCCGGGAGCGCACGGCGCCGGTTGACCGCCTGCTCGCCCGCCGGCGGTGGCGGGTCACTCGCCGGTCGCTGCGCGGCCCACCTCGGCACCGGCCAGGAACGCCTCGATCTCGGCACGGCTGCGCAGGCGCACGAAGGTGAGATGGGCGCACGACGGCGCCGCCATCGCCTCCTCCAAACGTTGCCGGCGCTCGTCGAACGTGGTCCACGCCCACCGCACGACGGACCGTTCCGGGTCCCACCGCAGCAGACCGAGGACGGGCTCCCGGTTCCCGTTCCACAGTTCCTCACGGCGAAGGGCGCGCCGGAGGGTGCGCCACACCACCTGGCGCATGACCACGGCACGCGGTAGGTCGAGCCACACCACGGTGTCGGCGCGTGCCCAGACGGGGCCCTCGCCCACCACCGCCCGGTAGTTCCCGTCGGCGACCCAGCCGGCAACCGACGTCGCGTCGTCGACGGCGGCGAGGAACGCGTTGGCGTCGGCCGGCTGCCAGCCGGGCCCGTGGAACAGTGCGTCGAGCTCGACGTGGGGGACGCCGAGCCGCCCGGCCAGCCTGCGGGCCACCGTGGTCTTCCCGGAGCCGGAGGTGCCCACCACCGAGATGCGCCGCACGCGACCATCATGCCGTTCGGGCTGCCGGTCGGGCTGCCGGACTACCGGGTAGGCGGGTGCCGGGCGCCGCCCGTGCCGTCCGGCCACTACGGTGCGTGGCCATGGCGCCATCTGCCGGCCGCCGCCGATGACCACCCATCCCCCCGCGAGCGATTCCGAGCGCGTCGCCGAGGGTGCCCCCGGGCCCGGCCCGAACAGCCCGAACAGCTCCGAGGGCGCGAGCGACGACCGGCGGGCGCTCCTCCGGGCCGCCCTCGACGCCCCCGACGAGTACCCCGCCGACCGGTTCTCCGGGCGCGGCATCGTCATCTGCGCCGGCGGGGCCCGCCTCATCACCGGCGCCTGGGTGACGATCAACGTCTTGCGCCGCACCCTCGGGTGCACCCTCCCCATCCAGGTGTGGCACCTGGGGACCGCCGAGCTGGGGCCGTTCGAACGGACCCTCTTCGAGGACCTGGGGGTGGAGGTCGTCGACGCGGCCGAAGTACGGCGGACCCACCCGGTCCGCCTCCTCGGGGGCTGGGAGCTCAAGCCCTACGCGCTGGCCCACTGCCGCTTCGCCGAGGTCCTCCTCCTCGACGCCGACAACGTCCCCGCAGCCGACCCGACGCCCCTCTTCGACGCCTGGCAGCTGGACGAGGGGGGCGGTGCCGCCTTCTGGCCCGACGTCGAGCGCCTCACCGAGGCCAGCCCCATCTGGGACCTGGTCGGCCTCCCCTACCGGCCCGTCACCTCGTTCGAGACGGGCCAGGTCCTCCTACGCAAGGCGGACGTGTGGCACCCGCTGATGGTGGCCCTGCACCTGAACGCCCACTCCGACCTCTACTACCGGTACCTCAACGGGGACAAGGACACCTTCCTCTTCGCCTGGCTGCTCACCGGGCGCCGCTGGGCCATGCCCGGCACGCCCCCCCAGGTCCTCTCCCACACCGTCTACCAGCACGACTTCGAGGGACGGGTGACCTTCCAGCACCGGACCGGCGCCAAGTGGGTGCTGCGCGGCGACAACCGCGCCGAGCCCGGGTTCGCCCTCGAGGCCGAGTGCCTGGCCTACGTGCGTGAGCTCCGCGCCCTGTGGTCCGGGCGCATGGTCCGCATCCCCGAACGGTCCCCGGCCGCGCAGGACGCCGAACGTGTCCTGGCCACGACCCGGTGGTTCAGCTACGAGCGCCTCGGCGCCGACACCCGGCTCCTCGAGCTCCGCAACGGCCACCGGGTCGGCCGGGGCTTCAGCCCGCACGAGCGTGCCTGGTATGTGGAGGATGGAACGGACGCCGGACCCGATGAGCCTGATGGACCTGCTGGCGCCGACCCTGGCGGACCGGCCGGACCGCCGGCCGCGCTCCGGCTCGTCCTCCTCGGCGACGACAGCGTCACCTGCCGCCTCACCCCCGGCGACGACGGCACCTGGCGGGGAACCTGGGAGCACACACCTGGGTTCGAGGTGGAGCTCACCCCCGTGCACGAGGAAGCTGGCGTCGCTGGCGTCAATGGCAGCGCCGTTGGCACCGGCGGCGCGGTCGACATCGCCACCGGGAACGTCCCCGGCGCCAGCGGTCCCGTCCCCGGCGCACCGATGGAGGCACCGACCCCGGTCGGCCTCGACACCGACCAGGTCCGCGGCCTGCTGGCCCACCTGTCGGCCGGCGGGCGCACCGGGGCCGAGCGTGACGCCATGGTCACCACACTGGCCACCCTCGCCGGCGCCTTCCCCGGGCTCACCGCCCGGCTACGCCACGAGCTCACCCTGTGGGAGGCGAGAGGCGACGAGCTGGTGTGCGACGCCATCAGGGCCGCCATCGACGAGGCGGACCGGCAGGACGCCCGGGCCGGTACCCCGTCACTGCACGGGCGGCGCAACCCGGGGGCACGGCCCGAGGGGTCCCGGCCCGAGTGGCGCTACGAGCCCCTGCCCTCGCCCCCGGCGGCCACCGATCCCCGGGTGCTGGTGCTCACCCCGGTGAAGGACGCCGAAGAACACCTCGACCGCTACTTCGAGCTGCTCGGCCGGCTCGACTTCCCGCCGGACCGCCTGTCGCTGGGCATCCTCGAAGGTGACAGCACCGATGGCACCTGGGCCGCCCTGACCGCCCGTCAGGGCGAACTGCGCCGCCGGTACCGCCGGGTGACGCTCCTCCGGCGGGACTTCGGGTTCCGGCTGCCGCCCGGCGTCCCCCGCTGGAACCACGCCTTCCAGCTGGCCCGCCGGACGGTCCTGGCCCGGGCCAGGAACCACCTCCTCGTCGGTGCCCTGGGCGACGAGGACTGGGTCCTGTGGCTCGACGTGGACGTGTGCGACTACCCCCCGACCGTCCTCCGCGACCTGCTCGCCGCCGGCCGCGACATCGTCCAGCCCCACTGCGTGGTGGAGTACGGCGGGCCCACGTTCGACTGGAACGCCTGGCGGGAGCACGGTCAGGTGCGGATGGACCAGCTGCGGGGCGGCCCCGACCTGATCCGCCTGGACGCCGTGGGCGGGACCATGCTCCTGGTGCGGGCGGACGCCCACCGCAACGGGCTCGTCTTCCCCCCCATGCTCTACGGCGGTGGGAGCCGGTGGGCGCGCGACCCCCACCCCGTGTTCCGTGCTCCGGGCGAGGTCGAGACGGAGGGCCTCGGGATCATGGCCAAGGACATGGGCTACGAGTGCTGGGGCATGCCCAACCTCGAGATCGTCCACGCCGACCGGTGACCGCCCCGGGCGCCCCGTCACCGGCCCGGACCGGACCCCGGTGACCGGACCGGACCGGACCGCGGTGAGCGGCTCCCGCCTCCTCTTCGTCACCCCCGAGCCGCCCTCGGCCACCGGCGGGGGCCTGGCCATGCGGGCCGGCTCCGTCCTCGGCGCCCTGGCCGGTGCCGGGTGGGAGGTGCACGTCCTCGTCGTGCCGGTCCACGGGGACCGCCCCGGCGGCGGTGGGCCCCTGGTGACCCGGTTCGCGGCCGCCTACGACGTGCTCGACCTCGACGCGCTGGCTCCGGAGAGCCGCCGGCAGGCCGCCCTCGACGTGCTCGGTGACCCGGCCCTACGCCTGGCGCTCACCGCCACCTCCCCCCGACCGGCACCGTGCCGCCAGCTCGGTGGGGCCGTGGTCCGGGCCGTGACCGACCGTGCACTGGGCATGGGGCGGGAGGCAGGCGTCTCGTTCGACGCCGTCCACGTGCTGCGCCTGTACCTGGCACCGGTGCTCGACGCCCTGCTGGCCCGGCCCGACCGGCCGCAGATCACCCTGGACGTGGACGAGGACGACGCCTCCGTGGCCGGGCAGCTCCACGCGCTCGGGCGGGCGGGCGCCCGTGGCGGCCTCGTGCCCGCCGACCTGCCGGACCCGGGTGAGGACGCCGGCGACGCTCCCGCCTACGCCCCCGCCTACGAGCGCCTGCAGCGCTGGTACCTGCCCCGGGTGGACCGGGTGGCGGTGGCCAGCGCCGACGAGGCGGGCCGTCTCGAGGCCCGGTCCGGACTGGCCACCGGCACGATCGTGGTGGTGCCGAACGAGGTGCCGGCCACGGGTACGAGCACGGGTACGAGCACGGGTACGAGCACGGGTACGAGCACGGGTACGAGCACGGGTACGAGCACGGGTACGGGCACGGGCACGGGTACGGGCACGGCACCGGTCACCACCGACCTGCTGCTGGTGGGGAACTTCTCGTGGCCACCCAATGCCGACGCGGCGGTGGTCCTGTGCGACGCCGTCCGGCCCGCCCTGGCCGATGCCCTCGGCCGGCCGGTGACGGTGGCACTGGTGGGGAAGGACCCCCCGCCGGAGGTGCGTCGGCTCGGCGGGACCGCCGGGGTGACGGTGACCGGGTTCGTGGGCGACGTCGGCCCCTACTACGCTGCCGCCGGTGTGGCAGCCGTTCCCATGCGTGCCGGCGGTGGGTCCCGCATCAAGATCCTCGAGGCCATGGACCGCGGCGTCCCGGTGGTGACCACCGAGGCCGGAGCCGCCGGCCTCGACGCCGGCTCGACGCCACCGCCCGTCGTGGTGGCCCGCTCCGTCGAGGCCTTCGTCGACGGGTGCCGGCTGGTGCTGGACGATGCCGCCTGGCGCGCCCGCACGGTCCGGGCCGCCCGGCGCTGGGTGCGGGACCACCACGGTCCGCCGGCGGTGGCCACGGCCATGGGCGCCCTCGTCGGTGCCCCCGGGCGCAGGCCCCCCCGTCCTGCGGCGCGCAGAGGCAGCGATGACGGATGACGCCGCCGGCCTCGAGCGCCGGCCACGCAAGGTCCCCGACCTCGAGATCAGCCAGATCGTCGACGGCTACGTCGTGTACGACCCGGCCACCGACCGCATCCACTACCTGAACCACACGGCGTCCGTGGTCCTCGAACTGTGCGACGGCGAGCTGCCGGTCGACCGCATCGTCGACCTCGTCCAGGGCGCGTGGGACCTTCCCGAGCGGCCCGTCGACGAGGTCGAGGCGTGCGTGGCCCGGTTCGAGCGGGTGGGGCTGGTGGTCGACGCGGCACCACCGGACCATGCCGATGACGGGCAGGCGGTGCCGGGCGACCCCGGATGACGGGGGTGGGGACGGCGGACCACCAGCCGATCGAGGTGCAGGTGCTGGGGGCGGCCACCCGGCTGACCCTCGACCCATCGGTGGCCGGCGCTCTCCATCCCACCCTCGCCCTTGCCGCCCAGCGCGCACGCCAACCCGAGGCGGACCCGGCGTGGGAGGAGCTGCGTGCTGTTGCCGCCGCTCCCGGCGGCGGGGGAACGCTCCCGCTCCCGCTGTTCGCCCTGGAGCGGGAAGACGGCACCCGTCTCGCCAGCGGCGACTCCATGACGCTGTTGAACGGCCTCCTGGCCGACGTCGAGGCCCGGGCCGCCGCCCGGGAGGGCGCCAGCGTGGTCGTGCGGGCCGGCTGCGTCCGCATCGGCGACCGGCGTGTCGTCCTCACCGGCTGGGGGGCGCCGGGGGTGACCACCGTGCTGCTGGCCCTCGGGCGCCGTGGCCACGTGCTCGAGACCGACAGCCAGCTGTTCCTGGCTGTGGGTGGGCTCAGTGCGGTGACGCGTCGGTTCCTGGTACGGCGCCACGCCGTCGACGTCCTCGACTGGCTGGACCCGGTGCTGGCGGCGACACCGTGGCTCCAGAACCGGGCCGGCGAGACGGTCCACACCGTGGACCCCACCGCGTTCGGCATGGACTGGGAGGCGGGGCGGGGTCCCGTCGACGCCGTCGTCGAACTGGAGGGCAACCACGGCGGCTCCAACCGGCTCCGACCCCGGTCCCGGTGGGAGGCGGTCCGGGCCCTCGCCGACCGGGCCCGCGATCCGGCGGGTGGGCCCGGCGGGTCCCCGGCCCAGTGGCTCGGCCAGCTGTGCTCGGTGGTCGATCGGGCCCAGTGCCTGCGGCTCACGGTGGGCGATGCCGACGGTGCGGCGACCCTCCTGGAGGAGGCGCTCTCGCAGGATCCGGCCGCGCCGACCGGCATGCACGGGCGGATCTTCGGTAGTGTGCACCAGATCGACCAAGGGGGGTAGGTGTCCGACGACGAGCTCGACAGGGAACTGCTCAAGCGGGTCCCGATGGACCGGAGGGAATTCGTCCGGCGGGCGGTGATCGGGGCCGCGTTCGCCGTGCCCGTGGTGGCATCGTTCGCTGCCGGCGAGCTGGCGGGCGGCCACCGGGCGTCGGCCACCCCCGAGCCTGCGTTCGCATCGAACCAGGAGGTCCCCCCGCTCGACATGCCCATCCTCGGTCATCGGGGCTACATCCCCTACGCCTACCACCCCTACCAGGTCGGCCTGGATGACTGATGCGGACGGCTCGGTGCTGCTCAGCGCGGCACTGATCGTCCGCGACGAGGCCGAGCACCTTCCCGGCTGCCTGGCATCGTTGCACGAGCTCGTCGACGAGATCGTCGTCGTCGACACCGGCTCCACCGACGGGTCCGCGGGCATCGCCGCGTCGGCCGGCGCACGCGTGTCCGACGTGCCCTGGAGCGGCGACTTCTCCGCCGCCCGCAACGCGGCGCTGGACCGGTGCCGGGGCACGTGGATCCTCTACATCGACGCCGACGAGCGGGTGCGCGCCGGCACGGCCGCCGCCACCCGGCAGGTGCTCGAGACGAGCGACGCGCTGGGCCTGCTGGTCGGCTTCACCCCGGCGACCGGGTTCACCTGGTACCGGGAGTGCCGCCTGTTCCGCAACGACCCCGCCATCCGGTTCGAGCGCCCCATCCACGAGCGGGTGGTGCCGGCCATCGAACGTCTCGGCCGCGCCCGACCGGGCACCGCCGCCACCGGGCCGGGCAGCGTGCCTGGCACCGGTCTCACCGGCGGGGCCGTGTGGGGGAGGGCCCCGCTCCACCTCGACCACCTCGGCTACGACAACGACCGGCCGGCCCGGCACCGCCGTGACCTCCCCCTGCTGGAGGGCGAGCTGGCCCGCCGGCCAGGCGACGTGTCGACCTGGTACCGCCTGGGCGTGGCCCGGGCCGGGCTCGGCGACGACCGCGGCGCCGAGGAGGCATGGCGGCAGGGCGCCCGGGCGTCGGCGGACGAGGGCGACACCCACCCGCTGGGCGGCATGTGCCTGGTCGAGCTGGTGCGCCTGTGCGTGGAGCGGGGGGAGGACCCCGCCGGCCTGCTGGCCGGCGCCACCGCCCGGTTCCCCCGCAACCGGCTGCTCGTCTGGCAACGGGCCCGCCACCAGTTGGCGACCGGCGACCCGCGGCGTGCGGCCGACCTGTTCGCCGGCCTGGCCGCCACCGATCTGGAGGCCCTTGCCGGCGAGGGACTCGCCTACGACGCCCGCCTGTTCGGGTCGTGGGCGCACGACGGAGCCGGTGCGGCCGCGTTCGCGCTGGGCGACTACGAGGCGGCTGCCGCCGCGTACGCGGCGGCGGAGGCGGCCGAGCCGGGGGTGCTCGGCTACCGGGTGAAGCGGGTGGCCGCGGCCCGCCGGGCCGGGGCGGTCCGGTCGCACCCGGGGAGTACAGCGATGGTTCCGACGAGGAGGGCAGGCTGATGGGTTGGGGTACCGGAGCAGTCCGGGAGGGCGGCACCAGGCCGCCGTTCCTGCGCCGGGTGGTGGTCGCCGCCGTGGCCGGTTCGGTCGTCGGCGCCGCCGTCTTCGCCACCGTGGCCACCACGTCACACGGTCCGTCGGCGACCTCAGCGGGGTCGGGGGCGCCGTCGGGCGCAGCCCACGCCACCACGGCGAGCGTGACGACCAGGCTGGCCACCCTCCCGCTGGCCTTCGCCCAGGGCACCACGGCGACGCCCAGCTACGTGGCCGGGGCCCCCGGCTACGACGTACAGGTCACCCCGGACCAGGTCGACCTGGCCGTCATCCGGGGAACCGGGCAGGGTGGGACGGGCACGCCGGCGCCGCGGACGGGGACCGCCCCTTCAGCGCCCACCGGTACCGCCACCAGCCAGGTCGGCCTCGACCTGGTCGGGGCCGACCCCGCCGCCCGGTTGTCCACCCAGGGCGCCCTGCCCGGGCACGTGAACATGTTCGTGGGACCGCGCCAGTCGTGGCGCTCCGACCTGCCCACCTACTCCACCGTGGTGGCCCACGACGCCTGGCCGGGCGTCGACGTGCGCTACGCCGGTAGCAGCGGCAACCTCGAGTACTCCCTGACGGTGGCACCCGGAGCCGACCCGTCGATCGCCCGCATGCGGCTCACCGGGGTGACCGGCCTGCACGTCGACAGCCGGGGTGACCTGGTCGGCCAGTCGGCCGCGGGGCCGGTGACCGAGCGGTCCCTCAGCGCCTGGCAGGTGGTCGGTGGCCACCGACATGCGGTGCCGGCCTCCTACCGCCTGCAGGGCACGACCGTCTCGTTCCAGGTGGGCTCCTACGACCGGAGCCGGCCGCTCATCATCGACCCGACGGTGGTGACGGGCTACGCCACCTACCTGTCGGGCGGCCCGCTGTCCGAGGTCCTCGGCCTGGCCACCGACCAGGCCGGGAACACCTTCGCCGTCGGGTTCATCGGTGCCCCCGGGTTGGCCCCGACCTACGGAGGCGGGCTCACCGACGCCTTCGTCACCGAGCTCGACCCGACCGGCACCCACGCCCTCTTCTCCACCTACCTCGGCGGCATCGGCGAGGACGTGGCCACCGCCGTCGCCCTCGGCCCATCGGGGTCGATCTACGTGGCCGGCTACACCGACTCCCCCGACTTCCCCATCGTCGGCGGCACGCGCAAAACCAACGACAACAACACGGTCTTCGGCGCCGAGAACGACGGCTTCCTCACCGTGCTCGCCGCCGGCGGGAGCAGCATCGACGCCTCCACCCTCATCGGCGGGTCGGGTGAGGACGAGATCGAGGCCCTCGCCGTCGACGCCGCCGGCAACGCCCACATCGCCGGGCTCACCACGTGGAACGACTTCCCCGGCATGGGCGGCACGGCGGGCACGTACCAGGACTTCAACACGGCCTACCTCTACACGAGGGGCGGTTCTTATGCCAAGAACTCGTTCGCCTTCGTGGCCACCGTGGACGACAGCGCCAGCGGGCTCGTCCTCGGCCCGGTCACCAACCTCGGCAATGAGTTGCACATCGAGGTTGACGCCCTCACCCTCGACAGTTCGGGTGACGCCTTCGTGGCTGGAGGATCCTCCGCCACGCTGGCGACGGTCGGCGGGGCCTACTCGGGGAGCACGAACAACAACTACAACAAGGACGGCGGGTTCGTGGCCGAGGTGGCACCGACCGGCAGCGTGACCTGGCTGGCGTGGATGGGCCCGGCCATGCAGCTCTACGGCATCACCCTCGACGCGGCCGGCAACGTCGACGTGGTCGGGGCGGCCTACCCCGGCCTGGCCACCACCACGGGCGTCGTCGATCCGACGGACACCACAGGCGGGCCCCAGGCCATGGCCGCCTCGCTCTCACCGAACGGGGCCACCCTCCGGTGGGCCACCTACCTCGGTGGCACCAACGGCACCTCCGAGGCCGACGCCGTCGTCGTGGCACCGGACGGCTCCCTGCTGGTGGCGGGGGGGACGGCGTCCACCAGCGGTGTGGCCACCGCCGGGGCGCCGCAGGTCACCTACGGCGGAGGATCCTCCGACGCGTTCCTCGTCGACCTGGCACCGGACGCCACCTCCGTCAATTGGGGCACCTACCTCGGAGGTCCGGGCGCCGACTGGGCCATGTCGATGAGCCCCGTTCCCGGCGGGGTGGCAATCGGCGGACTGGCCTCGCCGCCGTCCTTCCCGGTCACCGCGGGGAGCCTGCAGACGACCCCCTCCGGATCCCAGTACGGCTTCGTCGCCGACGTGCTGGTGGCGCCCACGGTGACCTCGGTGTCGCCGGCCTCCGGGCCGGCCACCGGTGGCACCACCGTCACCGTGAACGGAACCGGGTTCACCGGTGCCACCGCCGTGCACGTGGGTGCGGCTGCCGCTTCCTTCACGGTGGTGTCGGACACGCAGCTGACCGCCACCGTGCCGCCCGGTTCGATCGGGACCGTGGACGTGACCGTCACCGGCCCCGGCGGCACCAGCGCCACCGCCACGGGGGACCACTTCACCTACGTGGCCAGCGGCTACCGCCTGGTCGCCGCCGACGGGGGGGTGTTCGCCTTCGGGAGCGACCGCTTCGCCGGGTCGTGCCCAGCGGCGGGCTCGGTGTGCAGTGGCGTGTCCGACATCGTCGGCACGGCCGCCACCCCCGACGGCACGGGCTACTGGCTGGTGGGGGCGGACGGCGCCGTCTACCCGTTCGGCACCGCCGCCTCCTACGGGTCGATGGCCGGGCACCACCTCGACAAGCCGATGGTCGGCATGGCCGCCACCCCGGACGGTAAGGGCTACTGGCTGGTGGCCGCCGACGGCGGGGTGTTCGCCTTCGGTGACGCCGCCTACGCCGGGTCGATGGGCGGCACCCACCTGGACGCGCCGGTGGTGGGCATGGTCGCCACTCCCGGTGGCACGGGCTACTGGCTGGTGGGGGCCGACGGCGGGGTGTTCGCCTTCGGGACCGCCCGCTATGCCGGATCGTGCCCGGCGCCGGGCTCGGTGTGCAGTGGCGTGTCCGACATCGTCGGCGCGGCCGCCGCCCCCGTTGGCACGGGCTACTGGCTGGTGGGAGCGGACGGCGCCGTCTACCCGTTCGGCACCGCCGCCTCCTACGGATCGATGGCCGGGCACCACCTCGACAAGCCGATGGTCGGCATGGCCGCCACCCCCGACGGCAAGGGCTACTGGCTGGTGGCCGCCGACGGCGGGGTGTTCGCCTTCGGCGACGCCACCTTCGCCGGGTCGGAAGGCAGCACCCACCTGGACGCGCCGGTGGTGGGTGTGGCCACGCCGGCGGTCCGGCTCGCCGGCTGAGCCCAGCGGGTCCGGGAACGTGCCGCCACCGACCGGACCGGCTCCCCGCCACGGGCACCATGACCGCAGTGACAGGTGAACCATGGGCTGTGGACGCTGCCGCGCCCATCCGACCGTCGGACAGGACCGGTGCGCCGTTCCTCGAGCCCGTCGTCGACGTGGACACCCACGTGGGACCGCTCCTGCTCCCGGCCGGCGACGGCATCATCACCCGCGCCCTGCAGGACTACGGGCTGTGGGAGAGCCAGGAGACCGCCTACCTCATCATGACGCTCCTGCCCGGCCAGACGTTCGTGGACATCGGGGCCCACGTCGGCTACTTCAGCGTCCTCGCCTCCAAGCGGGTCGGCCCCACCGGGAGGGTGATCGCCTTCGAGCCCGAGGCACGCAACCTGGACCTGTTGGAGCGGAACCTCTGGCGCAACGGGTGCGACAACGCGGCGGTCGTGCCGTACGCGTGCTCCGACCGCCCGCAGGACCTGTCCCTCGTCCTCATCGAGGAGAACCGAGGGGCACACCACCTGGTGCCGGCGGGGCAGGGGGACGTGCCCGTCCGGTGCGTCCGTCCCGACGACGTCCTGTCCGGAACCGTCGACGTGGTGAAGATCGACGCCCAGGGCTACGACCACGAGGTGGTCGCCGGGCTGCGTCGGACGTGGACCGCCTGCCCGGACCTGGAGATGCTGGTGGAGCTGTCGTACACCGAGCTCGACCGGCGAGGCATCGAACCCCTGGACGTGCTCACCGGCTACGAGGAGCTCGGGTTCGAGCTGGCCATCTTCGACGCCGGCGGCAACCTCACGGTCATGCCGGCCGAGGCGGTCGACGTCGTGTGCCGTGCCCGCAAGCAGTCGGACTTCACGGTCATCCTGCGTCGGCGGGAGCGCGAGGTCCGTGGGGAGGATGACGTACGGCACGCGCCCTCGCCCGCTGGGGGCGACCGGTGACCGGAGCCACCGGGGCCGGGCCGGGAGACCACACCCAGCTGGCGTCGTACCGGCGATGCGTCGAGCGCATCGAGCGCGCCTGGGACGGGTTCGCCCTCCGGCGCAGGGAACGCCTCCGCCAGGGCCTCTTCGACGCCCCGGTCGAGAAGGTGGCCGAGAACATCCTGGAGGACCTCCTCACCGGGGTGCTCGACTGGGAGCTGGCCGACGTCAACCTCCAGGTGGGACGGGCCGACATCGTCCTGTCCGAACTGGGGATCAAGCGACTGGTGCTCGAGGTCAAGCGACCAGGCGCGCTGGCGTGGCACCGGGCGGCCGTCGACAAGGCGCTGGATCAGGCGCTCAGGTACGCGGCGGCGCAGAAGGTGGGGGCGGTGGCGGTGAGCGACGGGCGGATGCTGTACGCGGCGGACGTGGCCAACGGCGGGCTCCGGGACCGGCTCTTCGTGTCGCTCGATGATGCCGATCCGCCCCACGAGCTGTGGTGGCTGTCCGTGCACGGCATCTACCGCCCGTGCCCGGGACCGTCCACACCGCTGCCGTCGGCGGCGCCGGAGCGACCGGTCGAGGAAGCTGGCGCCGAGGTCGCGGGCGAGCTCCTCCACACCACGTACCACCTGCCGGCCCGGTGCTTCGCCTACGTGGGGCGGGCCGACGCGCCGAGCACGTGGAAGCTCCCCTACCGCACCGCCGACGGCGCACCCGACGTGAAGCGGCTTCCCAAGGCCATCCAGGCCATCCTCAGCAACTACCGGGGCGCCAAGGTGAGCATCCCCCGCGAGGCGGTGCCCGACGTCCTCGTGCGCCTGTGCCAGACGGCGGCGTCGCTCGGGAAGCTCCCCTGCCAGGATGCGGCCACCGCTCCCGCCTATACCGAGGCCCACCAGGCTCTCGACCAGCTCGGGCGCCTGGCCTCGGTCGGCTGCTGCCGTTCCTGACCGGCGCGGCCGTCACGAGGGCCGGCCGGCGACATGCCGGTGGAGCCACCGTGCTGTCAGTACCATCTCGGCCAGGTGGAATCGACGGGAGG
Organism: Actinomycetes bacterium; assembly: GCA_021806045.1. GTDB lineage: Bacteria > Actinomycetota > Acidimicrobiia > Acidimicrobiales > RAAP-2 > JAJZDI01. Next base: position 61,902 of record JAJZDI010000007.1, read on the forward strand.
GGCGGGATCGTGAGCGACCAATCGCAGGGCGCCGGGTGGTGGCAGGCGTCTGACGGCAAGTGGTACCCGCCCGAGCTGCACCCAGGGGCCGCGGCGGTTCCCCCTCAGGTGCAGGCACCGGCGCCCACACAGGCACCAGCACAGACACCACCACCCTTGCAGACGCCAGGGCCTGTGGCCGCGCCGCCATCGCCAGGGTGGTGGCAGGCGTCTGACGGCAACTGGTACCCGCCCGAGCTGCACCCGAGTGCGCCGGCCGGGCTGCAGGTGCCCTCGACACCCCCGTCCGGATTCGCCACCGGTCCTGCCGGACCCGCCGGTCCGTTCGGGTCCGGTCCGTTCGCTCCGTTCGGGTCCGGTCCGGCCGGCACGATGCTTCCCCCGGCCGTTGCAGACGCCGGACGGTCACGTGGCCGCCGGAACCGGACGATCCTCGTCGCGGCGATCGTCGTCCTCCTGATCGCAGGAGGTGCGGGGGTGGCGGTCGCCGACCACTCGTCACCCACGTCGGCGCCGACGACGACGGCGGCGTCGGCGCCGACGGCGGCGGGGCCCGCCATGGGGACGCTCGACGTCCTCGGCGGCCCCGTGGCCGGCGGCGGGCACGCCATCGTGATCGACGTGACATCCGACCTCCACATGGAGCTGAGTGCCGTCGACCCCAGGAGCTCGCGGGTCGCGTGGCAGCAGCCGTTCTCCGCGTCGGAGATCACCCCCGGCGAGCCGTTCACCCCGACCGTCATCGGCAACGTCGTGATCGACCTCGCCCCGACGGGCGCGCTCACCGATCCGGCGGTGTCGATCGAAGGGATCGACGCCACCACCGGTGTCGTACGCTGGACCTACGCAACGCCGGGCATCGCACTGGACGCACCCGTTCCCTGTGCCGGCGCCGGGACCTTCTGTCTCTCGTGGGTGACAGCTGCATCGACGTCGAGCAGCCTCATCGAGGTGAGCGCCACCACCGGGTCGTTGGTCCGCACGATCCCGAACATCGAACGCCAGCTCGGCACCGACGTCTACCAGACGGGGTCCACCACGCCCACGGTCATCCAGCTCGGCTCTCAGGGCCAGGTCGTCTGGCAGAAGGGGACGGCGTCCATCTTCGGCTCCACCAACGACGTCCCCGACCAGGGGTGGAACATCGACCGCTTCGGGAGCATGAACGTCGGAAGCCTCGGTTCCGCACCGACGGGCAACGTGGAGGACCTCGGGTCGTCGACGACGACGGGGTTCTCCATCGCCACCGGAACGCCACGGTGGACGGACCCGGGGCTCTACAACTGCATGGGGCCGCTCGAGTTCCTGTCGACGCCGGTGATCTGCCGCCTGTCCGGCACGGTGACGGCGCCGTCCACCCCCAACGGCACACCGACGTTCTCCGGGCTCGCCCTGCAGATCGAGGGGTTCGACACGCAGACGGGGACGATCACCTGGAGCCAGCCCGACACGAACATCCAACCCATGGTGGGCTCCGGCGCCATCCCGTTCCTCGACGGCGACCACATCGTCGTGCAACAGCACGGTGGCTTCGTGGTCCTCGACACGCAGACCGGCACGGTCGCCCCGGTACGCACCGGCGAGGTCTTCTGGTGCGCGACCACGCCTACGGTCAACGTGGCCGTGCCGGCCGGCTCGGGCTATCCGGGCAACCGGACCGCCACTGATCGCTTCTCCGGCTGCACGGCCGACGGCACGCCCAGCACGGCTACCCACCCGGCCAACCAGCCGAGCGCCGTCGGGGTCACCATCAACGGGATCTTCCTCTGGCCGGGCCAGCACGGCCTGAGCTCCGAACGCGCGTCCTGATCGGCCCTTCGGTCCTGACCGGGCCGGCGGTCACGACCGCCCCGACCCTCAGCGCACCCCAGGCTGGCGGAACTGCACGCTGATCCTCGGCCCGACCGACCGGCGGGTCTTCGGCACCGCGTGCTCCCACGTCCGCTGGCAGCTGCCCCCCATCACGATCAGGTCCCCGTGCCCCAGCTCGAACCGGCGGCCCTGGCCGCCGCCCTGCGAGCCGCCCACAGGGCGCAGCAGGAACCGCCGTGGCTCGCCGAAGGAGACGATGGCCACCACCGTGTCGTGGGTGGCGCCGCGGCCGATGGTGTCACCGTGCCAGGCCACGCTGTCCCCACCCCCCCGGTAGAGGCACAGGCCGGCCGTACGCACCGGTCCACCCTCTTCGCCGCCGTAGCGGTCGGCCAGCGCACGACGGACCTCGTCGAGGAACGGGTGGGGCAGCCGCTCGGCCTCGCCGTAGAAGGCGACGAGGCGGGGGACGTCCACGATCCGGTCGTACATCTTCCGGCGTTCGGCCCGCCACGGCACCTCCGTGAGCAGGTGTTCGAAGACGGCGTCGGCGTCGGTCGCCCAGCCGGGCCGGTGCTCCACCCAGGCGCCATCCCCCAGGTCCTCACGGACCAGCCCGTCGGCGAGCACGCCCAGGCCAGGACCGCCCCCGGTGTCGAACAGGCTCCTCTGGATGACCACCACGGCCCGCCATGCTACCCGAACATACGTTCGGCATGGCCGAGGAGCGTGGCAAGCATGCTCCGGAGCTCCTGGAGGCGCTCCCGACCGAGCAACTCGGCCCACTCCTCCTCGAGGGCCCGGCTGCCGTCCCACAGCACCCGGACGGCGGCACGACCCCGGGCCGTCAGGCAGATCAGCTTGGCCCGGGCGTCGCCCGGGTCGTCGACCCGCTCCACGTACCCGCCCCGCTCCAGGTTGGCCACCATCTGGGCCACGGCCTGACGGGACACCCGCAGCGTCGTCGCCAGCTCCGACGCATGGCGACCGCCACCGAGCAGGGGGACGAGGGCCTGGGCCGTCATGGGGCGCAGGTCGGCCATGCCCGCGTCGGCCAGGACCCCCCGCGCCCGAACCGTCCCCATTCTGGCAAGGACCTGGACAAGTGTGGGGACCGTCAGGTTCGGTCGGGCACCAGATTCGGCCATCGCCGTGCAATCCTAGCATTGACAGTTGACAAGGTACTTGCCTAGTCTGCCGTATGCGCCGCTCCACGCTCACCGCGTGCACCACCACCGCCCTGGCCTGCCTGCTCGCCGCCTGCGGATCGCAGACGGTTGTGCAACCGGGGCCGTCCACGCCCGCCGCACTCCCTGTCGGCTCGTCGAGCCACGCCATCGTGGTCGGCGGGCGGACCCGCACCTACCTCGCCTACCGGCCGGCCTCCCTCTCCGGTCCCGCGCCGCTGGTCGTGATGCTGCACGGCGGTTTCGGCACCGCCGCCCTGGCCGAGCGCTACTACGGCTGGGACGCAGAGGCCGACCGCGGCCACTTCGTCGTCGCCTACCCGGACGGTCTGAACCGGGCGTGGAACACCGGGGGCGGGTGCTGCGGCACCCCGGCGAAGGAGAACGTCGACGACGTCGGCTTCATCACCGCGGTCGTCTCGGCCGTCGGGCGCTCGGTCCCCATCGACCCAAGGCGCGTCTACGTCACCGGCATCTCCAACGGCGGGATCATGGCCTACACGCTCGCCTGCCTGACCCGGGGCGTCTTCGCCGCCATCGGCCCGGTGGCCGCCACCCAGCTCGGACCGTGCAGCACCCCCGAGCCGATCTCGGTGCTCCACATCCACGGCACCGCCGACACGAACATCCCCTACGACGGCAGCCAGGGTCAGGGCTACGCCCACATCCACGGCCCGTCCGTGCCGTCGGTCAACGCCACCTGGCGCTCGATCGACGGGTGCGACCCACCGGCCGTCTCCACTCAGGGGGTGGTGACCACGTCGACCGCCACCTGCCCCCAGGGCCGGGCCGTGGAGCTCATCACCGTGGCCGGGGCCGGCCACCAGTGGCCCGGCAGCGCATCGAGGCCGGGGATCCAGCGCCTGCTCCACATCGACCCGCCGTCGACGGCGTTCGACGCCACCGCCGTTCTCTGGGCGTTCTTCGCCGCCCACCCCCGGCCGGCCTGACGGACCACGGCCCGGGGCGCGAACCCCCGTGGCCCCGTGGCCCGTGGCCCGTGGCCCGTGCCCCGGGCTTCAGAGGAACCGGTGGACGCTCAGACCTTCCGGTAGAGGCACTGGCCGCCGCCCGAGGCGTGCAGGGCCCCGCCGGCCGACCACACCCGGGCCGTCCAGCCGAACAGCCCCCGGGTCGAGACCGGCGCGGTGCCGTCGACCAGCAGCCAGTCGGCGCCGGACGCCGGGCGGTGGAAGGCCACGTTGAGGTCGAGCGTGGGTGCGATGAAGGGCGGCCGCCGCCACGCGTGCGGCCGGTGGGCCGCCGGCCAGCTGGGCAGGTCGGCCAGCACCACCATGCGTGCGGCGTCGACCCACGGGTCGTCGAGGTCGGGCGTGGGGTCGAAGCGGACCCACTGGCGCCAGACGGCCGGGCGGGGGGAGTCGGGCGGCCACTCGGGCTCGACCTCGACCGGCCGGGCCCGGAGGTTCATCCAGAACGGCGGGACGTCCGCCTGGGGGATCCCGCCCGGGCCACCGAACTCGGCCAGGTCGTCAGGTCCCGGCACGTCGGGGGGCACGCTCTCATCGTGCTCGAGGCCCTCCACCTCGGCCGTGCTCCACACCATGGCGTCGAGGACGGGGCGCCCTCCCTGGGTGATCTCCACCCGCTGGGAGGTGGCGTTGCGACCCTGCTTCCGCGTCTCCACCGAGATGTCGACGTCGGTGAACGCGGCCACACCGAGGTAGTGGCACGAGAAGGCGGCCGGGAACGGGTGCGACCCTGCGGCGCCGGCGGCCCGGAGCGCCACCGAGGCGATGTACCCGCCCATCGGCCCCCAGATCTCCCAGTCGCTGGACAGCGTGGCCCGGAACCGCCCGTCACCGAGCGGTTCGACGGCGGTCTCCTTGCCGAGGTCTCCCATCGGTTCATGGTGGCACGCCGGCACACCCGCCACGGCACGGGCCGGCCGGCACCTCGGCGCGCCCTCGTGCCGTGACCGGAACGTCTGCGCTGTTTGACCGTCACGTTCCGTGCCACCAAGAGGAGGGCGCCGAATGCCGAATCCACGTTCACGGAAGTTGCGCGGCGCTCCTGGTGACGGCGCCGTCCCGTGGTGTGTGTTCGCCTCGCCTGCTGGTCCGCCGTCCCGGTTCAGCGAGGCTTTGTCGTCCACGCCGTCCACGCATCGACCGCCTCCTTCAGGGTCATGCCCTCAACGATCTCGCGGCGCAGCCCGGCGGTGTGCACGAGCTGGTCGACAAGCCAACTCGGGAGCTTCTCGTGCGCCGGCGGGCTGGCCGGCGTGATCCCGGTCCGGAGCGTGCCAAACCGTTCGATGACCTCGGCGAGGGCAACCGTCCGGGGGTTCTTCGGCATGGCGGCCACCCTGGCCGCCATCTCTTCGTACACCTCGCTGTCGGAGCGGGCCCCGACCGCCCAGACCTCGGCGACCTCGATGATCGGAGTCGAGTCCGGGTCGGTCGTCGACCGCCAGACGACGCGCCAATCACGGTCGCCGACAGTGAGCTTGCGCCAGCCGATCAGCCCCCCGAGGAGCGGTTCCCCGGCATTGGGATTCTCCTCGAGGAGGAGCATCTTCTTCAACGCCCACCTGAGCGCTTGCGGGTTGTGGCTGGCGAGCCGGTGGAGATCCTCGACCGCCGGGTCGGTCAGCCGGATGTATGCAGCCGGTTCAGCCTCGTTCACTCGCGGGCGGCAGCCTCGTCGTCAAACCGTTCCTGCTGCAGTTCTTCCCGGCTGAACCCGAAGGTGGCGATGACGTCATCGAGGTCCGTCCGATGCCCACTATCGGTGGCAGCCCGGCTGAGCACCAGTGCTGCTGAACGGAGGTCGTGCTCCAGCTCGCGGAGTTCGCTGAAGTGCTCGATGCTCACCACCGCCGCGACGGGGCGGCCGTGACGCTCCACGACGGTGTCGGTACCGTGTTCGCTGTCCTTGAGCAGCCCAGCCACGCCCCGCGAGGAGGCTTCGGTCACCGAGAGGACCCGGGTGGGCGCAGTGGGCACTGTCATCACTCCAACTATACAGAAATCTGTATAGTTTGCAGAGGGCTCGTGCGGTCCTTCCCAAGGCGGCGTCCAGACCGCCTCACTTCTCCCAGACGCGCTGGCATGGGAGCGGGCCGCCGGGGGGCACAGGACGACGGCTATGGAGCGGTCCGGAGTCCAAGGGCGTCGGGGCGAACGTTACCGGTCACGACCTCTAGGCGTCGGTGGCCGCCAGCCGGGGGGACACGCCGAGCCCCCCGTCCACGTGGAGCACCTGGCCGTTCACGAAGGCGGCGTCGTCGGACAGGAGGAACCCGACCACCCGGGCGATGTCCTCCGGCGCGCCCAGGCGCCCGAGCGGGTTCTGGGCGGCCAGGAGGGCCTGGCCCTCGGGGGAGATGGCCCGGGCCGCCGACCGGGTGAGGACGAACCCGGGGGCGACCGCGTTGGCCCGGATCCCGTCGCGTCCGTAGCGGGTGGCGACGTGGCGGGTGAGCTGCTCGAGCGCGGCCTTCGACACGCCGTAGGCGACCCGCCGGTGCTCACCGATCGACGCCGAGCCCGACGAGATGAAGACGATGGCGCCCCCGCCCCGTTCCCGCATGACCGGCAGGACGGCGCGCACCAGGAGGAGACCGGCCGTCGCGTTGGTGGCGACGACCCGGTCCCACGTGGCCAGGTCGACGTCCTCGGCGGCCAGGTCGGTGGCGGCGTCCGTCCAGGCAGCGTTGTGGTCGAGGAGGTCGACGCCGCCGAACCGGTCGACCACGGCGTCCATCATGGCGGTGACGTCGGCCGGGCGCGAGACGTCGCAGGCAAGCCCGGCGGCGTCGGCCCCGCTTGCGACCAGCCCGTCGGCCACCGAGCGGGCGCGGTCCCCGTCGATGTCCACCACGGCCACCCGCGCCCCCAGCCGGCACAGGTGCCCGGCCGTCGCCCGCCCGATGCCGCGGGCCGCGCCCGTCACCACCGCCACCTTGCCCTCGAGGGGGCGTTCGGACGGAGCGAGCCCGCCGGCCATCTCCGGTGCGGGGCCGTCAATCCCCGGATCAGGCCCGGCCACCGTCACCCCTCGTGGAGCGAGGCGACCACCCGGGCCAGCTCGACGTCGTGGGACGGCTCCGGTGGGGGCGTGAACAGCACGCCGGCGGCCAGCCCGCCGAACCGCTCGAGCAGCACACCGGCCAGCTCGCCGTAGAGAGCGGTGGGCACCAGCGTCCGCATCACCTCGTCGGTCACCAGTCCCCCGAGCTCGTCCCACCGTTCGTCGCGGATGAGCTCCCGGAGGCGACCGGCCAGGTCGCCCCAGCCGTAGAGCTCGAGGGTCCGGCGGTAGGCGGGGGTCGAGTACAGGAAGGCGAGCAGGCGCCGCTGGCGCTCGCGCTCCTCGTCGAGCTCGTCCCGGGTGGCGCCGGTGATCACCTGGGTGCCCGCCACCACCTCCACGGCCGAGACGTCCCGGCCGGCTTCGGCCGCCCCGGCACGCAGGTTGGGGAGGCACTGGTCCTCCAGGTAGCGGGGGTTCGAGTTGGTCGGGTGGGTGACGAAGCCGTCGGCCACCGCCCCGGCCAGCCGGCACACCCGCGGGTTGACGCCCCCCAGCCAGATCGGCGGCGGGACCACCGACGGATCGGGGCCCGGGTTGAAGTACGGCTGGAGCCGGGTCAGCTCGTAGTGGGGGCCGCGGTGGTCGAGGGGGGCGCCGGTGGCGAAGCTGGCGAACAGGTCGCCGAGCGCGCCGACGTAGTCGGCCAGGCGCTCCACCGGCTCGCTCCACGGCATGCCGTAGCGCTGCTCCACGTTCTGGCGGATCTGGGTGCCCAGGCCGAGCTGGAACCGCCCGCCCGACATGGCCGACAGGTCCCACGCCGCGTAGGCCACCAGAGTCGGGCTGCGGACGAAGGCCAGGGTCACCGCCGTGCGCACGGTGAGGTGGGAGGTGTGCTCCAGGGCCAGCAGGGCCACGGCCAGCGAGTCGTGGACCGTCTCGGCCACGTGGAGCCCGTCGTAGCCGAGCGACTCGACCCGCCGGGCGTGGGCGGCCACGTCGCCGAGGGGCAGCCGTGGATCCATGCCCGCATAGACCTTCATGGCCGACCTCCCGTCGCTCCACCGCCCGCGGGCGGATCCTCCTCCCGGCCACCGCCCGCCCGACCGGCCACTGGTGACGGCGCGCTCCCCCGGGCGACGATGGCACCGCGCTCGCCCGCGAGCCGGCTCTCGTCGAACCGCTCGGCCAGCCACCGCTTGGCCCACGCCTGCTCGTCGGCGAAGGCATCGAGGCCGCATCGACCGGCCATCGCCGCGTACATCCGCCGCACCTCGGCCAGGTTGGCCGCGGGGATCTGCGCCATGGTGGCCGCCACCTCCAGGGCCCGCTCCACCAGCCGCTCGTGGGGCACGACCTCGTCGACCAGGCCCCAGGCGAGGGCCCGGTCGGCATCGACGAAGTCACCGGTCAGGCTCATGAGCCGGGAGCGGCCCGGTCCGATGCGCTGGGGCAGCAGCACGGTCAGGCCTCCGCCCGGCATCGCCCCCACCCGGGCGTGGGTGTCGGCGAACCGGGCCCGCTCGGAGGCGACGAGGACGTCGCACGCCAGGGCCAGCTCCAGGCCCCCGGTGACGGCCGGGCCGTTGACGGCGCCCACCACCGGGGTGTCGTGGGGAGGGAGCATGCCGAGGAACGGGCTCGGCTCGGCCATACGGGCCCGCCGGGCGGCCGGGTCCTCGCCGGCCAGGCCCCGCAGGTCGAAGCCGGCGCAGAAGGCGGGGTCCTCGCCGGTGAGCACCAGCGCGCACACGCCCGGATCGGCGTCGAGCGTGGTCACCGTGCCGGCCAGCGCCGCCCACACGTCGGGCGTGAGGGCGTTGCGCACCTCGGGGCGGGCGAGGGTGACGAGCGCCACCGGTCCGTGGCGCACCACCGTGTGCCCGCCGGCCGGCCCGGTCATGCCGGCTGGCGCCAGTCCGGGTGCAGCCCGTGGACGAGTGCCGCCTTCTGGGCCCGCACGGTGGCACCGTTCTCCACGGCGTCGGGGTGGCCGGCCAGCCACGCCACCACCGAGGCGGGGACCGACGGCGGCGCACCGGCGTAGCGGCCGGACAGACCGAGAGCGGTGGCGTTGGCCTGTTGGCGTTCGGTCTCGACATAGCCGGGGTCGACGTTGTAGGCCCGGATCCCCCGGTGGCCGAGCTCGATGGCCAGCATCGGGGCGAAGCGGTGGAAGGCCGCCTTCGACGCCGCGTAGGCGAGGCCCCACCCGCCCTCACCCACCGGACCGGGCGGATCGGCCGTCGCCGTGTGGGACGTCACGTCGACGATGGTGCCGCCGCCCTGGGACAGCATCGACGGGAGCACCTCGGCGATGAGGACGAACTGGGCCACCACGTTGGCCTCGAGCTTGGTCGCCAACCGGTCGGCCGACAGCTCGGAGATGGGGACCATGCTGCCCGGACCGGTGTCGACGGCGTTGTTCACCAACAGGTCGACCCCGCCCCACCGGTCGACCACCGTCCCCACCGCGGCGATCAGCGAGATCCGGTCGTGCAGGTCGGCGACCAGGCTGAGAGGGGTGCGCCCGGCGTCGCGGACGAGACCGGCGGTCGTCTCCAGGCTGCCGGGCACCGGGCGACCGCCCCCCGTGTCGGAGTCGTCCCGGCCGTCACCCTCACGGGCCGTGCGGGCGGTGATGGCGACGTCCCACCCGGCACGTGCGAGGGCGACCGCCGTCGCCTTGCCGATGCCACGGGACGCCCCCGTGACCAAGGCACGTCTGACCCCCCGGTCGGCCGTCACCACGCCGTGTCTAGCAGAGCCGGTCCCACGGAGCCCGGTCGGCCGGGCGCTCGCCCGGCACTCCCCGGCGCTCCCCGGGCGGGGTCGGGCACGGGCCCACCCCGGATGGGGAGGTCAGGCAGCAGGCCGCACCCGCCCGGACCTCCCGGCGATGGCTCGCAGCTCGGCACCCGCCGCCTCCTCCGGGGTGGGGGCGGTGCCGCCGGCGACAGCGGGCATCCACCAGGCTCCCTGGCCCGCGCCGCGGTCCGGGTACCGGGCGATCACGCTGTCCACCATCGACGCCAGCCTCACGGCCAACCTCCCGGTCACGGCGGCGGGATCCTCCCGTGTGCCGGCGATGATCGGCGGGTCGACCCGCACGCTGACCGGCACGCGGCGGGCGAAGCGGGGTCGGCGGCCGGCCGTCCACAGGCGCTGCCCGCCCCATGTGACCACGGGGACGAGCGGGACACCCGCCTCGGCCGCCATGCGTGCCGCGCCCGACGCCAGCGGGCGGGGCACGAACGACCGCGAGATGGTCGCCTCGGGGAAGACGGCGACGACCTCGCCGGCACGGAGCGCGTCCACCGCTGCCCGGTAGGCGCCGGCACCGGCGGCACGGTCGACGGGGATGTGGCCCATGGAGCGCATGAGCGGCCCGACGAGTCGGTGGTCGAAGACGGACCGCTTGGCCAGGAAGCGGACGAGTCGCCGGCCGCGGCGGTGGTAGGCGAGGCCGACGAAGACGAAGTCGAGGAAGCTCACGTGGTTGACGGCGAGTACGACGCCTCCCGTGGCCGGCAGGTTCTCGAGCCCGTCGATGTCGAGCCGGATCCCGGCCAGGTGGACGGCAGCCTGCGCCACCCGCACGACGGGACGGTAGACGTAGTCACGCACGGGCCACCTCCTGGCTGCTTCGGTGGACAGGATGGTCGTCGTCGGGCGGGCACGATCCGCGCTCGGCCACCCGGTGCCCGCCGTCCGGGGTGCCGTGCCGGGGAGTCGGCCCTGCTTGGTGTTCGGAGCCGATCCGGGCGTGGATGGGGCCCGGACGCCGGCCGGGCGGGGACGGGGCGGTCCCCGCCCACGTGCACCGGCGATTGCCACCTACCATCTGGCCGGTGGGGCGCCAGTCGCGGAAGGCTCGGGGGACGACAGGGGAACAGCCGGATCCGGTAGATGGCGACATGGCCCCGGTCGACATGGCGCCGGTCGACGTGGTGCCGGCGGGCATAGCGCCGGCGGACATAGCGCCGGCGGGCGCCGCCCCTGTCGACGGGGAGCCCGAGGAACCGGGCCGATCCCGCCGCCTGTTCCTGGCCAGCGTGCTCGCTGGCGCGGTGGTCATCGTCGGCGGCGGCGCGCTGGGCGTCGAGCTCGTGGCCCGGGGCGTGCTCCCCGGAAAGGCGGTCCTGGACCGGATCGACGGCGCCTGCTCGATCCCGGCCCCGACGCTCGACCTGTCGACGCCGGGGCCCTCGACGTCGTCGACCTTCCACTCGGCCGCCCGGAACCGCCAGGTCGGCTACACGATCGCCTACCCGCCCGGCCACTCGTACGGCGACCGGCTCCCGCTGGTGGTCATGCTGCACGGCTTCGGCGGCAACCACACCGACGCGCTGGCCGGCCTCTCCCCGGCCCAGGCGCTGGCGCTCCGCGTCAGCGGGCGGCCGTTGCCGCCGATGGCCATGGTGACCGTGGACGGTGGTGGCGGCTACTGGACGCCCCACCCGGGCGACGACCCCATGGCCATGGTCGTGGACGAGCTCGTCCCCCTGTGCCAGGGTCTCGGCCTCGGCCGCCCACCCCTCACGATCGGGGTGATGGGGATCTCGATGGGTGGGTTCGGAGCACTCGCCTTCGGCGAGCAGCACCCCGCCCTCTTCCGGGCGGTCGCCGCCATCAGCCCCGCCGTCTGGACCTCCTACGCCCAGGCCCGTGCGGCCAACTCCGGTTCCTACGCGTCGGCCGCTGCCTTCGCCCGCTACGACGCCGTCACCCACGCCGGTGCACTGGCCGGCACGCCGGTGCGGGTGGCGGCCGGCTACGACGATCCCTTCGCTCCGGGCGTGCGCGCCCTGGCGCGGGCCCTGCCCCGGGGAGCGGTCGTCGACCTGTCCAAGGGGTGCCACGACGGCACCTTCTTCCTGTCGCAGGAGCCCGCGTCGCTGGCGTTCCTCGGAGCACATCTCACCGGCGCGTGACGGCCCGGATCCGGGCACGGAGGGTGGTGCGCCGGTAGCCTCGCCTCCGTGGGACGGCGGTGGGTCATGGCAGCGGGGGCGGTGGTGCTCGCCGCAGGACTGGCAGTGGCGGTGGTCGGCTTCGTCCTGTCCCGCCAGTCGTCCGCGCTGAGCACGCTGGCGGTGGCCAGTCCAGGGGCCGGCATGGTGGCGACCGCCGAAGGCGCCGGCACGGGGACCCCGACCCACATCGACGCTGCGGCCGGCTCCCTCGGCGGGGCCGGGGCGGGGGGCGCCGTGCCCGTGCGTCCTGACCTCTACCTGGAGCAGCAGAGCGTGACGGGCCCGTCCGGCAACGTGATCAGCAAGGAAGCAGCCTGGTGGCGGGTGTGGTGGGACCCGGCGACCGCGACCGAGGACGTGGTGTCGCTCCAGGCACACCTGAACGCATCCGACGCCTCGAGAGCGGTGGCGGAACTCGATGCACGGAACCGTGACCCGGCTGGACTCAACTCGGGCAATCCGCTCAACGCCACGCTGTCCTCGACGTTCCCGGTTCCAGGCATCCCCGGTTCGGATGGCTACACCTGGATCATCTCGCCGCCCGCAGGGATCGCCCATGACTTCTACTTCGCCGTGTTCGCACGGGGCTCGGTCACGGCGCTCGTGTCGGTGGACGGGCTCGAGGGCTCCAGCACGAACTCGGTCTCCACGCTCGACTCCTTCGCCCGGGCCCAGTACGCGGCGATGAGCTCCCACAAGTCCGGATCGGCGCTCATGATCCTCGGGATCGTCCTTGCCATCGCCGGGACGCTCGCCCTGGCACTGGCGGCACGGCGGTCGACGGCAACCGCGTTGGCTCCGGGATACGCGGGCATGGCGGGCGGCTGGGCCGGTGGGCCGCCGTCGCCGTACGGCACGATGGGCGCCGCCCCGTACGGGACGGGTGGACCGCCCCCCTACGGGGGGCCGCCACCGTACGCTCCCGGTTCGGCATCGTCTCCCTACGGTGTGCCGTCCCCCTACGCATCCGCCGGTCCTCCCGGAGCGGCGACCGGTCCCGCTCCCGGCGGGTTCGGTCCCGGCCCCGTGCAGATCGAACCTCCCCCGCCACCCCCACTGCACGCCGTGATCGGCGGCGGCGCCCGTGCAGGTGGCGCCGGTACGGTACCCGTCGCCCCCGTGCCACCACTGGTGCCGCCGACCACGATGCCAGCACCGGCCACCCCGGCCGGCTGGTACCCGGAGCAGGGATCCCACCCTCCGATGCTCCGCTACTGGGACGGCTCGGCGTGGACCGAGCACCGGGCGCCGGCGACGGGTGGGTGACCGGGGCGACCTCCCGGACCGGGGACCGCGCACGCCGCCGGCCGGCGGCACTCAGTGCCTGGCGCCCCGCTCGACCGGGGGCAGGCCGGCCACCTCGTCGTCGGTGAACAGGCGGGACCGGATGATGAAGCGGACCCCCTCGGGGGCCTCGACCGAGAACCCGCTGCCCCGGCCCGGCACCACGTCGACCGTCAGGTGGGTGTGGGACCAGTAGCGGAACTGCTCGCCGCCCATGTAGAAGGGCACGCCCCCCACCTCGCCCAGGAACACGTCGCCCTCGCCGATCCGGAGCTCGCCGAGCGGGAAGCACATGGGGCTCGAGCCGTCGCAGCACCCTCCCGACTGGTGGAACAGCAGCGGTCCGTGCTGCTCCACCAGCCGTGCCAGGAGGGCGGCCGCGTCGGGGGTGATGTCGACGCGACGGGCCGTCGTCACCGGCTCAGAAGAACCCGAGCCGCTTCGGGCTGTAGCTCACCAGCAGGTTCTTGGTCTGCTGGTAGTGGTCGAGCATCATGGCGTGGGTCTCGCGGCCGATACCCGACCCCTTGTACCCGCCGAAGGCGGCGTGCGCCGGGTACAGGTGGTAGCAGTTCGTCCACACACGTCCGGCCTTGATGGCCCGGCCCACCCGGTAGGCGGTGCCGGCGTCGCGGGTCCACACCCCGGCGCCCAGACCGTAGAGGGTGTCGTTGGCGATGCGGACGGCCTCGGCCTCGTGGTCGAAGGTGGTCACCGACAGCACCGGCCCGAAGATCTCCTCCTGGAAGATCCGCATGCTGTTGTCGCCCTTGAAGATGGTGGGCTGGACGTAGTAGCCGCCCTCGCACCCCTCCACCTGCCGCTGCTCCCCGCCGATCAGGACCTCGGCCCCCTCGGCCCGGCCGATCTCGATGTAGGAGAGGATCTTCTCCAACTGGTCGTTGGAGGCCTGGGCGCCGACCATGGTCTCGGTGTCGAGGGGATCGCCCAGCACGATGGCGCGGGTCCGCTCCAGCACCCGCTCCATCAGGTCGTCGTAGATCGACGCGTGCACCAGCGCCCGCGATGGGCACGTGCACACCTCCCCCTGGTTCAGGGCGAAGAGCACGAACCCCTCGATGGCCTTGTCCAGGAAGTCGTCGTCGGCCGCCATGACGTCCGGGAAGAAGATGTTGGGGCTCTTGCCGCCCAGCTCCAGGGTGACGGGGATCACGTTCTCTGACGCGTACTGCATGATGAGACGGCCGGTGGTCGTCTCGCCGGTGAAGGCGACCTTGGCGATGCGCTTGCTCGACGCCAGGGGCTTGCCCGCCTCGACTCCGAAGCCGTTGACCACGTTCAGGACGCCGTCGGGCAGCAGGTCGGCGATCAGCTCGACCACCTTCAGGATCGACCACGGCGTCTGCTCGGCCGGCTTCAGGATCACGCAGTTGCCGGCGGCCAGCGCCGGTGCCAGCTTCCACGTGGCCATGAGGATGGGGAAGTTCCACGGGATGATCTGTCCGACCACGCCGAGCGGCTCGTGGAAGTGGTAGGCGACGGTGTCGGCGTCGAGCTCGCCGATGGTGCCCTCCTGGGCACGGACCACCCCGGCGAAGTAGCGGAAGTGGTCGACGGCGAGCGGCAGGTCGGCGGCGAGCGTCTCGCGTACCGGCTTGCCGTTCTCCCAGCACTCAGCGACGGCCAGCTCCTCCAGGTGCGCCTCCATGCGGTCAGCGATGGCGAGCAGGATCCGGGAGCGCTCGGTGACGCTGGTGGCGCCCCAGGCCTCGGCGGCGGCGTGGGCGGCGTCGAGGGCGAGCTCGACGTCGGCGGCCCCCGACCGGGCCACCTCAGTGAAGGCCTTCCCGGTGCTCGGGGCGATGTTCTCGAAGTACCGGCCGTCGACCGGTGGAACCCACTTCCCCCCGATGAAGTTGTCGTAGCGGTCCTCGACGGTGACCAGGCTGCCCGGCTGCCCGGGCGGTGTGTAGCGCATGGTGGGCTCCCCCTTGTCGTGCGTGTGCGTTGCCATGAAGACGGATCCGGTCCGGAGGCCGGAGTTGCCGCCGGACGGATCGTGCGCCCGCCGAGGTTGGGAAAAGGTTGGTCACCGCCGGAGGGTCGCCGGTTGCCGGTCTCCGGTCGACGGCAGGCCTGTCCCCCCGGCCACCGCAGGGCTACCCTGGGCCGAGGACACACCCGGCACGCACCGGGCGCTCGGATGATCGGGGCCCGCCACCCGGATCCGCGTCGGCCCCTGGTGATCGGGTGGGTGCTGGTAGGCCCCGGAGAACGGGGAGGGGGATGGACGACGAACTGCGCAGCCGGCGGGGCGAGCTCGAGATCGCTTGGCAGGCCGGCGTCGTCGAGCACACCGGCTCCCATGCCCGCCCGGTCGTGGCCGACTCGTGGCAGCGCTCTGCGAGGACGGTCGCTCCCGAGCTCGCCGCCGCGCCGGTGGCGCCCCCCGAGGAGATCGCCCGCCGGTGGGCGGCGTCCCGGCTGGGCCGGGCGAGCAGGGCCATCCTCGACGACCTGACCGACCTGGCATCGGGCGGCGACATGATGGCGGCGATCACCGACGAGGACGTCACCATCGCCTGGCTGGCCGGCGGGCGCACGATGAGCCGGCTTGCCGAGCGCGTCCACTTCACCGTCGGGGGTCGGTGGTCCGAGGACGCGGTGGGCACCAACGCCCTGGCCGTCGCCGAGCGGACCAGACGGGCGTCGTCCGTCTTCTCCGCTGAGCACTACGCCTCCATGGTCCACGACTGGGTGTGCTACTCGGCCCCCATCCTGGACCCCTCCACGGGACGGTTCCTCGGCGTGATCGACCTGTCCACCGTGTGGCACCAGGCCCACCCCACCCTGCTCACCACGGTCGGTGCCCTCGCCCGGTGCGTCGAGTACGAGCTGACCGTGTCGGCACCGACCGCGTCTGCCGTGCCCCTCCTCGGCCCACCCGCAGCCAGCGCGGTGTGGGACCCGCCGGTGGTGGACGGGGTGCTCCTTCGGACGCTGGGCACGACCGGGGTCTGCGTGGACGGGCAGCTCGTCCCGGCCAGCCCCCGCCAGCTGGAGCTCCTGGCCGTCCTCTCCCTCCACCCGGCCGGCCTCACCCTCGACGAGCTGGCCGGCCGTGTGTACGGCGACCGGGAGGTGCGCCCGTCGACGGTGAAGGCCGAGCTCTCCCACCTGCGCCACCAGCTCGGCGGGCGCATCGGGTCCCGCCCCTACCGGCTGGTGGGACCGGTGTTCGCCGACCACCACCTGGTCCTCGACGCGGTCGCCGCCGGCGACCTGGCCACCGCCGTCCAGCTCTACCGTGGCCCGATGCTGCCGGCGTCGGAGAGCCCCGACGTCGTCGCCTGGCGCCACCACGTCGACGTGGCCGTCCGCGACGCCGTGCTGCGGTCGGGCCAACCCGAACTGCTGTGGGAGCTCAGCGGCCGCTGCACCCACGACGTCGCCGTCCACGAAGCCGCCCTGGAGGCGCTGGCCGCCACCGACGGGCGGCGCAGCATCGTGGCCGGCCGGATCGCCGGGGCCACGGAGGACTGAATCCGGTCGTATCCGGGCGGGCACGGGACGGCGTCACGCCCCCGTCGTATCCTCGAAATCGATGAACTGGTCCACCGGAGACATGCCACCGGCACGGCGGGATGCGCCCGCCCGCGTCCCGTGGAGCTACGAGGACGAGGCCCTGTATTAGACCGCTGTCGCACTCGACAGCCGCAGGCGGGGCATCGCGCTGGAGCCGGCCCTCCACACCTTTCCCCTCGGCGATCCGGACGAGTTCGTCGTGGCCAGCGGCCCCTACCGGCGCGACTACTTCGGCCCGGCTGGCGACGGGACCTACTCGACTCACGCCTTTCACCACCGCGACACCGTCCTCACCCTCAGCGCGAAGGCGGTGGCGAACTCCCGGCGTCGCCACCGGGCCCGTGAGGAGGCGGCGGACCGGTGGCGGCCGCTCGACAGCGGCACCTTCTACGTCTCGACCCGGGCCCTCTTCTTCGAGAGCTGGACCGGCGTGCGCAGATGGAGCCTCGGGGGCATTGATGCCGCCTACATGACCGCCCGCAGCCAGTTCCGCTTCACCGGGGTATCCGACCAGGGCTACGAGGTGCACTGGCTCGTGACCTCCGCGTGGGCGGAGCTCGCGTTCGCCCTTTGGGCCCTCACCTGCCGGGTGCCCCATCCCCACCTCCTCACGTTGTTCCCCGAGGAATGGCGGGCCCGGGCACGTGCCCGTGGGCTCGCCCTGCCCCGGCTCGACCCCTGACCGGAGGCCCGATCGGGGCATCCCAGGCCCGGCGGGCCAGCCCGGTGTCCGGCCCCTCGTCCCGGCACGGCAGACTCGGGGACATGCAGGCGACCACCCCGGGCACCATCCGCCGCCACGCTCGTTCCCTGGTCACGGTGGTGGCCGTCGTCGCCCTGGCTGCCACAGCCGCCGCCTGCTCCCGGACCCCGACCGGCGGCACGCCGCCGCCCAACTTCGGCGGGCCGACCAAGCCGCTGCTCGACGGCTCCCCCCACCAGGTGATCACCGGCGAGGTCCACGGGCTCGGCACCGTCCTCACCACCGGCCAGGGGCTCACCCTCTACGTGTACGCGCCCGACCAGGGGCGTGGCACGTCCATCTGCTACGACATCTGCGCCGCCGAGTGGCCGCCCATGCTTCTCGCCGCCGGCACCACCACGCCTCAGGCGGGACCGGGGGTGGAGGCCGGCCTTCTCGGAACCACCCGGCGGACCGACGGCACCCTCCAGGTCACCTACGCCGGCTGGCCGCTCTACCGGTGGGTGGGCGACGTCGAGCCCGGCCAGGCGACCGGCCAGGGCATCACCAACTCGGGCGGGCTGTGGTGGGTGATCACGCCGGCGGGCAAGGTCGTCCGCTGACCCCTGGGCGCAGCTCTCCCCTGGGCGCCGCTGACCTGCCCCTCAGGCTCCCTCGTAGTCGAACCCGAGGTCGGGCGCGGTGAGGAGGGCATGGAAGGCCAGCCCCTCGGCCGCCGCCATGGCCTCGCACGTCCCGCCCCGGTCGACCACGGCCAGGAGCAGCACGGGCTCGGCCCCCACCTCGCGCACCACCCGGGCCGCCTCGAGCAGCGAGGTCCCCCGGGTCACCGCGTCCTCGGTGACGACGACCCGGTCGCCGGGATCGAGGGCGCCGGCGATCCGGCCGCCGGCACCGTGGTCCTTCTCCTCCTTGCGGACGCTGAACGCCTTGAGGGCCCGCCCCCTGGTGGCCGCCACCCCGGCGGCGATGAACGCCACCGGGTCCGCGCCCATGGTCAGCCCGCCGATGGCGGTGGCGTCGTCGGGCAGGGCGTCGAGCACGGCTTCGGCCACCAGCAGCATGCCGTCCGGGCGGCACACGGTCTGCTTGGCGTCGATGAACCAGCTGCTGCGGCGGCCCGACTTCAACACGAAGTCGCCCCGCCGGACGGCGTGGGTGAGGAGGTGGTCACGCAGCGCCTCCAGCCCCCCGTCCCCGGCCCCGGCGCCGGCCGCCGCCCCCGTCACTCGCCCTCCCAGCGGAACGATCCCTCGAGCACCACGCCGCCGTCACCCGCCTCGACCCGGCCCACCACCGAGGCGGCGGCGCCCGAGCCGGCGAACGACGCCAGGGCCGCCTCCTCCGATCCGGCTGCCACCACCACCACCATGCCGATCCCCAGGTTGAAGACCCGAACCATCTCGGCGTCCTCCACCGGCCCCAGCCGGCGGATCTCGCCGAAGATCCTCGGCACCGTCCACGACCCGGGGTCGACGACGGCCGTGACCCCCTCGGGCAGGACCCGGGTCAGGTTGCCGGGCAACCCGCCCCCGGTGACGTGGGCGGCCGCGTGGACCTCGACGCCCGGGTCGGCCAGGGCACCCAGCACGGCCGGCGTGTAGAGGACCGAAGGCCGCAGGAGCTCGTCGGCGACGGTCACGTCCGCCCCCTCCCACGCGGGGGCGTCGTAGGCCAGGCCGGCCCGGCCGAGCAGGACGTGGCGGGCCAGCGTGTAGCCGTTGCTGCGCAGCCCGGGGGAGGCCAGCCCGATGAGCACGTCGCCCGCCACCACCCGGTGGGAGCCCAGGATGGCGTCGCGCTCGACGACGCCCACGGCGAAGCCGGCGACGTCGAACTCGTCGGGCTCCATCACCCCCGCGTGCTCGGCCATCTCCCCGCCCAGGAGGGCGGCGCCCACCTGCCGGCAGCCCTCGGCCACCCCACCCACCAGGGCGGCCATGTGTGCGGGGTCGACCGAGCCGGTGGCCACGTAGTCCAGGACGAACAGCGGCTCGGCCCCCTGGCACACCAGGTCGTCCACGCACATGGCGACCAGGTCGATGCCGACGGTGGCGAACCGGCCCGTCTCCCGGGCCACCACCACCTTCGTTCCCACCCCGTCGGTCGCGGCCACCAGCACCGGCGCCCGGTAGCGGCCCGGCTCCAGCGCGAACAGCCCACCGAAGTCGCCGATCCCGCCCAGCACCTCGGGCCGGCGGGTGGACTCCACCACGGACCGGATTCGGTCGACGGCCGCCTCGCCGGCGTCGATGTCCACGCCCGAGGCCGCATAGGTGGCGGCGGGCGCGCCGGGGTGCTGCGCGTCAGGGGGCATGGGGCCGGTCAGCCCCCGGCGGTGGTCGACGCGCCGGCCAGCACGGCGGTGGCACCGGACCGGGTCTGCAGCTCCACCCGCACCGGGTACTCGCCCGTCAGGCAGGCGGAGCAGAACCCGGCACCCGGTGCGCCGATGGCGGTCACCAGGTGGTCCAGGGTGAGGTACTCCAGCGAGTCCACCCCGAGGAAGGCGACGATCTCGTCGATCGACTTGACCGCGGCCAGCAGCTCGTCCTGGTCGGGGGTGTCGATCCCATAGAAGCAGGGCCAGCGGAACGGCGGCGACGAGATGCGCAGGTGGACCTGGGCGGCGCCCGCCTCGCGCAGCATCCGAACCATCGCCCTCGTCGTGGTGCCGCGGACGATGGAGTCGTCCACCACCACCAACCGCTTGCCGGCGATGTTCTCCCGCAGCGGGTTGAGCTTGCGCCGCACGCCGTTCGCCCGCTCGGTCTGGGTG
Source organism: Actinomycetes bacterium (assembly GCA_021806045.1). GTDB lineage: Bacteria > Actinomycetota > Acidimicrobiia > Acidimicrobiales > RAAP-2 > JAJZDI01. Next base: position 82,188 of record JAJZDI010000007.1, read on the forward strand.
GGAGCGATGAAGGTCCGGCCGATGTAGCGGTTCTTCACCAGCCCCTGGCCGTAGGGGATGCCGCTGGAGCGGGCGTACCCCTCGGCGGCGGGCACACCCGAGTCGGGCACGCCCATGACCATGTCCGCGTCGACGGGCGCCTGGTCGGCCAGCAGCTCGCCCATACGCCGGCGGGCCCCGTGGACCTCGACCCCGTAGAGGCGGGTGTCGGGCCGGGCGAAGTAGACGAACTCGAAGATGCACAGGCGGGGGTCGATCCGCGCCTCGGGGAAGGGGCGTTCGGAGCGCACACCGTCCGCGTCGATCACCACCAGCTCGCCGGGCTCCAGCTCACGCACGAAGGTGGCGCCGACCACGTCGAGGGCCGGGGACTCCGAGGCCAGCACCCACCCCTCGGGGATGCCGGTCCCGGCGACGGGGTCGAGGCGGCCCAGGCACAGGGGGCGGAACCCGTTGGGGTCCCGCACGCCGATGATCCGATCGGTGTCGAGGAGCACGAACGAGAAGGCGCCCTCGATCTCGGGCAACACGGCGCACAGGGCGGCCTCGAGCTCGCCCACGTGGTCGTCGGGTCGGGTGTGGGCGGCGCCCAGCAGGTCGGCCACCAGGTCGCTGTCCGAGGCCACCAGGCCGGGGAGCATGCCGGCCCGCTCGGCCAGCTCGGCCGTGTTGGTCAGGTTGCCGTTGTGGGCCAGGCCGAAGCCGGCCTGGCCGACGCTCCGGTACACGGGCTGGGCGTTGCTCCACGAGCTGGAGCCGGCGGTGGAGTAGCGGGTGTGGCCGATGGCCAGGTGGCCGCCGAGGCCGGAGAGCTTGCGCTCGTCAAAGACGGTGGTGACGAGGCCCATGTCCTTCATCACCGTGAGGTTCTCGCCGTCGCTCACGGCCATGCCCGCCGACTCCTGGCCGCGGTGCTGGAGGGCGTAGAGGCCGTCGAACGTGAGGTGTGCGACGTCACGCCCCGGGGCGTACACCCCGAAGACGCCACACGCTTCCTTGGCCTCCATCATCGGTTGGTCACCGTGTTCACCGAGGGTCGTCGGACGAACGTTGCCCGGGTGATCGCCGATGCATCCGGGACGCGCCACAACCGGCGCGCCCCTCGTGACCCTCTGCCATCGCCCGGGGACCAGCCTAGCTTGCCGGCGTGGGGACCGGCTCCGACCGCCGCTCCGGGGTCCGCAATCACCACGGCTCCCCACCTCATCCCGGGTCGTCGAGCGCGACGCCCCACGTCACGGATAGGTTCGGAGGCGGTGATCGACCTCCACACCCACTCCACCGTGTCCGATGGGAGCGACCCGCCCGCCCGGGTGGTGGAGCTGGCCGCCGAGGCCGGTTGCCGGGCCGTCGCCCTCACCGACCACGACTCCCTGGCCGGCCTGGCCGCCGCCGAGGTGCGTGCCGGACAGCTGGGCATCGAGCTGGTGCCGGGGTGCGAGGTGTCGGTCAAGCCGCCCGCCACCGGGGGGATGCACGTCCTCGTCTACTTCGTCGACGACCCCATGAGCCCCCTCGGGGTCGAGCTGGACCGCCTGCGGGACGACCGGGCCCGGCGCAACCGGGCGCTGGTGATCCGCCTGGCCGACCTCGGCTTCCCCATCGCCTACGAGGACGTGGTGGCCGAGGCCGGGTCCGAGGCGGGTGTGGGCCGCCCCCACTTCGCCCGGGTGCTGGTGGCTTCGGGTGCCGTCTCCTCCGTCCAGGAGGCGTTCGACCGGCTGCTCGGCAACGGTGCCCCGGCCTACGTGCCCAAGGCCCGGATCGAGGCGCCCCGGGTGGCCGAGCTGGCCACCGCCTCGGGCGGGGTGGCTGTGCTCGCCCACCCCCTCAGCCTGGGGCTCGCACCCGACGAGCTCGATGCCACCGTCGCCGGCCTGGCCGCCGCCGGGTTCGGGGGCCTCGAGGCCGTCTACTCCCGCTACACCCCCGACGAGCGGCGGACGCTCACCGCGCTGGCCCGCAACCACGGCCTGGTGGCGACGGGCGGTTCCGACCACCACGGCACGTTCAAGCCCGACCTGACGGTGGGCACCGGCGCCGGCGACCTGCGGGTATCTGACAGCGTGCTCGACGAGCTACGGGAGCGCCGGCCGGCAGCCTGAGCAGGCGGGGACCAGGCTGATCGATCCGATGCGGACCCACTGGCGCGTCCACGTCCTGCAAGGAGCGGTGCGATCCGGCCGTGCCACAGGCACATGACCGTCACCTCCGGATTCGGACGCGCCCGGCGCGGCAGCGGACGCCCTGACGTTCCTGGGCACCCGGCAACACAACAACACGTCCATCGAGATCGCGGTCCGCTGGGAAGACATTGCGCTCTCCCGAGACCCCCAGGCCGCCCTGACCCTGCAGCAGCTGGCGCTCGACGAGAGCCTCCTCGGCAACCTGCCGGCAGCCGGAACGGCTCTCAACCGCGCGCTCGCCTACGGTCCCGACTTCGAGCCCGTATACGCCGACCAGATCTCGTTGGCGCTGCGAGGGGGACGACCCGGCCTCGCCCGCAGCGGAAGACCGTGCCTCCGGCCGAGTGGGAGCGCTGGCACACACGTCCCGGATCTCAGCGGATGAGGTCCGACACCCAACTCCTCCAGCCGTTCGAGTAGAGGCGGTAGTCGCCCCTGCGCACCCGTTCGAAGACCTGGGGAACCCGCCTCCAGCGCCTGCGGGGCAGGTCCTGCCGGAATCGCAGCATTTCCGAAAGGCGCTCGAGAGTTGCTCGGAACGCCGGGCCGGCCCGTGGACTCGGCATCCGCTCGAGGAGTTCGGATACGTACCGGTACATGGCCGCTTCCGCCACCATCTCGTTCGAGGTGATCTCGGGATCCGTCAGCCTCCGTGCGTAGAAGCGCACGATGCGCCCGTACCGACGCAACCCCGAGCCCGAGTGGCGGAAGTGCGGGAAGCCGACCGCGTTCCCGCCGTGGAGACGGTAGGCGATGAGGAGCTCGTCGATGGGCTGGAGCTGCGCCTGCATCGCGATCGCGATCGAGATCCAGATGTCATGGGTGATCGGGGGCCACGGGTCCATACCCGGGAGCAGGCTCGCCCGGAAGGTCAGCGTCGCGCCGGTCACGACCGGGTGCCGCAGGAGGACGTCCAGTGCCCGACCTGACCGGACATCCTCCCGATCGGCGGTGGAGAAGCCCGCCGCGTCCCACAGGTGGACCCCGGTCGGTTCGCCGTCACCGTCGATGCACCAGCCGTTGGTGAACACCGCGCCGACCGCAGGATCAGCGTCGAGGGCGGCAACGGCTCGCTCCAGCTTGGCGGGTGCCCAGATGTCGTCCTGGTCGCACAGCGCGATGAGCTCGCCCGTCGCGTCGCTGATGGCAGCCCAGAAATTGTCGGGGATGCCCAGTCGCCGCCGGTTCTCGTTCACCACCACCGGGAACGGCGCCGACCGGACGAAGTCCGCCAGGATCGCCAGGGTGTCGTCAGTCGACCCGTCGTCACGCACGACGAGCTCGTCCGGCAGCCGTGTCTGGATCGCGAGGCTCTCCAGCTGGTAGGGGAGGAAGGCGGCACCGTTGAAGGTGCACATGACGACGGAGACCGTGCTGCCGCCCGGGTCTCCGGCCTGCCGGGGTGATGCGGGAGGAGGCACCGGGGACACTGTACCGGTCAGGCCCGCAGCCGATTCACGGCCGGACCGCCCGGTCGATGACCGACCGGCGATCCGCACGGACTGGAGGGAGCGCTTTCCCGAAGCGCTACGACAGCACGCCCATGGCCCGCAACTGGTCCACCACCATGTCGGCGGCGGCGGAAGCGGAGACGTGGACGGTGTCGATCCGGATCTCCGGGTGCTCCGGGACCTCGTAGGGGGAGTCGACCCCGGTGAGGTTGACCAGCTCACCCCTCCGGCCCTTCCGGTAGAGGCCCTTCGGGTCACGGGTTTCGACCACCTCCAGGGGCGCGTCCACGAACACCTCGCAGAACTCGCCCACCTCCAGCAGCTCACGGGCGAACCGGCGCTCGGCGGCGAACGGAGAGATGAACGACACCAGGACGATCAGCCCCGCGTCGACCATCAGCTTGGTCACTTCGGCCACCCGCCGGATGTTCTCCACGCGATCGACCGCGGTGAACCCGAGATCGCGGTTCAACCCCAGCCGGACGTTGTCCCCGTCGAGGAGGTACGTGTGCGCACCGAGCGCGTGGAGCTGCTTCTCCACCAGGTTGGAGATCGTGGACTTCCCCGCCCCCGGCAGCCCGGTGAACCAGACGGCGCATGGCCTGTGGCCGCTCAGGACGGCCCGGGCCGCCTTGTCCACGTCCACCGACTGCCATTGCACGCTGTCGGCTCGCCGCAGGGCGAAATTGAGCAGTCCTGCCCCCAGCGTGGCGTTGGTGAACCTGTCGATGATGATGAAACCGCCCATGTCGCGGTTCTCGCTGTAGGGATCGAAGGGGACCGCCTGGTTCAGGCGCAGCGAGCAGACCCCGATTTCGTTGAGGGCGAGGGTCGTTGCCGCCAGGTGCTCCATCGTGTTGACGTTCACCTTGAACTTCGGCCGGCTCAGGGTCACGCCGACGGTCATCGGGCCGACCTTCATGAGGTAGGGGCGCCCGGGGAACATCTCCCGCTCGTGCATCCAGATGACGTGGGCCTCGAACTGATCAGCCACCTGGGGCGCACGGCCCTCTTCGCAGACGACGTCCCCGCGGCTGACGTCGATCTCGTCCTCGAGGACGAGGGTGACGGCCTGGCCGACGACGGCTTCGTCCAGGTCGCCGTCGTAGGTCGTGATGCGGGCGATCCGGCTGCGACGCCCGGAAGGGAGCACCTGGATCGGCTGCCCGGTCCGGACGGTTCCCCCGACGATGGTTCCGCAATAGCCCCGGAAGTCGTGGTCGGGCCGGTTGACCCACTGCACCGGCATCCGGAACGGGCGGTCCCGGGCCTCGTCCTCGACGTCCACCAGCTCGAGATGACCGAGCAATGTCGGTCCGTGGTACCACGGAGTGTTCGGGCTGGACGCGATGACGTTGTCGCCGCGCAGGGCCGACACCGGGATGCAGGCGATCTCGGTGAGGCCGATCCCGGCAGCGAAGGCCCGGTACTCCGACTCGATCCGGTCGAACACGTCTTCGGAGTAGCCGACCAGGTCCAGCTTGTTGACGGCCACCACCACCCTGCGGATCCCGAGGAGCGAGACCAGGTAGCTGTGTCGCCGGGTCTGGGTGAGGACACCCTTGCGGGCATCGACCAGGATCACCGCGAGGTCGGCCGTCGACGCCCCCGTGACCATGTTGCGGGTGTACTGCTCGTGGCCGGGGGTGTCGGCCACGATGAACTTCCGCTTCTCGGTGGCGAAGAACCGGTAAGCGACGTCGATGGTGATCCCCTGCTCCCGCTCGGCCGCCAAACCGTCGACCAGGAGCGCGAAGTCGAGGTCTCCCCCCTGAGTCCCGATCCGCCTGGAGTCGGCCTCGAGGGCGGCCAGATGGTCCTCGAACACCTGCTGGGATTCGTAGAGGAGGCGACCGATCAAGGTGCTCTTTCCGTCGTCGACGCTCCCACAGGTGATGAAGCGGAGAAGTGAGGTGCGCTCGTGGGCGTCGAAGTAGGCGTCGATGTCGCTGGTGATGCGCTCGTCACGGGGGAGCGCCATCAGAAGTACCCCTCCTGCTTCTTCTTCTCCATCGAGCCCGAGGCTTCGAAGTCGATCACCCGCCCCTGCCGCTCGGACGTGGTGGCGAGCAGCATCTCCTGGATGATCTTCTGCACCGTGTCGGCTTCGCTCTCGATGGCGCCGGTAAGCGGGTAACAGCCCAGCGTCCGGAAGCGGACACGTCTCTCCACCGGTCGCTCCCCCGGCTCGAGGGGCATGCGCTCATCATCGACCATGATCAGCGCGCCGTCGCGCTCGACGACCGGCCGCACGGCGGCGTAGTACAGCGGGACGACCGGGATCTGCTCAAGGTAGATGTACTGCCAGACATCGAGCTCGGTCCAGTTCGAAAGGGGGAACACCCGGATGGTCTCCCCCTGGTTCCGGCGGACGTTGTAGACCCGCCACAACTCGGGGCGTTGCTGCTTCGGATCCCAACGGTGCTGCGCCGACCGCAGGGAGAAGATCCGCTCCTTGGCCCGCGACTTCTCCTCGTCCCGGCGAGCGCCCCCGAACGCGACATCGAACCCGTGGAGGTCGAGGGCCTGCTTCAATCCTTCGGTCTTCCACATGTGCGTATGGACGGCGGACCCGTGGGTGAACGGGTTGATCGCCTGCTCGAGGCAGTCCGGGTTCTGGTGGACGAGCAACTCCATCCCCAGTTCGGCCACCGTCCAGTCCCGGAACTCGTACATGGCCCGGAACTTCCAGGTGGTGTCCACGTGGAGGAGGGGGAAAGGCGGGACCGAGGGATGAAAGGCCTTCCGGGCCAGGTGGACCATGACCGAACTGTCCTTCCCGACGGAGTAGAGCATCACCGGGTTCTCGCTCTCGGCGACCGCCTCCCGCAGGATGTGGATGCTCTCGGCCTCGAGGCGCCGGAGATGGGTCAACCGGCGGGGCGCGACGGCGCCGGCACGAGGAGTGGCCCGCCCGTCGTTCCCATCATCCACAAGCATCCCCCGGCTCCTTCCCAGCTCGCTCGCCCCCAGGATCGAACAAGCGGGTCGTCAGCGCCCAGGCCCAAGAACATAGCCCTGGCGGGGCGGTCCGATTCTGTTGGGCCCGGGCTGCGCCCGGAGGGCACGGGGGCACATTCCGCCTGGACGTGAACCGCCGAAGCACGCCGTACGCCGCTGCCGGCGAGCCTCGGGCTGGCCTTCGACCACGTGACCCGGTGCGGCCGGGACGGGTCGTCTCGCACGTGCGGGCGCGCTTCCGGCGGCCCGGGGCCAGCCGGGAGACTGCTGTAGAGTCCCGTGCTGGTGCAGTCCACCCGATCCCCCGATCTCGTGCGAGCGGCCTGCCGGCACCTCCGCGAAGCCGCTGGATCCGCTCGCCGGCGCATCGCCGACGAACGTGGGCGCCTGCGGGCGGCAGCGCGGCGCTCCGCCGGGCTCCCATGGAGCGAGGGTGACATCGCTCCTCTCTTCGTCCACCCGATCGAGGGACGCTCGGGGACCACGTTGATGATGAAGCTCCTCGACGTTCCCGAGATCGCCTTCGACCGGATCTACCCGTTCGAGAACCGCTACTTCGGCTACCTTGCCCACCTCGTCACGCCGATGTCGGCATCGTTTGATCCCGAGGGCCCGTGGACGACCTCGGAGATGCTGAGGGGCGACCCGACCCGTTACGGCCCGATCCCGTTCCATGCGTCCTCGCTCGACCCGACCGACTTCCGCATACGGTCCGTCAGGCACCTGTGGCAGGCCCTCGCCGAGTCGCTCGCCGGGTACAGCCGTACCCCGCTCCGCTACTACGCGGAAAAGGCCTGGGGGAACTCGCTCGAGCTCCTCGCCGAGGCAGGGATCAAGGCCAAGGTGATCAATCTCGTGCGCGATCCGCGTGACGTCGTCTCGTCCATCCGGGCGATGGACGAGAAGCGGGGCTACTTCGGCTTCGGCCGGACCGACGATATGAGCGAAGACGATTACCTGCAGTTCGTCGTCGCCACCATGCGTCGCAACCTCGACGCGATGTCATCGGCCGAAGCGGCGCACGACTGCCGTCTCGTCCGCTACGAGGACATCGTGCGCGACCCGGAGCTCGTCACTCGAGACCTGGGGTCATGGCTCGGTGTCGAGCTCGATGCGGACAGGTCGGTGCTGGCAGGCCCCATCTTCGATCGTCATGCCACTTCTTCCAGCGCTGAGCAGTCCATCGGGAAGTGGAAGGTGCGCCTTACCGAGCGAGAAGTCACCGAGATCTCTCGGGTGCTCGGCGCCAGCATGCAGCGGTTCGGCTACGAAGCATCCGGATGAACGCCGGTGGGCACCGGGACCGCGTCGCAGCCGGCGCCGCGTGGAGCCTCGTCTCGTGGGTGGTCGCCCTCGTCGCCGGACCGGTCGTCGCCGTCCTCGTCGTGCACTCGATCTCGCACCGCCAGTACGGCTCGTTCTCGGAGGCGACATCGCTCGTTGCGATCCTCGCCGGATTGACCAGCCTCGGGCTCTCGACTGCGGTCATCCAGGTCGCAGTGACCGAGCGCTCCCGTCGTGGCGATGCCGGGGAGGCCGGCGCCATCAACAGTGCGGTGCGCATCGCCGCGGTGACCACCCTCGCAGGCGTAGTGGTCTCGGCAATGGGGGCAGTCCTCTTGTACTCGGTGCCGTCGCTCAGGCCCTCGGCTTCCCCGTTCATCGCGCTCATCCCGATCGTCCTGCTCGCTCCGTTCGCCGGCGTCGTGAGCGCCGTCGCTCGGATTCTCTACCGGCCGCGCCACGTCGCCACGGCCGCGATCGCCGCCCCGATATCGGGAGCGGCGATCATGTTCGCGATCATCGTCAGCGGCCACGCGAACGACGTCACCATCGCGGCTGCGACGAGCGCGGCGGCCGTCATCGGCTTCGTCACGCTGGCGGCGACACTGCGGCGGTGGTACCGCGGGATCGACCGTACGGTGAGGCTCGATGGCGGCTCGGCCCGCCTCCTCGCGTTCGGCATCCCGGCCCTGGTGGGTCACGGATTCGTCTTGACCACCTCGGAGCTCACCGTCCTGTTGCTCGGATCCTCCCATGGCAGCCGGATCGCGGGCCTGTACACGCCGGCGGCGGCCATGGCGCTCACGGTGGTTGCGATCCCGGCAGCCACCAGCAGCTTCTACCTACCAGCAGCCACGGACCTCGCCGCACATCGCGACCTCGCCGGGCTTGCCGGGCTCTACCACTGGATCACGCGGTGGAACATCACCCTCGCGTCGCCGGCGATCGCCGTCCTCCTGGTTGCCCCGAAAGCCATACTCACTGTCGTGTTCGGCCCGGCCTTCGCTTCCATGTGCGGGGTGCTGCGCCTCTTGATGGTCGGTGTCACGGTGCAGGTTGCGAGCGGGTACAACGGCCTCACGCTCGATGCGTTCGGCCTCCCCAAGGTCGTCGCGGCACGCCAAGGGACCGCCCTGGCTCTGAGCGTCGTGGCGTGCGTCGTCCTGATCCCGACCTTCGGGGCTGCCGGGGCAGCGATCGCGTGCAGCTTCGCTCTGGTCGCGGCCAACATCCTCACCTCGGCGGTCCTGGCCCTCCGGTTCCGGATCTGGCCATGGGACCGGGCGACGGGCGGTACGTTTGCCGTCCTCGCCGCAGCAATGGCCATCTCGGCCGGGATGATCGCCACCATCCACAGCACCTTCTGGCAATGTGTGGTCGTGGCTGCCACGAGCGGCACGGCCACCGGCGTGGCCGCCCTGATCTTCGGGGGCCGTGCCGAGCGCAGTGCCATCGCCAACCGCCTGCGCCGGCGCTTGTCCCGCAACGGCCTCGTACCGGGCACCGTGGAGGAGGGGAGATGACCGCACGCAGCGCGGCTGGATCGGTGATGCGGATCGCGCGCCCCGTCGGCCGACGTGCCCCCCGGATCATCCGGCACCCGGGTAGCGCCATGGCGGAGCTTGCCCTCGCCGCGCTGGAGGCTTCGCACCCGTTCACCCCGGGGGTCTCCACGTTGACCGGGTTTCCCGTGCGATTCACGCACCCCCACTCGTTTCTCGCCCAGTACGAGGCCATTTTCAGGAACGAGGCCTACGCCTGCCGGCCCGGCCGGCCCGACCCCGTGATCTTCGACTGCGGAGCGAACATCGGCCTCGCCAGCATCTACTGGCTGAGTAGGTATCCGGGTGCCCGTATCACCTGTTTCGAACCCGATCCATCGATTGCGGCAGTGCTGCGGGACAACCTCGAGGCAGCACGGGCCCACTTCGGCCTGGAACGGGTCGGGGAGATGCCGGATACGACGACACCCGAACACGTGCCGTCGACGTCGATCGGTTCGGTCAGGGTCGTCGAGGCAGCCCTGTGGATCGAGACGGGCTCGAAGTCGTTCACCGAACAGGGTGCTGGCGCCGGCCATCTCGGCGGTGGTGGGCGCGTCGTACCGACCGTCCGTCTTTCGGACTACCTCGAGGCCCATGTGACCACCGCCGGCGGGCGTGTGGACCTCCTCAAGGTCGACATCGAGGGGGCTGAGGTGGACGTGCTCACCGACTGCGAGCCCTGGCTCGGGTTCGTCGACGCGCTGTTCGTCGAGTTCCATTCGAGCGCCGGCCGACCCCAGCGCTTCGATGAGCTGGTCGGCATCCTCACCAGAGCGGGGTTCCGGCTCGCTCTCGAGACGGAATTCGCCCCCCGACACCCCTTCGTGGCTCGAGAGGTGCACGAGGGCTTCGACCTGCAACTCAACGTGTACGCCTACCGGGAGCCGTCGTCGTGATGCCTGCTCCTGCCATCTCACACCACGGCATCCCCCTGCTCACGCCACCCACGGCGCGGGTCCGGACCGGTCGCCGGCACCGGCGGTCGGACATCGGCGGCGACACCTCCCGGCCCTCCTCCCGGTGGGACCCAGTTCACACCGTCCACGGCTGCTCGGACGCCGAGCGCATCGGGCACGCCGCGTGCACCGGCAGTCGGGGGGCACGGTGAGCCCGGTCCGCGTGCTCTTCGTCGGCCACACCGCTGAACCCACGGGCGCACCGATCGCGTTGCTCGGCCTAGTCCGCCAGCTCGTCGCTGACGGGGAGGTCGAGCCGGTCTTCCTACTACGTCGCGGTGGGCCCCTCGTCGAGCGCTACCGGGAGCTCGGCGAGGTCACGATCCTCGACGCCGGCTACAAGCACAAGCTCCGCCGGGCCTCCGAGATGGTGAAGGCCGGCCCGGCCTTCGACGCAGCGTACCGGCACGGGCTCGGGGCCTGGTTCCGGGCCCGCTGCAGAGCCTGGCGCGTCGACGCCATCTACCTCAACACCATCACCCACGGCGACATCGCGGGGCTGCTCTCGACCGTCGGCGTACCCATCATCTGCCACGTCCACGAGATGGGCCGGTTCGTCGCCCGCGAAGTGAGCCCTGCACAGTTCCGGTCCCTCATCGACACCGTCAGCCGCTGGGTCGCCGTCTCCACTCCGGTCGAGGAGATGTTGGTGGAACACGGTGTCGACCGCCGGAAGATCACCCTCGTGTCCGCGAGTGTGGAGATGCCCAAGCCGCTCCCGGACGACGAACGCGCCGAGTTGCGGAAGCACTCGTTCGGCGTGCCCAGGTCGACACGGGTGCTGGCGACGTGCGGAACACCTTCGTGGACCAAGGGCCCGGAGCTCTTCCTGCAGCTCGCGCTGCGCCTCAGGCACCTCCGCGCCGACAAGCCCGACCCGTTCCTCGCGGTGTGGATCGGAGCGGATCGCCAGTACCCGGGCACGCTGACCATGGAAGAGGACGCGCGCCAGATGGACCTCGCCGGCCATGTGAAGCTCATCGGGTTCCGCCAGGATGCGTCCACACTCCTCGGAGCGGCCGACGTCGTGGCGAGCACCTCCCGTGAGGACCCGAAACCGCTGGTGATCCTCGAGGCGGCTGCGGCCGGCGTACCGGTCGTCTGTTTCGAAGGCTCCGGGGGCGCCACCGATGTGGTGCGGGCCGGGGGCGGGCTCATGGTCCCCTACCTCGACGTCGACGCGATGAGCGTCGCCGTCTCCGAGCTGTTCGACGACGCAGACCGCTCAGCCGCGCTGGGACAGGCGGGGCGTGACTACGTCGCCAACCACGCCACCCACGAGGTCACCACCCCCGAGATCGCGCGGTTGATCCGAGACGCCCTCATGTGACCGCCGGCGCCGATCCTCCCGGCACCGGCGCCTGCGTTCACGTGGCAGGACCGCTCACCTGTAGGAGGTCGACGCTGAACTGCCCAGGCAGGCGTTCACGATCTGGCTGCGCGACCAGTGCATCGAGTCGTGCAGTCGGAGACAGCTGACGAGTGCCGAGAACCTGGCGGTCTGGAACAGTCCCCGTGCCCGCTCGGCCCAGTGGAGGGCGCCCTGCCGATCGTTGCGGGCCAGAGCCGTCTCGACCAGGTTCGACTAGGTGAGCTGGATGGCGGGATCCCGCGTGGCCGACCGGAGGACCAGCGAGGCGTACCCGGCCGAGAGATCGCCGGCTGCCGCCTGGTTGAACCCGAGCCGCCGCCGGGCCGTCGCATCGAGCGGGTCCCGCGACACCGCCAACTGGTCCCAAGGGAGCGCGAGCCGGTAGTACCCGGCGTTCCTCTGGGCTTCGACGTCGAGGAAGTCGGACAGCGCGTTGGCGGCGTCGTTCCACATGGGAAGCCGGCTGTTGGCTGACGCCAACGTCGCCAGGTCGTGGTTGGTGATGCCGGAATTCAGCTGGGTGTTCCCGATCATCACCATCAGGCCAGCGAAGAGGGCCAGGGCGACGAGCACCACCTGCGCGGCGATCCTCGGCGTGGACGGCCGGTCGGTGACACCCTGCGATGACCGGGAACCCGGCGGAAGGTCGCGCTCGAATGCACCGACGGCTGCCGCACCCAGGGCGAGAAAGGCGAGGCCGGTGGCCGTGAGGTCGAGGGGCTCGAGCAGCCCGCCGGCGAAGAGCGCGATCGAGTAGAGCAGGAGCGCATCCCGGGCCCGACGGAACGCGGGGACCAACCAGGCCACGAACAGGGCCAGGCCGAGGAGTCCCGTCGTGACGGCGATCTCGACCAGGATGTTGTGGGTGTCGGGGAACACACCGTCGTGCAGGACCGTCGTGACCGACCGGTAGGGAAGTGTCGCGGACTCGGACTGACCGGGCCCCGACCCGAAGACCGGATGGGCCTCCACGGCGTGCGGGCTGGCGGTCCAGATCCGCATCCGGGGCCCGAATGCCCCACTTGCACCCTCGGACGTGACCGTCCGGAAGGGGACGGAGGTCCCCAGGCGCACCAGGGACTGGATGGCCAGGCCCACCAGGAGCCCGCCGCCGGCGGCGACGGCGAAGGCCACGGCCGCCTTGCCTCGACGCGCCACCACCACCCAGATGAACAGCCCCTCGATGAACAACAGGCTGTAGCGCTCCCCCGTCAGGTACGTCTCCACGCCGAGCCCGCCGACCATGACCCACCAGCTCCAGACGAAGGACCCGAGCAACGACCAGCCCTGCCCGCCCACCTCGAGAAGGGTCACCCCCGCGTTGAGTAGCTCGAGGACGAGCAGGCCCTTGCCGAGGAGCGACGCGCCCGATGTCCCGACACCGGTTCCGAGGGCCCAGAGCGCGGCCAGCCCCACCAGGGAGAGCCAGCCCGTACCGACCTCGTTGGCGCCGAAGAACCCGATCAGCGGTGCGGTCGACAGGGCGGCGGAGACCGAGGCCACCACCAGGAAGGCGACGGCTGCTCGGGCTGACCACGAGACCGCCGAGCGCCAGGTGCGCAGCGCCAGGATCGGCAGACCGAGCGCCGCCAGCACGAGGAAGACGGTGGCTCTCGGCCCGAAGTACACCGTCCGCTCGTTCGGACGGGCGGCGACCTGGCCGGCCAGGACGGCACCGACGGCGACCACCCACGCCAACACGCTCGGCGGCAACTCGACGGCCGGCCCGTGCGCGGCCTGGTCGCCCCTGCCGGTGCATCTGGGCCGGTCGGCTCGGACGTCGGGTGTTTCGCTCGAGCGGCACGACCGGTCTTCACCGGCGGATCGTCGGTCGGCACCTTCGTGGCCACCGACTTCCGAGCAGCCGACGGGGTCGCCGCATCCGCCGCGGCCAGGGTGGTGGCCGGTTCCGTTGCCTGCTCGGCACCGGTCGGGGACGCCGGCTGCTCCGCCCTATTTGCACGCTGGCGAGCAGCCGCCTGCCGGTTCTTCGCCTGCTTCTTCTTGCAATCGTTAGCCGTCGCCATCAGCCGGTCCCCTCGCGAAGCCCATGCAGAGCCGGCAACGCACGCGCATCAACCCCCGACATCCCTGTTCATGGCCAGCAGTTCTCCATCGTGTCGCCGACCAGACATCCGTCCGGGCCTCCGGTGCTGACATCGACTCCGGTCACCTCGCACTGATTCCCCACACGATCAGCCGGACCCCCGACGAGCCACCGGCTCGACAGCCCACTTGGGCCCCGTACCCCCGGTGGCCCGGCGGCGCACCGCTGAACGGGACGTGTGCCCTCCGGACGTCCCATTCCGGCGCCACCAGGGGCTCGCCGACGCCGTAGGCAGGCGGTGTGCGCGGGTCAGAGCAGGAAGAGATCCCGCTCCCACGCGAACCTCCCGATCGCGCCCGATGCGTAGGCGCCACTACGGACCCGTCCCAGCACGAGGGGCAGGCGGCGGATGAACCGGTCGGGAAGCGCGAGCTGGAATCGGAGCAGATCCAGCTCACGGTCGATGCGCTGGCGGGTGGCCGGTGCGAGCAGTGGGTCGGCCGCCTGGTCCGCACGTTCCAGGAGCGCCTGCCGCAGGTGGAACTGATGTGCCAGCGTCTCCTGGCGCAGCCCCCGGTCGCGCAGGTGGCGGGCGAGGGCCGGCAAGGCGGCGGTCGGATGCAGGCCGATGGCGTTGGAGGCGTGCAACCGGTAGAAGATCAAGGGCTCGTCGATCGGCTTCACCCGAGCCTTCGACGCGATCGCCGCCGAGATCCAGTAGTCGTGGGTGATCGGCGGCGCCGGTCGGAGGAAGGTGAGCAAGGACGAGCGGAAGGTCACCGTGGCCCCCGTCACCACCGGGCGCCTCAGCAGCACATCGAGCTCGTGTCCCGAACGGAACTGCGCCAGCACGTCCTCGGTGAGGCCGGCGAGCTCCCACAGCGTCTGCCCCGTCGAGGCGCCTCGCTCGTCGATGCAGCGCCCGTTGCTGAACGTCGCGCCAACGTGCGGATCGTCGTCGAGAACGTCGATCGCTCGCTGCAGCCGGGACGGGTGCCAAACATCGTCCTGATCGCAGAGTGCGATGAGGTCGCCCCGGGCGTCGCCGATGGCGGCCCAGAAGTTCGCCGGGATGCCCAGTCTCTGCTGATTGACGGAGATCCGCACCGGCACCGCTGATCGATGGGCGAAGTCGTCGAGGACCTCCCGGGTGGCATCGTGGGATGCGTCGTCACGAACCACGATTTCGTCCGGCGGGCAGGTCTGGCCGGCGAGACTGTCGAGCTGGGTCGCCAAGAAGTCGGCTCCGTCGAACGTGCAGAGGACCACGGAGACCGAGCTCACACCGGTTCCATCCGTTCCGGGTGGTGCGACATCCCTGAGCCGGTCACGACCGCAGGTGCCGTGCCCTCGTCGCCCCCGTGCACACCGGCCGTCACCGGTAGGCGCAGCCGGCAGCCGACACGACGACGAGAGAGGAGACGCCGACCCCATCCGCGGGGCGCATGCGCATGCTCGGTCCCGCAGCCGACGACGACCTGGCCTTCTGCCCGGCACGGCGTGCGACACCGGCGCCCGGACGGCGGGATCCGTCACGTCCCCGCATGGGTTCGCGACTACCTCCCACGGCCTCGTGGGTGCCGCCGACCCGGGGGCCGAACACCGAACAGCCGGCCTGCCGCACAACGGTCGTGGCAACGACGGCCGGACACTGGCACAGAGATCCTCTCGGTCGTTTGGGCGATCATACTGCCGGCGAGAGCTCGGTCGCTTCTCGCTGGGCAGCGCATCGCCCGCACGCGGGCTCCCCGGTTGGCCCGCGCGTCGCCCGCGCCCCCTGCATCTGCGACAGGAGCAGTCCGTCGCCGTCAGGTTCCGGCGCGGCGAGCCGAGCCCCGCGCTCCGACCGGGCCCGTGACCATCGCCCGCCACGCCGACAGCGCGCGTGACGGCCGGCGGGCGCTCAGCGTGGCCGCCCGCACCGCGGCGGCACCGACCGCCATCACCCACTGGCTGGCTCTGAACCACGTCGCCGCGAACGTCATCGTCCCCCGCCACCATTCGATCTCCCGGTCCCACGACGACGTGCTCGAGCCCCCGGCATGGTGCACGGCCCACGGAACCGGCAGGGCCACCAGGCGCCATCCGGCCTCGGTCCAGCGTTTTGACAGGTCCGTGTCCTCCCCGTAGAGGAAGAAGCGCTGGTCGAACCCGCCGACCTCGTCAAAGGCCGCCCGCCGAACCAGGAGCGCAGTGGCTCCGAGCGCGGCGGTGTCCGCCGGACCGTCCGGCACCCGCTCGACGTGGTCGGCGACACCGGGGAAACGCAGGGCCATCGACCGCACGGGGCGCCACCTGAGCAGGCTCCGCAGGCGGAGTGCCCGGCCCCAGAGATGGACCGGACCCAGCAGGATCCCCTGGCTCCGCTCGGGCAGCCCGGTCGCCTCGTCGATGATCACGCCCTGGCAGGCAGCGATCCGTGGCTGGGCGTCGAGCAGCGCCATGCCCTCCTCGACCGCGCCAGGCACCAGCGCCGCGTCGGGGTTCATCAGGAGCACGTAGGCGGCACCGGTCAGCGCCATACCCCGGTTGTGCCCGGCACCGAAGCCCGGGTTGGACGGGTCGCGGACCACGACGGCACCCATCGACGACGCCACCTCATCGGAGCCGTCGTCCCCGTGGTCGACCACCACCACCGTTCCCATCCCCCGGACCGCCCGCAACGAGGCGAGGCAGCGACCCACGTCGTCACGGCTGGCGTAGGTCACGACCACGGCATCCACCAGAGGATAGGGCTCCCCGGTCACGGGCTCCCACCGGCCAGGTCCGGCGGACCAGGTGAGCTCGTTCCGACATCCGGCGGACCGGACGACCGGGCCCCGAGCTCGGGTGGATCGAACAGGGCGCGGACCCGTACGGCCATGTGCTCGTGCGTGTACCGGAGACGGACCTCGTCCTGCGCTTGGCAGCCCAGATCCCGCGCGCCGGCGGGGTCATCGAGCAGCGCGACGATCTGGCGGGCGAACGGGCGGCCTACCTCCGCGACCCGGACCGGCAATCCGGGAGCGAAGCCGGCGGCAGCGGCCGGGGAGATCACCTGCGGCCGGCCGGCGGCAGCGGCTTCGAGCACCTTGATCTGCATACCGGTGGCGAAGGGCAGGGGAGCTATGGAGAGGGTGGCGCGGACGACCAGGCGGCCGAACCCTGCGAAGTCGGGCACCAGCTCCGCCCCCATCGCCCGCACCAGGTCGCGCACCTCCCGTGTCGGTCGCCGGCCCGCCACACACAGGGACGACCCCGGTCGGAGCCGCAACACTTCCGGCCAGATGGAGGTGGCCAGTTCCCGGATCGCGGCGACGTTCGGGCCGTAGTCGAGGGTGCCGGTGAACAACACGTCGACCGGGGACTCCCCCTCGACCAGACGTGGAAGCTCCCGGCCGACACGAGCAACCGGCAGGGTGATGGGGAACCAGGCTGCCCCGAGCACGCCGGCATCGCGGTAGCCGGCTGCGACGGTCGACACGCCGACGGCTCTCGCCGCCGATTCGGCCCGGGCCATCGTCCGCGCCAGCACATGCCAGCCGGCCCGGTACAGGCGGCGTTGCTCGATGAAGGCCCGCTGGCCGTAGCTCTCGCTCAACCGGTCGACGTAGTCGAGCACCACCGGCACGCCTCCGGGGAGGGTGGTGGGGTCGAATGCCCGGAGCGAGATCACCACCACGCCGTCGGGCGCGATCACGTCGAGACGGCGGCGCAGTGCGGGACCGGACCACGCCAACGACTCCAGTGAGACGGCACCGGTGAGCGCGGCACCGGCGCGCCCGAGACCGCGGGGGAGGAGTCGTTGGCCGTCGGGAACCAGGGGCACGGCGACCACCTCGACACCCGAGAGGGCGAGCACGTCCTGCCACCATTCCAGGCGCGTCGTCGCTCCCCCACCGCGCGTGACGGCGTGGACGACCGCGACCCGTTGCATGGTGGCCATCCTCGCAGAGCAGTGTCACGACCGCCTCGAATCGCCCCGATGGGCACCGGGCTGAACGTCCCGAGAACGCGGTCCCGAACCCGGGATCGGCGGCCGGATCGGCGGCATGAGCCCCAGATCGCACCTCGCTGGTGCGGATGTGCAACCACCGGACCACCCAGACGCCGCCATCAGGCCCGCCATGCCGCCCCGCGACCACCGGAGGCCCCACGAGGAGGACGCCGCCGCCCCTCGACCTGCCCGGACGTCGGCCGTATAATTTTTCAGGCCGGAGGGGAAGCAGGAACGAGGGCGAGGGGGAAGGACATGACGACGCGGCCTACAGCCAGGTCGTCACGCGGCCCGGTGTCTCCCGTCCTCGGGCGTCCGGCGCCCAACGGGGTCCACGAGGTCAACCGATGAGGCGCCTCCGGCACCTGGGGGTCGCTCTCGCCCCGATCGTGGTGGTGCTGGTGCTCGCCGAGCTCCACGCCCACCTGATCGGCCATTACCGCTTCACCGGGACCCCGCGGTTCGCATGGACGGCTGCCTACACCGTGCTGATCGAGCTGTCTGCCTACCTGGCGGGGATGTTCGATGACCAGCGGTCCGCGATGTCCGCCATCCGGTCCGCGCTCGGAGCGGCACTGGGCGGGGGCATCGCCATCTCCCTCTTCCAGCTGATCCTGGGCTCGCTGCTCTTGCCCCGGGCGGTGATCTTCGGCTCGGCACTGCTCCTGTTCGGCTTCGACCTCGCCGTGGGGCTCTCCGCAAACCGGGACCTCCGCGACGGGGGTGGCGACCGGGTGCTCGGGGTGCTCAGCCCCGACGAGGCCATGCCGCTTGAGGCCGACTTCGAGCGCGTTCTCGAACGGCCGGCCCACGTCGTGGGGGTGCTCGAACCGAGCGAGGTGGCGACCACCAGTGGGGCCGGCGCGGAGTCGCCCGGACTGCTCCTGCTCGACGCGGGCATCCGGATGCGGGCGACCGTGGTGGTGCTCGGCCGCAAAGCGCTCGCCGACGAGTCCATCGTCGCCCAGGCGGCCCTGCTGCACGGCCGAGGCGTGCGGGTGCGGACCCTCGGCCTCTTCTACGACGAATGGTTCGGAAAGCTGCCCATTGCCGACCTCGAGCGGGTGTCGCTCATGTTCGACATCCAGGAGCTCCACGCTCTCGGCTACGCCCGGCTGAAGCGGATCGTCGACTTGACGGCCGCCTCGGTCGGGTTGGTGGTCCTGGCGGTGGTCGCCCCGCTGGTGTGGGTCCTCGACCAGTTCGGCAATCGGGGGCCGCTGTTCTTCCGCCAGACCCGGGTGGGCAAGGGAGGGGAACCGTTCTCCATCGTGAAGTTCCGCACCATGCCGCCCACGACGGAGCCCACCGAGTGGACCCGGGAGTCGGACCCCCGCATCGGCGTGCTCGGAAAGTGGATGCGCAGGTTCCACATCGACGAGCTCCCGCAGTCGATCAACGTCCTGAAGGGTGAGTTGTCGTTGGTGGGTCCCCGGCCCGAGCAGCCGCGCTACGTCGAGGAGCTGCTCCAGAAGATCCCCTTCTACGACGTCCGTCACCTGGTGTTGCCGGGGATCACCGGTTGGGCTCAGGTCAAGTTCCCCTACGGTGCCAGCGTGGAGGACGCCTTGGAGAAGCTCCAGTACGAGTTCTTCTACCTCCGCCACCAGGGTCCGATGCTCGATGCCCGCATCCTCGCCCGCACCGTCCGCACGGTGCTGCGGGCCGGGGGGAGATGAGCGCGGCCCGGCCATGCCTCCCGGAGCCGCGCCGTGGCAGAGGCCCGGGCGGCAAGGCCTAGGACGCTGCCGGAGTAGGGCGCCTCAGACTGGGGATCGGTCGGGCACTTCGCTCCGGCCGTGGCGTCGCCGCTGCCGAGCTCGCTGCGGTCGTGACGAGGATCGGTCACCGGTCATGCACGTGGGGCGCTATCGCCCCCCACGTGCGGCCATCAGGTCTCCTGGGCGTTGCGGTGATCGCCTGGTCAGGCGCTCGTGAGGTTCCAGGCGCCCAGGTGGCGGTCGAGACCGAGCGCGGCCAGCCGGGCCCAGTTGAGGGCGCCGGCGCGGGTGTCGAGGTCAGTGGCGATCCGTTCCTTGCCCCGGGTCCGGGCATGGCGTCCGCCCCAGCTCTGCCTGACGAAGTGGGAGATCTTGCCCTCGACGACGGGCCGGTTGGCCCGGTAGCGCTCTTTCCAGCCGGGGTCTTGCTGGTCGGCCCGGGCCTGGGCCAGGAGGCCCTCGTGGGGGTGGACCGAGATGCTGCGTCCGGCCCTCGACTTGGTGCAGGCCTGGCGCATCGGACAGGTTCGGCAGTGGATCTTGAACGAGGCCGTCCCACGTTTGTCGCGTGTCGCGTTGATGGTCACGGCCTGTCCGGCCGGGCACGTCACGGTGTTGTGCCCGGTGTCGACCCGGAACTGGTCCTTGGTGAACAGTCCGGTCGAGTTGCGCACCGGCGGGACCGGCGGGACCTTGGCCGTGACGGTGAAGCCCCGTGCTCCAAGGGCGTGGCGGGTGGCACCGTCCGCGTGGGCGGAGTCGCCGAACACCTCGGGCTCGTCTTGTGCGTCGGCCAACGAGGCCACCAGGTCATCTCTGGAGGAGCGCAGCACGTCAAGGGGGGCTACAGGCCGGTTCGGCTTGTCTCCGGTGACGGTGCCGGGTGCATGACCGCATCATGGGCGCGCTGACAGAGCTGTCCGACCAGGTCGGAGCTCGAGGGGGCAGGCAAGGCCGGCCGGAGGCCGCCCGCAGGGGCAGCCTTGGCGGCACGGTCAGTGACGCCTCACATCATGATGTCCGAAGCCGGGCCGCAACCAGGTGGACTCGATCAGATGCGCGGTCTCGCCGCAGAGCGGGGACCATGACCTCGAACGAGCTCGCACCGGGTCGCGTCCGGTCCGTCCGCTGGATCCGGGGTGACCGATCAGTCGGGGGCGACCGACAGGTCGTCGAGGTGGGACGGGAGGCGGTCCCGCCACGCGGCTGTGGCCTCGGCCACCGTCACGTCGACCAGTCCCTCCACCACGATGCGTTCGCCGCCGGCCCGGCCCAGCACGCGGGCCTCGATGCCGGCCGCCCCGGCCAGGGCGGCCACCTCGTCGGGGTGCGCCGTGCAGGCCACCACCACCGAGGGGTTCTCGCCGAACAGCTCGGCGTGGCCGGCGACCCCCGACACCTGGAGACCGACCCCCGAGCGCACGGCCATCTCGGCCAGTGCCACCCCGAGGCCGCCGCCCGAGACGTCGTGGACCCCCGACAGGAGCGGTTCCCCACCGCCCACCCCCCGGGCCACCAGGTCGCCGACCAGCTCGACCATCCGCCGGTGGCCGTCGAGGTCGACCGGCGTGGGGGTGCCGTCACGGTGGTCGTGGAGCTCGACGGCCCAGCGCGACGCGGCCAGCGACGGGGCCGGTGCCCCCGGGACGGTGAGGACAATGACGGTGCCGCCCTCCGCCAGCCCGACGCCGGGAGGCCGGCGCTCGAGGACGTCCACCAGCCCCAGCATCCCCACCACCGGGGTGGGGTCGATGTCGCGGCCGCCGCTCTCGTTGTAGAGGCTGACGTTGCCGCCGACCACCGGGATCCCGAGTGCCAGGCACGCCTCGGCCATGCCGTCGATCGCCTCCGAGAGCTGCCACATCACCTCGGGGTGCTCCGGGTTGCCGAAGTTGAGGCAGTTGACCACGGCAGCCGGGCGGGCGCCCACGCAGGCCACGTTGAGGGCGGCCTCGGCCACCACCGCGGCCGTCCCCCCGCGGGGGTCGAGGGCGCACCGGCGCGGGTCGGAGTCGGTGGCGAGGGCCAGGCCCCGCCGGCTGGGTGGCAGCCCGGGGCCGGCCAGGCGCAGCAGGGCGGCGTCGCCGCCGGGGCCCTCGACCGTGTTGCGGAAGAGCTGGTGGTCGTACTGGCGGTAGACCCACGACGGGTCGCACAGCAGGGCGAGCAGGTCGGCCCCGCAGTCGGGCGGGGCGGGCAGGCGGGCGGGGTCGTCGGCCAGCCGCCGGTCCAGGTCGGCCGGGCGGGCCAGGGGGCGCCGGTAGCGGGGGGCGTCGTCGGAGAGGGAGGCGGCGGGCACGTCGCCCACCACCGGGCCACCCGCCGACTCCCGGACCACCAGGTGGCCGGGCTCCTCCCCGGTCGGGTCGGTGACCGTCCCCACCACCGCGGCCCGCACCTCCCACCGGCGGCACACGTCGAGGACGGCGTCGAGGTCGTCCGGACGCACGATGGCCAGCATCCGCTCCTGGCTCTCGGACGTCATCACCTCGGCCGGGACCATGCCGGGCTCCCGGCGGGGCACGGCGGAGACGTCGACGTCCATCCCCATGCCCCCGCGGGCCGCCGTCTCGCTGGTGGCGCACACCAGGCCGGCGCCACCCAGGTCCTGGATGCCGACCACCAGGCCGGCGTCGAGCAGGTCGAGGCACGCCTCGATCAGCCGCTTCTCCTCGTAGGGGTCGCCCACCTGGACGCTGGGCCGCTTGTCCTCGTCGGGCGCCCCGCCGCCGTCGAAGCCGGCCGAGGCCAGCACGCTGACCCCGCCGATCCCGTCCCGGCCGGTGGACGAGCCGAGGAGGACGGCCAGGTTGCCGCTGCCGGTGGCCCGGCCGAGCACCAGGCGCTCGACCGGCAGCACGCCCAGGCAGAGCACGTTGACCAGTGGGTTCTGGGCGTAGCACTCGTCGAAGGTGAGCTCGCCCCCCACGGTGGGCACACCCACCGAGTTGCCGTAGCCGCTGATGCCGGCGACCACGCCCTCGATCAGCCACCGCTGGCGTGCGTCGTCGGGTGGGCCGAAGAAGAGCGGGTCCATCACGGCGATGGGGCGGGCCCCCATGGTGAAGATGTCACGCAGGATCCCCCCCACCCCGGTGGCCGCCCCCTGGGTGGGCTCGATGGCGGAGGGGTGGTTGTGGCTCTCGATGCGGATGGCCACGGCGATGCCGTCGCCGGCGTCGATCACCCCGGCGTTCTCCCCCGGGCCGACGAGCACGTGCGGCCCCTCGGTGGGCAGGCGGCCCAGGTGGATGCGGGACGACTTGTAGGAGCAGTGCTCGCTCCACATGACCGAGTAGAGGGAGGTCTCGAGGTCGTTGGGGGGCCGCCCCAGGATCTCCTCGATGCGGTCCCGTTCCTCGTCGGTGAGCCCCAGGGCGCGGTGCAGGGGCTCGTTGCTCTGGGTGGGATCGGGCATCGTCCGCAGCGTACCCGGCGCACCGACCCGGGCCCGGCGGCAACTGCACCACCTGCCGCACCTGCCATCGCCCCGTGCGCCCTCCCCCTGGGCGCCCTCCCCCACTTCCATACAACCTGATGCCCCGGTCAGCATCCGATTCGATGGCGAAAAATCAACATCAGATCATGTGCGAAAAGCGCCCAGGGATGGGGTATTGCGTTGTCATTGCAGTATTGGCCATTTCCCGTATTGCGCCCCACCGATCATGTGGGAGATACTTGATTTCATGCCCAAAACACCCACCAAAAAGACCCCCATGTCCGACGCCCATAAGGCGGCGCTCGCCCAGGGCCGCGAGGAAGGGCGCGTCGTGCGCCGCTACCTCGAGGCCCTCGAGTCGTCCAAGCCCAAGCGTGGGCGCAAGCGCACCGCCGACTCGATCCAGAAGCGCCTCGGTGCCATCGAGGACCGCCTGCTCGACGCCGACCAGCTCACCCGGCTGAACCTCATCGAAGAGCGCCGGCGCCTCGAGGAGGAATTGAGCCAGGCCGACGACACGACCGACCTGGCCGCGCTGGAGAAGGACTTCGTCAAGGTCGCCCGCAGCTACGGCGAGCGCAAGGGCATCACCTACTCGTCGTGGCGCGCGGTGGGCGTGAGCGCTGCGACCCTCCAGCAGGCGAAGATCGCCCGCACCCGGGGCTGAAGTCCCCGGCCAGCCGGCGGCAACACCGCCGGCAGTGACTCGGCCGGCGGCAACACCGCCGGCAGCAGGACCGTCGACGCGGTCGGGGGACCCGGGGTGGGCCGGGTCCCTCAGGCCGTGACGGCGGCGGAGGCGGCAGAGGCGGCGACGAACGACGTGAGCACGGGCAGCCCGTCGGCGGAACCGAGGAGCTCCTCCGTGGCCCGCTCCGGATGGGGCATCAGCCCCACCACGTTGCCGGCCTCGTTGCACACACCGGCGATGTCGCCGGTCGACCCGTTGGGGTTGTCGACGTAGCGCAGCACCACCCGGTCCTCGGCCACCAGCCGGGTCAGGGTCTCGTCGTCGCAGGTGTAGTTCCCCTCGAAGTGGTTGATGGGGAGGCGCAGGACCGTCCCCGGCGCCACGTCCCGGGTGAGGACGGAGCGGGAGCTCACCACCTCCACCTCCACCGTGTCGCAGATGAAGCGCAGTCCCCGGTTCTTCTGCAGGGCACCGGGCAGCAGCCCGGCCTCGGTCAGCACCTGGAAGCCGTTGCAGATCCCCAGCACCGGCCGGCCCGACCGGGCCAGCTCGCCCACCGCCGCCATGACCGGGGAGAAGCGGGCGATGGCCCCGGGGCGCAGGTAGTCACCGTGGGCGAACCCACCGGGGACGACCACCCCGTCGAAGCCCGACAGGTCGGTGGCGCCGTGCCACACCAGCTCGGCCCGGGCACCTGCCTGGTCGAGGGCGCTCACCACGTCGTGCTCGCAGTTGGAGCCGGGGAACACGACGACACCGATGCGGGGAGCCATCAGCCGAGCACCGTGACGGTCGACTCCTCGATCACCGGGTTGGCCAGCAGCCGGTGGGCCAGCTCCCCCGCCCGTGCCGCGGCGGCCTCGGCCGAGTCGGCCTCGACCTCCAGGCGGAATGCCTTGCCCGAGCGCACGGCCCGCACCCCGTCGAAGCCCAGTGCGGGAAGGGCCCGCTCGATGGTGGCACCCTGGGGGTCGGCGATGCCCGGCCGCAGCCGGACCTCGACCAGGACGGAGAACGTCTCGGACGAGCCCATGTCAGGCACCGTACCAATCGGCCAGGCGCCGCCCGCTGACCAGCTCGTAGGAGGCGACGTAGCGCTCCGAGGTGGCGGCCACGATGTCGTCGGGCAGGGCCGGCGGCGGTGGCTGCTTGTCCCACGGCTGGGCCTCCAGCCAGTCACGCAGCGGCTGCTTGTCGTACGAGGGGGGGTTGGTGCCCGGGGCGCAGTTCTCCGCCGGCCAGAAGCGGGACGAGTCGGGGGTGAGGACCTCATCACACAGGGACAGCTCCCCGTCGATGAACCCGAGCTCGAACTTGGTGTCGCAAATGACGATGCCGTGCTCCTCGGCCCGGGCCGCCGCCCGCTGGTAGGCGGCCAGGCAGATCTCGGCCGCCTTCGCCGCCACCTCGGTGCCGACCAGGTCGGCCGCCTGTGCCTGGGAGATGTTCTCGTCGTGGCCCTCGGTCGCCTTGGTGGAGGGGGTGAACATCGGCTCGGGAAGCCGCTCGGCGTGACGCAGGCCGGCGGGCACGGCCATGCCGTGGACGGTCCCCTGCGCCAGGTACTCCTTGTAGGCGGAGCCGGCCAGGTAGCCGCGCACGATGCACTCGATGGGGAGCATCTCGGCCCGGCGCACCAGCATGGACCGGCCGGCCAGGTAATCCGCACCACCGGGCAGCGCGGCGGCGCCCTCGGGGAAGTCGGCCACGTCCACCGCCACCAGGTGGTTGGGGACGAGGTCAGCCAGCTCCTCCAGCCAGTAGGCGGTCATGGCCGTCAGCACCCGCCCCTTGTGGGGAATGGTCTCGGCCATGACGACGTCGAAAGCGGAGATCCGGTCGGAGGCGACCATGAGGAGGCGGCCGTCGCCGGCGTCGTAGAGCTCACGGACCTTGCCCGACTGGACGAGGGGGAGGGGGGCGGGATCGGTCATCGGTCGGTTGCCTCCAGGGCGTCGGTGAACCGGTGGACGTGCCGGAGCGTACGCGCCAGGTCGAAGGCGTCGTCCAGCTCGGCGGCGGACAGGGTGACCTCGGGGTCGGCCTCGAGCACGGCCCGGAACGGCCGGCGCTCCTCCCAGGCGGCGCGGGCGTCACGCTGGACGATCCGGTAGGCGGCGTCGCGCGAGAGCCCCCCGGCCACCAGGGCGAGGAGGACGGACTGGCTGAACACCAGGCCGAAGCTGCCCTCGGTCAGGTTGGCCAGGGCCCGCTCGGGGTGGATGACGAGCCCGTCGACCAGGCCCGTCGCCTTCTCCAGGATGTAGAGGGTGAGCATCGACGCGTCGGGGAGGACGACCCGCTCCACCGAGCTGTGGGAGATGTCCCGCTCGTGCCACAGGGCGACGTCCTCGATCCCGGCCGACAGGTAGCCGCGCAGCACCCGGGCCAGGCCGCACAGGCGCTCGGAGAGGATCGGGTTGCGCTTGTGGGGCATGGCCGAGCTGCCCTTCTGGCCCGGCTTGAACGGCTCCTCGGCCTCGCCCACCTCGCTTCGGGCCAGGTGGCGCACCTCGGTGGCGATGGCCTCGATGGTGGCGCCCACCGACGCGCACGCCCACAGGTACTCGGCGTGGCGGTCCCGGGCGATGACCTGGGTGGCCGGCACCGGGGTGAGGCCGAGCGAGGCGCACACGTGGGCCTCGACGCTGGGGTCGATGTTGGAGTAGGTGCCGACCGCCCCCGACAGCTTGCCCACCGCCACCCGCTCCCGGGCCGCCCGCAGGCGCTCGACGTCTCGGCGGGCCTGGAGGGCCCACAGGGAGAACTTGGCGCCGTAGGTGGTGGGCTCGGCGTGCATGCCGTGCGTCCGCCCCGTCACCGGCACGTCGATCAGCTCGCGGGCCCGGCGCTCGCACGCGGCGGCCAGCCCCTCGGCCGCCGACACCAGGAGGTCGGCCGCCCGTACCAGGGTGGTGCACAGCGCCGTGTCGACCACGTCGGAGGAGGTGAGGCCGTAGTGGACCCACGAGCCTTCGGGCTGGCCGATGGCCTGCTGGACGACGTCGACGAAGGCGGCCACGTCGTGGTCGGTCACCCGCTCCCGCTCGGCCACCGCCTCGACGAAGGCGGCGTCGACGGCCGGGGCCCGGTCCCTACAGGCCCGGGCGTCGTCGGCGGGGACGACGCCGAGGGCGGACCACCCCTCGGTGGCCAGCAGCTCGACCTCCAGCCAGGTGGCGAAGCGGGCCTCGTCGCTGAAGAGCGCGGCCATGGCCGGCGGCGCGTAACGGGGGATCACCCGACGGTCTCCTCTCGGTGGGTGGGGGCGGCCCCGCCGGCCGCCCGTTCGGCGATGTCGGTGCGGTGCACCATGCCCGGCCACGAGATCCTCTCGGTCGCCGCGTAGGCGCGCCGGCGGGCCTCGGCCACGGTGGGAGCCAGCGCGGTGATGCCCAGCACCCGCCCGCCCGCCGTCACCAGCCGGCCGCCGTCCATGCGGGTGCCGGCGTGGAAGATGCGCACGGCGGGGTCGTCCACCGCGTCGAGCCCGTCGATGGGGTCGCCGGTGCGGGGAACCTCGGGGTAGCCGGGGGCGGCGGCCACCACGCACACGGCGGCGTCGTCCACGAACCGGGGGCGGGTGGTGAGGCGGCCGTCGGCCACCTCGGCCAGCAGGGCGGTGAGGTCGCCGTCGTAACGGGGCAGGACGACCTGGGTCTCGGGATCGCCGAAGCGGACGTTGAACTCGAGGACCTTCGGTCCGCTGTCGGTGAGCATGAGGCCGGCGTAGAGCACGCCCCGGTAGTCGATGCCCCGGGCGGCGAGCACGGGCAGGAGGGGGGCCACCGCCTCGTCCACCAGCCGGTCGACCAGCGCGTCGTCCACCTCGGCCAGGGGCGAGTAGGACCCCATGCCGCCGGTGTTGGGGCCGGTGTCGCCGTCCCCCACCCGCTTGAAGTCCCGGGCCGGGGCCAGGGGGGCAAGGCGGGTGCCGTCGCACAGCACCAGGAGCGAGCACTCCTCGCCGATGAGGCCCTCCTCGACCACCACGGTCCGCCCGGCGTCGCCGAACGAGCTGCCCGACAGCTTGGCGGCCACGTCGGCCTCGGCCTCGGCGAGCGAGTCGGTGACGAGCACGCCCTTGCCGGCGGCCAGGCCGTCGGTCTTCACCACCCACGGGCCGGGCAGGGAGCGCAGGAAGTCGAGCGCCGGGCCCACCTCGTCGAAGCTCCCGAACCGGGCGGTGGGCACGCCCGCCTCGGCCAGCAGCTCCTTCATGAACGCCTTGGAGCCCTCGATCCGGGCACCGTCCGCGCCGGGTCCGAACACCCGCCGGCCGGCGGCCCGCAGCCGGTCGGCCAGCCCGTCGACCAGCGGTGCCTCGGGCCCGATGACGTACAGGTCGGCCTCGATGGCCTCGGGCGGCTCCGCGGTGACGGTGATGGTGTGGCCCTCGGGGGTGGTGCCGGCCATGCCCGGGTTGCCGGGGGTGACGACCACGTCGGCGGTGCGGCCGAGGACGGCGGCCAGCGCATGCTCACGGCCGCCCGACCCGACCACGCACACCCGGACCACGTGCGGGGGGGCGGCGGTCATGCCGCGAAGTTCACGAACTGCTCGCGGCCCGGTCCCACCCCGACGAGGCGCACGGGCACCCCGATCTGCTCGGAGAGGAAGGCGATGTAGTCGTGGGCGGCCTGGGGGAGGTCGGCGCAGTCGGTCACGCCCGTCAGGTCGGTCCCCCACCCGGGCAGCTCCTCGTAGACGGGGCGGACCTGGTGGAGCACCGACTGGTGGTACGGGGGGTGGGTGAAACGCTCGCCGCCGGGGGCCTCGTAGGCGACGCACACCTTCACCGTGTCGAACGTGTCCAGCACGTCGAGCTTGGTCAGGGCCACCTCGGTGAGGGAGTTCACCCGCACGGCCTGGCGGAGCATGACGGCGTCGAACCAGCCCGGCCGGCGGCGGCGCCCGGTGTTGGTGCCGAACTCGTGACCCCGGTCGACGAGGAGGTCGGCCACCTCGTCGTGGAGCTCGGTGGGGAACGGCCCCGTCCCCACCCGGGTGACGTAGGCCTTGGCGATCCCGATGATCCGGTCGATGTGGCGGGGTCCGACGCCGCTGCCGGTGCAGGCACCCCCGGCCACCGGGTTGGAGGAGGTGACGAACGGGTAGGTCCCGTGGTCGAGGTCGAGGAAGGTGGCCTGGGCCCCCTCGAGGAGGACGTGGCCCCCGCTCTCCAACGTGTCGTGGATGGCGGCCACCGTGTCGGCCACCATGGGGGCGATGCGGGGAGCCAACTCGTCCAGGTAGCGCTCGGTGATCGACTCGGCGTCGATGGGCAGGCGGTTGTAGACCTTGGCCAGGACGGCGTTCTTCTCCTTCAGGACGACGTCCAACTTCTGGCGGAAGATCTTGGGGTCGAGGAGGTCCTGGACCCGGAGCCCCACCCGGGCCGCCTTGTCGGCATAGGCGGGCCCGATCCCCCGCCGGGTGGTGCCCAGGCTGTTCTTGCCCAGGTAGCGCTCGGTCAGCCGGTCCAGCTCGTGGTGGTACGGCATGATCAGGTGGGCGTTGCCGCTCACCAGCAGGCGCGAGGCGTCGACCCCCTTCGCGGCCAGGGTGTCGATCTCCTCCAGGAGCACCACGGGGTCGACGACCACGCCGTTGCCGATCACCGGGGTGAGGTGGGGGTAGAGGACGCCGCTCGGCACCAGCTGGAGGGCGAAGGTCTCACCGTCGACCACCAGGGTGTGGCCGGCGTTGTGTCCGCCCTGGTAGCGGACGACCATCGCCATGTCACGGGCCAGCAGGTCGGTGAGCTTGCCCTTCCCCTCGTCACCCCACTGGGTTCCGACGACCACCGTTGCGGGCACGCGCACATCCTCCGTTGCGAGAAGCGGATTACACGACAGTGTATCCCGGAGGCGGGTCGCGCTCCTGGCCCGCGTGATCCTGCGTCCGTCCGGAGCGGTCGGGTAGCCTCGGGCCGGCGTTGGACGCCATCGAGGCGTCACGGGTGGCGGGCCCTGTCGCGGGTCCACCCTGGCGGAAGGGGGACTGACGTGAGCACGACCAGCGGTGGCGAGGGGTGGTGGCTGGCATCCGACGGGAACTGGTACCCGCCGGAGACGCACCCGGACCGGCAGCAGGGCGCACCCGCCGCTGGTGCCGCGGTGCATCCGCCGGCCGGGCCCATCGCGACGGACTTCTTCTTCGGAGCACCATCGGGCCAACCCGGTGTCAGCGCGGCGCCGACGTACCAGCCCGACCCCCGGTACGCCCAACCCAGGTGGGCGACCAGTACGCCGGCCCCCGTGGCCACCGGACCGGCCGGGCTGCAGCTCGCCTCGTTGGGCGCCAGGGCCGGCGCGTACCTGATCGACTGGATGGTCCTCGCCGCCATCGGGTTCGTCGCCGTCCGGTTCCTCACCCTCCACCGGACGCAGACATCTGCGTTTCCGGCGACGCAGAGTGGACCGCCGATCGTCGTGCTGGTGCTCATCGGGCTCGCCGTCTCGCTCGCCTACTTCGCCGTCCTCGACGGGTGGTTCCAGACCTTGGGCAAGCGCGTGATCGGCCTCGCCGTGCGCGATGAGCTGACGGGTCGACCAGTCGGCATCGGCCGGGCCTTCCTCCGCCGGTTCGTGTTCGATGCGCTGTTCGGGCTGTTCCTGGTGCCGGGCATCGCCTACTGCATCCGACCGCTGATGGACCCGAAAGGGCAGGCGCTCCACGACAAGGCCGGCCGGTCGGTGGTGGTGCAGGTCAAGACGTGATCCGGCCCGAAGGCTGGTGGTTGGCGTCCGACGGCAACTGGTACCCGCCCGAGACGCACCCTGACCGGCAGGCCGCGCTCCAGGCACCGGTCGTACCGGGAACCACGCCAGGCACCGGATGGGGCCCCGCGCCAGTCGCCGGATGGGGCGCCCCACCCCACCACCCGGTCGTCACGGCGCCGCTCCCGCAGGGAACCTTCCGCACCCGGGCCGTGGTCGCCGCCGGGGTGGCCGACGCTGCCATCGGCTGCGCCGCGCTCGCCAGCGGGGCGCTGGTCGCTGCAGGGCACGGCAGCCGCGCCCTCCCCCTCGGCCTGATGATCGCACTGGTGGGCGCCTTGTTCGCCGTGACCGGGGTCGCCCACCT
This sequence comes from Actinomycetes bacterium, assembly GCA_021806045.1. GTDB lineage: Bacteria > Actinomycetota > Acidimicrobiia > Acidimicrobiales > RAAP-2 > JAJZDI01. The sequence goes on from JAJZDI010000007.1 coordinate 112,905, forward strand.
GACGGCCCGGCTCGAGGTCGGGACCGGTGCCGTCGCCTGGACGTGGAACTTCGCCCGGACGGAGCGTCACCTCACCGACTTCGTCGATGCCGCGCTGGTGGAGAAGGGGGAGCTGGCATCGGGCGCGGCGATCGCCGGCTTGGTCGGTGGCGGCCTGGCTGCGGTGGTCGCCTGGTGGCTCGCCGAGCTGTTCTGGTCGTTCGCCACCTCGGGGCCGACCCGGGGTGCGTGGGTGCTGGTGCTGGTCAACGCCCACGGCGTGCGGGTCGAGGTGCCCGTCGTCGGAACCTGGACCGACCCGCCGTCGGCCAGCGCCCAGGCCGCCCTCGACACGGTCCGGGCAGCCGTCACCTCGCCGGCCAACCTGGCCAGGCAGCACCGTGGCCCGGTGGGCCAGGCACGCCTGGGCGACCAGCTCCACCCCACCTCGGCACCGGTCCGGTACCCCACCTGGGCACCGGACGAGAACCCCGTCTGAGGGCCGGGCCGGAGGGGGCGGGTCAGGTGAAGACCAGCGCCCCGTCCTTCTCGTCGACGGTGACCGTCGCCCCCTCGGTGTAGCGGCCCTCGAGGAGGGCGAGGGCGAGGGGGTCCTCCACCTCCCGCTGGATGACCCGCCGCAGGGGCCGGGCCCCGTAGTCGGGGTCGAAGCCGGCCCGGGCCAGCCACCCCTCGGCCGCCGGGGTGACCTCGAGGGTGAGGCGCCGCTCGGCCAGCCGGCCCCGCAGCCGTCCCAGCTGGATGGTGACGATGCGCTCCAGGTCCGCCTCGGTCAGGGGGTGGAAGCGGACGATCTCGTCGATGCGGTTGACGAACTCCGGCTTGAAGTGGTCGGCGGGGGAGCCGGCCAGGTTGGACGTCATGATGAGCACGGCGTTGGTGAAGTCGACGGTGCGACCCTGGCCGTCGGTCAGGCGCCCGTCCTCCAGCACCTGGAGCAGGGTGTTGAACACGTCCGGGTGGGCCTTCTCCAGCTCGTCGAGGAGCACCACCGCGTAGGGGCGGCGGCGGACGGCCTCGGTCAGCTGCCCGCCCTCCTCGTAACCGACGTACCCCGGGGGGGCGCCGACCAGGCGCGACACGCTGTGGCGCTCCATGTACTCGCTCATGTCGATCCGCACCATGGCCCGGGCGTCGTCGAAGAGGAACTCGGCCAGGGCCCGGGCCAGCTCGGTCTTGCCCACCCCGGTGGGGCCGAGGAAGAGGAACGAGCCGATGGGCCGGTGGGGGTCCGACAGCCCGGCCCGGCTGCGGCGGATGGCGTTGGCCACCGCGGAGACGGCCTCGTCCTGGCCCACCACCCGGGCGTGGAGGGCGTCCTCCATGCGGATGAGCTTCTCGACCTCGCCCTCCATCAGCCGGCTGACCGGCACCCCCGTCCACCGGCTGACCACCTCGGCCACGTCCTCGGCGTCGACCTCCTCCTTCAGGAACCGCTGCTCGGCCTGGAGGCGGGCCAGGCTCTCGGTGGCCCCGGCGATGCGCCGCTCGAGGTCGGGGATCTGGCCGTAGGTGATCTCGGAGGCGGCGGCCAGCTCGCCGTCGCGGGTCAGGCGCTCGGCCTCGCCCCGGCGGGTCTCCAGCTCGCCCTTCAGGCCGCGGATGGTGTCGATGGCCTCCTTCTCGGCCTGCCAGTGGGCCGTCATGGCGTTGGACTGCTCGGCCAGGTTGGCCAGCTCCTCCTCCAGGCGGGCCAGCCGCTCGGCCGAGGCGGCGTCGGACTCCTTGGCCAGGGCCATCTTCTCGATCTCCAGCTGGCGCATGCGCCGGGTGACCACGTCGAGCTCGGTGGGCATGGAGTCGATCTCGATGCGCAGCCGGCTGGCCGCCTCGTCCATGAGGTCGATGGCCTTGTCGGGCAGGAACCGGCCCGTCACGTACCGGTCGGAAAGCACGGCCGCGGCGACGAGGGCGGCGTCCTGGATGCGCACCCCGTGGTGGACCTCGTAGCGCTCCTTCAGCCCCCGCAGGATGGCCACGGTGTCCTCCACCGACGGCTGGCCCACGAAGACCTGCTGGAAGCGGCGCTCGAGGGCGGCGTCCTTCTCGATGTACTGCCGGTACTCGTCGAGGGTGGTGGCGCCGATGAGGCGCAGCTCGCCGCGGGCCAGCATGGGCTTGATCATGTTGCCGGCGTCCATGGCCCCCTCGGAGCCGCCGCCGGCGCCGACGATGGTGTGGAGCTCGTCGACGAAGGTGATGACCTCGCCCTCGGCGTCGGCGATCTCCTTCAGCACCGCCTTCAGGCGCTCCTCGAACTCGCCCCGGTACTTGGCCCCGGCCACCATGGAGGCGAGGTCGAGCCCGATCACCCGCTTGCCCCGCAGGCCCTCGGGGACGTCGCCCTCCACGATCCGCTGGGCCAGGCCCTCGACGATGGCCGTCTTGCCCACCCCCGGCTCGCCGATGAGCACCGGGTTGTTCTTGGTCCGCCGGGACAGCACCTGGATGACCCGGCGCACCTCCTCGTCCCGGCCGATGACGGGGTCCATCTTCCCCTGGCGGGCCAGGGCGGTGAGGTCCCGCCCGTAGCGCTCGAGGGCCTGGAAGGTCTCCTCGGGGTCCTTGGAGGTGACCCGGTGGCTGCCCCGCACCTCACGGAGGGCGGCCAGCAGCGCGTCGCGGCCCACGCCCAGGCGGTCGGCCGCGGCCAGTAGGAGGTGCTCGACCGACAGGTAGTCGTCACCCATCTCGGAGCGGGCGGCGTCGGCCGCGGACAGGACGTCGCGTGTCTCGGACGACAGCCGGGGCTCCTCGCCGCCATACGCGCGCGGCAGGCGGCCCAGCTCGCCCTCGATGCGCTCCCGGGCGGCGTCGGCCTCCACGCCGGCCCGGGCCAGCACCGGCCCGGCGATCCCCTCGGGCTGGGCCAGCACGGCAGCCAGCAGGTGGCCGGGGGTGACCTCGGCGTGGTGCTGGGCGGTGGCCCGCTCGACGGCGGCGGAGAACGCCTCCTGGGTCTTGGTGGTCCAACGGTTGGGGTCGATGGTCATCGCCATCCTCCTCTGTGCTGCTGGCCCCCCGGCTGCTGACCCCCCATTCCCGATCCGGTCCCCGGCCCGCCGACGGTGCCGGAGCCCGTGCCGGGTCCGGTGCCGGGCCGGCCACCGGCGTCCTCGAACCCGTCCGTGATGACCCGCCGGGTGGAGCGGCGGGGCCGTGACGGGTTGACCGGCACCGGTGCCTGGGACAGCGGGACCAGGTCCCGCCGGTACTGGCGGTGGGTGCGGGCGATGGCCTCGCGGGCCTCGTCGCGGGTGCGCTCGAGGTCGGACCGCAACCGGGCCAGCTCCGTCTCGAGGGCCAGGATCCGCCGCACCCCTTCGAGGTTCACCCCCGCCGCGGTCAGGTCCTGGATGTGGCGGAGGCGGGCCAGGTCCCGCTCGCTGAAGCGGCGGCTGCCCCCGGTGGTGCGGGCCGGGTCGAGCAGGCCCTTGCGCTCATAGACGCGCAGGGTCTGGGGGTGCATGCCGGCCAGTTCGGCCGCCACCGAGATGACGTAGACGGCCCGGTCGACCGAGCGCTCAGCGCTCATCGTCCTCCACCCCCTCGAAGTGCCGCGGCGCCGGGCCCGACACGGCGCCCAGCGCCTCGACGGCGGCCCGTTGCTCGTCGGTCAGCTCGGTGGGCACCGCCACCTCCACGGTGACCATCAGGTCGCCCAGGCGCCCCTTGGCCGCAGCCGGTGCGCCCCGCCCCTTCACCCGGAAGGTGCGCCCCGACGGAGTGCCGGCCGGCACCCGCAGGGTCACCGGCCCGTCCAGGGTGGGGACGGTGAGGGTGGTGCCGAGGGCGGCCTCGGCGAAGGTCACCGGCACCTTGAGCGTCAGGTTGTGGCCGCGGCGGCCGAAGTAGCGGTGGCGGCCGACGTGGACGACGACGTAGAGGTCGCCGGGCCCGCCGTTGCCCTGGCCGGCCGCGCCCCGGCCCTTCACCCGGATGCGCTGGCCGTCCTCCACCCCCGGCGGGATCCGCACCTTCACCTCGCGGTTGCGGTGCTCGACCCCGGTGCCGTGGCAGGTGGGGCAGGGATCGGTCACGATCGTGCCCCGGCCCCCGCAGCGCGGGCAGATCTGGCTGAGGGAGAAGAGGCCCTGGTCGTCCTGGAGGCTGCCCGTGCCCGAGCAGCGCGGGCAGGTGGCCGGGGTGGACCCCGGTGCCGAGCCCGACCCCCGGCACGTCTGGCAGCGGGCGTCGCTGTCCACGTGCACCGTCGTGGTCACGCCCCGCACGGCGTCCTCGAACGAGAGGTGGACGTCCGTCTCGATGTCGGCGCCCCGCCGGCCGGCGGTGGCCGTCCGGCCCCGGCGCCGTCCGCCACCGAAGAGCCCGCCGAACAGGTCGCCGAGGTCGCCCATGTCCTCCACCCGGAAGGTGGTGCCCCCCGGCCCGCCCGGGCCGCCGAAACCGCCGGGGAACCCGCCGGCCCCGCCCATGGGGCCGAGGGCCCGGACCTCGTCGTACTCCTTGCGCTTGGCCGCGTCACCGAGGACGTCGTAGGCGGCGGAGATGTCCTTGAAGCGCTCCTCGCTGCCGGGGTTGGCATCGGGGTGGTGCTTCTTGGCCAGACGCCGGTACGCGCTCGTGATCTCCTTGGCGGTGGCCGTCTTCGGCACACCGAGGACCTCGTAGTAGTCCTTCTCGAACCATTCGCGCTGGGGGGGCACCGTCGCCTCTGCTCTCTCCTCCGGATCCTCTCGGGTCGTGCTCCTTTGGATCCTCCCGGCACCCGGACCTCCCGGATGCGCTCGCTCTTCCTCGTCCCGTGTTCCTGTCGATCGGCGTCGCCGCGATCGCGGTGCCCGGTCGGGTCAGCCCCGGACGGTCGCCTCAGCCCCGGACGGTCACCATGGCCGGCCGGACCACCGCGCCCCGCCACCGGAAGCCGGCCCGCATGACCCGGGCCACCACCGCGCCTCCGTCGTCGCCCGCCCCACCAGCTGCGGCATCCTCCGGCGCACCGTCGCCTGCCGCCGACCCCCCCTCACCCGCGGCAGGCTCCGGCTCCGGCTCCGGCGCCGGCTCGTGGCCCACCGCCTCGTGGGCGGTGGGGTCGAAGGGGAGTCCGGTGGGGTCGATCCGCTCCAGGCCCTCCTTGGCCAGCACGTCGTTCAGCTGGGCGGCCGCCTGCAACAGGGCCGTCCCGTCCGGACCGGGCTCCTCGCCCAGGTGGGCGGCGGCCAGGTCCAGGGTGTCCAGCACGGGCAGGAGCTTCTCCACCAGGAGGGCGGCGGCACGGTCGCCCGCCTCGGCCTGCTGGCGGGCCACCCGCTTGCGGTAGTTGTCGAACTCGGCCTGCAGCCGGCGCAGGGCGTCGAGGTACTCGTCGCGCTCGGCCGTCACCACGGCGAACGGGTCGGGTGCCTCCGCCTCTCCAGCCGCCTCCGGGCCGGGTGCCTCCTCCGCCCCCGACACCTCACCGCCATCGGGCGCTCCGGGCGCCGCCCCCGCAGCGGTCTCCGCGCCGGCCGGCGGTGCCGCCTGGTCGGGACCGGTGCCGGACGCCGGGCCGTCCCCCGCCGCGGTGGCGGGGGGGCGGCCGGTGCCGTTGTCCTGGTCGGTCGGACCGGTCATCGGGCTCAGTCCTTCTCGTCGACGATCTCGGCGTCGACGACCTCCTCGTCGGAGAGCTCGTCGGCCGGGCCCCCTTCGCTGGAGGTGGCGCCGGCCGCGTTCTCCCGGGCGGCCTCCTCGTAGAGCCGCTGGCTGAACGACTGGCTGGCCGTGAGAAGGGCCTCGGTGGACGACTTGATGGCCTCGATGTCGGAGCCCGAGAGGGCCTCCTTCAGCTTGCCCAGGGCGTCGTTCACCTTGTCCTTCTCGTCGCCCTCGATCTTCTCGCCCTGCTCACGCAGGAGCTTCTCCGTCTGGTAGACGAGGGTGTCGGCGTTGTTGCGGACCTCGGCCTCCTCGCGGCGGCGGCGGTCGTCCTCGGCGTGGGCCTCGGCGTCACGGACCATCCGCTCGATGTCGTCCTTGGCCAGCGAGGACTGGCCGGTGATCGTCATCGACTGCTCCTTGCTGGTGGCCCGGTCCTTGGCCGAGACGTGCACGATCCCGTTGGCGTCGATGTCGAAGGTGACCTCGATCTGGGGCACGCCGCGGGGGGCGGGGGGCAGGTCCACCAGTTGGAACTTGCCCAGCGTCTTGTTGTACATCGCCATCTCGCGCTCGCCCTGGAGGACGTGGACCTCCACCGACGGCTGGTTGTCGTCGGCGGTGGTGAACACCTCGGAGCGCTTGGTCGGGATGGTGGTGTTCCGCTCGATGAGGCGGTGCATGACGCCGCCCTTCGTCTCGATGCCGAGCGACAACGGGGTGACGTCGAGGAGGAGGACGTCCTTCACCTCGCCCTTCAACACACCGGCCTGCACGGCGGCGCCCACGGCCACCACCTCGTCGGGGTTGACGCCCTTGTGGGCCTCCTTGCCCGTCAGGTTCTGCACCAGGTCCTGCACGGCGGGGATGCGGGTGGAGCCGCCCACCAGCACGACGTGGTCGATGTCGGAGGTGGACAGCCCGGCGTCCTTGATGGCCTGCTCGAACGGTCCCTTGCACCGGCCGACCAGGTCGGAGGTCAGCTCGTTGAACAGGGCGCGGGTCAGCTTGACGTCGAGGTGCTTGGGGCCCTCGGACGTGGCCGTGATGAACGGCAGGTTGATCTGGGTCTCCTGCAGCGAGGAGAGCTCGATCTTGGCCTTCTCCGCTGCCTCCTGCAGGCGCTGGGTGGCCATCTTGTCGGCGGACAGGTCGACGCCCTCGGTGTCCTTGAACGTCTTCACCAGCCAGTCGATGATCTTCTGGTCCCAGTCGTCACCGCCCAGGTGGGTGTCGCCCGACGTGGACTTCACCTCGAAGACGCCGTCGCCGATCTCGAGCACGGACACGTCGAAGGTGCCGCCGCCGAGGTCGAAGACGAGGACGGTCTGGTCCTTGCCCTCCTTGTCGAGGCCGTAGGCGAGGGCCGCCGCCGTCGGCTCGTTGATGATGCGGAGTACCTCGAGGCCGGCGATCTGGCCCGCCTCCTTGGTGGCGGTGCGCTGCGCGTCGTCGAAGTAGGCCGGCACGGTGATGACGGCCTGGGTCACGCTGTCGCCCAGGAACGCCTCGGCGTCCCTCTTCAGCTTGCCGAGGATGCGGGCGGAGATCTCCTGGGGCGTGTACGCCTTGCCGTCGATGTCGACGGTCCACGACGTTCCCATGTGGCGCTTGACGGACCGGATGGTGCGGTCGGGGTTGGTGATGGCCTGGCGCTTGGCCACCTCACCCACCAGCACCTCGCCGGACTTGGCGAAGCCGACCACGGACGGCGTCGTCCGGCCGCCCTCGGCGTTGGGGATGACGACCGGTTCGCCGCCCTCCAGCACGCTCACCACCGAGTTGGTGGTCCCCAGGTCGATTCCAACGGCCTTGGCCATCGTCTGCTGCCTCCTCCATCGAGCCCGTCACGGGAGGCCGCCTCGGCCACCCGCACCGCCCGACCGGGGCCGGCACCCGGTGTGCCGTGCTCCCGGACCGGTCGGCGTCCGGTCTGTTCCTCTGTGTACAGACAACACTATAGCAAACTTGAGTGGAGATGAATCATGTTTTCTTGGTGTGAGGTTCGCCGAACCTTACAGGAGCGGCCACGACGCAGGGAGTACGCTCGGCCCATGCTCGATCTTCTGCTGCTGCGCCACGGCCAGTCGGCCTGGAACGAGGCCAACCTCTTCACCGGGTGGGTGGACGTCGACCTGACGTCCCGGGGCGAGGAGGAGGCCCGCGCCGCCGGCACCCTGCTGGCGGCCGAGGAGGGCCTCGACGTGCGGGTGGTGCACACCTCGGTGCTGACCCGGGCCATCCACACCGCCGAGCTGGCCCTGGCCGCCGCCGGGCGGAGCTGGGTCCCGGTGCGGCGGCACTGGCGCCTGAACGAGCGCCACTACGGCGCCCTCCAGGGCAAGGACAAGAAGGCCACCGCCGAGCAGTTCGGCAAGGAGCAGCTCCAGGCGTGGCGCCGCGGCTATGCCACCCCGCCGCCGCCCCTCGAGCCGGCCGACCAGGCCGCCGCCGCGTCCGACCCCCGCTACCGGGACGTGCCCGCCCACGTGCTGCCGGCCAGCGAGTGCCTGGCCGACGTGGTGGTCCGCGCCCTCCCCTACTTCGAGGACGCCATCGTCCCCGACCTGCTGGCCGAGGGGGCCCGTGGCGGGGCCGTGCTCGTCGTCGCCCACGGCAACAGCCTGCGGGCCCTGCGCAAGCACCTCGACGGCATCGCCGACGACGACATCGTCGGCCTGGAGATCCCCACCGGGATCCCCTACCGCTACCGGCTGGCCGACGACCTCTCGGTGGTGTCGGCCGGCTACCTGGGCGACCCCGAGGCGGCGGCCGCCGCAGCGGACGAGGTCGCCCGCCAGGCCGGCTGACGCTCCCCGGGTCCACCCGCCGGTCCCACCCGGCTACTCCACCCGACGGCAGCCGGCAGTGCCGGCACGCGCCGGTGGCCGGCCCGAAGGCCGGCCACCAGGTTCGTCCGCCGCAGGACCGAGCGATGGGGAAGGCATTTCCCACGGCGGTTGATCGTCACGAGCGGGTATCGGTCAAAGGGCATCCACTCCCCGCTCGCCGGTGCGCACCCGCACGATCTCGTCGACGGGCACCACCCACACCTTGCCGTCACCGATCTTGCCGGTGCCGGCCGAGCTGACGATGGCCTCCACCACGTCGGCCGCCTGGGCGTCGTCCACGACGATCTCCAGCCGGAGCTTGGGAACGAACTCCACCTCGTACTCCGCACCCCGGTAGACCTCGGTGTGGCCCCGCTGCCGCCCGAAGCCCTGGACTTCGGTCAGGGTCATGCCGTGGACGCCCAGCGCCTTCACGGCCTCCTTGACCTCGTCGAGCTTGAACGGCTTCAGTACCGCAACGATGAGCTTCATGGTCGTCTCGATCTCCTTGTTCGTGTGCGGTAGGTCAGCTACCGGCCTGTCCGGACGGTAGCAACTGTTCCGGTGCGTCCGGTGGGCCCATGGCCTCGACAGCCTCGGCACGGGAGAGGGCGCCCACCCGCTCGGCCAGCGTCTCGGCCGGGAAGGCCTCCTCGCCGTGGATGGCGAGGTCGCCGACCTCGAGGATCTCGTCCTTGTAGCGGAGGCCGCCGAGGACCAGCCCGATCAGCTTCATGATCAGGAAGGTGATCACCGCCGACCACAGGATGACCCACACCGCCGCCCGGGTCTGCTCCCACAACTGGTGGAAGGAGCCCGAGTAGACGAGGCCGTTCACCGAGAACGGAGCGCAGCTCTTGCCCGACGTGGCGTACAGCTGGGCGGTGGTGTGGATGACCTGGCCAGACGAGCTCATGTTGCCGCACCCGTACTCGATCATGCCCGGGTCGCCGAGCACGCCGACCAGCAGGCCGCCGACCAGGCCGGCCATGCCGTGGGTGTAGACGACCCCGAGGGCGTCGTCGACCTTGGAGAACGGCCGCACCTTGGAGAGGTAGTTCCAGGCGAACCACACCACCACCGTGGCGATGACCCCGACGAGGATGGCGCCGTAGCCGTTGACCCATCCGGCCGACGGGGTGATGCCGACCAGGCCGCAGATCATGCCGTTGACGCCGCCGAGGAACGTCGGCTTCTTCTCCTTGGTGAGGAGCGAGTCCATGATGATCCACATGATCACGCCGGCCGCCGTGGCCAGGTTGGTGTTGACCACCGCGGCAGCGGCGTCGGCACCCGCGTAGTACGGGTCACCACCGTTGAAGCCGTTCCACCCGAGCCACAGGATCCCGGCGCCGACCGCCGCCATCACCAGGTTGTTGGGGATGGCGTGCTGGCGGTCCCGTAGGAGTCTCGGGCCCAGCACCCAGGCGGCCACGAACCCGGAGACACCGGCCGACATGTGGATGACGTAGCCGCCCGAGAAGTCGAGCGCACCCTCCTGGGCGAAGTAGCCGCCGCCCCACAGCAGGAAGGCGTCCACGCTGTAGACGAGGGCGGACCACAGGACGACCAGCAGGCACCAGGCGCTGAACTTGATCCGGCCGAGCACGCTGCCCATGAAGAGGAGCGGGGTGATGGCGGCGAAGACCAGCTGGAAGTAGGCCAGCGTCCCGGTCGGGAAGTGGAACGGGATGGCCGTGTTCGCTGCCGACACGGCCTGGCCCTGTTCACCCAGTGGACTGGTGATCGGTCCCGGTTTCCCGAGGAAGTTGTCGAAGAAGTGACTGAACCACCCGACCCCTGTCAGCTGGGTCTGGATACCGTTCTTGACGCCTCCACCGAACGAGTTGGCGCCGAAGCCCATCTTGTACTCGTAGAGGAACCAGGCCAGCATCACCAGCGAGAAGCCGGCGAAGGTCATCGCCAGGACGTTGACGGCCCACTTCTTCTGTACGAGCGATGCGTACAGCACGGCCAGGGCGGGCAGGCTCATCAGGCCGACGAACGTGGCGGCCACCAGCTGCCACGTGTTGTCGCCCGTATTGAGCCAACTCGGGTAGGGGACTTGCGTGAGTGCGGCTAGCACTGTCCTCGTGCTCCTCTCTGCTGCTCCGGTCGCGGCGCCGGCCGCAGTCCGGACGAGACCCGGTCGGGGTCGTCGCGGCACGGTCAGGCGGGTACGCGCTTGCTCCGGCAACCTTGCCCTGCCGTCGTTTCGGCACGGTCACTCCCGTGTTACCAACGTGTGAATTGGGCGGCGGGCCTGCGGGCGCGCCAAGGACGCCCTGCGTGAGGGGAAGATCGGAGCGCAGCCGCGCCCGGGACGGGTCAGCCGCGAATGCCGGTCAGCGCCCGCTGCCCGGCCCGCGCGGCGGCGTGTAGCGCTTGGACGCCCCCGGGGTGCCCCGTGAGCCACCGCCACCGCCACCACCGCCGCCGGCCTGCACCGTCTTCAGCTTCTGCTGGATCCGGTAGCCGCGCACCAGGTACCAGGCGCCGCCCAGCACGAACGGCACCCCGAACCCCCAGAAGTGGAGGTTGAAGATGGACAGCCCGTAGAGGGCCATGGTGATGCCCAGGTAGAGCCGCTTGCGGAACCAGGCGAATCCCACCATGGCCGCGGCCAGGGCCAGGGCGACCCCGCCCACGGCCAGGTAGAGGGACGGGTCCACGTGGGCCTTGGTGCCCACCTTGGGGTCGTTGGCGATCAGGCTCGACGTGACGATCACGGCGATCATGCCGGCCAGCGGCGCGGCGATCAGGCCGATGAGCCGCTCCTTGTCGTCCGCGTGGGCGCTGAGCGCCTCGAGCTCCTCGGCGGTGTCGGGGAGGGCCCCACTGCTGGGTGGCGCCTGGCCGCCGGGCCCCGGTCGCTGGGCCCAGCCGACGAAGCGCTCCCACAGTCCGGGGCGACCGCCACCGTCGCCACCGCCGGTCACGTGCTCGGCCGCGGTCATGCCACACCCCGGGCGGCAGTCCCGACGGGCAGGCGGTGCGCGGGTCGGTCGAGCCCGCCGCCCCAGCGCCGGCGCCGGCGCCGGGAGGCCATCAGCCCACCGGCCACGCCGGCGGCGAGGACGAGCCCGGCCGGCACCAGGTAGGCCCGTGACGAGGGCTGCGACGAGGCCAGGGCGGCGGGCGTCGTGAACAGGGCGGGGTCGCCCGAGGCCACGATGCCCCCCACCCGGTCGCCGACCTGGTGGGGGGCGATGCCCGGCACGGTCGCTGAGTACGTGGCCCCCGCCACCGTGTAGGTGGCCGTGCACTGGAAGCCGGCCACGTTGCTCCCGCTGCCGCCGACCAGGCTGACGCAGCCGGTCACCGTCGCCTCGACGGGCACGCCGTGCTGGCGGAGGGTGGTGATCTGCGCGTTCGCCTGGTGGGCGGCCACCGCCATGCACACGCCGGTGACGGCGAGCGCGGCGATGGCCAGCGCTGCCACGATCCGGCCGGCACGGCGCGCGTCGACATCGACAGCGGCGCCCCGCAGGGTGCCCGTCGCTCCCGTCGGGAGCAGGTCGTCGGTCGCATCCGGTGGTGCCGGTGCGGCCTGTGTGTGAGCCAGGGGCTCGGTGGGGGTCATCGGTCTCGCAGTCCTTGGTTGCGTCCGGTTTTCCCCATGCTCGGTGCAACGATGGTACCAGGGGCGGCGCCACACCCACACGGCGCGCCCGGGGTCGTCACGGCTACCCTTCCCCCATGGCACGCCACGCCCAGAACCTCGACCTGAAGTCCATCTGGTTGTTCTCCGGGTGCAGCGCGTCGGAGATCCGCAAGATCCGCGGCTCCCTGGACGAGCTGACCGTCGCCCCCGGCAAGGTCCTGTGCGAGGAGGGCGACATCGGGCGCGAGTTCTTCGTGATCGTGTCGGGCACGGCCAGCGTGCGCCGCAAGGGGCGCAAGGTGGCCACCCTGGGACCGGGCGACTACTTCGGCGAGCTGGCCCTCCTCGACCGCAAGCCCCGGTCGGCCACCGTCATCTCGGAGGGCGACCTGCAGATCCTCGTACTCGGGCAGCGGCAGTTCAACGCCATCCTGGAGTCGATGCCGTCCATCGCCCGCAAGCTGCTGTCGGCCACGGCCACCCGCCTGCGTGAGGCGGACGCCCGGGCCTTCCACTGACGGCCTGCTGATTCTCCACGCACGGCCGAGCCAGGCCGACCGGCCCCGACCGGCCGTCCCCGACGCAGCCCGAAGCGTCAGTCCGACGAAGCGCTGTCCCCGTCGGATGCGGCCGACGGCGCACCGGCCGACGCACCCGCCGCTGCCGCCGCCACCGGCGCCGACAGCGACTCCTCCACCAGCTGCGAGAGGTCGAGGACCCGCACCTCTTCTTCCTTCTGGTTGGCCTTCACCGCGTCGTCGATCATGATCATGCAGTACGGGCAGGCGGTGGAGACCACGTCCGCCCCGGTGGACAGCGCCTCCCGGGTCCGCTCCATGTTGACCCGGGTGCCGAGGTTCTCCTCCAGCCACATGCGCGCGCCCCCGGCGCCGCAGCAGAAGCCCTTCTCGCGGTGGCGTGCCATCTCGACCTGCGTCGCCCCCGGGATGGCGTCGATCACCGACCGGGGCTCGTCGAACACCCGGTTGTGGCGGCCCAGGTAGCACGGGTCGTGGTAGGTCACGGTGCCCGAGTAGCCGTCGCCCGGGGTGATGCGGCCGGTCGACACCAGGTGCTCGAGCAGCTGGCTGTGGTGGATGACCTCGAAGTTGCCGCCCAGCGACGGGTACTCGTTGGCCAGCGTGTTGAAGCAGTGCGGGCAGCTGGCGATGATCTTCTTCGCCCCCACCGACTCCAGCGTCTCGATGTTGGACCGGGCCTGCTCCTGGTAGAGGTACTCGTTGCCCAGCCGGCGGACCGGGTCGCCGGTGCAGCTCTCCTTGCCGCCGAGGATGGCGAACTTCACCCCGGCGCGGCGCAGCATGCGGGCGGTGGCCTGGGTGCCCTTGCGGGCCCGCTCGTCGAGTGAGCCGGCGCACCCGACCCAGTAGAGGTACTCGATGTCGTCGGGGATGGTCCCCTTCACCACCGGGATCTCGAAGTCGAGGGCCTCGGTCCAGTCGGTGCGCTTGGAGGAGCCGAGCCCCCACGGGTCACCCTGGTTCTCGACGTTGCGCAGCATGAGGCCGGCCTCGGTCGGGAACCGCGACTCCATCAGGACCTCGTAGCGGCGCATGTCCACGATGGTGTCGACGTGCTCGATGTCGACCGGGCACTGCTCGACACAGGCGCCGCACGTGGTGCACGACCACAGGACGTCGGGGTCGATGACCGAGGGGACGAGAGTCTCGACCTCCTGGAAGGCCGAGCGGTCACGCTCGAGCACCCGAGATGCCGACGAGAAGAGGTTGTCGCGCAGCCCCATGATGACGAGCTTGGGCGACAGGGGCTTGCCCGTGTTCCACGCCGGGCACTGGGACTGGCACCGGCCGCACTCGGTGCAGGTGGCCATGTCGAGCAGCTGCTTCCAGCTGAAGTCCTCGATGCGCCCGGCACCGAACACCGCCTCGTCCTCGTCCCGCACGTCCTCCATCGTCATGTCGGGGGTGGAGGCCAGCGCCCCGAGGGCCCGGGGGCGGCGGGAGGTGGCCACGTTGATGGGGGCCATGAAGATGTGGAGGTGCTTGGAGTAGGAGACGAAGACGAGGAACCCGGCGATGATGGCCACGTTGGCGATGAGGGCGGTCGTCTCGATCACGCTGTTCACCCCGGTGCCGAGGGGGTGGAGCCAGCGGGCGATGAGGTGGGAGGCGAACGCCCAGTTCGAGTAGGGGAAGTTGCCCGTGTTGACCTGGGCGGCCCGGTAGAGGAGGAGGGAGACGATCACGCCGCCGATCATCACCAGGACGAGGGCGGCCGCCTCGTTGTGGGAGCCGAAGAACCGGGACTTGCGCTCCTCCCGTGACGGGGCGTGCTTGATGCGGATGATGGTGAACACCACCAGGGCCGCCAGCACGGCCACCGCGAAGAAGTCCTCCACCAGGCCGATGAACGACCACCGCCCGATGCCCGGGATGTGGAAGTCACGCTGGAAGAGGTTCCCGTAGGCCTCGATGATGGTGAGGATCAGGATGGTGAAGCCCCAGAAGGTGAAGGCGTGGGCCGCGCCCGGCACCGTCCACTTGAAGAGCTTGCGCTGGCCGCCGACCTCGACGATCTCCGCCTTCAACCGCTTCCCCATGTCCTTGAAGCGGTCGGGAGCGGGCTGGCCAGAGGAGATGAGGCGGTAGAGCCAGAAGAAGCGGCGGCCGGCGATGGCGAACATCACCACGGTGATCCCCATGCCGAGAGCGATCCTGATGGGCACTGCGTCCTCCTGTGGGTGGGACTACGAGGTCGGGCGGCGCGCCGCGGCGGCCGGGAGGGCCCGGCGTGGCGGCGTCACCGGCGGAAGTTGTCGGCGTAGCGGCTGGGCGTCGGCCCCCACTGGCCCTGGTACTTCGAGCCGAGCTCGGACGAACCATAGGGGTGCTCAGCGGGGGTGGTCATCTCGAGGAAGCTGATCTGACCGATCTTCATGCCCGGGTAGACGGTGATGGGCAGGTTGGCGACGTTGGAGAGCTCGAGGGTGAGGTGGCCGTCCCAGCCGGCGTCGACGAAGCCGGCCGTGGAGTGGATGAGGAGGCCCAGGCGCCCGAGGGAGGACTTGCCCTCGAGGCGGCCGACGAGATCGTCGGGCAGGGCGACCCGCTCCTTGGTGGAGCCGAGGAGGAACTCGCCGGGGTGGAGGATGAGGGGGTCCTCGGCGCCGATGTCGACCAGCTCGGTCAGGTCCTCCTGGTCCTCGCGCACGTCGATGACGCGGCTGGTGTGGTTGCGGAAGATCCGGAAGTACTGGTCCACGTGGAGGTCGACCGACGACGGCTGGATGCACCCCTCACCGAGGGGGTCGATCACGATGCGGCCGGCGTCGAGCGCCTCACGGATGGAACGGTCGGAGAGCACCATGCCGGATAGACGATAGTGGGCCTCCGGGCACCGGGGGGAAGTCCGGCCACCTGGGCGTCGGGGCGGGCCGGACGGCGCCGTTCATCTAGGGTCTGGGCCGCAGACATTGGCGCGCTCAGGCCAGCGAATTCTGGGGGTAGGAGCCAGGCGCGCGGGTCGCCGTGAGGAACATCGTCCGGAAGGGGTGAGGCGGGCCATGCGTACTTCGGGGCCGCGTGAGCAGGGCGGGCGGCGATGTGAGGACCGGGTCGGAGGCGGCACACGGCCCAAGCGAAGCGGGTAGTCCTCACCGCCGAAGGTCTGCTCCCGCTCGTGCTCCGCGACGTGGACGGCGAGAGCCACCTTCTCGTCACGCTGCGAGTCTGGGGGCTCCTTCCGGATCTTGGCGGGATAGGCGATGATCTGCCAGGCGTCGAGGATCTAACGAAGGTGCCTCTCGCCTACCCGTCCGCAGAGCAGGACGGCCAATCTTCATCACAAGAGGTTGATCCCCGGGATCAGTTTGAAGATGACGGTCAGGATTCCCAGGACGAGCCCGGCGACCGCGAGCCCTTTGCTATCGGGCATCCGCGAAGAGCGTGACAGGCCAATCCCGCTGAAGATGATCGCGAGCACTCCCATGATGATCCCGATGAAGATTCCGAACAAGGGAATCAAGCTGAGCGCCGCTCCTACGATCCCAAGGGTGCCACCCGTCTTAGCGAGGGTGTTCGCTTCCCCGGGTTGCATGTAGGGAGCGCCTTGGGCGTAGGGGTTAGCGTCGTAGTACACCTGCTGCCGAGGGTCGAGAGGGTACGGAGACATGCCCTGCGGCGGCTGCGCAGCTGTCGGCGGATACCACCTGCCGTCGGGGGCCAGCCACCACCCCGGCCCTGGCGGCGTTGCCGACTGGTACCAATTCCCGCCAGCGTCTTGCCACCATCCTGACGACTCAGTTCCGCTCATGTTCTTCCCTTCACCGGCGGGCTCTTGCTGATGTCAGAGCGAACACGCCCGCTTCGCATGATCGGCCTGGTCCACGTGGAGGTCGACCGACGACGGCTGGATGCACCCCTCACCGAGGGGGTCGATCACGATGCGGCCGGCGTCGAGCGCCTCACGGATAGAACGGTCGGAGAGCACCATGCCGGATAGACGATAGTGGGCCTCCGGGCACCGGGGGGAAGTCCGGCCACCTGGGCGTCGGGGCGGGCCGGACGGCGCCGTTCATCTAGGGTCTGGGCCGGGTCGGCGAGGGGCGAACGACTCGAACGGGGAGGGAACCATGCGGTGGACTCGATGGGCGGTGGCTGCCGCCGCCTCGGTGGTGGCCGTGACCGCGGCCGGGTGCACCTCGGGCGTGGGGACGGCGTCGGGGACGGGCCCGGGCGGGAACGGCCCGGGCGGGAACGGCACCCACCTCATCGCCGGACGGGTGACGCCGGCCGCCGGGCCGGTACCGGTGGCGGCCCCCCTCACCGGTGGCACGGGGATCGACCTGGTCTCCGCCGGCTCCGTGCCCGCCCTGCCCACGGGGTGGGTGGAGGCCGAGTACTCGGTGGCCGGCACCGCCACCTCCTACCGGGCCATGGGTCCCCTCCCCGGCGACGGCCGGTTCCACCTGGCCCCGAGCGGGACGGCCAGCTACAAGACGCGGATCGTGGTGCGCCGCCCGCCGGCGTCGAAGTTCAACGGCACGGTGGTGGTCGAGTGGTTGAACGTCAGCGGCGGGCTGGACGCGGCGCCCGACTACACGTACCTGGCACCCGAGCTCATCCGGGCCGGCTACGCGTGGGTGGGGGTATCGGCGCAGTACATCGGGGTGGAGGGCGGTCCGGTGGCAGTGCAGACCCCGGTGAGCAACCTGGGGGGTGCCGGCAAGGGGCTGGTGCACGTCGACCCCGCCCGCTACGGAAGCCTCCACCACCCGGGCGATGCCTTCTCCTATGACATCTTCACCCAGGTGGGTCGGCTCCTCCGGAACCCCGGCGCGGTGGACCCCCTCGGAACGCTGCACCCGCACGTGCTCCTGGCCGCCGGCGAATCGCAGTCGGCCATCATGCTCACCACGTACGTGGACGGGGTCCAGCCCCTCGAGCACATGTACGACGGGTTCCTCATCCACAGCCGGTCGGGGTCGGCCGCGCCGCTCGGGAGCCCGGGCACGGGGATCGACATCACCCAGGGGATCGGCGGCCCGCCCACGCGCATCCGCACCGACCTGCACGCCCCCGTGATCATGGTGGAGACGGAGTCGGACGTGGTGGGGCTGCTCAATTACCTGCCGGCGAGCCAGCCCGACACCACCCGCATCCGCACGTGGGAGGTGGCGGGCACGGCACACGTGGACCTGGCCCAGCTGGGTGCGGTGGCGAAGCTGTTCGGGTGCTCCACGCCGGTGAACGCCGGACCGGACGCGTTCATCGTGCGGTCCGCGCTGGCCCACCTGGATACGTGGGCCCGGGGCGGGGCGGCGCCACCCCATGCACCCCGGTTCGAGATCGCCGGGGGGAAGTACGTGCGCAACGCCGACGGGATCATCGAGGGCGGCATCCGCACGCCGCTGGTCGACGTGCCCGTCGACGTGCTGTCGGGGCAGCCGGGACCGGGCGGGTCGGTGGCCTGCCTGCTGGCCGGCTCGACCACACCGCTGCCTGCATCGCGACTGGCCCAGCTGTACCCCTCCCGGAGCGCCTACCTGGCGGCGTACGCCAAGTCGACCGACGCAGCCATCGCCGCCGGGTTCGTCCTGCCGGCGGACCGGGCGGCCATGCTGGCCCTGGCCCAGCCGGACCGGATCGCCGGGTGAGGTGGGGCGGAGTCGGGGTTGGGGGTTGGGTCGGCCGGGAGGGGTGGCTCGGGGTCGCGTGGCCGGTCTCCGGGTGGGCCGCTCCTGGCTGGCAGTCCGGGGCAGGCGGCGGTGCCGTCACGGCAGCAAAGGAAGTAAGGTGTCGCCCACCTTCTGCGGGCGTAGTTCAGAGGCAGAACATCAGCTTCCCAAGCTGAGAACGCGGGTTCGATTCCCGTCGCCCGCTCCATTGTGACGTCGCGAGACATCGTAGACAGTCAGCGCCGCTCACGGCAGGGGCTGGTCGTCCTTCGAGGGATCCAGGATGAGTGGCCGGGTGCCCTTGGTCGGTACCCCATAGCTGATCAACCTGACCTGGTCCCTCAGAACTGGTCCACCCACGTGAGAGCTGTAGCTGGTGGTCCTGGATAGAGCCCCGGCACGTGGTGGGAATCCGAGCGTGACCCTCGGTGTGCTCAGCCCGTGATCTCGAGCTGACCGTCCGCAGTCTCGCGCGAGACATGCAGCGCCGCCATGGACTCTTCGGAGAGGTAACGACGGGCGACGGCCCACTCGTCGTGTTGGTCGGCGAGCACGGCGCCGATCAAGCGGATCGCGGCGGTGTCGTTCGGGAAGATGCCCACGACACGACTCCGGCGCTTGATCTCCTTGTTCAGGCGCTCCAACGGATTGTTGGACCACGTCTTGCGCCAGTGGGCCTGGGGGAAGGCGCTGAACGCGAGGACGTCGGCCTTGGCGCCGCGCAGGAGCTCGGCGGCCTTCGGGAGCCGGGGCGCGAGGGCGTCGGTGACCTCGTCGTAGCGGGCGGCGAGCTTGTCGGGATCGGTCTGGGCGAAGATCGAGCGGAAAGCCGCTGCCACCATCTCCTGGTCACCTTTCGGGACCCGGGCGAGGAGGTTCCGGGCGAAGTGGACCCGGCACCGCTGCCAAGACGAGCCCGAGAAGCATTTCGCGATTGCCGCCTTCAGCCCGGCGTGGGCGTCGGAGATCACGAGGCGGACCCCGGTGAGCCCCCGGTCCTTCAACGAGCGCAGGAAGCGGGTCCAGAAGGTCTCGTCCTCGCTGTCACCGATGTCGAGGCCGAGGACCTCACGGGCGCCCTCGGCGCTGATCCCGGTGGCCACGACGACCGCCCGGGAGACGACCTGGCCGAGGGCGTCGTCCCGGACGGCCACGTAGGTGGCGTCCAGGTACACGTAGGGGAAGGCGATGTGGCCGAGGGTCCGGTTGCGGAAGGCCTCGACCCGCTCGTCGTGTCCATGGCCATGAGAAAGTCCCCGCTGGTGGCCAGCTGAGGTCCCCGCTCGTGGCCACGAAAAGTCCCCGCTGGTGGCCAGGGGAGGTCCCCGCCCCTCACTGAACCATCCATGTCAGTGCCCCCTCCGGTCGGCACGGTGGTGATGCCTGTCATCACCGACCAACCGGAAGGGACACCCAATGCTGTCAGTGAGGAAGAGAATGGAGATCCAGGACGCCTACCGCGAGGTCGGCACCTACCGCGCCGCAGCCGAGATCTGCGGCACGACCCCGAAGACCGTCAAGCGCGTCGTCACGGCCACGGAGGCACCCGCGCGCGAGCCTCGGACTCGCAACTACGAGCCCGTGCGGGAGCTCGTGGCGGCCAAGGTGAAGAAGACCGAGGGGCGCATCAGCGCGAAGCGGTTGCTCCCGTTGGCGACGGTCGCCGGCTACGCGGGTTCGCCCCGGAACTTCCGCCGTCTCGTCGCCGAGGAGAAGGTCGCCTGGCGCAAGACCAAGGGGCGGGGCCGACGACCGGGCGTGTGGATCCCCGGCGACGTCGTCTGCTTCGACTGGGGGGAGCTGGGCTCCCTCTACGTCTTCTGCGCCGTGCTCGCCTTCTCGAGGATCCGCTTCGTCTTCTTCGCCGACAATTGCGGTGCCGAGGCGACGATGACGGGCCTCGCGGCCTGCTTCGAGTACCTGGGGGGAGTCCCCAAAGTGGCCCTCACCGACCGGATGGGCTGCCTCCGGGCCGACACGGTCGCCGACGTGGTCGTGCCCACGCCTGACTACGTGCGGTTCGCCGCCCACTACGGCTTCCGGCCCGACTTCTGCCTCGCGGCCGACCCCGAGTCGAAGGGTCTCGTCGAGAGCCTCGTCGGCTACGTGAAGTCCGACTTCATCATCCCCGAGGAGCTCGAGGATGCGGCCACGGCGAACGACAAGGCGCCCGTGTGGATGGCCGAGGTGAACACCCAGGTCCACAGCGAGATCTGCGCGGTCCCCCTCGAGCGCCTCACCTCGGAACGCCCGCTCCTTCGCCCGCTTCCGTCGCTGCGGCCGCTCATCGGGAAGTCGGTGGTGCGCAAGGTCGACAAGCTGTCCTGCGTCCGCTTCGGATCGGCCCGCTACTCGGTCCCGAACGAGCACATCGGGGCCCAGGTGACGGTCGTCGTGGCCGGCAAGGCCATCGAGATCCTCGTCTCGGGCGAGGTGGTCGCCACCCACGACCTCGTGGTCCCAGGCGAGACCTCGGTGAAAGACGAGCACTACGGAGGTCCCCGTCCGGCACCGAACCGGGCCGTCAGGCCCAAGAGCGACGAGGAGAAGGCCTTCGTCGCACTCGGCGCAGCCGCCGCCGAGTTCATCGCTCGTGCCGCAGCTGCAGGCTCGACCACGCTGGCCTCCGACCTGAGAGAGCTCGCCGGCCTCGAGTCCGCCCATGGCCGCGACGTGCTCATCGCCGCGATCGAGCGCGCCGTCGAGTTCTCCCGCTTCCGTGCGAGCGATGTGCGATCGATCATCGAGGCCGGTCTGGCCGCCCACCGACCGGCTGAGCCGGGATCTGCCGTCATCGTCGAACTGCCGAGTGCTCCGAAGCGTTCGCTGTCGGACTACGCCATGCGCGACCTGTCGTGAGCACCACCGCCCCGGCACTCCCGGCCGACCTGGAGGCCGGCCTTCGACGGCTGCGCCTCGCCGCCATGCGGCGCCTCGCCCCCGAGCTGCTCGTCGCCGCGAAGACCCAGCGATGGTCGCCCGAGGAGCTGCTGCGCACGTTGGTCGAGGCCAAGCTCTCATCCCGGGACGAGTCCAACACGAGGAACCGCCTGAAGGCGGCGGCCTTCCCCGTGCACAAGACCCTCGAGGAGTTCGACGTCGCCCTCTCTTCGGTGAAGCAGGCCACCCTCTCCTACCTCACCAGTCTCGAATGGGTCCGGGCCCACGAGAACCTCTGCCTCGTGGGGCCCGCCGGCACGGGCAAGTCGCATCTCCTCGTCGCCCTCGGCCATGCGGCCGTCGACGCCGGCCACAAGGTGCGCTACTTCACCGCCGCCGAGCTCGTCGAGGCCCTCTACCGGGGCTACGCCGACAACTCCGTCGGACGCCTCATCGAACAGATCGTCCGGGCCGACCTCGTGCTCATCGACGAGGTCGGCTTCGCCCCGCTCGACCACACCGGAGGGCAGCTGCTGTTCCGGCTCGTCGCCGCCGCCTACGAGCGGCGGTCCCTCGGAATCGCGAGCCACTGGCCTTTCGAGGAGTGGGGCCGCTTCCTCCCTGAGCAGACCACCGCCGTCAGCCTCCTCGACCGCATGCTGCACCACGCGACGGTCGTCACGACCGAGGGCGAGTCCTACCGGATGCGCGAGGCGCGTCAGAAGGGAGGGCGCCCGCCCAAGCCTTGACGATCAGATCAAGAGGGGCGGGGACTTTTCCTGGCCACCAGCGAGGTCATCAACTTGGCCATTGACACGCGAGGCCGGCACAGATCCGGGACACCTCGGACTTGGAGATGCCGGCCTCGACGCCCATGGCGGCCACCAGGTCGTCGACCGACCGGGTTGAGACACCGTGCACGTAGGCCTCCATGACCACCGCGTAGAGGGCCTGGTCGATCCTCCGGCGGGGCTCCAAGAGGGACGGGAAGAACGAGCCGGCACGGAGCTTCGGGATGGCGAGCGCCACGTCACCGGCCTTGGTCGACAGCGTCTTCGGACGCGATCCGTTGCGGTGGGTCGCCCGGGTGTCGGAGCGCTCGTAGCGGCCGGCTCCGATCTTCTCGGCGGCTTCGGCCTCGATGAGCTGCTGGAGCGCCCACTGGGCGAGCTCACGGACGAGATCGATGCCGTCTCCGGCGCGGAGCGCGTCGAGCAGCTCGGACAGGGCAGAATCGGACAGAGCCATCGGTGTGATCTCCTCGTTGTGCACTTGGCGTACACACCGAGCATCACGCCGGTGGCTCACCTCATGGTGGACCGGCCCCGAAACCCCACCACGTGGGGGGACTCATACTGGTCCCCTCCACTGGTCCGCGAACTCGACCGGCGTGCGCATGCCGCTCTGGAATCGACACAAGGCAACACGAGTTCCCTGGCTCAGCTGCTCCATGTGACGGACGAGGCGTTGCAGATCGTTGCCTCTACTCACGTGGCGCCTCATGTAGTTCGCGAAGTACTCATGGTTCTTTACGCGGAACTGGACTGTCGAGAGCTTCACAGTTGATATCGGAGGTCGACCTTGCGGCCGGCCTCCGATCTCTTGTTCGACTAAGTGGGCTCGGCAGGTTCGAACCGGTCCTGCGTACTTGCCTGACCCGGAACGAGCTCCGCAAGTTCACTCGACAATCGCATCGAAGCGCGCTTCCACTGCTTGAACTCCGGCCTACGCTCAGCGCGCGGAATCGCCCACCTCGTGCGGTAGTGCGCGGCGATGTCCTCCATTGGGTAGGCGATCGGTTTGATTACGTCTGTCTCACCTCGGAGGAAGGCCCTCCACCCGTACGACAGCGGAGCTGCAAACACTTCGCGCTTGATGCCGTGCTTCAAAAGATCGCCGGACAGGCCCAGGCGTTCGAGGCCCGAACGGATCGTCCTGATCTTCCAGTTGGGCCCATCGCCGTATCTGTTCCCACGGAATCTCTCCTGTTCTGACACCAGGGCCACCAGGCTCTGGAAGACGGCGTCCGAGAACTGGAAGTGGCCAAAGCCCTCGGTATAGCCGATTGGCTCAAATACCTTCCGGTCGCCCAGCCGCAGGCGGTTGTAGATTGACGAACGTCCAAGTGCAGAGGACGTCGTGACGAGCACGGGACGCGATATCTTCTCCTCGTCCCGGATTGTCGTCCGGACGCCCTTGTACTTCGCCTCGAGGAACGCCACGATCTCATCGGAGACCGCGCAGAGGGCCACGAGCTTTCCGGCGATCAGCTGTCGGTATGGGTCGACCGCGCCGAGCACAAAAGCATCGAAGATGTTGTACAGGCGGTCCTGTCTCTGTGCCTGATCCCACCCGATGAGGCGGTCTCGCACGCCGAGGTTGAATACGGGATCCCCGAGGGCGGCGATCCCGATGAGCTTGCCGTTCGCCTGATCAGTAACGAGAAAGCGAGTACGACGACCGTAGCCCTGGGAGACGGGGACGGCCCAGTGCAGACTGGCGAAGCGGAACAACGCCGCCTCCTCCGGCGTCTCTACGGCCCGGATGCGAGGGAGGATCCCCGCGGGGTCGACGTCGGAGCCGTCGGCAAACCGGTCCAGGAGTTGATCCTCCCACTCGTGGATGAACGGGGCTGCCTTCAACAGGGCATGTCGACGCTGGGTGGAATGCATGGAGCGGGCGACGTCCTTGCCGTCACCTTCGGGTGGTACGAGCTGGCCGCCTCGGAACTCGAATCCCGAGGCGACCAGCTCCGTGATGACCATCCGACGAACCTCGGTCAGACGCTGCAATTGCGCATCCTCCTCCCGCCGGAGCCTTTCATCTGCCGGCGGTCAGGCAAGATCGCCGGTCACCTCCACATCGGGCTCCTGAACGATGAGGTCGATGTGATCCTCCAGGAGGGTGAAGGCCGCGTTCAGTCGCCGGGACCACTCGATCCGCTCGCTGACGTACCAGATTTTCCCCTCCTCATTCGTATCGAGCTCGCACTCGCCGAGCACGAACAGGAGCAACTCCAGGGAGGCCCGTATCCGGGCACCCTCGTGCCCCTCCTGAACGGCGTACACGTCGGTGAAGAAGCGGTGCGCGGTGTTGATCAGGAGCACCATCTGACCGCCACGCTGTTCGACTCGGTAGAAGGGAGCGTCCGTCACGCTCTCTCGCTCGACCAGGTAGGGGCGGGCGTCGGCCTCCTTCTGCTTCTGGTCCGCAATCAGATCGGGCGGCAGTCCCGTTTCCCTCGCCAGGCGGTCGACCTCGCGACGCATGTTGTCCTCGGCCTCCTGGTTCGCGTCCTCGCTCGTCGGACGCCGACGGATCAGGTGGGCGGCTTCCTCCATGACCGCCTCCGACGCCTTGGGTACGTCAGGGCTCTCTTCGCGACCGACGTTCCGATCTGCCCGCTCCTCCTCGTAGCGCTTCGACAACGAGGAGATGACGCGAGGGAAGCCGGCCTGCCGCAGGTGGTCCCAGATGCGGTCCGAAATGGAGATCTGCTGCTTGGCGGTGGTCACGCCGAACTCCTCGTCCAGGGCGGCCGGAAAATCGAGCTCGAACCCGAGGTACCGGTCGTTGTTCTGGAACACGAGGAGCGGGGTCCGGGTGACCACGTCGATCTGCCGGCCGTTGCGGCAGACGATGATGCCGTTGTTCTCCTTCCGGATCGCGAACCGGGGATTCGCGTTCTTCGACGTGGCGGCCTTGGACTTGTCCTTGGATAGGAAGCCGGGGGGCATGAACGAGACCCGCATGGTCACTTCGCCCATCGACTTAGCATGGTCGTCCTTGACCTCGAACTTGAGGGGCGGGAGTGCCTCGGCACGGTCGTCGTCGACGTCGTAGAAGCGGTATCCGGGGGTGATGAAGAGCGGATCGATCGGGCCGACCGCCTTGCCGTTCACCGAGATTGACGTCTGGCGGAGAAATCCCCGGTAGACGAGACCGAAGTGCTGGAGGAGGTTGGTCTCCAGCGCGGTCGTCGTCTTCCACGTGATCTTGTCCAACTTGTCCCAGACCACGACGGTCCGAAGCGCGCCGACTCCTCCAGGGAAGTTCTCTTCGGCATAGCTCACGATCCATGCGGGCAGTGCGGACTCCGTCGGCGTCGCAATCAGGAAGCGACCAGACTTGTCACGCTTGGCCTGCCGGACCTCGTCGACGTCGATCGTCACCCCGAAGAACGGCCCGCCGTCCACCCGGGAGAAGACGCTGAACGCCTTCCCCTGGGACACGGAGGCGCTGGGCAGTCCGTAGCCGAAGCGTCCGAAGAGGTTCCGGCTGCCCTCACGGTCCGTTCCACCCCACCGTGACGCGGCGCCGACCATGCCCGGCACCATGCCGTAGCCGTCGTCGAGCACCGCGACCTGGGTCGGCTTTGCATCCGACTTCGGCCCATAGCCGAACGCGAGGTGGACGTTCTCTGCTCCGGCCTCGATCGAATTGTCGATGAGCTCGTCGGCCGCAGTCGCGGCGCTCTTGTAGCCGAGTTCCCGGATTGACTGGATGAACGCTCCGGCGATAATGATGTCGAGCGGTTCGTCATTGGTGGAGATGCTGTCCACGTACTCCTGCTGACGCTTGTGAACTGCGTCGGGCTTGCTAACCATGATGTGTACTTCCCTTCTGCAGCCTTTGCGGCCGCGCTGTTGGTCTGTTGGTACTGCTCTCGATGCCCTGGTGGGCAACGAACTTGGCCGCCTAGGCGGCGCTCGGCCGCCGGCTACGGAGTTGGAAGTGCTCTGTGGCCAACGGGCGGATCCTCGCGACCGCCCGGCTTACTGCTCGGGGATTCATGGACAGGTCAGACGCGATCTCCCCCTGCGACCGCCCCTCCGCCAGCATCGACGCGATCTGCCGATCGCGTCCTTCCAGGCACTTCAGGAACGCCTTAATGGACTCCCACTCCTCGATGGCGACGAAGGAGCCGTCGAGAGTTGCCGTGAACTGATCTTCCTCGCCAGTCAGTTGCAGGCGCTCAAGAGACTCCGGCCGATTCCGACGTTCGAAGGAAGGTCGCGATCTTGTCAACGAGCGGGCCACGCGGTCCTTCGCCCTCTGCTGGAGCCGGCCTCCGAACGAACCACGCGACGCGTCGAACCCCTTGCGGGCCGACACGATGGTCTCGTCGCACACTCCCAGGAACTCGTCGGCGCTCCACGTCCAGCGTGGTGTCGCACGGCGGATCACGCTCCGGCATGCTCGGAGATCGCCATGATCTATGAGTTCGCCGGACTCCAGCGCTGCCGACGCGGGTGCAACTTCAGCCTCAGACATTGGCCGGACCTCCTCGTTGATTGGAGAAGGTCGCTCGCCGGAGGCGGGCTTTAGGTCCCTGCTTCATGCAGCCTTTGCGGCCACGTCGGAGGTCGACCTTCAGTTCAGTTGTGTGAGTACAGGATACCAGGGGTGTCAAGGCCGGGCCGACCTTGTTGCTCCGGATTGAACTGTCTCACTTACAACTATCCCCGCCCGTCCCGAATCTCGGACGGCGCGTCCCGATCTCTGAATCGCCCCGGGTTCGGTGACTGCTCCACCTCTTGAGAGGATGGAGCCATGCCAGAAGAGAAGAGCCGGAGGCGCACGCCCTACCCGGCGGAGGTGAGGGAGCGGGCGGTCCGACTGGTCCTCGA
>JAJZDI010000008.1:0-19307 GCA_021806045.1 Actinomycetes bacterium
GAATCCGCCCCCGCCGCCGAACCCGCCCCCGCCGCCGAACCCGCCCCCGCCGCCGAAGGTGCGTCGTGCCCCCGCACCGGCCCCGGCCCCGGCCGGCCGGCCGGCGAAGGTGACCACCGGCACGACGATCTGCTCGCCTGTGCTCAGCCCGGACGTGATCTGTGTCAGCCCCCCCGACGCCACGCCCGTCTGTACCGCACGTGACACCCGACGACCGCCGGAGACGACCGTGACGGTGGTGGAGCCGCCGGAGCCGGCCAGGGCAGCGGTGGGGACGACCAGGACACCGCTCAACTGCTCGGTGACGATGGCCACCGTGGCGCTGGCGCCGGCGTAGAGGCCCGACGGCGAGCCGGTGACGTCGATCACCACCGGGAAGCTGGCGACACCCGAGGTCTGGGAGGCGACGAGCCCGATGGTCCCGACCGTGCCGTAGGCGGGCGTGGTCGAGCCCGACGGCGTGATGACGGCCTGGTCGCCGACCTTGATCGCGCTGACCTGGGTGTCGTCCACGCTGGCGTCGACCACGTAGCTGCCCGTGCTCACCACCACGACTTGGGCGCTGGCCGACGACGAGCTCCCGGTCGACCCGGTGCCCGAGCCGCCACTCCCGCCGCCCCCGGAGGCGCCGCCACCGGAACCGGTGGCCCCTCCCGACCCGCTACCGGTGGCCCCCGATCCGGACACGGACCCGGTGGTGGTGCTGCCGCTCCCGACCTGCTGGCCGACGGTCAGGGCCACCGAGGCGACGGTGCCCGCCACCGGCGCGGTGAGGGTGGCGTCCGCCACCGACTGCTGGTCCGCTGCGACCTGGGCATCGTCCGCGGTGACCTGGGCCTGGTCGGAGGCCAGCTGGGTGGCCGACGCTCCGGCGGTCGTGTCGCTGGCCAGCTTGGCCTGGGCGGCCGCCGTAGTGGCCTGGGCCAGGGCGAGTGCCGCTTGGAGCGCGGAGGGATCGATGGTGGCGAGGGTCTGGCCGGCGGTCACCGTCTGGCCCGAGGTCACGTCGACAGCGGTGACGCGACCGGCCACGGCGAAGTTGACGTTCGCCTCGGTGGCCGGCTCGATGGTCCCGGTCGTCGATGTGCGCTGCGACACCGTTCCCGTCGACACGGTCTCGATGCGGTCGGTGGTGGTGATGGCCGGCGTGCTCTGCGAGCCGCTGGCGGGGGCCACCCAGATCCCGATCCCGATCCCCGCGCCGACCAGGACGACCACGACGGCTGCACCGGCCACCACCCGGCGCACGGTCACTCGTCCTCGCACCAGTTCGCCACCTCCGTCCGGCCGGACCCGCCCTCATGCGGGCCGACAGGCGCGATTGGACGCGACGGACCTTGGAAAATGCCACCGATTTGCTGAGAGGGACCTGTGAACGATCCGGCCGGTCGGCCAGCCGGGCGGGCGCGGTGGGCTACTGGTGCCGGCAGGAGATGCCGTGTGCGCAGGTCCAGGCGCCGTGGCCCCTCAGGCGGCGCGGCCTGCGGCGGCCAGGTGGTCGCTGAACCAGTGGACGGCCAGGTCCGCCACCTGGTCGAGCGCGCCCGGCTCTTCGAAGAGATGGCCGGCGCCCTCCACTTCGGCCAGCCGGTGCTCGCAGGTCATCCGGGAGAACGCCAGCCGGTTGAGGGCCAGCACGTCGGGATCGGCGCTCCCGACGACGAGGAGAGTGGGGGCGTGCACGCCGGCGACGGCCTCGCCCGCGAGGTCCGGGCGGCCCCCCCTCGAGACGATGGCGGCGACGGTGTTCCCGGGAACGGCTGCAGCCCGGAGCGCGGCGGCCGCTCCGGTCCCGATGCCGACGTAGGCGACCTCGCGCCGGCACAGGCCGGGTCGGCTCCGCAGCCAGGCGGTGAGCCCGAGGAGCCGGTCTGTCAGCAGGCCGATGTCGAAGCTCCTGGTCCTCGACGCCGCCTCGACCGGGGTCAGCAGGTCGCTCACGAGGGTGCCGAACCCGGCCCGCTGCAGGGCGTCGGCGACGACCTGGTTGCGGGGGTTGTGACGGCTGTTGCCGCTGCCCTGGGCGAACACCACCAGACCGCGGGCGCCCACCGGGACAGAGAGATGACCCTCCAGGCGGGCGTCGACGGTGTCGATCACGACATCGTCCTCGACCGGCACCGTGTCGTGCTCGGGGTCGCTGACCGGCGGGCACCTGCCGACGCGGAGCATGGCCACCACCTCGTCGTCTGACACGGGGGAGAAATCGCCGTAGAACTGCCCGATCCCGCCGAAGGACCGCACGGAATGGAGCACGACGACCTCGTCTGCCACCCTGCCGAGAGCAGTGACGGCATTAGCGGCGGCGATCGGAGTGGCGATGACGATGCGCTTCGCCCCCTGCGCCCTGGCCACCTGCACGGCCGCCACCGCCGTCGACCCGGTGGCGATGCCGTCGTCGACGAGGACGACCGTGCGTCCGGCCAGGGGGACGGGCGAGCAGGTGGAACGGTAGCGGGACAGCCGCCGGTCGAGCTCCCGGCGTTCCCGGACGACCACGCCGTCGACCTCGTCCGACGTGACGCCGGCGGCGTGCACCACGGCCGGGTCGACGGTCCGGGCACCCCCTTCGCCGAGAGCGCCCATGGCCAGCTCCGGCTGCCAGGGGACGCCCAGCTTGCGGACGACGATCACGTCGAGGGGAGCCCCGAGGGCGCGGGCGACCGGCAACGCGACGGCCACCCCACCCCGGGGCAGGCCGCACACCACCGGACCCGACCGGATCAGATGGGCCAGCCGGGGCGCCAGCAACCGCCCGGCTTCCGCTCTGTCCACGAAGTACGGCACTCCGTCCACAGCACGACTCCTCGGGGCGGTGCGACCGCCCGGTTGTTCCCTCCCGGCTCCCCAATATCCCGTCGATCCCCGGCGTGACCCTGGGTACCGGCCTTCCACGCACAGTGTGTCGGCCCGCCTCCCACCCCCACCAGGGCCGAACGTCCCGGTCGCCCGGCGCCGTGGGGCCCTACTCCCGGTAGGCCCGGGGATCGGGCGGTGCTTGGGTCACGCGAGAGGTGCCGTCGCCCGCCTGTGCAGGCCGGCGTGACCCAGCCGCGCTCAGCGGATGGAGGACAGGTGCACCACGTACCACTCGCCCCGCCACGAGATCATGGACACGATCGGGAAGGATCGCGCCTGGCCGTCGAGGGTGTAGTGGATGGCGGACCCGTAGACGCGGTAGTAGCTGCCCTTGTTGTACTCGACCCCCGGCAGGATCCACTCGGCCGCGCTCTCCGGCACGGTGACCGAGACGAACTGGGCGGCCGCCGGGTCGGCTCCGAGCGACGCGTGCAACCCGGCGATGTCCTGTTCGTAGTTGGGGATCAGGCGCGTGTCGTAGTCGTGGACCGGGTCGGAGATCCCCTTCACCTGGATGTACGCGCTGAGGGGGAAGAAGAAGGGCAGGGCGTAGGACGGATCGCCGGTCACCACCGCCTTCCACAGCCCGGCCACTCCGGCCAGGAACTGGGGGTCGGTGGTGCCCGGGAGCTGATGGGTCTGGGGGAGGGTGCCCGGGTCGATGGTGGTGGTGGCCGGGACCGTGGTGGTCGGCGCCGTCGAGCTCGGCGCACTTGATGCCGGCGGGGAACGGTGGCCGGCCACGCTCGCCCGGGCAGCGGCCGCCTTCGACGTGCCCGCGGTCGAGCCGGACGCCATCCACAGGGCGAGGGCGGCCACGACGGCCACGGAGACGACGATGGTGCGGGTGAGGCGCTGGCGGCGGGTCGGCCCCCTACGGTGCCGGGGCCGGCTGCCCCCGATGGGCGCGCCCGGCATGACGCGGTGGTGTCAGGTGGGGATCTGCCGGGCCGGCGGCTTGGCCACCTTGCCCGAGCGGATGCAGCCGGTGCAGACGTGGATTCGGCGGGGCGCGCCGTTCACCAGTGCCCGCACCCGCTGGATGTTCGGGTCCCACCGACGCTTCGTGCGCCGGTGGGAGTGGCTGATGTTCATGCCGAACGACGGCTTCTTGCCGCAGACCTCACACACCGCTGCCATGACGCGTCGACTTCCTCTCGAGACCTTCGGGAACGGCGCAAAGGTTAGCATCCAGGCCATGGGGGAGACCCACCAGCTGCGTGCGGCGGACATCAGGGCGACGATCCTCGCCTACCGGGACGCGCTCCGCGCCCACCAGGACGTGGTCAACCGCCTGAACGTCTACCCGGTCCCCGACGGCGACACCGGCACCAACATGGCACTCACCCTCGAGTCGGTGGTGGCCGAAGTGGAAGCGCTCGGCCCGGGTGAGCCGGAGCTGGCCACCCTGACGAAGGCGCTGTCCCACGGCTCGCTGATGGGGGCGAGGGGCAACTCGGGCGTCATCCTCTCCCAGCTCCTGCGGGGGCTGGCTGACGAGTTCGCCGCGTCCGACGGCGCCGTCGGCCCCGCCGACCTGGCCCGGGCGCTGGGGACCGCCGACCGCCTGGCCCGGTCCGCCGTCATGCGCCCAGTGGAGGGCACCATCTTGACCGTGGCCCGGGGGGCGGCCGAGTCCGCCACCACCACGGTGGCCGCCGGCGGGTCGCTGGGGGAGGTGGTCGACGCCGCCCGCACCGGTGCCGCCGACGCGCTGGCCCGGACGCCCGAGCTCCTCCCGGTGCTGGCCGATGCGGGCGTGGTGGACGCCGGTGGGACGGGGTTCCTGTTGTTCTTCGACGCCCTGGCGTCCGTGGTGCTGGACCGCCCCCTTCCCGAGCCGCCGGAGGTCGACACGTCGGCCGTCGAGCTGCTGGCCGGCCACGGGATCGAGGCCGCCCCCGAGGGGATCGCCGGCCTCCGCTACGAGGTGATGTACCTCCTCGAGGCGCCCGACGAGACCATCCCGTCCTTCAAGGAGGTGTGGGCCGGCATCGGCGACTCGATCGTGGTGGTGGGCGGCGACGGGCTGTGGAACTGCCACATCCACACCGACGACATCGGTGCCGCCGTCGAGGCCAGTCTCGACGCCGGTCGCCCCCGCAGCATCCGTGTCACCGACCTCCTCGAGCAGGTCGAGGAGGAGCGCTGGGTCCGCGAGGGTGCCCACACCGCCGGCACCGGGCCGGAGGACGTGCCCCCGGGCCCACCGCCCACGACGGCCGTGGTGGCCGTGGCCACCGGCGAGGGGATCAAGCGGATCTTCCGCTCGCTCGGCGTCCGCTCCATCATCGCCGGCGGCCAGTCGATGAACCCCTCGACCCGGGACCTGCTCGACGCGGTGGAGGACGCCGGATCGGACGAGGTCGTCATCCTGCCCAACAACAAGAACATCCGGGCCGTGGCCGAGACGGTGGCCGAGCTGGCCACCCGCCAGGTACACGTGGTCCCGACATCGTCGGTGGTGGAGGGCTTCGCCGCCCTGCTCGCCTACGACCCGGCCGACCACGGCGCCCAGAACGCGGCGGCCATGGGGGCATCGGCCACCCGGGTGGTGGCTGGCGAGGTCACCCGCTCGGTGCGCGACGCCGACAGCGCCGCCGGACCCATCAACCGGGGCGACTGGCTCGGCCTGTCGCGTGCGGGTATCGAGGTGGTGGCCAGCTCGCTGACCGAGGCGGCCACCCGCCTGCTCGACCGGCTGGTGACCGACGACCACGAGCTGGTCACCATCATCGAGGGCGAGGGGGCCAGCGGGGGCGACACCCGGCACCTCACCGTCTGGTTGGGCGACAACCGCCCAGAGGTGGACGTCGAGGTCCACCACGGCGGCCAGCCCCTCTACCCGTACCTGTTCTCCATCGAGTGAGCGGGCCGCCGGGTCCGAGCGTCCCGCCGGGGTCCGGTCGCCGGCTGGCCCAGCTGGCCGAGCTGCCCGTGACCGTGTTGCGGGGCGTGGGCTCGCGCTGGGCGGGTGAGCTGGCCGCCCTCGGGATCGAGTCGGTGCTCGATCTCATCACCCACTATCCCCGGCGCCACGTGGACGCCACCAACCTGGTCTCACCGGCACGGCTCCAGGTCGGCCAACCGGCCGCCCTGCTGGCCACCGTGCGGTCGGTCCGCAGGCCCCCCGTCCGGGGGGGCCGGGGGCGGCGGGTGCCCGCCCGGGTGGAGCTCGTCGTCGGCGACGGCGACGGCGCCGTGCGCGTCGTCTTCTTCAACCAGACGTGGCGGGCCCACCAGCTTCCCGCCGGGACCACCGCACTGTTCTTCGGCAAGCCCACCGCCTACCAGGGGCAGCTCCAGCTGGTGAACCCCACGGTGGAGGTCGTGCAGCTGGCAGGGGACGGCACCGGCGGCACAGACGGCACCGCGGATGATGACGGGAGCGGGGTTGACGGGAGCGGGGATTCCGGGAGCGGGGATTCCGGGAGCGGGGATTCCGGGGAGGACGCCGGCCGCCCTTCGGGGAGGATCTACGCCGTCTACCCCCTCTCCGAGGCGAGCCGCCTCACCTCCGTCCAGATCAGCCGGTTCGTGGGCGAGGCGCTGGACCGGGCCGGTGACTTCGCCGACCCCCTCGATGCCGGATGGCGCCAGCGTGTCGGTGTCGTCGGGCGGACGGAGGCGTTCGGCGGGATCCACCGCCCCCACCGCATGGCCGAGCGGGAGCCGGCCCGACGGCGGCTGGCCTTCGACGAGCTCTTCCGCCTCCAGCTGGCCCTCGTGCTCCGCCAGGCCCGCCTGGCCGCCGACGCCCGGGGGATCCGCCACGTGGTGACCCGCCCCGATGGCACTCCCACCCTGGTCGACCGGTTCATCGACGGCCTGCCCTTCGACCTGACAGCGGGCCAACGGCGGGCGGTGGACCAGATCCTGGCCGACCTGGCCGGGCCCCTCCCCATGCACCGCCTCCTCCAGGGGGACGTGGGTGCGGGCAAGACGGTGGTCGCCGTCGCCACCCTGCTGTGTGCGGTGGAGGGTGGGCACCAGGGGGCGTTCATGGCCCCGACCGAGGTGCTCGCCGAACAGCACCGGCTCGGCATCGAGGCCCTCCTCGACGGGCTGTCGGTGCCCGATCCGTCGACGCTGGCCGGCGCCCGCCCGGTGTCGGTGGAGCTCCTCACGGCCAGGACGGGCGCAGCGGCCCGCCGCCGCATCCGCGACGGCCTGGCCGGGGGCGGCGTGGACCTGGTGATCGGCACCCACGCTCTGCTCACCGACGACGTGCGCTTCGCCTCGCTCGGCGCGGTGGTCATCGACGAGCAGCACCGGTTCGGTGTCGAGCAGCGGGCCGCGCTCCGGTCCAAGGGTCGGGGTGCCGACGGTGCCGGACACGACCCCGACCTCCTGGTCATGACGGCCACGCCCATCCCCCGCACGGCGGCCATGGTCGTCTTCGGCGACCTCGACATGACCGTCGTCGACGACCGCCCGCCTGGCCGGACGCCGGTCACGACCGAGTGGGCCCGCACGCCGGGAGCGGCGGCGAGCGCGTGGGAGCGGGTCCGCCACGAGGTGGCCGCCGGCCACCGGGCCTTCGTCGTCTGCCCACTGGTCGAGGGGTCCGACCGGGTCGAGGCGACCGCGGCGACCGACGAGTCCGCCCGGCTGGCGTCGACCGAGCTGGCCGGGCTGCGCGTCGGCCTCCTCCACGGCCAGCTCCCGGCGACGGAGAAGGAGGCGGTGATGGCCACCTTCCGGGCCGGGCAGCTCGACGTGCTGGTGGCCACCACCGTCGTCGAGGTCGGTGTGGACGTCCCCGAGGCCACCGTGATGGTGATCGAGGACGCCGACCGCTTCGGGATCGCCCAGCTCCACCAGCTCCGGGGCCGGGTGGGGCGGGGATCGGACCCGTCGTGGTGCTACCTGCTCTCCGAGGTCGACACGCCCGAGGTGGCCGAGCGGCTGGGCGCCATGGAGCGCACGACCGACGGGTTCGAGCTGGCCGACGTGGACCTGCGCCTGCGTGGTGCGGGGACGATCCTCGGCGCCCGCCAGAAGGGGCGGTCGGACCTGCGGCTTGCTGACCTGCTGGGCGATCGCGACCTGGTCGAGTCAGCCCGCGAGGTGGCCACGGCCATGATCGGGCCGGCGGGCACCCTCGACGCCCACCCGTTGCTGGCCGACGAGCTCCGGCTCTTCCTCGACGAGGAGGAGGCCGAGTTCCTCTTCAAGAGCTGACGCCGGCGCCGGCCGTCCACGAGCTGTCGCCGGTGCCGGCGCCGGCCGTGACGGGGCTCGTCCGAGGCCGCCGGGAGGCCGCCGGGAGCGCGCCGGGAGCACCCGGAGGATCGGTAGGGTGGAGCGATGCGCGTGATCGCCGGCGAGTTGCGTGGCCGGCGCCTGTCCGCGCCCGACCTGGATTCGGTGCGCCCCACCGGGGACCGGGTGCGCGAGGCCATGTTCGACATGGTGTTCAGCCTTGGTGGCGTGACGTCCCGTCAGGTCCTCGACCTCTTCGCCGGATCGGGCGCGCTGGGGATCGAGGCCTTGAGCCGGGGGGCTGCGTCGGTCACGTTCGTCGACCGGTCCACCGAGGCGCTCGCCGCCGTGCGGGCCAACCTGGCGTCGGTCGGCCTGGGCGACGCTGAGGCGTCCGGGGTCGCCACCCTGGTGCGGGCGGCCGCCGAGACGTGGGTGGCGGGAACCGCCTCCCGGTTCGACGTCGCCTTCTGCGATCCCCCCTACGATTTCGGCGGATGGGCCGGGTTGCTCGGCGCGCTGCCCGCCGATCTCGCCGTGCTCGAGTCGGCCCGGGCCATCGACGTCCCCGCCGGCTGGGGGGTCGTCCGCTCCCGCCGCTATGGCGGTACGCTCGTCACCGTGATCAGAGCGGCGCCGGCCACGACTGGAGCCGGTGCTCGGGATACATCGCCTCCGGGCACTGTCCCCGCCGACGACGTCGGTGGGACCGGCAGGGGCGACCGACCGTGACAGAAAGGGGCACCGTGAGGATCGCGCTCATCCCCGGGTCGTTCGACCCCGTGCACAACGGCCATCTCGAGGTCATCGAGCGCGCCTCGCGCATGTTCGATGAGGTCGTGGTGGCCGCCCTGCGCAATCCGCAGAAGAACGAAGCGCTCTTCGAGCTGGACGAGCGCCAGGAGATGCTGGAGGGCTCGGTCGCCCACCTCCCCAACGTCCGCATCGTGTCGGTCTCCACCCTGGTGGTCAACGTGGCCCGCGACGTGGGGGCGGGCGTCATCGTCAAGGGCCTGCGGGCCGTGTCCGACTTCGAGAACGAGCTGCAGATGGCCCAGATGAACAAGGAGCTCTCGGGCGTCGAGACGCTCTTCCTGCCGACGTCGTCCGCCCACTCGTTCATCGCCTCCCGGCTCCTGCGTGAGGTGGCCCGCTTCGGAGGCGACGTGACCGCCTTCGTGCCGAAGGTGGTCGCCGACCGCCTGGTGGAGAAGTTCGCCCGGTGAGCGACCTGTTCGAGGACTTCGAGGATGTCCGGTCCGGCGTCGAGGAGCACGACGCGGCCGGGCTGGTGCGACGGGCCCTCGACCAGGTGCTCTCGGCCAAGGCCATGCCCCTGTCGGCGTCGGTCCTGGTGTCACGGGACGAGCTGGCCGACCTCCTCCAGGCCGCTCTCGACCGCATGCCCGATGAGCTGCGCCAGGCCCGGTGGCTCCTGAAGGAGCGCGAGGAGTTCCTGGCCGAGAAGCAGCGCGAGGCCGACGCCCTCCTCGAGGAGGTGCGGGTCCAGGCCGAGCGGATGGTGCAGCGCACCGAGATCGTCCGCCAGGCGAACCACGTGGCCCAGCGGATCCTGGACGACGCCAACGAGGAGGCCCGCGCCCTGCGGCGTGAGGCGGAGGACTACGCCGACCAGAAGCTGGCCTCCTTCGAGATCGTCCTCGACCGGACCATGAAGACGGTGCGGGCCGGCCGGGAGAAGCTCCAGGTGACGCCGCTGCCGGAGGTGAGCCTGGAGTCGGGTAGCGGCCAGGTGGTGGACCGGGTGCTCGACGGGGGCGATGACGAGGGCGACGGGTTCTTCGACCAGGACCTCGACTGAGGAGGGTCCATGGGTGGTGATCGGCCGGTGACGGCGCCGGGCGCGGTCGGGGCGGACGCCCGCCGTGACCGCCGGGCCTTCGTCGTCCACGTGCACCGTCTGCGCCGTTCCCCCGGTGCCACGCTCGACGTCAGCGTCCACGGGGAGGTGCCCGACCTGGCCGTCGCCGGCGTGGCCGTCCCCGACGGGGCGGAGGTGGCGCTGGTGGGAGCGCTCGCGTCCTATCCGGGCGGGATCGAGGTCACCGGCACGGTACGCGCCCCCTGGCGTGCCGCCTGCCGCCGGTGTGGCGCCGACGCGGCCGGGACGGTCGACGTCGAGATCCGGGAGCGGTGCGTGCCCGGCGGGCCGGCCAGCGGCGACGAGGACGCCTACGACCTCGACGACGAGCTCGACCTGGAGCCGGTGGTGCGAGACGCGGTGCTGCTGGCGCTGCCGATCGCCCCCCTGTGCCGTGAGGACTGTGCCGGGCTGTGCCCGTGGTGCGGGACCGACCGCAACGTGGCCTCGTGTGACTGCCGGCCTCCGGCCGACCCCCGCTGGACCGCCCTCGACGTGCTCGCCGGCCCGGGTGGCGAGGACCCCCCCGCCAGGGCCTAGACTGTCGCCCCTATGGCCGTCCCGAAGAAGAAGACCTCCAAGGCGAAGAGCCGCAGCCGCCGGGCATCCAACTGGGTGCTGAAGGCGCCGGCCCGTTCGACCTGCCCGCAGTGCAACCAGGCCAAGCTCCCCCATGTGGTCTGCCCCAACTGCGGCTGGTACAAGGGGCGCCAGGCCGTCGACGTCGGCTAGTGAGCCGGAGGTCGCCCCGACCCCGGGGTGAGGCGCTGGCTGCCCTCCCGGTGGCGGTCGACGCCATGGGGGGCGACAACGCTCCTGCGGCCATCGTCGACGGCGCCCGTCAGGCGGCGGCTGCCGGCATCGGTGTCGTGCTCGTCGGCCCTCCTGGTGCCATGGGCGACACCGGCGGCCTGCCCGAGCTGGCCGCGTCCGAGGTCATCGGCATGGACGAGGACCCCGCCCAGGGCGTGCGCCGGAAGAAGGACTCGTCCCTCGTGCGGGCGGCCGAGGCGGTGCGTGACGGCGTGGCCATGGCCACCGTGTCGGCCGGCAACACCGGCGCGGCGATGGCCTCCGCCCTGCTCCGGATGGGACGGCTCCCCGGGGTGATCCGGCCCGCCATCGCCACCCCCATCCCCAACCCGGGCACCGGCCGGCCGCCCACCGTGCTCCTCGACTCGGGCGCCAACGCCGAGTGCAGCGCGGCCATGCTCGTCCAGTTCGCCCAGATGGGGGCGGCGTTCGCCGCCGCCCGCTACGGGACCGAGCGCCCGACGGTGGCACTGCTGTCGATCGGCGAGGAGAAGTCCAAGGGAACGCCGCTGGTGAAGGAGGCCCATGCCCTCCTGGCCGGCGGCGACTACGGGTCGACGTTCGAGTTCGTCGGCAACGTCGAGGGCCGGGACTTCTTCCACGGCGTCGCCGACGTGATCGTCGCCGACGGCTTCACCGGGAACGTGGCACTGAAGACGATGGAGGGGTCGATGCGGTTCCTCATCGGCGCCATCACCGGGATCCTCGGGCGCCCCGACCTGGCCGACGCCGCCGCCGCCGTGATCCCGGAGCTCCTGCCGCTGGCCGCCGAGCTCGACCCGGAGGGGACGGGCGGCGCCATGCTCCTCGGCGTCGACGGCGTCAGCGTGATCAGCCACGGGTCCTCGTCGGCCACGGCCATGGTCAACGCCATCACCGTCGCCCACGACCTGGCCGTGGGCGGGCTGGTCGACCGGGTGGCCGACGCCGTGACCGAGGTGGCGTCAGCGGACTGACCGCCGCGCCCCCGGCGGACCGGCGGCCGTGCCCGGACCGGTCGCCTCAGCGGTTGAGCAGGTCCTTCGCCACGTGGGTGACCTGGATCTCGTCGGTGCCCGCGTAGATCTGGAACACCTTGGCGTCGCGTGCCAGCTGCTCCACCCGGTACTCGGCCATGTAGCCGTTGCCGCCGAAGAGCTGGACGGCCTCCATGGCCACCTCGGACGCGGCCTGGGCGGCGTAGAGCTTCATGGCCGACGCCTCGGCCAGCGTCGGGCTCTTGCCGGCCGCCTCCATCTCCAGGTAGCGGAACACCAGGTTCTGCACGTTGAGCCGGGCGACCTCCATCTTCGCCAGCTTGAGCTGGATCAGCTGGCGGTCGCCGATGCGCTGGCCCCACAGCATGCGGTTCTTCGCGTAGTCGACCGACAGCTCGAGGCACTGCTCGATGACCCCGAGGGCCATGGCGGCCAGGCTGGCCCGCTCCTGGACGAAGTTGTCCTTGGCCGACTGGCGGCCGCCGCCGCCGGGCTCCTCCTCGGTGCCTCCTAGGAGCCGGTCCATCCCCACGCGGACGTCGGACAGGAACAGCTCGCCGGTGGGGGAGGAGTGGAGGCCCATCTTGCGGAACGGCTTGGACTGCTCGAAGCCCGGCATCCCCTTGTCCAGGACGAAGGTCAGCACCTTGCGGTCGCGGACCGGCGTGTCGCTGCCGTCGTCGAGCTTGGCGTAGAGGACGACCGTGTCGGCGAAGGGGCCGTTGGTGATGAACGTCTTGTTCCCGTTCAGGATGTACTCGTCGCCGTCCCGCCTGGCCGACGCCTTCATGCCGCCCAGTGCGTCCGAGCCCGAGTCAGGCTCGGTGATGGCCCACGCACCGACCTTCGCGAACGTCATCAGGTCGAGGCCCCACCGCTCCATCTGCTCGGGCGTTCCCCGCTTCATCACTGTGCCGGCGGCCAGCCCCACGCTCACCCCCATGGCGGTGACGATGCCCGGGCAGTAGCGGCACAGCTCGATGGTGGGGATGAGGGTCATGGCGGCGGCGCCGCCGTCCCCCGAGCGCTCGCTGGCAGGGGCCGGCGCCTCGTCGCCGGCGCGCTTGCGCTCGAGCTGGCGGGCGAAGCGGTCCTTGGCCATGGCGTCCATGCCGAAGGTGGCGAACATCTTGCGGATGATGTCGTA
Organism: Actinomycetes bacterium; assembly: GCA_021806045.1. Classification (GTDB taxonomy): domain Bacteria; phylum Actinomycetota; class Acidimicrobiia; order Acidimicrobiales; family RAAP-2; genus JAJZDI01. The sequence continues at coordinate 12,884 of JAJZDI010000008.1, forward strand.
GGGGGGGAGGTCGCCGTGCTCCAGCTCGTCGAGGTTCGGCTTGATCTCCTCGTCGATGAAGCGGCGGATGGCGTCGCGCACCATCACCTGCTCCGCAGACCATTCGAACACGGTGACCCTCCCGTCGTGTCGTCCACTGGTGGCGCCGCCATGGCGGGGTGCGCCCCTGGGCCGACACCCTACTGTCCGCACCGGACGGGTCGTGCCGAGACGCTGTGCCGGTCGTAGGTCGCCCGGTCGCCGCCCCGACCTGGGCCGGCACGACTGGCGGTGCCGGCCCTGGTGGGGCCGGTCGGGGCCGGCGGCGCCCGGGGTCGTCGCCCGGCTCGGTACCATCGGCACCGTGCTGCTGCGAGGTCGACGGGATCCGGAGCCGGCCCGTTATGACCGGTGGGGCGGCCAGCCGTTCTTCGACGCCCTGGTGGAACGGTTCTATGAGGGGGTGGCCTCCGACCCCCTCCTCCGCCCCATGTACCCCGAGGACCTGACCGAGCCGAAAGCCCACCTGGCCCTGTTCCTGGCCCAGTACTGGGGCGGGCCTCCCGCCTACGCCGAGGCACGCGGCCACCCCCGGCTGCGCATGCGGCACGCGCCATTCGTCATCGGGCCGGCCGAGGCCGACGCCTGGCTGGGCCACATGGTCGCCGCCGTCGACCGCTCCGGGCTGGAGGAGCCGGACCGCACCGAACTGGTTGACTACCTGGCCATGGCCGCCCGCAGCCTGGTCAACGCCGGGGCCTGACCGGCAACCGGACCGCGGCTCCGCCCTCCGGTACCATGTGGCCCCTGGGCGGACGGCCCTGATGCCGCCGGGTGGGGTCCACCCGCTCCCGGCGGCCGAGGCGCCGCCCGGGTCCCCACTTCACGAACAGGAGAACCCGTGCCGGCCGAGACGCACGTCGAGAAGGGTCCCATGGACCGCCAGGAGATCTTCGAGCTGATCCGTGACCAGCTCGCCGACATCCTCGAGATCGATCCCGGGACCATCGCCGAGTCGTCGTCCTTCGCCGAGGACCTGAACGCCGACTCGCTGGCCCTGATCGAGCTGGTCGAGGGCCTTGAGGAGGAGCTCGGCGAGCGCACCGTGGGCTTCCGGATCGAAGACGAGGACCTCGAGGACCTTCGGACCGTGCGGGACGCCGTCGACTACGTCCACGCCAAACTGGCCGAGGGCTGAGCGACGCGGCCGTCCGAACCGGGTCCGGCGTGGGCCGAGGCCCTCGAGCACCTGGTCGGGCGGCTGGGGCACGACTTCGCCGACCCGTTGTTGCTGGTCGAAGCCCTCTCGCACCGGTCGTGGTGCGCCGAGCGGGGCGGGCGCCCCTCCAACGAGCGCCTCGAGTTCCTGGGGGACGCCGTCCTCGGCCTGGTGGTGGCCGATCACGCCTTCGGCAGCTACCCGGAGGTGCCCGAGGGGGTGCTGGCCAAGCTCCGCGCTGCGGTGGTGAACGCCGTCGTGCTCGCGGAGGTGGCCGCCGACCTGGGGATCGGCCCGACCCTGCTGCTCGGTAAGGGCGAGGAGGGATCGGGCGGACGGGAGAAGCCGTCGATCCTGGCCGACGCCACCGAGGCGGTCATCGGCGCCGTCTACCTGGACGGGGGGTTCGAGCGGGCCCGCCGGGTGGTCCTCGACGAGCTGGGCGAGCGCATCGCCGCCGCCGTCGACGACCCGGGCGAGTCGGACTACAAGAGCCGCCTCCAGGAGACGAGCGTCCACCTCGGCCGGGGCGTGCCCCACTACGAGGTGGAGGGGTTCGGGCCCGATCACGCCCGCAGGTACCTGGCCACGGTGTACGTTGCTGAGCGTCGCCTCGGCCAGGGGGAGGGGCGTTCGAAGAAGGACGCCGAGCAGGCAGCCGCCCGAGCCGCCTGTGACGTGTTGGGGGACGAAAGAGGCGACCAGGGATGCCCGAGCTTCCCGAAGTAGAGACCATCCGGCGCGACCTCCAGGGCGAGGTCGTCGGGCGGAAGATCAAGTCGGTCGAGGTGCGCAACGGTCGGACCGTGCGGCGGCACCCGAGCGCCAAGCACTTCCGCGCCCTGCTGGAGGGGGCCACCGTCACGTCGATCGGCCGCGCCGGCAAGTACCTCCTCCTCGGACTGGACAGCGGCGGGACCCTCGTCATCCATCTGGGCATGAGCGGTCAGCTCCTGCGGGCCCGCAGCGTGAAGGAGGCGAAGGTCCCCCACACCCACGTGACGATCACCTTCACCCAGGGAGGGCAGCTCCGCTTCGTCGACCCCCGCACGTTCGGCGAGCTGTTCGTCTCCGTGCCCGGGGAGGACGGGACGCCGCTACCGGAACTGGCCAAGTTGGGGTTCGATCCGCTCGAAGACGTGATGAGCTGGGAGCGGTTCTGGGCCATGCTCGCCTCCCGCCACACCGGGCTGAAGGCCCTCCTCACCGACCAGGAGTTCGTGGCGGGGATCGGCAACATCTACGCCGACGAGATCCTCTTCGCCGCCGGCCTCCGCTACGACCGGACCTCGGACTCGCTGTCGTCCCAGGAGGTCCGCCGCCTGTACCGCTCGATGGTCGAGACGTTGGCCGAGGCGGTCAAGCACCGGGGATCGTCCCTGGCCGACGAGCAGTACCGGGACCTGTTCGGCGAGGTCGGGGACTACCAGGGCCAGCACCAGGTCTACGACCGCGAGGGCCAGGCGTGCCGGCGGTGCCGGTCCACCATCGTCCGGGTGAAGTCGGGCGGTCGCTCGACCTACCTGTGCGAACACTGCCAGGTATGAGCCGGGGGCGCGGCCGCCGGAGGGCGCGCCAGGCTGCCCCCACCGGGCCGCCCACCGCCGTCCCGGCCCGGCGGTAGGGTGAGCGCCCGGTGTTCCTGAAGACCCTCACCCTCCGGGGATTCAAGTCCTTCGCCGACCCCGCCGTGCTCGAATTCGAGCCCGGCGTCACGGTCGTGGTCGGCCCCAACGGCAGCGGCAAGTCGAACGTCGTCGACGCGGTGGCCTGGGTGCTCGGCGCCCAGGGGCCCCGGACGGTGCGCTCGGCGAAGATGGAGGACGTCATCTTCGCCGGCTCGGTGACCCGGCCGGCCCTCGGCCGGGCCGAGGTCAGCCTGACCATCGACAATTCGGCCGGCAAGTTGCCCACCGATCTGGCCGAGATCACCATCACCCGCACCCTGTTCCGGTCGGGCGAGAGCGAGTACGCCATCAACGGCGCACCCTGCCGCCTCCTCGACGTCCAGGAGCTGCTCTCGGACACGGGCGTGGGGCGCCAGCAGCACGTGATCATCAGCCAGGGCCAGCTCGACGCCATCCTGAGCGCGCGCCCCGAGGACCGTCGGGCCGTGATCGAGGAGGCCGCCGGCGTGCTCAAGTACCGCCGCCGTCGCGAGCGGTCCGAGCGGCGGTTGGCCGCCACCGACGAGAACCTCGAACGCCTCTTCGACCTCGTGCGCGAGGTCAAGCGGCAGATCCGCCCCCTCGAGCGCCAGGCCGCCGCCGCCCGCTCCCACGACGAGCTGGCCGGTGAGCTCCACCGCCTGCGGCTGGCCCAGGCCGGCGAGGAGCTGCGGGCACTGGACGGCCGCCGTGAGGCGGCCACTGCCCAGCGGACCGATCTCCAGGCGTCCGAGGCCCGGTGGCGTGCGACGGTGGCCGAGCTCGACGAGGAGACGGGCCGGACCACGGACGAGCTGTCGGCCCGCCGTGAGGCCGACCTGTCGTCCTCCCTCGGACGGGTGGAGGGCCTGGTCGAACGGTCGCGAGGCCTGGCCGGCGTGCTGCGCGAGCGCCGCCGGGGCCTGCAGGCCGCCCTCGACGCGGCTGCCGACGCCGACGTGGTGGCCAACCTGGAGGCCGAGGCGGCCAAGGTGAACGCCGAGCTGGCCGCCACGGGCGAGGAGGCGGAGGCCGTCGGCCCGGAACGTGCCGCCCTGGCCGCGGCCGAGCAGGCCGCCGGCGAGCGGCTGGCCGCCCACGGCGACGGCGCCGGCGACGGCGGGACCCTGCCCGCAGCCGAGGCACTGGCCGAGGCCCGGCGCACGGCCGAGACGCTGTCGCGAGGCCTGGAGCGCGACCGGGCTGATCTCACCCAGGTCGAGTCCCGCCTGCTGGCCGGCGAGCGGCGGGTGGCCACCCTCGGCGACGAGGAGATCGAACTGACCGACCGGCTGGCGGCCACCGAGCAGGACCGCCACCGCCTCCAGGGAGAGGCGGCACGGGCGGAGGCCGCTCACGCCGAGGTGGTCCGCCGGCTCGACGAGGCGGAGGAGGCGCTGCGCCTGGCCGAACAGGAGCACCACCGCTCCGAGGCGCGAGCCGACGCCCTGGAGCGGGCGCTCGACGAGGCCCGGGGCGCGGCGGGCGCCGAGCTCCTCACCGGTGTGGAGGGGGTGGTTGGCACCCTGCTCGATCTGGTCGAGGTGGACGAGGGGTGGGAGGCCGCCCTGGAGGCGGCGGCGGGTGGCTCGCTCGCCGCCGTGGTGGTGTCGGGGAGCGCAGCAGCCCGGCGGGCCCTCGACCTATTACGCAGCGGCGAGGCCACCGGCGCCGTGCTGGCCCTGGGGGCGAGCGGTACTGTCCCGTCCGGACCGCCGCCGCCGGGCGCGGAGCCCGTGCGCTCCCACGTGCGGGCCCGGACCGGTGCCGCCGATCCGGCGGGGTTGGGTGCGCTCCTCGATCGGCTCCTGGCCGACGCCGTGTGCACCGGGGCCGGGTGGACGGCGGCCATCGACCTCGCCCTGTCCCGGCCCGACCTGGTGGTGGTCACCCGGGACGGCGACCGCTTCTCCCAGACCGGATGGCGGGTGCGGGCGGCCGGTGGCGTGGTCACGGCCGCGCTGGTCGAGGAGGCCCGGCGCCGTGCCGTCCTGGCCGGATCCGAGGCCGAGCGGTGGGCGTCCGAGAGGTCCCAGGCCCGGACCGCCCTGGAGGCGCGGCGGGCCGCGCTGGCCGAGGCGGTGCGTGCCGACGATCGCAACGAGGCCGACCATCAGGGCGCACGTGCCGCGCTGGCCCGGGTGGCTGCCGATCGTGCCGCCCGGGCGGCCGAACTGGACGAGATCCGCCTGGTGCGGGCCGAACTGGCTCAGCGGATCGAGCGTGACGGGGCCCGGCTGGCCGAGCTGGAGGCCCGGCTCCCCGGCCTCGCCGCCGCCCGCGACGAGGAGCAGGAGGCGCAGCGCTCCGCCCGGGCGGCCAGGCGGACCCTGGAGGAGGCGCTGGCCGCGGCGACGTCCCGCCGCACCGCCTTCGAGGTGGGGGTGGCCGCGCTCGAGGAGCGGCGGCGCGTCCTGGAGGAGCGGCTCACCGAGATCGAACGGCGCCTGGCCGGCCACGCCGAGGAACGGCGCCAGGCCGAGGCCAACCGCAGCCGCCTGGAGCGTGACGCCCGGGCCATCGACGGTCTGGCCGAATCCGTGGATCGAGTGCGGGGCCGGGTGGAGACCATCCTGGCCGCCCAGCGTGACGAGCACCGGCGCCAGATCGAGGCGGTGCGGGCCGGGGGAGCGCGCCTGGAGGAGCTCCGCCGCCGCCGGGCCGGCGCCGAGCACGAGCTCGCCGCCAGCCGGAGCCGCCTCCAGAGCGTCGAGCTGGAGCTGGCCGAGTCGGCGGTGCGGCGGGAGTCGGTGGTCGAGACCCTCGGCAGGGAACTGGGGGCGAGCGCGGAGGAGGCCCTTGCCGAGCCGGTGCCGGCGCTCGACGGCGGGGTGACGGTGTCGGCACGGGTGGAGCACCTGCAGGCGGAGCTGGAGCGGCTCGGTCCGGTGAACCCGCTGGCACTCGAGGAGCTGTCGGGCCTCACCGAGCGCCACACCTTCCTCGAGGGCCAGGTGGAGGACGTGCGTCGGGCCCGCCGGGAGCTCCAGCACGTCATCCGTACGCTGGACGAGGAGATCATGCGGGCGTTCGACGCCGCCTTCGCCGACGTGAGCCACCACTTCGGCGAGCTGGTGTCGACGCTGTTCCCCGGCGGCACCGGGCGGCTGTCGTTGACCGACCCCGAGCGCCTGCTCGACACGGGCGTGGAGGTCGAGGTCCGGCCGGCGGGCCGGAACGTCCGGCGCCTGTCGCTCCTCTCGGGCGGCGAGCGCTCGCTCGTGGCCATGGCGTTCCTCTTCGCCGTCTTCCGCAGCCGGCCGTCACCCTTCTACCTGATGGACGAGGTGGAGGCCGCCCTGGACGACGTCAACCTGCACCGGTTCCTCGGCCTCGTGCACGAGTTCCGGGACGAGGCCCAGCTGATCATCGTCAGCCACCAGAAGCGGACGATGGAGTCCGGTGACGCCCTCTACGGTGTGACCATGGCGCCGGGCGGATCGTCCAAGGTCGTGAGCCAGAAGGTGCCACGACGCGAGGGTGACCGCGACGCGCTGGCTGGTGCCGGGGCGAGGGCCGATGCAGGTGTCGGGGCCAGCGGCGATGCGCCAGCCGACCCAGGTGCCGACCCAGGTGCCGA
>JAJZDI010000008.1:19407-136482 GCA_021806045.1 Actinomycetes bacterium
TGAGCCAGAAGGTGCCACGACGCGAGGGTGACCGCGACGCGCTGGCTGGTGCCGGGGCGAGGGCCGATGCAGGTGTCGGGGCCAGCGGCGATGCGCCAGCCGACCCAGGTGCCGACCCAGGTGCCGACCCAGGTGCCGACCCAGGAGGTGGGGCCGGCGGCGGGGCCGCACTGGTGACGGATCCGGCGGCCGGCTCGTGACCGCGATGGTGGTGGCTGCCGCCCACGATGTCGTCGTCGGCCTGGCCGTCGGCATTCCCGTCCTGGTGGTGGCGGTGGGGGCCGGGGTGGCTCTGCGCTTCCGGGGACGGGGGCCGGCATCGACGGTGCCGCCCGGCGAGGTGGCGGCCGATGTGCCGACGGGGGCCGAGCTGGCTGCCGGGGCCGAGGCGACCCGGGTGGCCGAGGCGGAGCCTGCCGCCAGGGAGGGTGCCGAGCCGGCACCCTCGCCGGCGGGAGCGGCACCAGTGCCCGGAGCAGAGGCACCTGCCGCGGAGGTGCTCCCTGAGGAGGCGCCGGAGGCAGCCGCGCTCCCCGAGGAGGCGCCCACCTACCGGGGCCGGCTCGGCAAGGCCAGGGGCCTGCTGGCCGGCTATCTGGGAGCGGTCCGGTCCCGGGGCAAGATCGACGCCACCACCTGGGACGACCTGGAGGAGGCGCTCATCCGTGCCGACGTGGGCGTGGGCGCCACCGACGCCATCCTCGACGACCTGCGGGCCCGGGTGAAGGCGAACGAGATCGCCGGGCCCGACGCGCTCCTCGACGCACTGCGCGCCGACCTGGCCGCCGCCCTCGACGCCCCCGACCGCACCCTTGCGCCGATGGGCTCGGCCCGGGCCGGATCGGACGACGGCGACCGGAGCGTCGACGTGTGGTTGTTCGTCGGCGTGAACGGGGTGGGGAAGACGACGACCCTCGGCAAAGTGGCGACCCGGCTCACGGCGGGCGGCGCCAGCGTGGTGCTGGCCGCCGGCGACACGTTCCGGGCAGCCGCCGGCGAGCAGCTGGCCCTGTGGGCGTCGCGGTCGGGCTCGGAGATCGTCCGGGGTGCCGAGGGCGGCGATCCCAGCTCGGTCGTCTACGACGCCGTCCAGCGTGCGGCGGCCCGGCAGGCGGACATCGTCCTGGCCGACACCGCAGGTCGGCTCCACAACAAGGCCAACCTGATCGAGGAGCTGAAGAAGATCCGTCGGGTGTCCGATCGGGCTCCGGGCCGGGTCACCGAGGTCCTCCTGGTGATCGACGCCACCACCGGGCAGAACGGGTTGGCCCAGGCGGCGGTGTTCACCGAGGCCGTCGACGTGACCGGCGTGGTGCTGACCAAGCTCGACGGCACGGCCAAGGGTGGCATCGTGGTGGCCATCCAGCGGGAGCTGGGCCTGCCCGTCAAGCTGGTGGGCCTGGGCGAGGGACCGGGCGACCTGGTCGACTTCGACCCCGTCTCGTTCGTCGACGCCCTCTTCTGACGCTGACCGGGGAGCCGGGCCCCGTCTGTCCGCGGTGATCGAGGTGACCGCGATGCCGATGGTGGTGCCGCCACCACGTCCGGCACCGGTGCCCACGGGGGGCGACCGGCTCGCCGCCGCCGTCCTGTAGCCTCGGCAGTCGCATGTTCGAGCGCCTGTCCGACCGATTCGAGGGGATCCTCGGCCGCCTCCGCAACCGGGGCCGGCTGACCGAAGCCGACATCGAAGAGGTCCTCCGCGAGATCAGGACCGCCCTCCTCGAGGCGGACGTCGAGATCGGCGTGGTGCGGACGTTCGTCGGTGCCGTCCGGGAGCGCTGCGTCGGCCTCGAGCTCTCCAGAGCCCTGAGCCCGGGCCAGCAGGTCGTCAAGATCGTCAACGAGGAGCTGACCGGCCTGCTCGGCGGCGAGTCGTTGCGGATCACCTACGCCAGCCGCCCGCCCACGGTGGTGCTGCTGGCCGGCCTCCAGGGCTCGGGCAAGACGACGACCGCGGCCAAGCTGGCCCGCTGGTTCAAGCAGCAGGGCCGCAACCCCATGCTCGTCGGAGCCGACCTCCAGCGCCCGGCCGCCGTCGAGCAGCTGCGGGTGCTGGCCGGCCAGATCGGCGTGACGGTGTTCTCGGAGCCGTCCGACCCGGTGGCGGTGGCGCAGGCCGGCCTGGCCGAGGCCCGCCGGCTCGGGCGCGACGTCTGCATCGTCGACACGGCCGGCCGCCTGGCCATCGACGCCGAGCTGATGGAGGAGGTGCGGCGCATCGCCGAGGTGGTGTCGCCCGACTACACCTTCCTCGTCATCGACGCCATGACCGGCCAGGATGCGGTGTCCACCGCCACCGCCTTCCACGAGACCCTCACCCTCGACGGCGTGATCCTGACCAAGCTCGACGGCGACGCCCGCGGCGGTGCCGCACTGTCGGTCAAGGAGGTGGTCGGCCGGCCCATCGCCTTCGCGTCCACCGGCGAGCGCCTGGAGGACTTCGACCTCTTCCACCCGGACCGGATGGCCGACCGCATCCTCGGGATGGGCGACGTCCTCTCCCTCATCGAGCAGGCGGAGCGGACCTTCGACGAGGGCACCGCGGCCAAGGCCGCCGCCGCCATGCTCGAGGGCCGCTTCACCCTGGATGACTTCCTCGAGCAGCTCCAACAGGTCAAGCGCATGGGACCACTCTCCGGCGTGCTGTCCATGCTCCCGGGACTGTCGAAGGACGTGAAGCAGGCGTCCTCCATGATCGACGACCGCCAGGTGGGCCAGGTGGAGGCCATCATCCGCTCGATGACCCCGGCCGAACGTGCCGATCCGTCGACCATCGACGGGTCTCGCCGGCTGCGCATCGCCAACGGGAGCGGGACCACCACGACGGACGTCAACGCCCTCCTCAAGCAGTTCCGCGAGATGCAGAAGCTGATGAAGGGGTTCGGCAAGGGGGGCCTGGCCGGTGCCATGGGCGGGCTCGGCGGCCTGTTCGGCCGGGGCGGGCCCAAGCTGTCGCCGGCGGCCCTGGCCGAGCTGCAGGGCAGTTCCGACCTGATGGGTGGGCCCGGTGGCCCGCTGGCCGGCCTGCCTGGCGCCGGCGCCCTCCCCGGCATGGGCGGGGGCGTTCCCGGTGCCGCCGGTGGCCCGGTCCGGTCGTCGAAGGGGGCCAAGGGCAAGGGCGGTCGCAAGGGCAAGGGCGGCGGCCGGGTCACGCCGAAATCCCGGTGACGGGGCCGGCCCGGCGGGCTGTGCACCGCACCCCCCGAGATGGTGCGAGAATGTCGGGCGCCCCAGGGGGCGGCCGGCCCGCCGCCAGCCCCGGCGGCGTGACGAATGACCGTGCCGGGGCACCGGCTCGGCACGATGACGGATCGGATGGCCGGTCCGGGAGAGCGACGAGGAGTCCAACGTGGCAGTGAAGCTCCGCCTGGTGCGGATGGGCAAGACGAAGCAGCCGACCTACCGCCTGGTGGCGGCTGACAGCCGGTCGCCCCGCAACGGGCGGTTCATCGAGATCGTGGGCACCTACGCCCCCCGGGGACGGTCGCTCGCCGAGCCGGACGCGGTGGTCGAGATCGACAACGCCAAGGCGGTCAAATGGCTCTCGGAAGGGGCCCAGCCGACCGAGCGGGTGGCCAAGCTCCTCGAGCGCTCGGGGGCGATGGCCGAGTTCACCGCGGCCAAGGCGGCCAAGTGATGGCGGACGGGGCTGAACCGGTCGACGACGTCCAGGAGGACGGGGACGTCAACCGGGTGGACGCCGAGGTGGCGGCGGACGACGACGCGGGGAACCGCCGTGCCGGGGGCACCTCGCTGGCCGTGGTCCGCTACCTACTCGACGCCATCGTCGCCGAGCCCGAAGCGGTGGTGATCGACACGGAGGAGCGGAGCGGCACCGTGCGCTTCCGCATCCACGTCGCTCCCGATGACATGGGCCGGGTGATCGGTCGTCGGGGGCGGGTGGCGCAGGCCATCCGCACCGTCGTGGCCGCTGCCGGCGCCCGCGACGGCGTCTCCACCTCCGTCGACATCGTCGACGACTGACGGGGCCCCGCCGGTGGCCGGCCCCCTGCTGGTCGTGGGTTCGGTGGCCCGGACCCACGGGCTGGCCGGTGACGTCATCGTCGACCTGGTGACGAACCGCACCGAGCGGGTGGCGCCCGGCACCGAACTGGTGACGGACGACGGGCGGGTGCTCCGGGTGGCGTCGTCCTCGCCTCACGGCGGCCGCTGGCGCGTCCACTTCGACGGTGTCGACGGCATCGACGCAGCCACCGCGCTGCGTGGTGCCACCCTACGGGCGGAGCCGCTCGACGACGCCGGGGAGCTGTGGGTCCACCAGCTGGTGGGGGCCCAGGTGGTGGACGCCACCGGTACCGTGCGGGGAACGGTGACCGGGGTCCAGGCCAACCCGGCCAGCGACCTCCTCGTCCTCGACACGGGGGCCCTGGTGCCGCTGCGCTTCGTCGTCGACCTCGTCCCCGGCGAGCAGGTGACCGTCGACGTTCCCGATGGCCTCTTCGACCTCGCCTGAGCCCGCCGGCAGCCCGGCCGGGACCGGGGCCGGGGCTCGCATCGAGGTGTTCACCATCTTTCCCGACCTGGTCGAGCACTACGCGTCCGGCTCCATCGTCGGTCGGGCCCGGCGGGGGGACCTGCTCGATCTGCGTGTGCACGACCTGCGGTCAGGAGCGCAGGACCCCCACCGCTCGGTCGACGACGCCCCCTTCGGCGGCGGCCCCGGCATGGTGCTCGCCCCCGACCCCGTCTTCACCGCCGTCGAGGCGGTCGAGCGGGGACCGGCCGGCCTGGCCCGCCCCCTCTTCCTCCTCGCCCCGTCGGGGCGCCGGTTCGACCAGCGGGTGGCCGAGGAACTGGTCGGGCTGGGCGCCTTCTCGCTGCTCTGCGGGCGCTACGAGGGCGTCGACCAGCGGATCGCCGACCACCTGGTGGACGGGGCCCTCTCGCTCGGGGACGTGGTCCTGGCCGGCGGCGAGCTCGCCGCCCTGGTCATCGTCGAGGCGGTGGTCCGGCTGGTGCCCGGGGTGCTCGGGAACGAGGCCTCGGCCGGCGACGACAGCTTCACCACCGGGCTCCTCGAGTACCCGCAGTACACGAGACCAGCCGACTTCCGGGGATGGGAGGTCCCCGAGGTCCTCCGGTCCGGGGACCACGGGAAGGTTGCCCGCTGGCGCCGGGCCCGGGCCCTCGCCGCCACCCTCGACGCCCGTCCGGACCTGATCGAGGCCCGTGGCGGCCTGGCACCCGAGGAGGTGGACCTGCTGGCCGAGGCGGGTGAGCTGGAGCTGCTCCGCCGGCGCGGCTACCATTGACGAACCCGCCGGTTCCGGACAGGGCCCGACGTGGCCACCGGGACCGTTCCGGTGCCCTGACGTGTCGTCGGCGCCGGGCAGCCGGCAGCGGGCCAAGACGACCGACAGCCGTGGAGAGACGCGCCCATGAACCCCACCGACATCATCGACGCCGACAGCCTGCGCGACGACGTGCCCGAATTCCGGCCCGGTGACACGGTCAAGGTGCACGTGCGGGTCGTCGAGGGGAACCGCGAGCGGGTCCAGGTCTTCCAGGGCGTGGTCATCCGCCGCCAGGGGACCGGCGTGCGCGAGACCTTCACCGTCCGCAAGGTGAGCTTCGGCGTGGGGGTGGAGCGGACCTTCCCCGTGCACTCGCCGATCATCGCCAAGACCGAGGTCGTCTCCTACGGCGACGTCCGGCGGGCCAAGCTGTACTACCTGCGTGACCGGCACGGCAAGGCGGCGAAGATCAAGGAACGCCGGACCGTCACCACGTGATCGCCGTCGCCGTGCCCCCCGGCGCCCCGCCGGCCGGCGCCCCCCGTCCCGAGGTGGACCGGTGAGCGAGGAGGACCTCGAGCGCTACGAGTCGGAGATCGAGCTGGCCCTGGTGCAGGAGTACCGGGCCGTCCTCCCCATGTTCACCTACGTGGTGGAGACGGAGCGTCGCTTCTACCTGGCCAACCAGGTCGAGGTGGCCGTGCGGGAGGGGAGCTCGCCGCCGCTGATCGAGCTGACGCTGACCGACGCCTGGGTGTGGGACATGTACCGTCCCGCCCGGTTCGTGCCGTCGGTGCGCATCCTCACCTTCCGGGACATCAACATCGAGCGGCTCCCCGACAAGGAGCTGTGACCGACCGGGCCGCCACCGGCGCGGCCGGCGAGGCGGCCGCGGCCGCCTGGTACGAGGCGCACGGCTACCAGGTCCTCGAGCGCAACTGGCGCCGACGTGAGGGTGAGCTCGACCTGATCGTCCGGTCGGGGCGCACCGTCGTCTTCTGCGAGGTGAAGACCCGGACCTCCGACCGCTTCGGCACCGGCGCCGAGGCGGTGACGGAGCCCAAGCAGCGGCGCATCCGGCGGCTGGCGGCACGGTGGTTCGCCGAGCTCACCCCGGCGGCGGGCCGGCGGGCGCTCACGGCCCGCTTCGACGTGGTCACGGTCGACGGCGGCGAGGTGTGCGTCATCGAGGGCGCCTTCTGAACGGGGCGCCACGCCGGCCTGCCGGTAGGCTCCCCGCCATGCCTGCGCCCTTCGACCCCACCACCTTCGAGACCGTGCTGGTCGACCGCACCGACGGGGTGATGACGGTGACCATGAACCGGCCCTCCCGCAAGAACGCGGCCAACGGTGCCATGTGGCGCGAGCTGCTCGCCACCTTCGACGAGGCGGCACTCGACCGCGACACCCGGGTGGTCGTCCTCACCGGCGCGGGCGACGCCTTCTGCTCCGGCGCCGACCTGAGCGCCACCGGGGACCTGGCCGGGCGCCCGGGGGATCCGTACCTGGTGCAGATGCGGGCGCTGGCCGACGTCGCCCTCCGGCTCCACCGCCTGCCCAAGCCGGCCATCGCCAAGGTGGGCGGCATCGCCGCCGGCGCCGGCATGAGCATGGCGCTCGGGTGCGACCTGGTCGTCGCGTCCGACCGGGCCCGCTTCTCCCAGATCTTCACCAAGCGGGGCCTGTCGGTGGACTTCGGGTCGTCATGGCTCCTGCCCCGCCTGATCGGCCTCCACCGGGCGAAGGAGCTCGCCTTCTTCGCCGACATCCTGTCGGCCGACGAGGCGGCGTCCTTCGGCATCGTGAACAAGGTCGTGCCCCACGACCAGCTCGACGCGGTCGTCGACGACTGGGCCGCCCGGCTGGCGGCCGGCCCGCCCCTGGCCCTGTCGCTCACCAAGACGATGCTCAACAACGCCATGGCCGTGTCGATGGACCAGGCCCTGGAGGACGAGGCGCGGGCCCAGGCGGCGAACTTCGGCACGGAGGACACGGTGGAGGCCATCCGGGCCTTCGTGGAGAAGCGCGACCCGGTCTTCACCGGGCGCTGACCGACGGGGGCCGGTCGGGCAGCCGGCTGGCGGCCGGCCCGCCCCTGGCCGAGATCGGGACGTCGTAGGGGGAGCCGCCCGGGGGTGCAGCGGGCACGGAGGGCATCGCCGTCGGCGACGCGGCCGGACTCGAGGTCGCCCAGGCCCTCCGACATGGACTGCGGTGCGCCCGGGGTGGTGAGATTGTCGACCGCTTGCTCGAGAGCAGCGAGGTCCTCGGGGGAGATCGACGTTGCCGTGTCGCACCCTCCCCCTAGTGTCGTGGCCGTGCGATCGGCGCCTGCCCGCACCGCCTGATCGGCGATCACGGTCCGGCGACCGCGGCGCCCGCCCACCGTTGCCCCGCACGTGCGGGGCCGACCAGCGGGAGCTGCCGTGCTCGCCTCCATCCCATCCGCCGTCCTCCACGGAGTCGACGGGATCCCCGTGTCCGTCGAGGTCCACGTGTCCAACGGCCTGCCCGGCTTCACCGTGGTCGGCCTCCCCGACGCCGCCGTGCGCGAGTCGCGCGACCGGGTACGGGCGGCCCTCCTCTCCACCGGGCTGACGTGGCCGTTGCGACGCGTGACCGTGAACCTGGCGCCGTCCGGGGTGCGGAAGGGCGGTGCCGGGCTCGACCTCCCCATCGCCGTGGGGCTGCTGGTGGCGGCGGGGGAGCTCGCTCCGGCGTCGGTGGACGGGCTCTCCTTCGCCGGCGAGCTCGGGCTCGACGGGTCGCTCCGTCCCGTCCCCGGCGCACTGGTGGTGGCGGGCGCGCTGGCCGGCACCACACTGGTCCTGCCCGAGGCGAGCGCGGCCGAGGCTCTGGGGGCCACCGCCGGCGAGGTGCGGTGCGCCTCCCACCTGGGGGAGCTGGTCGGGCAGCTGCGGGGTCGCCGCCCGTGGCGCCACCCCGATCCGCCGCCGCCCGTGGCACCTGTTGCCACCGAGCCGGCACCGGACCTGGCCGGGGTGCGGGGCCAGGCGCTGGGCCGGCGCGCCCTCGAGGTGGCGGCGGCCGGCGGCCACCATCTCCTCCTGGTCGGGCCGCCCGGCTCGGGCAAGACCATGATGGCCACCTGCCTGCCGGGGATCCTGCCCCCGCTGGCACCACAGGTGGCCCTCGAGGTCCGCCGGATCCACTCGGCGGCCGGCCTCGGGCCGCCGGCCGGTCTGCCTGATCGCCCGCCCCTGCGCGCCCCCCACCCGGGCGCCTCGGCGGTGTCGCTGCTGGGTGGCGGCGCGCCCGGCATGCGTCCCGGCGAGATCAGCCTGGCCCACGGGGGCGTCCTCTTCCTCGATGAGATGGGGGAGTTCCCGGCCACCGTGCTCGACGCCCTCCGCCAGCCCTTGGAGGAGGGGCGTATCCGGGTCAGCCGGGCCCGGGCGACGGTCGACCTGCCTGCCCGCTTCCTCCTGGCGGGCGCCATGAACCCGTGCCCGTGCGGCGAGGGAGGGACACCCGGTGCCTGCCGCTGCTCCGAGTCGGCCCGGTCCCGCTACCACCGGCGCCTGTCGGGCCCCCTGCTCGATCGCTTCGACATCGCCGTGCGGGTGGAGCGCCCCGAGGCCGCCGCCCTGGTCGGGCCGGCCGGAGGCGAACCGAGCGCCCCGGTGGCCGGCCGGGTCGCCGCCGCCCGCCGGTTCGCCGCGGGCCGGAACGTGGAGTGCAACGCCCGGTTGGCCGCGGCCGAGCTCGACTCGGTGGCGCCCCTGACCACCGGCGCCTGCCGCATCCTCTCGGCAGAGGTCCAGCGGGGCGCGCTCACCGGCCGGGGGGTGGTGCGGGTGCGGCGGGTGGCTCGCACCATCGCCGACCTGGAAGGTGAGGAGGGGCCGGTCCGATCGCACCACATGGACGAGGCCCTCCTGCTGCGGTGCCGCCGGGACCTCCTGCTCGGGGCTGCTCGATGACCGCCGGCGGTGAGCCGGCTGTCGGGAGCGGCCGGCCGGTTCATGACGACGTCGCCTGCGCTGCGGCGCTGGTCGGGCTCCCGGGGATGACGCCGGTGCGCCTGGCCCGCCTCCTCCACGGGCGCCGGCCGGCGGCGGCATGGGCGGCGTTGCTCTCGGGAGCCGACCCCACTGCGAGCGACCCGCGGTGGACGGTCATGGCCGCGGCCACCGATCCGGTCGAGGCCGCCGCCCGCTACCGCACCGCCGGCGTCGAGGTGATCGTGGAGGGCGACGACCGCTATCCCGATCGCCTGCGGGGCGACCCGGGTGCGCCGGCCGTGCTCCTGTGCCGGGGGGACATCGCCGTCGCCGGGGTGGGGCCGTCGGTGGCGGTGGTCGGCACCCGGTCGGCCACGCCCTACGGCGAGCAGGTCGCCGCCGAGCTCGGGCGCGATCTGGCGGCCGCCGGCGTCTCGGTGGTGTCGGGGCTCGCCCTCGGGATCGACGCCGCCGCCCACGCCGGCGCGCTGGCCGCCGGCCCGGGGGCGCGCCCGCCGGTGGGCGTGGCCGCCACCGGCCTCGACGTCCCCTACCCCCGCGCCAACGCCCGCCTGTGGGACGGCGTCGCCCGAGCCGGGGCCGTCCTGTCGGAGGCGCCCCTGGGGTCGCCACCCCGGCGGGGCGCCTTCCCGGCCCGCAACCGCATCATCGCCGCCCTGTCCGACGTGGTCGTGGTGGTCGAGTGCCACCTGGGTGGAGGTGCGCTCCACACGGCCGAAGCGGCCGCCCGGCGTGGCATCCCGGTGGTGGCCGTTCCCGGCTCGGTCCGATCGCCGGCCTCCCGGGGCACGAACGGCTTGCTCGTCGACGGCTGCGCGCCCGTACGCGACGTCCATGACGTGCTGGTGGCGGTGTCGCTGGCCCGGGCCGGCCGGGACGCGCCGGCACCGGCCCTCCGGGCACGGACGTTCGTGGCCGCCACCGGACGGGACGTGGCCGGTGCGTTGCGGGCTGCGGGCGGGTCCGGCGACGAGCGGTGCCCCGTCGACGACGCCGCCGCCCGGGCCGTCTGGTCTGCGCTGGGTCCCGATCCGCTCACGTCGGCCGCGCTGGCCGAGCGGACCGGTCTGACTATCGGCGACCTGGCCCGGGCCTGCCGGCGCCTGCTGGGGGCCGGTGCCGTCATCGAGGGCCCGGGGTGGTGGCGCCGCCGGTGGTGACGGCTACGGTCGTCGTCATGACCAGTTCCGGCGGACCCGACGCCTCGGGTCGCAGCGGGCGGATCCCCGTCCGGGGCATCCTCCTGCGTGCGACCGGTGGTGCCGGCGGTGCCGTGCCGTCGATCGACGAGCTGTGCGAGGCGGCACGGCTGGCCGAGCGGGTCGGCGTCGACGGTATCTGGGTGGATGACGTCCTGGCCGATCCGGGCCGCGGTGAGGGTGGCGAGGGCTTCGAGGCGTTCTCCCTCCTCGGCGCCCTGTCGCAGGTGACGACCACCTGCGCACTCGGGGTCCTCCGCTCGCCGGTCGACCGCCGCCCGCCGGGGGTGCTGGCCAAGATCGTCACCACCCTCGACGCCCTGTGCGGCGGCAGGGCCGTGGTGGCACTGGCGGCACCCTCGCTCGCCACCGACGATCCCGGCGGGGTCGTGGTCGAGTCCATCCAGGCGTTCCGCCTGGTGGCGACAGGTGAGCCGGCCACCTTCGCCGGCCGGCACGTGCGCCTCGAGGGTGCGGTGAGCCGCCCGCCCGCGCACCACCCGGACGGCATCCCGCTCCTCGTCCACGCCGCCCCGGAGACGCTCGAAGCCGTCGCCCGTCCAGGAGTGGCCGATGGGTTGGTGGTCGACGTCGCCGGCGGGGATGGCGCCCTCGAGCCGCGGCCGGGCCCGGTCACCCTGGCCGTGGTGGGCGTCGGCGCCGATGGGACGGGCACGCTGGCGGCGTCGGCCGCCCGTGCCCGCGCTGGTGGGTTCACCGGTGTGGTGGTGCCGGTCGACGTCGCCGGACCGGGCGGCGGCTCCCGGGTGGAGGAGGCGGCCCGGGCCGTGACCGGTTGACACCCGGCTGGAATCCGGCTGACATCCGGGCGGCACCCGGGTGGCGTGAGCCGACTCAGTCGGCAGGCTGCATGGGGATGGCCTCGGCGTCGAGGACGTACTTGACCCGCACCTCCCCGGGCTGGCGCATCGGGTACTCGTCGAGGCCCATGTACTTCTTCGCCAGGCGGTCGATGTGGGCGTCGGCGCCCTCCTCGACGGCCCGTGCCGTCCCACGCACGACGACCACGTTGAAGGCGTCGTCGGGGTCGACCACGGAGACGGCGATGTTCGGGTTGGCGGACAGATTGCGGTCCTTCACCCGTCCCCGGGCGGTGTTGAAGACGACGGCGCCGTCCTCCACGTCGACCCACACCGGCGTGATCTGGGGACGGCCCTCGGCGTCGACGGTCGCGACGTTGGCGATCACCGGGCGGTCGAGAAGGGTCCGGGCCTTGGCGGTCAGGGTGGCGGTCATGGAGCGTCCTCCGTGAGGGTGGATCCGGTGGATGTCATCGGTCCGACCCTACCGGGACGGGAGGCTGGCCGGGCCGGTCGGATGCGGGCCCCTGGTAGCGTGCCGCCATGTCGATCGGGCCGCCGTGCTGATCGGGGCCCACGTGTCCGCCGGCGGTGGCCTCGTCCCCGCCCTGGACCGCGGGGCGGCCATCGGTGCCGAGGTCGTCCAGATCTTCACCCAGAGCCCTCGCGCCTGGAAGCCCTACCAGTACGCACCCGAGGTTCTCGCCGCCTACCGCGATGCCCAGGCGGCCCAGGACGTGGTGCGGGCCACCTTCTGCCACGCCACCTACCTGATCAACCTGGCCACCCCCGACCGCGCCCTCGCCGATCGTTCGCGGGCGTGCCTCATCGCCAACCTGGGGGTGGCGTCGGGCGTCGGGGCGGCCGGCCTCATCCTGCACGTGGGGAGCCATCGGGGCACGGGGCTCGACGCGGCCCTGCCCGGGGTGGTGGCCGGTCTGGCCGAGGCCCTCGCGTCCGTCGACGACGACCGTTCCTGCCCCATCCTCCTCGAGAACGCAGCCGGTGCCGGCGACACGGTGGGACGCAGCTTCGACGAGCTGGCCGAGATCATCGATGCCACCGGCGGCCACGACCGCCTGGGTGTCTGCCTCGACACCCAGCACCTGTGGGCCTCGGGCGTCGACTACTCGACGGTCGATCGAGCTGATGCCGTCCTCGCCGACCTGGACCGGGCCGTGGGGCTCGACCGGCTGGCCTGCATCCACCTGAACGATTCGGCGGTTCCCTTCGGCGCCAACCGGGACCGGCACGCCAACCTGGGGGAGGGGACGATCGGCGAGAGCGGGCTGGCCGCCCTCCTCGGCCACCCCGCCCTCGATGGCGTGCCCGCCATCCTCGAGGTGCCCGGGCACGGGGACGGCCCGGCCGGCTCCGACGTCGACCAGGCACGCCGGATCCTGGCCGAGGGGCGGGCGCTCCGGGCGTGACCGGCCCGGGCGCGCAGTGCCCAACGGCGCAGTGCCCGGCGGCGCAGTGCCCAACGGCACTCAGGCGCCGGCGCAGCGGGAGCAGGTCCCGAACAGTTCGACGTCGTGGTGGACGTCGGTGAACCCGTTGGCCCGGCCCATCTCCTCGGCCCAGCGTTCGACGGCGACCGACTCCACCTCCACCGCCCGCCCGCAGGCCACGCAGACCAGGTGGTGGTGGTGGCCGGGGGTGCACCGCCGGAACTGCTGCTCACCGGCGTCGTCCCGCACCACGTCCACCTGGCCCGTGTCGGCCAGGTCCCGGAGCACGCGGTAGACGGTGGCCATCCCGACCGGCGTCCCCGCCGCCCGCAGGCGGGCGTGGATGGCCTGGGCGCTGGCGAACCCGGTGGCGCGCTCCAGGGCGCCCAGTACGGCACGGCGCTGGCGCGTGTCCCGCCGGCCTGGTGCCGGCCTGGTCATCTCCCGGGGCGGTGTGGTCACGGTCGCTCCTCGTGCTGCGTGCACCGGCTGGCCCTGATCACGGGCTCCCCGCCCGTCGGTCCCTGGGCGTCGGTCCCTGCCTGTCGGGCGGGCGGACGGCCGGTCTTCCATCAAGTATAGAGTGAGAATCACTATCGATAACAGGCGGGAGCGTGGGTCGGGGGATGGACGGGGCCCGACCCGGCGGCGAGCGGTGGGCGACGTGCGGCGAGCGATGAGAGACAACGGATGAAGGAGCACCAGGTGGCACGGCCAGAGCGGGCGACGATCGGAGCGGGGGAGCGACGACCGTCCGGGAGACGCGCGCCGTTGCCGGCCGCCCTCGCCGCCCTCGCCGTCGCCGTCGTCGTTGCCGGGGCAGGCCTGACCGCCTGCTCCACCGGCCCGTCGACGGCCCAGCCCGGCCCCCGGGGGACGGTCTCGGTGGTGGCGGCCGAGAACTTCTGGGGCAGCATCGCCAGCCAGCTGGGCGGGACCCGGGCCACGGTGACCAGCATCATCGCCAATCCCAACGTCGATCCCCACGCCTACGAGCCCACCGCAGCCGACGCCCGGTCGCTCGCCACCGCCCAGCTGGTGGTGGTGAACGGGATCGGCTACGACCCGTGGGCGACCACCCTGCTGGCTGCGGACCCGGCAACGGGGCGGACGGTCCTCGACGTCGGTAACCTGCTCGGCCTCCCGCTCGGGTCGAACCCGCACCGGTGGTACGACCCGAGCGACGTCGACCGGGTGGTGGCGGCCATCGCCGCCGACCTGGCCCGCATCGACCCGGCCAGTGCCGCCTACTTCGCCGCCCGGGCCCGGACCTTCGTGTCGACCGACCTGGCCACCTACCACGCCCTCATCTCCACCATCCGGTCCCGCTTCGCCGGTACGCCCATCGCCGCGTCCGAGAGCATCGTCAGCCCCCTGGCCGCCGCCCTCGGCCTGGACCTGGTCACGCCCCCGTCGTTCCTGAAGGCCACCAGCGAGGGGACCGAGCCCACCGCGGCGGACAAGGCGACGATCGACGCCCAGCTGCGTACCCGTGCGGTGGCCGTCTACGTGGAGAACACCCAGAACCTCACCCCCGACGTCGTCGCCCAGGTGCGCGAGGCGCGTGCGGTGGGCATCCCCGTGGTCGGGGTCACCGAGACGTTGACCCCGGCAGGGGCCACCTTCCAGGGCTGGCAGGTGCGCCAGCTCGACGCGCTCGAGGCGGCGCTGGCCGCGACGGGGAGGCAGTGACATGAACACTCCCGACCAGACCGGGGCTGCGGGATCCTCGCCGGCCGGCGGTGGCGTCCTCGTCCTCGAGGGGGCGGCCGTGGCCGTGGGGGCGCGCACCCTGTGGTCGGGGTTCGACCTCCACGTGGGCGGCGGCGAGTTCGTGGCCGTGCTCGGGCCGAACGGGGTGGGCAAGTCGACGCTCCTCCAGGTGATCCTGGGGACCGTCCCCCCCAGCGCGGGGAGCGTCCGGGTCCTCGGGGGGCCGCCGGGCAGCGCCAACGATCGCATCGGCTACCTGCCCCAGCGGCGGGGCTTCGACCCGTCGGTACGGATCCGGGGCGTCGACCTGGTCCGCCTCGGCCTCACCGGGACGCGCTTCGGTGTCTCGGTGCCCCTCCGGCCGGCCGCACGCCGGCGCCGGCGCGAGGACGAGGACCGGGTGGCGTCGGTGATCGAGCGTGTGGGTGCGGCGGCCTACGCGGACCGGGCCATCGGGCACCTGTCCGGGGGCGAGCAGCAGCGGCTGCTCATCGCCCAGGCGCTGGTCCGCCGGCCCGAGCTGCTCCTCCTCGACGAGCCGCTGGACAGCCTCGACCTGCCCAACCAGGCCGCCGTGGCCTCGCTGATCGGCTCGATCTGCTGCGACGAGGGGGTATCCGTCGTCATCGTGGCCCACGACGTGAACCCGATCCTCCCGTACCTGAACCGGGTCGTCTATATCGGCACGGCCGGGGTGGCCAGCGGACCGCCCGAGGAGGTCATCACCTCGGCCACGCTGAGCCGCCTCTACGGCACCCCGGTGGAGGTGCTGCACTCCGCCGGGGGGCGGCTGGTGGTGGTCGGCCAGCCCGACGCCCCCGGCCACCACCACGGCCACCACGGCGGGCTGATCGACGGCGACCACAGCGCTCCCGCCGACGAGAACGGTGGTGGAGCGTGGTGACGGCGGTCCCGGCGCTGGCCGGGCTGCCAGGGGTCACCGGCCTGTCGGCCAACCCGTTCACCGACCTCTCGAACATGCTCGCCTACCCCTTCATGGTCAACGCCTTCCGGGCGGGGGCGGCGGTGGCCGTGGTGACCGGCGTGGTCGGGTGGTTCATGGTGCTGCGCCGGCAGAGCTTCGCCGGCCACACCATCGCGGTGGTGGGGTTCCCCGGTGCCGCCGGTGCCGCCGTGCTCGGCGTGGCCGTGGCCGACGGTTACGTCGCCTTCTGCCTGATCGCCGCGCTGGCCATCGCCGCCGTCCCGCCGTCCACCCGGCGCGCCTTCAGCGAGGAGAGCGCGGTGACCGGGACGGTCCAGGCGGTCCTCCTCGGGCTCGGCTACCTCTTCGTCACCCTCTACCACGGGTTCGTCAGCAGCGTCGACGCGCTGCTCTTCGGCAGCATGCTCGGCATCACCTCCGGCCAGGTGGTCGAGCTGGCCGTGGTGGCCGTCATCGGTGTGGTGGCCATCGCCGCGTTGTGGCGACCGCTCCTGCTGTCGTCGGTGGTGCCCGACCTGGCCGCGGCCCGCGGCGTGCCCGTCCGCCTCCTCGCCACCGCGTTCCTCGTGCTCCTCGGCCTGGCCGCCGCCGCTGCCAGCCAGATCACCGGGTCACTGCTCGTCTTCGCGCTGCTCGTCATGCCGGCAGCCACCGCCCAGCGCCTGACCGCCCGGCCGCTCGCCGGCGTGGTGCTGTCGGTCGCCATCGGGCTGGGGGTGACGTGGGCCGGACTGGCCATCGCCTACTGGTCCCCCTATCCCATCGGCTTCTGGATCACCACCCTGGCCTTCGCCGCCTACGTGGTCGCCCACGTGGCCGTGCTCGCCACCGACCGCCGGGCCCACCGGGCCCGCGTCCGCACCGGCCCGACCGCGGCGGTCATCCCGTGAGCGCCGGATGGGCTCTGGCTGATCCGCTCACCATGCTGTCGCACGGCTTCATGCGTGACGCCTTCCTCGCCGGCACCGGCATCGCTTTGGCCAGCGGGGTGGTCGGCTTCTTCCTGGTGCTGCGCAGCCAGGTGTTCACCGGCGACGCCCTCAGCCACGTGGCCTTCACCGGCGCGCTGGCCGCACTGGCCGCCGGGATCGACCTGCGCATCGGGCTGTTCGTCGCCACCGTCGGAGTGGGCCTCCTCCTCGGTGTGCTGGGACCGAAGGGGCGGGCCGACGACGTCGTCATCGGCAGCGTCTTCGCCTGGGTGCTGGGCCTGGGCGTCCTGTTCCTCGGCATCTACACCACCAGCAGATCGACGGGCGGGGGCAACGCCGGGGTGTCCGTCCTCTTCGGGTCCATCTTCGGGCTCGACACGACGAGCGCGCTCACCGCCCTCGGCCTGGGGGCGTTCCTGGCCCTGGTGGTGGTCATGGCCGCTCGCCCCCTGGTCTTCGCCACCGTCGACCCGGCCGTAGCCTCGGCCCGGGGGGTGCCGGTGCGGCTCCTCGGGATCGGCTTCCTCGCCGTGGTCGGCGCCACCGCCGGCGAGGCCACCCAGGCGGTGGGGGCCCTGCTCCTGCTCGGCCTGCTCACCGCTCCGGCCGCCACCGCCCTCCACCTCACCGACCGACCGCTGGTGGCGCTGGGGGCCTCGGCGGGGATCGCGCTGGTGGAGGTGTGGGTGGGGCTCACCGTGGGCTACGTGGCCGGCTCGATCCCGCCGAGCGTGGCCATCGTCACCCTGGCCGCTGCCATCTACGCCGCGGTGGCCCTGGCCACCCGCCGTGCCGGCTCGGTCAGCCGATCGCCGCGTCCCAACCCGGGAACAACGCTGAGACAAAGCCGTTCGTAGCGTCTCATCGTCTCCGGCGACGTGCCGATAACACCGGTGATGGGGCGAGGACCCGACCTCCGGTTGGCGGTAGCGGCAGTCCCGGACGGTGACGCCCGGTCCGGTTGGCCCGGGGGCAAGGCCGCCCAACGGGCGGCGCTCGGCTCGGCGCTGGGGGCTCGCAGCGGCGACGTGCTGTCCAGCTGCCAGCGTGCCTACCGTGAGTACCACGTGGGGGAGGACGCGGCCCTGGTTCGCCGGGACCCGACGTGGAAGCTGATCGACCTGGCGGTGGGCGCCATCGCCCGGTGGCTCCAGACCGGACAGGCGGCGGACGCCGGCGTCCGGTCCGAGATCGCCTCACTTGGCCGGTCCGCCGCCCAGCAGCACAGCGTCCCCGGAGCCGTTCCCGCCACCGGGCCGGCCCGGCCTGGCGCGGCCGACGGTTCCCGGACGGGCGCCGGCGGCCGGAGCCAGGAGGCAGGGGTGGTCGGCCGCCAGCTCTCGGTGGCCATGTTCACCAAGCTCAACTTCTGGTGGAGCGACGCCACCTGCTCGGTCCTGGAGGAGGAGGGCTGCCGGCTGGGCATCGACGCGGACGTCGTGCGGGAGGCGACGAAGATGGTCATGCGGAGCAGTCAGGCAAGCCTGGTGGACATGGCCGCCCGCTACGACGCCGAGCTCCAGGCCCTCCAGGACCACCTGGCCCACCTGGCCCGCCACGACCCGCTGACCGGGCTGGCCAACCGTGCCGTGCTCCTCGACCGGTTGGAGCGGTCCCTCGCCCGTCTGGCACGGCACGCCGAGGGGCTGGCCGTGGTCTTCATCGACGTCGACAACTTCAAGGCCATCAACGACGTCCTCGGCCACGCCGTCGGCGACGCCGTGCTCCAGGAGACGGCGGACCGCCTCACCTCCGAGGTCCGTCCGGAGGACCTGGTGGCCCGGATCGGCGGCGACGAGTTCGTCGTCCTCTTCGAGGACCTGGCCCGGCCGGGCGAGGAGGGGCTCCGCCTGGCCGAGCGGCTGCGGACGCGCACGGGCGCCCCCATGTCGGTGGGCGAGGAGCAGCTCACCCTGACCATCAGCGCCGGCGTGGCCGCCGTGCGCGGTCCGGGGCGGACGACCGAAGAGGTGCTGGCCGAGGCCGACTCGGCCATGTACCGGGTGAAGCGGGCGGGGAGGAACCGGGTGGCGTTGGTGGAGCTCGGCTCGGGCGGGGGCCCGGCTCGGTTCGCCATGGCCGGCGGCCTCCACACCGCCGTCGAGCGCGGCGAGCTGCGGGTCGTCTACCAGCCCCTGTGGGACGCCCGGACCAGAGGGGTGGCCGGCTTCGAGGCGCTGGTGCGCTGGGAGCACCCGGAGCGGGGGACGATCATGCCCCGGGAGTTCGTGCCCATGGCCGAGGAGTCGGGCGTCATCTGGTCCATCGGGTCGTGGGTCCTGCGTGAGGCGTGCCGGCAGTCGGTGGCGTGGGCGGGGACGTCGCCCACCGGGCCGCGCATCGCCGTCAACGTGTCGGGTCGCCAACTGGTGGAGCCGGCCTTCGTGGACGAGGTGGCCGGGGCCCTGGCGTCGTCGGGGCTCCCCGCCGGCCGGCTGGTGCTCGAGGCCACCGAGAGCGTCCTGCTGGTCGAGCAGGACGCGTCCCGGGAGGTGTGCGCCGCCCTGGCCGCCATGGGGGTGCACCTGTCCATCGACGACTTCGGCACCGGCTACGCCTCGCTCGCCTACCTCCAGCGGCTCCCCGTCGACCAGGTGAAGCTCGACCGGGAGTTCGTGCAGGACGTGGCCGCCGGCGACGACATGCGGGTCATGGGGGCGGTGGTCGCCCTGGCCCACGACCTCGGGATCGAGGTGGCGGCCGAGGGCGTCGAGACCGAGGAGGAGTTGGCCGTGGTCCGGGCCCTCGGATGCGACGTCATGCAGGGATTCCTGCTCGGTCGCCCGGTGCCGGCCGAGGCCATGGAGGCAGCGATCGGCCGGCCGCGATCGGCCTCGTGAGGCAGGTGTAGGGTCGCCCCCGGCGTGCCGGAGGGTGCGCTGCCGCCCGTGCCCGCGCCACCGGTGCCGGAGCCCCGGGCGGCTCGGCGATCGGGAGGAGGCCCCGGATGGGGATGCGCACCGAGTCAGACAGCATGGGGACGATCGACGTCCCCGACGACCGCTACTACGGCGCCCAGACGGCCCGGTCCCTCCACCACTTCCCCATCGGGCACGACACCATGCCCCCGCCCCTCATCCGGGCCATCGGGATCCTGAAGGAGGCGTCCGCCCAGGTCAACGCCGACCTGGGCAAGCTCTCCCCGGACAAGGCCGGGTGGATCACCACCGCGGCCCGAGAGGTGTCCGACGGCAAGCTGAACGACCACTTCCCGCTGAAGATCTGGCAGACGGGCAGCGGCACCCAGACCAACATGAACGCCAACGAGGTCATCTCGAACCGGGCCATCGAGCTGGCCGGCGGGACCATGGGCACGAAGTCGCCCGTCCACCCCAACGACGACGTCAACATGTCCCAGTCGTCCAACGACACCTTCCCGACCGCCATGCACATCGCCGCGGTGGAGGAGCTGACCCACCGGCTCCTGCCGGCCGTGCGCCGGCTGCGCGACGCCCTGGCCGCCAAGTCGTCCGACTTCGCCGGGATCACCAAGATCGGCCGCACCCACCTGATGGACGCCGTCCCCCTCACCCTCGGCCAGGAGCTCTCCGGACATGTGGCCCAGCTCGACGCCGACCTGCAACGGATCGAGGCGGCGCTCGGCGGCCTCTACGAGCTGGCTGCCGGCGGCACCGCGGTGGGCACGGGGCTGAACACCCATCCGGAGTTCGGCGTCCGGGTGGCCGAGGCCATCGCCGAGCTGACCGGGCTGCCCTTCGTCACCGCGCCGAACAAGTTCGCCGCCCTGGCCGCTCACGACGCGCTGGTGTCAGCCAGTGGCGCGCTGCGCACGCTGGCCGTCTCGCTGATGAAGATCGCCGACGACATCCGGTGGCTGGGCTCGGGGCCGCGGTGCGGTCTCGGCGAGCTCCGGCTGCCGGAGAACGAGCCGGGGTCGTCGATCATGCCCGGGAAGGTGAACCCCACCCAGAGCGAGGCGATGATCATGGTCTGCATCCAGGTCATGGGGAACGACGCCGCCGTCGCCATCGCCGGCTCGCGGGGCAACCTCGAGCTCAACGTGTGCAAGCCGGTCATCATCCACAACGTCCTCCACTCGATCGACCTGCTGACCGGGGCATGCGGCTCGTTCACCGAGTTCTGCGTGGAGGGGATGGAGCCCGACGAGGCCCGCATCCGGATGCACCTGGACAACTCGCTCATGCTGGTCACCGCCCTGAACCCGCTCATCGGCTACGACAACGCGGCCAAGGTGGCGAAGAAGGCCCATCACGAGGGGACCACCCTGAAGGAGGCCGCTCTCGCCCTCGGGCTCCTCGACGAGGCGCAGTTCGACGCGGCCGTGCGGCCGGAGGCGATGACCCATCCCTGAGGCGTGGGCGCCGGACGGCGGGTCCGGTGCGGTGGGGGACGGCGCCGTCGACCTCGCCGCGCTGGACCTGGCCGACCTCGACCTGTTCGCCGACGGGTTCCCCCATGCCGCCTTCACCCGGCTGCGCAGGGAGGCGCCGGTGTGGTGGAACGGCCCGACCGCCCACACACCGGACGGGGTGGGCTTCTGGGTGGTGAGCCGCCACGCCGATGCCCTGACCGTGGCGGGCGACCCGGCCACGTTCTCCTCCGAGCGGGCTCCCGGCGCGGCCGGGGGTGGCACCATCCTGGCCGACCTCCCTTACGGGTTCGCGGCCGGCGTGCTCCTCAACATGATGGACGACCCGCGCCACCACCGGATCCGGCGGCTCCTGACCCCGGCGCTGGCACCGCGCGCCCTGGCCGAGCTGGAGCCCGAGCTCGAGGCGCGGGCGAACGCCATCCTCGACGGGCTCGACAGCCGGGACGAGTGCGACTTCCTGTCCGACGTGGCGGTCGAGCTGCCCCTCCAGGCACTGGCCGCGCTGCTGGGCGTGCCCGAGGGGGACCGCCACCAGTTGCTGGCCTGGTCGAACGCCACCCTGGACCATGAGGGTCGGGAGCTGGGGGAGGACAGCGACGCCGCCGCCGCCGCTGCCGCGGCCATGGCCGCCTACGGCAACGCGTTCGTGGCCGAGCGCCGCCGGTGCCCGGCGGGCGACCTGACGTCGGTGATGGCGGCGGCGACCGTCGAGGGGGACGACGGCACCGCCCAACCCCTCACCGAACTCGAGCTCCAGATGTTCTTCGCCCTGATGGTGGCGGCCGGCAGCGAGACGACCCGCAACTCCCTCGCCCTCGGGCTGGCCGCGCTGGTGGACCACCCGGACCAGCTGGCCGCGCTGGACGAGGACCGCAGCCTGCTGCCCGGTGCGGTGGAGGAGATCCTGCGATGGACGAGCGCCACCCTCTACAACCGCAGGACGGCCACCGTCGACACCGTCCTGGGGGGCCAGCCGGTGCGGGCCGGGGACAAGGTGACGGTGTGGTGGGCTTCGGCCAACCGGGACGAGGCTGTCTTCGCCGACCCGTTCCGCTTCGACATCACCCGTTCGCCCAACCCCCACCTGGCCTTCGGGTCCCGTACCCACCACTGCGTGGGGGCCGGACTGGCCCGCATGGAGCTCCGGGTGATGCTGGCCGCCCTGCTGGACCGGTTCGTGGCCTTCGAGCTGACCGGGCCGGTGCGCCGGGTGCGCACCAACAAGCACGCAGGCGTGGCGTCCATGCCGGTCGCCATGCGGCGGCGCTGAGGCGGGGCCGGTCGGGCTGGGTTCTCACCAGCGCTCCCCCTCGTCGGCCGGGGCCGGCGACCAGGCAGGACTGTCGGGCGGCAGGACTGTCGGGCGGGCAATATGATGGTCCGTCAGAAGCTGGACAGCTGTCCAGATCCGTCCCGTCGCCCCCACCGGGGCACCCTGGAGGAACCGATGACCACGCCCCCGGCCGAGCTGGAGATCGACCTCGTCGCGGGCTCGTTCTACGGTGGCGACCCGTTCCCGGCCTTCGCCTGGATGCGCGACCACGCCCCCGCCTACTTCGACGAGCGCTCGGGGGTGTGGGGGATCACCCGGCACGCCGACGTGAAGGAGATCTCGAAGGACCCCGAGACCTTCTCCAACGCAGGCGGCATCCGGCCTGACGCGCCTCCCATCTCGATGATGATCGACACCGACGCGCCCGAGCACGTGCGGCGGAGGCGGCTGGTGAGCGAGGGCTTCACCCCGCGGCGGATCCGGGACTACGAGGCCCGCATCCGGGCCATCTGCGACGGGATCATCGACGCCGTCTGCGAGCGGGGCAGCGCCGACTTCGTCGCCGACATCGCCGCACCCCTGCCCATGATCGTCATCGGGGACATGCTGGGGGTCACGCCCGAGGACCACGGCGACCTCCTCCGCTG
The DNA here is from genome assembly GCA_021806045.1 of Actinomycetes bacterium. Classification (GTDB taxonomy): domain Bacteria; phylum Actinomycetota; class Acidimicrobiia; order Acidimicrobiales; family RAAP-2; genus JAJZDI01. Next base: position 41,988 of record JAJZDI010000008.1, read on the forward strand.
GTCCGACGACCTGTTGAAGGCGCTCGGCTCGCCGGACGTGACCGCCATGGAGCGGGCCGCGGAGGCCTTCGTCGACTACACCACCTACATCACCCGGGTGATCGCCGAACGCCGGGTGTCGGGGAGCACGCAGGATCTGGTCGGCACACTCGTGCACGCGGAGATCGACGGGGAGCGGCTCGACGACGACACCCTCATCCACGAGACCCTGCTCATCCTGATCGGCGGGGACGAGACCACCCGCCACGTCATCAGCGGGGGCACCTACGAGCTCCTGTCGGACCGGGCCCAGTGGGACCTGCTGCGCACCGACCGGTCGGTGCTCCCCACCGCGGTGGAGGAGATGCTGCGGTGGGTGTCGCCCATCAAGAACATGGCCCGCACCGCCACCCGCGACGTCGAGCTCCACGGCGAGGTGGTGCGGGCCGGCCAGAAGCTCCTGCTCCTTTACCCGGCGGCCAACCGCGATCCCCGGGTGTTCGAGGATCCGGAGCGCTTCGACGTCACCCGCCGCCCCAACGACCACGTGGCCTTCGGTTTCGGTGCCCACTTCTGCCTGGGCAACCGGCTGGCACGGGCCGAGCTGTCCATCATGTTCGACCGCCTGCTGGAGCGCCTTCCCGACCTGGCCCTGGCTGACGCGGCGCCACCGCCCCTGCGCCCGGCCAACTTCGTCTCGGGGATCGAGCGCATGCCCGTCACCTTCACGCCGACGGCGCCGGTCGGTGGCTGAGCGGGTCCCGCCCCCGGTCCTGGGCGTCGGCGAGGTCGATGCCGCCCTCGCCCACCTGCCCGGGTGGCGCCGTTCGGGTGGGCGGATCGTCGGTACCTACCGGTGCGCCGGGTTCGCCGGTGCCATCGAGCTGGTGGTGGCCGTCGCCGCGCTGGCCGAGGCGGCCGACCATCACCCCGACATCGACGTGCGGTGGGACACCGTCACCCTCGCCCTCGCCACCCACGAGTCGGGGGGCATCACCAGCCGTGACCTGGACCTGGCCGCCGCCATCGACCGGCTGGAGGTCGGGGGAGCCGCTGCAACCGGCGGCGCCGGCGGCTCCGGGAGCGTCAGCTGACGGGCAGGTCCCAGAGGGGGAACCACCGGTCGAGCTCCGCCTCGATGGCCAGGTCGTCGGCCAGCAGGCTCTTGAGCTTCATCTCGGTGGCCGTGTCGCGCTGCTCGCCCCCGGCGGGCACGAAGGGGTAGAAGGTCCCCCGCTTGAACAGGTACACGAGGTAGGCGGTGGACGGCTGCAGTGTCACCTCGCCACCGGTCGGCTCGCCCGCGTCGCTGTCGATCTCGCCGGCCAGCCCGAACACCGAGCACAGCAGCTGGGGACCCCAGCCGGCGTCAGACAGGGACGAGTTCACCACGTGCACCTGGTTGACCAGCTCGCCCACGTCGGTGTTGTCGATCACCACCCAGTGGTAGCCGTAGGCGTCGTCCGCGCTGCGCAGGGTCGACGTGCCGTCCATGGCCAGCAGCTTCTCCACCTCGGCCTGCATCTCGGTGAAGCCCTGGCCGCTCGGCGGCTTGTAGCAGACCCCGGCGTGACCGGAGACGGTCATGCCCGAGGCGCTCTCCAGGGTGATGGCAGCGGAGGGCAGCCCGAAGAGGGCGTCGAGGTCGGCCTGGACCGGCTTGGTCCGCCCGAGGAGGGTGTCGAACAGCCCCATCGTCGTCAGGCGGGCGTCAGGCGGCCCGGCCCAGCTCGGCCTCGATGCGGGCGAGCTGGTCGAGGCGCTGCTGGAGGGGTGGGTGGGTCGAGAACAGCGTGGACAGGCTGACCCCGTTGTTGGCGATGGCCGGGGTGAAGTAGAAGGCGTTGAAGGCCTCGGCCGAGCGCAGGTCGCGGGTGGGGATCCGGGACATCTCGCCCGTCACCTTGACCAGGGCGGAGGCCAGGACCGACGGCTGGCCCGTGAGCAGGGCGCCCGAGCGGTCGGCGGCCAGCTCACGGTAGCGGGACAGTGCCCGGGTGAGCAGGAAGCTGATGGCGTACACGATGGCGGAGACGGCCAGGACGGCCAGCTCGATGAGGGCGGCGTTGTCGTTGCCCTGGTTGTCGCGGCTGTTGCCGAACCCGCCGATCATGCCCGTCCACAGCATCATGCGGGTGACCATGCCGGCCACGATCCCGAGGAAGCTGGCGATGGTCATGACGGCCACGTCCCGGTGGGCCACGTGGGAGAGCTCGTGGGACAGGACCGCCTCGAGCTCGGGCTCGTCCAGCCGGCGCAGCAGTCCGGTGGTGGCGCACACCACCGCGCTGTTGGGGCTGCGGCCGGTGGCGAAGGCGTTGGGCACGTCGGTATCCGCGATGGCGACGCGGGGCTTCTTCATGTCTGCCAGTGCGCACAGGCGGTCGACCACGCCGTGGAGCTGGGGTGCCTGCTCGGGGGTGACCTCGTGGCCGCCCATGCCGAAGAGGGCGATCTTGTCCGAGAACCAGTACTGGACGAACAGGATGACGGCGGCGATGACGAGCACCACCACGTAGGAGATGCCGACGGCGATGAGGAGCCCGATGACGGCGCCGTACAGGAGCACCAGGAGGAGCCCGGTGATGAACATGCGGGCGGTCAGCCCGTGATCGGGAGCGATCTTGCGTGCGGTGGTCATGGGAGTCGGCTCACCTGCCGTGGATGGTGGACGGTTGTCCCGTCCATTGTGCCGTAGCGGGCCGGTCAGCCGTCCGCGGGGCCTTCGTCGCCCCCGTCTGCCGCCGCCGGGGGCAGGGCGTCCGTGGTCCCACCCACCTCGGCCTTGAGGGCGGCGAGCTCGGCGTCGACCGACGAGGCGGTCGATGTCCGGTCCAGCTCGGCCTGGATGTCGTCGACCGGCTTGGTCAGGTCGGTGAGCGCGCCCGAGGCCAGGAGCTCGTCCATGGCCCCGGCCCGGGCCTGCATCGTCTCGATCTTGTCCCGGGCACGGTCCATGGCCATGCCGGCGTCGCCCATCGAATCGGAGATGCCCGCCACCGCCTCGCCGATCTTGGTCTGGGCCTCGGCCGCCGTGTAGGAGGCCTTCATCGTCTCCTTGCGGGTGCGGAACGCGTCGACCTGGGCCTGGAGCGTGCGCGCCGTGTCGATCAGCTTCTGCTCCTGCTCGGCGATCTGCTCATGCTGGACCCGCAGGTCGTCGAGCTGGGAGGCGATGCCGGCCCGGCGGGAGAGCGCCTCACGGGCCAGGTCCTCGTTGCCCTGGCCGAGGGCCGCCTTGGCCTGCTGCTGGAGCTTGTCGGCCTGCTGGCGGAGCTGGCCGGCCTGGAGCTCGATGCGCTTCTTGGCGGTGGTCACGTCGGCCACGCCCCGACGTACCTTCTGCAGGCTCTCGAGCTGCTTCTGGTACGAGAGGTCGAGGGTCTCGCGGGGGTCCTCCGCCTTGTCGAGCAGTTTGTTGGCCTTCGCATGGGCGATGCCCGTGATGCGCTTGAACACGCCCATGGCGCTGTCCCTCCGTCGTTCTCGGCGTGGAGCTTACGCGCTCGCTGCCGGGTACCGTGAGCGTGTGGATCCCGCCCTCCGGTTGATGACCGTGCACGCCCATCCTGACGACGAGGCCTCCAAGGGAGCGGGGACCATCGCCCGTTACCGGGCCGAAGGGGTCCACTCCGCCCTGGTCTGCTGCACCGGGGGCGAGGAGGGCGACGTGCTCAACCCCGCCATGGACACGCCAGAGGTCCGGGCAGACCTGGCGGCCGTCCGGCGCCGGGAACTGGCCGACGCCACCGCCGTGATCGGCTACGACGAGGTGGTGATGCTGGGCTACCGCGATTCGGGCATGCCCGGATCGGAGGCCAACAGCCACCCCGACTGCTTCGCCATGGCCCCGCTGGACGAGGCGGTGGGCCGGCTGGTCGGCCACATCCGCCGGGTCCGCCCCCAGGTGCTCGTCATCTACGGCGACGAGCAGTCCGGCTACCCCCACCCGGACCACCTGCGCGTCCACGAGGTGGGCCTGGTCGCCTACGACGCGGCGGGGGACCCGGACGCCTTCCCCGACGCGGGAGAGCCGTGGTCGGTGGCCAAGCTCTACTACACGGTCTTCTCTGTCGCCCGCTTCCGGCTCCTCCACCAGACCTTCCTCGACCTGGGGCTGGAGTCGCCCTTCGACGACCAGTGGCGGGCCCGGTGGGAGGGGGTGCCCGACGAGCCGGTGACCACCCGGATCGACATCGCTGAGGTGGCCGACGTGCGCCGGCGGGCCCTGCTCGCCCATGCCACCCAGGTCGACCCCCAGTCGAAGTTCTGGTTCGGGCTCCCGCCCGAGGTGATGGACGCCATCCATCCCTTCGACGACTACCGCCTGGCCCGGAGTGCGCCCGGCGTGCCGTGGCCGGCGGACGGCGAAGTGGAGGACGACCTGTTCGCCGGCGTACGGCCGGCCTGAGGCGGCACCGCGGGCAACGGGAGCCCTGCCGCCCGCCCGGGGCGTCCGGCGCACCCAGGGGCGTCCGGGCAGGCGGCGCTACCATCCCGGTGATGCCTGCCTGGCCCGATCCCGCCTGGTTCGACGAGGTGTGCGCCGCCCTGGGGGGGCCGGTCCCCGACCTCGAGCCTTTCGATGCCCTGGTGGCGGTGGAGGTGGGCGGCGGCCCTGACGGCACCGTGGTGGAGCACTGGGCGGTGGCCGGCGGGCGCCTGGCGGCGGGGGGGCCCGGAGCGCCGGACGGCGCCGATCTGGCGTGCACGGTGACGGCCACCGACCTGGTGGCCATGCACGGGGGACTCCTCGACCCGGCCGTGGCGTTCATGCAGGGACGCCTCAAGGTGACCGGCGACCCCGGCCAGGTGGTGGCGCTGGTGTCGCTGGCCCACGGGCTGGCTGCGGCCGGCCGGTCCTGAGCTCCACCCTCAGTCGGCCCTGAGCACCGCCCTAGGCGGCCGCTCGGATCCCAGCCCCGACGAGGCGGGCCGGCGCGCTCGTCGGCTGGGTGCCGCCCAGGAAGTGGATGTGGATGGCGCCCGCGCTCTGCAGGAGGATCAGGGCGGCGACCACGGCGAACGTCACCATGGCCAGGATGACCACGAAGGGCTGGATCCGCTTCCAGGTGCTGGTGGGACGGAGCACGGTGGTCTCCGTCGGGGTGGCCACGGTCGTCACCGAGCCCGCTCCCGCCGGGCCCTGGTGGCCGGCGGCGGCCCCCTCGATGCCCTCGCCGATGGTCACCGGGTCGCCGTCGGGGACGAGGAACCGGTAGGTGGCCTGGGGCGACCGCAGGCTGATCAGCGCTCCGCTCAGGGAGCGGGGGAAGGGGCGGCTTGTCGCCCACGGGTCCACCACCGCGTGGCGCTCGGCCTCGAGCTCGGCGGCAGCGTCCCGCTCGAGCTCGGGATCGACCCACCACTCCGGCAGGATGCCGCCGTGCCAGGCCTCGACGGCATGCCCGGCCAGGAGCCCCCAGGGGAGGATCCGGATGGAGGCGTCGGCCCGGCGCCGCACGGCGACGCCGTCGTCACCGAACTGCAGGGTGATGCCGTCGACGACGGTCGGGTGGTCCAGTTCGCCGCCGAGGAGCAACGCCCCGTCGACCACGTAGGTGGGCGCGTCCACCGACGGGACGGGGCGGGGCGGCAGGGCGCCGTGCCAGGGCGCAGTGACGGCGCTCCCTCGGTGGTCGTGATCGTCCATTGGCGTCGGTCAGCGTAGTTGCCGGCGACCGCCGGGATGGGTCCCTCCCCGACGTCAGGCCCGCTGCCGCATGACGTCGCGCAGGGTCCGGTAGCCGATGGGGGTCACGCCCGCCTCGTCGAACAGCTGGGTGACGCCCCGCTCATCGGCCAGGAGCACGTGGTCGTCCACCCGTGCCTCCCAGTCGGGGGTCATGGCCCGCAACTCGGGGGAGTCCGCCGCTGGCCGGAAGAGCAGCTCGGTGACGCCCGGCTCCAGCGAGGTGAGCACCTCCGCCAGCAGCCGGCGGGACGTCGTCCCTCCCACCGCCGGAAGGGCGGCGAAGGCGTCGGCGAAACGCACCCCCTCGTCGCCGGCGAGGAACCGGATGGGGAAGCCCGCGTGCGCCTCCACCTCGGTGGAGACGGCCCGGATCGGGAGCTGGAACTCGACGGCGAGGTCGAGGTAGATGTCGAAGAACTCGGGGCGCAGCAGCATGGCGTCGAGGTGGGTGGCCAGGTGGCTGATGTCGAAGCCCCACAGGACGGCCCGCTCGATCTGGGCCCGGCACTCCCGCCGCACCTCGTCCAGGTCGGCGTGGTCCCACAGGTCGGAGACTGTCCGGGGGAAGCCGCCGTCACCGTCGAGCAGCGACGGCGCCTGGGTGATGGGACCCCACCGGTAGAGGTCGTGTTCGGCGTTGAGGGAGAGGAGGACGCCGATGTCCTCGCCCCGGTAGAGGGCGGCGGCCTGGCGGGCCCAGGGAGCGGGGACCATCAGCGAGGCCGACGTGGCGCCGCCCGTCCGCAGCGCGCCGTACACGCCGACGTTCGCCGCGTGGCAGAACCCGAGCTCTGCGCACTCGACGACGACGAGTCGGGCGTCGTCCGGAAGGCCCAGTTCGGCGGCGACGGTCGTCTGGCGGCGGGCGGACATGCCATCGACGCTATCGCCCCGGCCCTGCTGCGGCGTCCGGTCAGGCGGCGTCCGGTCGGGCGAGGCGGGCCCGAGCCTCCGCCACGCCGGCCAGGCCGATCCTGCGGGTGCGCTCGTCGAGGCGCCATGTGTCCTCGCCATCGATCCCCGGGTTTGCTGACGTGGCGTGCGACCCGGCGGCCGGGGGAGTCGAGGGGGGCGTGGGGGTCCGCCCGTCGATAGGCCCACCGACGGGCGCCTCGGCCAGGGGGAGGCGCTGCTGTTCGGGCACGGGCGGCTCGGTGGTCGCCGCTGTCTGGTGGCGGTCGGGACGAGCGTTCGTCATGGTCGCAGCATCGCCGCAGGGTGTAACAATGGGCATCGGACCGTGACGGAGGGGATCGGATGGCCGCTGCAACCTGGGGGATCACCGTTCCCTTCGACGACGTCCCGCTGCTCGACCACCGCCCGCTCTTCGAGGAGCTGGCCGGGCTGGGCTACACGGACCTGTGGACGGCGGAGACCGACGGCTTCGACGGGCTGACGCCCCTCGCCCTCGCGTCCACCTGGGTGCCGTCGATGCGCCTCGGCGTGGCGATCCTCCCCGCCTTCACCCGGGGCCCCGCGCTCCTGGCCCAATCGGCGGCGGCCATGGCCGCCGCCGCCCCCGGGCGCTTCGTCCTCGGCGTGGGGACCTCGTCGGAGGTGATCGTCCGCCGATGGAACGGGATCGAGTTCGCCGAGCCCTTCCGGCGGGCACGCGACGTGCTCCGGTTCCTGCGTGCAGCGCTGGCCGGCGAGCGGGTGGACCAGGCGTTCGACACGTTCGAGGTGAAGGGCTTCAAGCTGTCCCGGGTGCCCGACGTGCCCCCGCCCGTCTACCTGGCCGCCCTCCGCCCGGGGATGCTGCGCCTGGCCGGCCGGGAGGCGGACGGGGTGATCATCAACTGGCTGTCGGCCGAGGACGTGTCCACCGTCGTCCCCGAAGTGGGCGCCCCCCTGCCGGTGGCCGCCCGGATCTTCGTCCACCCCACTGAGGACGCCGACCTGGCGCGGGCCGTCGGTCGACGGATGATCGCCGCCTACCTGAACGTGCCCGTCTACGCCGAGTTCCACCGGTGGCTGGGTCGTGGCGGCGATCTCGACGAGATGTGGAAGCGGTGGTCGGCGGGGGACCGGAAGGGCGCCCTGGAGGCGATCCCCGACGAGGTCGTCGACGCGCTCGTCGTCCACGGCAGTCCGGAGGCGTGCCGAGCGCACGTGGAGCGTTACGTGGCCAACGGCGTGACGGAGCCGGTCCTCGCTGTCGTCCCCTTCGGGGTCGATCTGCCCGCCGCGCTGCGGGGGCTGGCACCGTCAGCCGGTGCACCAGCGGTGGGGGCACCGTCATGACGGCGGCCCCGTTCGCTGCCGGCTCCGACGTCGCCGGCGTGGTCGTCGCCATCATCGTGCTCGGGCTGGTCCTCGGCGGCCTCTTCGTGCGGGGGAGCCTCCGGGTGGTCACCGAGTACGAGCGGGCGGTCTTCTTCCGCCTCGGCCACCTCCGGGACGAAGCGAAGGGACCGGGGGTCATCTTCAAGTGGCCGGTGGCGGACAAGCTGGTGAAGGTGACCCTGCGGGTCGAGGTGGTGGACATCCCGCCCCAGGCCGTGATCACCAAGGACAACGTGACCGTCCAGGTCGACGCGGTCGTCTACTTCCAGGTGACCGACCCCGTGCGGGCCATCGTGGGGGTGGACAACTTCCGCTTCGCCAGCCAGCGGGTGGCGATGACGGCACTGCGCTCGATCGCCGGTCGGCACGAGCTTGACAACATCCTCGCCCACCGCGACGACGTGAACGACGAGCTGCGCACCACGATCGCCGCATCCACCCACGCGTGGGGCGTGGAGGTCCGTCAGGTCGAGATCCGGGACATCGTCCTGCCGCCGGAACTGCTCCGGGCCATGGCCCGACAGGCCGAGGCGGAACGGGAACGGCGGGCGAAGGTGATCGCCGCCACCGGCGAGCTCGAGGCGAGCCGTGAGCTATCGGAAGCGGCCGCCACCCTCTACGAGTCGCCCGGGGCCCTCCAGCTGCGGACCCTCCAGACGCTGGCCGAGGTGGCCACCGAGCACAATTCGACCCTGGTGTTCCCCCTGCCCATCGAGATCCTCACCGGGTACCTGCGGGGGCTCGGCGGCTCGGCAACCGCCCCGCCCCCGCCCGCGGTGGTGCCGCCCTCGGGGGGCACGGGCAGCGGAGGGACCGGGCCGGGCGCGCTTCCGGGCGGAGAGGACGGAGCCGGCCCCGGCTGAGCCGGCCCGGCCGGCGTCGCCGCCCCCGGGGCGCTAGTCGGTGTAGCGGGCGCTGACCTCGGCATCCATGTCGCGGACCTGGTCGGCCAGCTCCTTGTGGAAGCGATCGAGGTCGGCGGCCAGGCGCTCGTCCCCCAGGGCGAGGATGCGCACGGCCAGCAGCCCGGCGTTGCGGGCACCGTTGACGGCCACGGTGGCGACGGGGATCCCCTTGGGCATCTGCACCATGGCCAGGAGCGAGTCGAGGCCGCCCAGGTTGGCCAGGGCGATGGGGACGCCGATCACGGGGATGGGGGTGGACGAGGCGAGCACACCGGCCAGGTGGGCGGCGCCCCCGGCGGCGGCGATGATCACCTCGATACCGGCGTCGGCCGCACCCCGGGCGAAGGCCAGCGCATCATCGGGGGTGCGGTGGGCGGAGAGGACCCGCACCTCGACGTCCACCCCGAAGGTGCGGAGGATCTGGACGGCGTCGTCCATGATCGACGCGTCGGACGAGCTTCCCATGACGATGGCGACGGACATGGTGGAAGTCTGCCCCAGACGCGTGGCCGGCTCCAGCGAGCGGTTCCGGCCACGGCTACGCTGCCCACTCCGGCGGACCAGTCGGGGAGGGAAGGGGAACCGCATGCAGATCGGTGTCATGTTCGATGTCGACCGGCCGTTCGATGACGTGCTCGCTCAGGTGCACCACCTGGCGGAGACGGGGATCGAGGCGGCGTGGACGTCCCAGATCTTCTCCTACGACGCGCTGACCCTGCTGGCCGTCATCGGGCGCGAGGTACCGGGCATCGCCCTCGGCACCGCGGTCGTGCCGACCTACCCCCGCCACCCGGTCATGCTGGCCGGTCAGGCTCTCACCGTGCAGGCGGCAACCGGGGGCCGGCTGCACCTCGGGATCGGTCTCTCGCACCAGGTGGTGATCGAGAACGTCTTCGGCATGTCGTTCGAGCGCCCTGCCCGGCACATGCGCGAGTACCTGTCCGTGCTCGTGCCGCTGCTGGCCGGTGAGCCGGCAGCCTTCGCCGGTGAGACCATCCGATCGACCACGTTCGGCCCGCTCGGCGTGCGGGCAGAAGCCCCGCCGGTGCTGGTGGCCGCACTGGGGGAGACCATGCTGCGACTCGCCGGCCGGATGGCGTCGGGCACGATCACCTGGATGACGGGCCCGCAGACGGTGGCGTCCCACATCATCCCCACCATCACCGAGGCGGCCGCCGAGGCGGGCCGCCCGGCCCCGGTCGTCGCCGTCGGCCTCCCCGTCTGCGTGACCGACGATCCGGACGCGGCACGGGCGAAGGCCGCCGAGGTCTTCGCCATCTACGGCCAGCTGCCCTCCTACCGGGCCATGCTCGATCGGGAGGGTGCCGCAGGTCCGCCCGACGTCGCCATCATCGGAACGGCGGACGAGGTCGCCGACCGGGTCCGCCACCTGGCATCGATCGGTACGACCCAGTTCTGCGGGGCGCCGTTCGGCACGAGGGACGAGATCGACGCGTCGATCGAGGTCCTGGCCGACCTCGTCGGAAGCTGACCCGCGCCCGCCTCAGCGGGCGACGCGGGTGTGCTTGAACTCGTTGAGCTCCGGGTGGTCGCCGATCAGGTCGATGATCCGCTCCACCGTGCGCTGCGCCTTGGCCCCGTCGCCGCCCGGGCGCTCCATCAGGCGGACGAACACCGCTGCGTCGCCGACGATGAAGGTGGGCACCCCGAAGACCTCGAGGTCGGCGACGACGCGTTCGTGCTCCTTGCGCACGACGTCACCCGGCCACCCGTCGTCCACCTCGGCCAGCACGGCCTGCGGGTCGACGCCGCCTCGCTCGAGAGCGGCCGACACCACCTCCCGGTCGCGGAGATCCCCGCCCTCGTCGTGCCGTGCGCGGAACAGGGCGCGGTGCACGGCGGTGAACTGGCTCGGGAACCGATCCCGGACGACCACGCCGGCGGCCAGCGCGTCCAGGTTGGGCCGGCGTGCCGGGTCCTCCCAGGCGGGAGGGGCGCCCTCGGCCACGTGGACCTGGTCGAGGAAGAAGGGGACGAACGACACATCCCACGGGGCACCGTTGTCGATGGCATCGAGCAGGTGCTCGTGGGCGTTGCGGGCGAACGGGCACCGGTAGTCCCACGTGACGGCGAAGGAGATGGGTCGTGTCATGGTCATGACAACACCACCGCCGGCCTGGACATTCCGTTGCCGCCCGCCCGGCCCGCGGTGCTGCCGGTCGCAGGTCGGGGGCCTACACTGCTCCGGTGGTCGATGAGGTGACCAACTCGGGGGGGCCGGCCGGTGGGCATCCATCGCCGGGTGGGACCCTGCGGATCGTGGGCGTGACCGTGACGGCCGCCGGCGCGGCGGAACGCCCGGTGACCGGACTCGCCGCGTTCGTCGACGCCGACGGGATCGTGTTCGATGGTCCTGTGCCGGGCCAGCGCCGGCACGTCGCGTGGTCGACGGTGGTCGCCATCACCCCCGGGCCCGACGGGTACGGACCGGACGGGGTCCCCGCCTCCATGGCGCAGCTCGACCTGAACGACCGGTCGGTCATGGTGAGCGCGCCGCTCGGCGAGCTCGACGAGCCGCTCGCCGCCGTACTGGCCGCTCACCGTGCCCGGTGGGTGGCCGAGGTGGCGGGGTCGCCCGAGGAGCCAGCACTCCCGCCCCCGCCCCCCGAGGACCTGTTCGGGTACGCACCGGCGGATGCGGCTTTGCCGCTGGCCATCGAGGCGCCGGTCGCCACCCCACCGGATGCGGGGGCGCCCGGCGCCGGCACCGGTGCCGATGACGGAGCGGTCGAAGCGCAGGATGCCGAGGGCGAGACCGGTCCAGGCGTGGCGATCAGGGCCGGGAAGGCGGCAGAGCCGGGTTCGGCCGACGAGAGCGATTCGGCCGGCGGCGTGGCGGACGGGCCAGAGGATGGGGACGGGGGATCCCGCCAGGATGCCGCCACCGGCACGGCAGGCAGGCGGCCGCAGCGGCGGCCCGTCGCGGCGTTGGTCGCGGTGGTGGTCGTGGTCGTGGCCGGCAGCATCTGGCTGGGGACCCGGCACTCGTCCGGACCGGGCGGCGCCGGAGGAACGGGCGTTTCGGGAGTGAGCAACCTGACGTCCATGGCGCCCCTGCAGGCTCTCCAGGCCGTGGTGGCGGCCGCGCACAGCGCCGGTTCGTGCCACCTGGTCGGGACGAGCTCGGTGCTCGGCCAGAAGGTCACGTTGAACGGCGACTCGTCGCCGAGCGCCGCCGACGTCACCCAGACGCGGGGCGCCGAGCAGTACCGGACGGTGGTGACCGGTGACCGGACCTACGTGGAGGGCAACAGCCAGGCGCTGACGGCCGAGCTGGGCCTGACGGCGGCGGCAGCGGCGTCCAACGCGGGCCGGTGGATCGAGCTCGCGCCAGCCGACCAGCCGACAGCTGCACTCGATGCCGCCGTTCTGGGCCTGTGCGCCGCGGACGGCCAGCCGACCGCGGCGGGTCCGGGTGGTCCGCTGGCCCTGTTCGGGTTCGGGACCGCCGGAGCCGTTCAGGCGCCGATCGTCCGGCTGGCAGGTCCTGACGACACCGGTGGGAGGCGCACGATGACCGTGACCGTCACCGGGAACGCACCGGCCTCGGCGACGGGCACGGCGACCGGTGCTGCCACCGGCACCGCGGCAACCGGAGGTGCCGGCGCGCTCCAGGTCACGGCGGCCCTCGTCGTCCTGGCCGCCTCCCCCAACCTGCCGGTGGCCGAGCACGTGGCCTTCACCGGGAGCGACACCGGCTTTTCGGTCCACGTCGACGTGACAGCGGCGTTCGCTGCATGGGGGGAGCCGGTCGATCCGGCCACGCCGCCTGCGGCCGTCCCCTACGCCTCGGTGGCCCCGCCCGGCTCCTGAGGCGGCCCGATCCGAGGGCGGTGCCGAAGTCCGTTCCGGGCAGGTACCGGCGTGGCGCCGGGGGTACTGGCCTCAGGTGCGGACGAACGCCCGCCCGATGAGGCCGAGGACCGTTCCGATGACGGCGCCGCCGGCGACGTCGGAAGCGTGGTGGGCCCGCAGGTGGATCCTGCTCGCACCGACCAGGGCGGCCGCCGTGAACAGGAGGGCGTTGCCCGCCGGGTCGTCCCGCTCGGCGAGCGTCGTCGCGGCGCAGAAGGCGGCAAGTGTGTGCCCGCTCGGGAAGCTGCTGGTGCGCGGCTCGCGCAGGGGGACGATGTTGTCGCCGAGCCGGAGGTCGCTCCGGTCGGGACGGGGACGCCCGATGACGGCCTTCAACGCGGCGTTCACCGTGCTCGAGGCGACACCTGCCACGGTCAGGGCCCTGACGGCACGCGCCCGCCTGGCACCGGGCCGCCGGGCTCGCCACGCGGTGGCGACGGCCCAGACGAGGCCGCGGTCGCCGAGCCCGGAGATGACCTTCGCCGTCGCGTCGAGGGCGGCGTTGCCCCGCAGCGGCTCGAAGAGCGCGTCCACCCGCCGGTCGACGATCCGGATCGCGTCCGAGGGCGTCAGCGAGCCGAGATCGATACGGGGCTGGCGGACCGCGCTCATGCCGCCCCCTCCGTCGGTCGGGCGACCCGTGCGGGGCCGGGGGCGGTACCACCGGCGGCCGGACACCGGTCCCGGAACGCGCAGTAGGGGCACAGCGGTCCGGGGCGAGGCCGGAAGTCGTCCTGGTCACAGGCCCGCTCGATGGCGCGCCACACAGCCTCGGCACGGACCCGGTGGCCGCGGAGGGCCTGCTCCGACGGCGTGGCTTCGATCACGGTGGGCTCCCGCAGGTGCAGGAGGCGGACCCGTGCGGGGCGGCGGCCGAGGACCTCCTCGCACAGCACGGCGTAGAGGTGGACGCCGAGCAGCTTCTCCTGTTCGTTGCGGGCGGTGGGGGCACGCCCCGTCTTGTAGTCGACGATCACGAGGTCCCCGCCGTCGAGGTCCAACCGGTCGATGATCCCCCGCAGGCGGGTCCCGGCGACGGGCGCCTCCAGCGTGAGCTCGACGCCCACGGCGTCGACATCGTCCGGGTCCTCGAGGAGGAAGTAGTTCGACACCAGCGCCCGGGCGTCGTCGAGGAACGCCGCCGTCTGGTCGGGGGACAGGTGCAACCCGGTCACGTCCGCCCCGGTTCGCATCGACGCCCACGCCGCCGCCAGCGCCGCCTGGGCCGCGTCCGGGGTGCGTTCGCCGGGGGGATGGTCCCAGAACAGGCGCTCCAGGGCCGCGTGGACCAGGGTCCCCTTGATGGTCGCCTCGGTCGGCGGTTGGGGCAGCCGGTCGATGGCGGAGAACCGGAACGCGAGCGCGCAGTCCCGGAAGGCGGTGACCTTCGAAGGGGACAGCGAGCGGGGTGGGACCAGCCCCATCGCCGCAGCCTACGACGAGGGTGGTGCGGTCGCCGCGCCGCCCCGCCCGGAGGGCCTGTGTCCGGCCAGTGCGGCGGCCACCGAGCGGGCGACGGTCGCCGGCGCCTCCAGCGGCCCGAAGTGACCCATCCCGTCGAGCACCTGGACCGATGCCTGTGGCAGCCGGGCGGCGTCGGCGGCCAGGACGTCGGGGCCGAAGGCATCGGTCGTCGCTCCGCATACCAGGGTGACGGGACAGGCCACCGAGCCGAGGTGGGCGAAGGCGTCGTGCGAACCGCCGTGTGCGTAGATCTGGGATTCGTCCTCACGGCGGCACCGGAGTCGCACCGCCAGCCCGTCGCCCCCCTCATCGGCAGGGATGAGCTCGAAGCCGTGCTCGACGTAGGCGCGGAGCGCAGCCGTGTCGAGCGTGTCGAAAGGCGGCTTCGACGAGAAGTTGGCGAACGCGTCGGACGCGGAGGCGAACGACTCCCGCCGGCGCAGTGCCCCGGTGGCCAGCGGGTTGCCCTCCACCTCCGGTGGTCGGGGCTCGTCTGACGGCATGATGACCGGCTCGAAGCAGTAGAGGGCGGCGAACGTCCCCGGGCGGTGCTCCTCGGCCAGGATCAGGGAGGCGCCGCCGCACGAGTGGCCGAAGGCCACCGGATGGTCGAGCCCGAGCTGGTCGACGCAGGCCAGTACGTCGGCGGCGAAGCCGGACCAGTCGTAGGTGAGGGGGTCCGGGCGGCCGGATGCGCCGTGGAAGCGCAGGTCCAGGGTGACGCAGCGGAACCCCGGTGGCAGCGCGGCGACCAGCGGGTCGAACACGGCGGCGCAGAACCCGGTGGCGTGGACGAGGAGGAGATCGACGGCGTCGCTCCCGTCGTCATCGACGGCCTGGCGGTAGGCGGTGAGCGGGGTGCCGTCGGGTGCGACGACGCGCTCGGTCGTCCAGGCGGGTTCGGTGTCGCTGGCGTTCCGGTCGGTCGTGGGTGTGGCCATCGAGCGGAGGCTACCAACGCCGTCCACCACCTGGCCCGGACCTGCCCGTTCGCCTGCCCGTGCGCCGGGCGGGGGTGCGGCTGGGGTGTGGCGCACGGCCGCCGACGGCCGGTGGCCCGGGGGTGGCCCCGTCTGCGGTGCTCCCTTCGGGTACAAATTGGGTCCCATGGATCACTTTCTCGCCAATTGGGGCTACGTGGCCATCGTCGTCATCACGGCGATCTCGTCGATGGGCATCCCCATCGGGGCCGAAGCAGCCATGGGCTACGGCGGTGCGCTGGCCAGCGGGCAGCTCTCGACCGGCCACGCACCGCTCAACCTGGCCTGGGTCATCGTGGCCTGTGTGGCGGGGGAGATGATCGGGTCGTACCTGGGATATGCCATCGGCTACCTCGGCGGGCGGCCGCTCGTCGACCGGGTGGGCAAGTACATCCTCCTCACCCACAAGGACCTCGATCGAGCCGAGCGATGGTTCGAGCGGCGCGGTGAACCGGTCGTGTTCTTCGGCCGGTTGATCCCCCTGCTGCGGTCGTTCGTCTCGTTCGCAGCGGGTCTGGGCGAGATGGGCCTGGTGAAGTTCAGCCTGTTCTCCCTGGTCGGCTCGGCCGTGTTCTGCGGCGCGCTGGCCAGCATCGGCTACAGCCTGGGGAGCAGCTGGCACCACGTGATCTCGGCCTTCAGCTACGCCGGGTACGTGGCCGCGGTGCTGATCGTCCTGGCCGTCGTCGCCTTGTTCTGGCACCGGCTGCGCACCATGCGGACGGAGCGGGCCGCGCTGGGCGAGTCCGAGCGCCGGCCGTCCGAGGTGGAGCCCACCCTCTGACCGTGGGCCAGCGTCCGAGCGACGACATCGAACGTTCCGATGCCTGGAACGGGTTGCGGGCGGGCGACCCCGTCGTCGTCGCCGGCGTGCCCTGGCGGCGTGCCTCGTGGACGTTCCTGGCCTACGTGGTGAACCGGCGCAACGGCAGCGAGTCCGTCGAGGTCGTCGGTGGCCGGCCCGGGGACCGGAGCGTCCGGTCCTTCGACCCGGGCCGGATCTACGCCGTGCGAGGCCGGCCGGGCGGAACGAAGGGACGCACGGACGAGGAGTTGAGGCGGGCGGGAGCACCGTCGGTGGCCCGCTCGACGGCGGGAGTGGCCTCCCTCGCCGACGCGCCCCAGCTCCCGCTCGGTTGACGATCGGCCGGTCGGGCAGCGTGACCTTCGGTAGCCTGCAGCGGTGATGGCGACGGTCGCGTTCATCCACGCCCACCCTGACGACGAGGCCATCGTCACGGCCGGGACCATGGCCTCGCTGGCCGCCGAAGGCCACCGGGTCGTCCTGATCACCGCGACCGGGGGCGAGCTGGGCGAGTACCCGGCCGACCTCCTCGCGCCGGGGGAGACACTGGCCCAGCGGCGGGCGGCGGAGCTCCAGGCCTCTGCGGCCATCCTCGGGGTGGACCGTCTCGTGCAGCTCGGCCACCTCGACTCGGGCATGGCCGGCACGGCTGGCAACGATGACCCCGCGTGCTTCGCGAACGCCGACACCGAGGTGGTGGCGGCCAGGGTGGCGGCCATTCTCGCCGAGGAGCATGCCGACGTGGTCGTCGTCTACGACGAGCACGGGAACTACGGCCATCCCGATCACATCAAGGCCCATCAGGTGGGGATGCGCGCCGCGGATCTGGCCGGCACCGGGCGCGTCTACCTCATGACCCAGAACCGGGACTTCCTCCGATCGCTGCTCGGGCTGGCCGCCGACCTCGGTATCCACCTGGACGAGGACCGCATGGCGACCCTCGAGGTGCTGGGCGAGCCCGAGCACCGGATCACCACACGCGTGGACGTCACCGCGCACGTCGGGCCGAAGGCAGCGGCGATGCGGGCGCACGCCAGCCAGATCGGAGAGACCGACTTCTACCTCACGCTGCCCGAGGACGCCTTCGCCATGGTGTGGGGCACCGAGTGGTACATCCGGGTGCGCGGCGCGCCGGGGCCCACCTCCGACGACGACGGGCGCGAGCGATCGCTGCTGGCCTGACGAGGTCGCGCCGATTCACGCCCGTTGGCCGGTCACCGTTGACCGGGACCCGGTCGGCGTGCGATGGTGGCGCCTCGGGGGGCCGGACGGGGGAGGGTGCACGGTGAAGTTCGTCTTCCAGTGGACCAGGAGGCGCGGCACCGCCGACATGGAGGCGGACCTGGCCGCCGAACGGCGCACCTTCGACGCGTGGATGCCCGATCACCGGCTGACCCTGCTGCACTTCCTGTCGCGCGCCGACGGGCGCGGCGGCATGGCCCTGGTCGAGATGGACGAGCCGGACGGCAAGCTCCTTGGCCGGGCGGCGGCCATCTTCAGCCCGTGGTACGAATTCGAGATCATCCCCGTCATGGACATCCCCGACGCCATCGCCCTGATGGACGAAGCGAAGGCCTTCCGCGAGCGCCTGGCCGAGAGCGCCGCGGCACCCGCCCCGGGCGCGCTCGACGACGGAGCTGCCGGTGGCTGAGGACGCACGGGCGGCCAGCGGTCCCGCCTCCCACCGGATCCTGCGGGTCCACGGTGGCCGGCTGGTCAACGCCGAGCCCCGCCGCGAGGTCGAGTCCGAGCTCGATTCCCAGGCGGCGGACGGGTACCTGCTGGTGGGGACGTTCGTGGTCGACGACAACGTCTACCTGGTGCTGCGGGGCGGTGCCGCCTCCGATCTGGGCGGGAGCGTGCCGGTCGACTAGGTTGCCCTCGGTCCACCGACGGGGGACCCCCGGTCCCGGGAACGTATGACGAGGGGAAGTGCAATGAGCGCCGCCGATACGGCATGGGTCCTGGTGAGCGCGGCGCTGGTGCTCTTCATGGTGCCCGGCCTCGCCATCTTCTACGGCGGGATGGTCCGCTCGAAGGGCGTCCTGGCCGTGATGATGCAGAGCTTCTTCTGCATGGGGCTGGTGACGGTGATCTGGGCCGTGTTCGGCTTCAGCCTCGCCTTCGGCAGGGACGCGGGCGGTGGTCTCATCGGGAACCTGGGGCTGGCCGGCCTGCACGGGATGGCGCATCCTCTACCCGGTCTCACCCACCTCCGGGTGCCGGCGTCGGCGGTCATGGTCTTCCAGATGATGTTCGCCGTCATCACCGCCGCCCTGATCAGCGGGGGCACGGTCGATCGGATCCGCTTTCCCGCGTTCGTCGTCTTCATCACCCTGTGGGTGGTCCTCGTCTACCTGCCCCTCGCCCACTGGGTGTTCAGCCCCGGAGGGTGGTTGGCGAGCCACGGCGTGCTCGACTTCGCCGGGGGCACGGTGGTCGAGATCAATTCAGGCTTCTCGACGCTGGCCATCGTCCTCGTCCTCGGTAGACGGCGGGGATGGCCGCGCGAGTCGATGGCGCCCCACTCGGTGCCCCTCAGCCTGCTGGGCGTCGGCATCCTGTGGTTCGGCTGGTTCGGCTTCAACGCCGGTTCGGCCCTGGCGGCGAACGGCGTCGCCGTCCAGGCGTTCGTCAACACCCAGCTGGCGGCCGCTGCCGGCCTCCTCGGCTGGCTGGCGTTCGAGGTGGGCAAGGAGCGGGTCGCCACCACCCTCGGGGGCGGTTCGGGCGCGGTGGCCGGCATGGTGGCGATCACGCCGTGTGCCGGGTTCATCGGCCCCATGCCCGCCCTGCTGGTCGGCGCCGTGGCTGGGCTGGTGTGCGCTGCCGCCGTGCGCCTCAAGTTCCGGTTCCGCTACGACGACTCGCTCGACGTGCTGGGCGTCCACGGGGTCGGAGGCCTGGTGGGGATGGTCCTCCTCGGGCTGTTCGCCACGACCGCGGTCAACCCGGCGGGGGGCAACGGCCTGCTCGAGGGGGGCGGGATCCACGTGTTCGGTTGGGAGCTGATCGCCGCCGGCGTGACCGTCGTGTTCAGCTTCGGCGTGACGTTCGTCATCGCCAAGGCGGTCGACCTGGTCATGGGCCTGCGGGTGTCGGCCGAGGCGGAGGACACGGGCCTCGACCTGACGCAGCATTCGGAGACCGCGTACTCGGCCGGGGGCACGGGCCGGATCGGCAGCTAGGAGGCTTCCCGGCGGGGAGCGGGGTCCCGAGGGCCTCCGGCGGTCGCCGGTGGCATGAGAACGGCAGGGAGGATCGGTGGAAGCTCGGACGGGCAGGGGCGCACGGGTGGGCCCACCCGCCGTGCCGGCGGCCGAGTCCGAGGCCGCCCCGGGACTGGCCTTGGACGCCGTGCGCTACATCGCCGGCGAGGTCCACGTGGCCAGCGGGCGCATCGAGGCGGTGCGTGAGCTGGGCGGCACCTGGTCGCGTGGTCCGTGGGCGCCGTCGGCGGTCGAGCTGGACGCCGCCCTGGCCGCCGGCACCCGGGTGACCAGTGGGTACGTCATCTCCCTGCCCGGTCGGGCATGGTCGTTCGCCTACGATCTCGGTCCCCCGTCGAGCCAGGAGGAGCGGCGCCTCGTGGTCGTCAGCTGGAAGGCCCACCCTGGGCGCACCGAGGCGCGCCTGGTCGAGCTCCTCGTCGCCGGGGCCCGCAGCGCGCTCGAGCGGGCCGAGTCGAGTGCCGGCGCCACCGAGAGCCGGCTCGCGGTGAGCGCGGACCTCGCCGGGCGCAGCGCAGGAGCACTGCTCGAGGAGGTCCGACGGGCCGTGCGGGCCGTCGCCTCCGACGTGGTCTCGGAGGGTGGCGTGGGTGACATCGCCCGCGCCGCCGGGATGCTCATCGGCCGGCCGGTCCGGGTGGTCGACGCGGCCGGCAACGTGCGCGCCGCATGGGGGGAGGTTCCCTCCGGCGACCTGCGAAGCCTCCCTGCACCTGGGGGGCTGTCCGGGGAGGGGTCCGTCCCGTCGTTCGTCAGGGCGACCAGCTGGACATGGCTGCCGGTGATCCACGACGGCGACGTCTCGGGGGCGGTCGCCGTCCTCGATCGGGACGGCTCGTTGGGACAGTTGGGGGAGTTCGTGATCGAGCTGGTCGTGCTCGTGCTCGAGCTGTGGTCGGTGGCGAGCACCGATCCGGCCGGGGACGCGGCGTGGTGGCGCCTGGCCGAGGCACTCGTATCGGGCCGGGCGGACGAGCTGCAGACACGCGCTTCGCGCCTGGTCGCGCCGGATGCCCCGCCCTGGCGGGCGGCGCTGGTCCGGTTCCGGGGCGACACGCCGCTCGGGTCCATCCGTGCCGGGCTGTCGTCAGCGGGGCTCCCGCCGCTGGCCGCCGGTGCCGGTCCGGTCGTGCTCGTGGTCGTTCCGGACACGATTGACGGCAACGCCCACCTGGACCGCCTTGCCGCCGAGCCGGGATCCCGCTTGGGCGTGGGGTCGGCCGCGCCCTCGATCGAGGGCCTCCCGGCATCGATCGACCAGGCCCGCCTCGCCCTCCAGCTGGGTCCGGCCGGGTCGGGCCTCGTCCGCTTCGAGGAGCTGGGGATGGCGGCACTGCTCGCCTCGATCGGGGAGCCGGGCCGCGTGGCGGCGTTCGTGGAGCGGAGGCTCGGCGTGCTGGTCGAGTACGACCGGACGAACCGGCGTCAGCTGGTGGCCACGCTCGGCGCCTACCTCGACCATGCCGGATCGATCGAACGAGCGGCCCGTGCGCTCGGCATCCACCCCAGCACGATGAAGTACCGGATGGGGCGGGTGCGGGAGCTGGTCGATGCCGATCTCACCGACCCCGACGTCCGGTTCGAGCTGCAGTTCGCCACGAGGGCGGCCGCTGTCCTCGAGGCTGCTGGACCGGAACGGTCCGGCCGCTGATCACGGGGAGCGGCTGGTCCGCCGGCCCACTGGTCCTCCGTTCCGGCCGTTCGCCGGCGGTACCCCTCACGCCCCGTCGCCCGCAGTGGCCACCTGGTTCCTGCCCGCCTGCTTGGCGGCGTAGAGAGCGCTGTCCGCCCGTGCGACGAGCGAGTCGGTGCTGTCGCCCGTGCGCCGTTCGACGATGCCGATGGAGCAGGGGCCGGGAGCGGCCAGGCGGAGCCGTTCGACCAGGGCGGCTGCTTCGCCGAGCGCACACCCCGGCAGGAGCAGGACGAACTCGTCGCCCCCGTAGCGGAAGAGAAGGTCGGTGGGCCGGACGCCGTTCCGCCACTCGTCGGCGAACCGGCGGAGGAGGGCGTCGCCCGCGTGATGCCCCGAGGCGTCGTTCACGTCCTTGAAGTGGTCGAGGTCGATCACGGCGACAGCGAGCGGGGTGCCGGTGCGTGTCGACACGGCGACGCTGCGCGCCAGCTCGCGCTCGAGGGCGGCGCGGTTGGGGAGACCGGTCACGGCGTCGATCCGGGCCTGTTGCTGGAGCACCTGGTTCAGGTGGCCGACGAGCACGCCGATGCCGGCGGCGGTGTACACGGTGAGGATTGCCACGCTCGCCGTGTTGTGGCTGACGGTCGAGACGACGAAGCCGATGGTGAACGCGGAGCCGAGTGCACAGTAGAAGGCGGCAAGGCGCCATGAGAAGACGGTGAATGCGTACATCCAGATCCAGGCGAAGATGCCGAGCGCGACGATGCCCTCGGGGCCGCTCCGGGCGAGGATCGACCCCGTCGCTACCGCGACCATGCCCACCACCAACCCGATGTGGATGGCGGCCATCCCCACCTGGCGCGCCAGCCACCGTGCCCCGGCCGCCACGGCCGCACCGACGACCAACGCGGTCGCGGTGATGGCCGCAGCCGGGGCCACGCGGGCGCCGGGGATCGGGTCGAAGGTGATCTGGGGCAGGTAGATGGCTCCGGCGGCCACGTAGAGCATGCCCATCACCCGGACGAGGCGCACCACCCGGTCTGCGGTCGGTGACGGGCGGCCGGGGGCGGTCCGGCCGGTGCGGGTGCGCACCACGGTGGCCAGGGTGGCTGCTGGCACCACCGGTGCAGCCGTGCGTGCCGGTCCCACGTCGTCGCCGGCACCATCGGGCCCGAGGACAGCGAGCACGGCGGCGTCGGGTGTAGCGGTGTCGGGTGCCTGGACCACCCGCCCCCGTCCTTCGCGCTTGGCGCGGTAGAGGGCGGCGTCGGCCCGGGCCAGGACCGTGTCGATCGGCTCGCCCGGTCGCCATTCGGCGACTCCGGCCGAACACGGGTGCCCGCCGGCCCGTCGGAGTTCGTCGACGACGACGGCGGCCTGGGATGCGCTGAGCCCGGGCATGACGGCGACGAACTCGTCGCCGCCGTAGCGGGCGAGCGAGGCCTGGGGGTGGAGCATGCGGCTCCATGTGTCGGCTGCTGTCCGCAACACGCCGTCGCCAGCGTGGTGCCCGGCCGAATCGTTCACCTCCTTGAAGCGATCGAGGTCGAGCACGGCGATGGCCAGTGGCGCTCCTGTTCTGGTGGCGCCAGCTGCCTCCCGCTCCAGGATGGCCGGGAGCGCCTGGCGGTTGGGGAGGCCGGTGAGATGGTCCTCGATGGAGGTGCGGAGCAGGAGGGACCGGAAGTAGCCGGCGGTCAGCGATCCCGCGGCGATGGTGCCGACGACGTCGAGCGCGCACCCGACCGGGGTGACGGCGACGGTGGCGAGCACGAGGGCGATGCACAGCGCCCCCGCGGCAACAAGATGGGGGACCGCCTCACGGTGGGGCAGGTAGGCGAAGGCGACGAGCGGCAGCCACGCGAAGTACCCGAGACCCGCCAACGCGGTGGTCCCGCCGTGTCCGCACCACACGGCGACGGCGACGACTGCCAGTGCCATTGTCAGCACCCCGTGGACGGTGAGCCTGGACAGGCCCCGGCCGGTCCGCCGCACGTGGACGATGAGGGCGAGGGCGGTGACGACGGCCACACCGCCGACGGCCAGGGCGGGTACCCGCTCCGCCCCCGGCGTACGGTCGAGTGCGATGGCCACCATGCTGACGGCCGACGCCGACGCGAGCATCGCGCTGAGGACGGAAGCGACGCCGGTGCCCATGAACTCGGGACGGTCCCTACCGGAGCGTGGCCGCGCTGGCTCACGTGCGCGCTCGGTCCGCCACGGTGCCCCCATCGTCGTCAGATCGGCATCGTTCCTGGTCGGCTTGAGGAGTGCAGCCGGCTGGCGTCCCGTCGGCGACCGGGCCGACCGGGCCGGGCTGGAACCGGCGAGCTAGCGTGGGATCGTGGATCTGGGTCCCCTCGGCGTGTGGTGGAGCGGCACCTGGCGCTCGGCCGGCGATCCGGACGCCGACGTCGCCGCCGAGCTGGAACGTGCCGGGTACGGAGCGCTGTGGTCGTCCGGCGGGTTCGAGCCCGGCCTGGCGCCGAGGTTCGCCAGACTGCTGGCTTCGACGACGACGGCGGTGGTGGCGAGCGGCATCGCCAGCATCTGGGCGACCCCGGCCGACGAGCTGGCTCGAGCGGCGGCCGAGCTCGAGGCGGCGGCACCCGGCCGCTTCCTCCTGGGGATCGGGGCCAGCCACGAGCTCATCGTCGAGGGGTACCGCCGGCCCTATGCGCACATGGTCGCCTACCTCGATGCGCTCGACGCCGCAGACCCGCCCGTGCCTGCTGATCGGCGGATCCTGGCCGCACTGGGCCCGAAGATGCTGGCACTGGCCGGCGAGCGATCGGCCGGAGCTCACCCGTACTTCGTGCCGGTCGAGCACACGGCCCGTGCTCGCGACATCCTCGGGCACGGCCCGCTCCTCGCTCCAGAGGTGACAGTCGTCCTCGAGGAGGAGGCGGGACGGGCACGGCAGCTCGCCCGGACCTTCACCACCGGCTATCTGGCCCTGCCCAACTATGCCCAGAACCTGCGGTCACTCGGGTTCAGCGAGGAGGACCTGGCCGGCGGTGGCAGCGATCGGCTGGTCGATGCGGTGGTGGCGTGGGGGAGCCTCGAGCGGGTGGCGGCACGCGTGCGTGACCACCACGAGGCGGGTGCCGACCACGTGTGCATCCAGGTGGTGACGGACGCCGAGGGGTTCCCGCTCGAGTCCTACCGGCGCCTGGCCGAGGCGCTGGCGAGCTGAGGGTCTGCCGGTCGCCGGTGGGTCAGGGCCGCCGGTAGGAGAGCACGGTGCCGGCGGATGTGCCGGCCATGCACCACCGGACGGTGGGGCACGACAGGGCGGTGATCGGGGTGCCGGCTGTGGCCGGTGCGGGTGCCGACCAGTCGGTTCCGTTCCACACCATTGCGTGACCGGTGCTGTCACCGGCCACGCAGAACTGTGGTGATCCGCACGAGATGGCCGTGAGCCTTCGTGGGGACGCCCCGGTCGTGGCGGGGTCGATGGTCCGTGGGGGCGACCACGAGGTGCCGTTCCACGTCATGTCGTTGCCGGCCGAGTCGATCGTCACGCAGAACGAGGTGCTCGGGCACGAGATGCCGGTGAACTGGCCGAGGGGGTCGCCGGTGTCGGGCTTGGACCACGACGTGCCGTTCCACTGCGACAGTCCGCCTCCGGCGGCCATGCAGAACGACGGGGAGACGCAGGAGATGGCCGAGGCGCTGCCCCAGGCGTTGATCGCCGCCGACCACGACGATCCGTCGAACGTGAAGCCGTCACCGATGCCGTCGATGGCCGCGCAGAAGGATCCGGGCGCGCACCCGACAGCCTGGAGGGGACGGGCCCCGGGAAGTGGCGCCGGCGACGACCACGAGATGCCGTTCCACATCGCCACCAGGTTGGCGGACGGGACGGCGATGCACAGGGAGGCTCCACCGCAGGCGAGGAGCGGGCCGGGCTGACCGGCCGGCGGAGGCGGGCCGACCGCCGGGTACTCGATCCAGCCTTTCGACCCGAACAGGTACGGGCGGGCTGCCGCGTCGAGTGCGACGCAGTGGGTGGAGCTGGCACAGGCCAGCGCGGCGACGGCCACACCATTCGACAGCGTCGACGGCGCCGACCAGCCGGCGGCGGCAGGTCTCGTGGTCGCCGGGTGCGGCCCGGCTCCACTCGTCGACGGGGACACGCCCGGGGTGCCACACCCGGCGGTGATGGCAGCGACCAGGCCGAGGGGGGCGAGCGAGCGGAGCGCCCTGCCCCGTCGGTCCGTCGGGGCACCAAGGTGGGAGTAGCGGGAGCGGCTCACGGCGTGATCGTTGCACGCCCGGCCTGGGCCCGGCACACCTTCCGCCAGGCGCACCGGTTCGCGAGCGGTGGCCACCCGGCCGGTGACCATCGACGATCAGCCCGATCGCGGTGCTGGTGCCGACTGACCTGGAACGAGGGTGGCGACCGGCCGCCCGCGGGGGAACGTGACCCGCACCTGCCTGATGCCGGGCAGCGGCCCTGCCTGGGGCCCGATGCCGGCTGCGTACCACGCCGACATCCGGACGTCGTACCCCTGAGTGCGGGCCAGCCAGGCGACGCCGAGCGTGAGTAGGACGTTCGAGAGGCCCTCGAGGGTGGGCAACGCCGGGTCGGGAACAATGGTCATCTGCACCGGCTGGCGACCGAGCACCGGCCGCATGGCGGTGTCGATGGCGCGAGCCTGGGCCGAGATGCGTGCGGCCAGCGCCAGCGATGGGTCGTCCCGCTCGGCGGCGAGGGACGCCGGCACGCTGGCGGCCGCGGCCAACGACGCACCTATCAGGGCGATGGTGCCCACCTGCCGCCAGCGCGGGTGGCCTGCGGTGGCAGGGCGGCCCAGGCGCTGCTGTCGGTGCGCATGTCGCCACCGGACGGCGGCCTGGCAGCCGGTGATCCCGCCCCAGGTAAGGACCAGCCACGAGAGGATGCCAGCCGCATCCGCTGAGCGCAGCGTGTAGTGCAGGGCAAGGAACTGCCCGGATGGGAATCGGGCGACCGACACGACCACCCCGGCGTCGAGGGCGAGAGCGACGGCCGCGGCCGCACCCAGTGAGGTGTGGTGGGAGCGGAGCGCGCCGATCGCCATCGCCAGCAGGAGCACGGTGACGACGACAGCCGCGCCCAGGTCCCCCTGGACGATGGCGCCGATGAAGGTGAAGAAGGGCATGGTGGCCAGTTGCTGCGTCCACAGTGGATGGGGACCGACGGCGGTCCCCAGGGCGCGGACAGCGTCCAGCCATCCGATCACGTGATGGCCGCCGGTGCCCTGGAGGATGGCGGTGAGGTTGCCCGGCCGACCTGTCAGTTGCTGGATGACGGTGGGCGTCCAACACGCCACTCCTATCGCGGTGGTAACCAGAACCGGACCGCGCCATGACCTGCGAGTTCCCGCTGGCGTGGCTGCCAGGCCCAGGCCGAGCGCCACGGCGACCACCCCGGGTACGGCGACGGCGAAGGACAGGTGGCACTGCGCAGCTATCGACCCGGCGGTGACCAGTGCCGGCAGCCACCGGCGTCGCCCGCTACCGACCGCCACCGCGCAGGCAGCCATGGCCACGTACCAGCACAGTCCGATGCTGGGGTTCCACGCCGGGTCGAGAGGCATCTCGGGGAGGGCAAGGGCGAGCACGGGGAAGACGGCAGCGGCGGCCAGGGCGCCCATCGGACCGCCCACCGCCCTGCCGGCGGTGACCGTCACCCCTGCAGCCACCGCGCACCACAGCGCCGCCCCCCACAGGGTGCCATGGGCCGGATCCAGGTGGACGGGCACGGTGAGCAGCCAGTAGAGGAGGGGGCCGAGGTCGAATGCGGTGTGCCCCGGCGATCGATCCAGCGTGATCTGTCCGACGAGCGGACCGTGGGTCGACAGCACATCGGCCGCCCGCCACGAGATGACGGCGTCGTCGCCGTACGGCAACCAGCCCCGAGTCGCGTCGAGCACTGCTCCGCCGGCGAACGGCGCCAGCGCCACCAGGTAGGCGACCACGACGGCCACGTGTGCCGCTACCCGCCGGGGGCGGCCACCGGTGGTCGCCATCCCTGCGGCGTGCTCCCCGCTGTCCCGCCGGCCAGGCGACGAGCTGGTGTTCCCGGCAGGAACGGGAACAACGCCTGGCTGGCTTGCCTCTGTCGTCGCCACCACCGTTGACTCCCGTCTGGTCGCCCGATCCCGCCCCCTGCGGCAGGGGCGACAGCGTTGGCTGCTGGCCAGGTTCAGCTCGCCGTGTGGCGAGATCGTAGTGCCCCGCCATCCGGTGATCTGGTTGGTGTCCGTGCGCACAGCACCGTCGCGTGTTCGGCATGTACCGATCTCGTCGCGCCGGCGGGACAGCCGGGTGGGGGGTCAGTCGGGGGCGAGGACGTCCCGACGGGTCCCGCCCAGCTCGGCCAGCGCGCCCTCGTCCACGGTGACACCGAGCCCGGGACCGGTTGGCACGGCCAGCTGGGACCCGGTGAGCTCGAACGGCTCGGTCACGTCGCGGTGGAAGTACCGGCTGGTGGCAGAGATGTCGCCCGGGTAGGTGAAGCCGGGCAGGGTGGCGAGGGCGATGTTGGCGGCACGGCCCACGCCCGACTCGAGCATGCCGCCGCACCACACCGGCACCGATCGTTCCCGGCACAGGTCGTGGAGCGACGCGCAGGCGAGCAGCCCGCCGACACGTGCCACCTTGAGGTTCACGATGCTGCAGGCTCCGGCGTCGATGGCAGCCGCCGCCGCCCGGGCAGAGGTGATCGACTCGTCGAGGCAGACCGGGGTCGCCATCTGCCGGGCGAGCGCTGCGTGGGTGGCCAGGTCGTCGGCAGCGAAGGGCTGTTCGACCATGAGGAGGCCGAAGGCGTCGAGTGCGCACAGGTGCTCGATGTCGGACGGGCCGTAGGAGGCGTTGGCGTCCACCTGGAGGGGCAGGTCGGGGAAGGCGTCGCGCACCGCCCCGACTGGTTCGGTGTCGAAGCCCGGCTCGATCTTGAGCTTCACCCGTCGGTAGCCCTCGTCCACGTGGCCCGCCACCACCTCGACCAGCGTGGCGACCGACCCCGTCATCCCCACCGACACTCCCACCTCGACGGCGTCGCGCACGCCGCCCAGGCGGTCGGCCAGCCGGGTGCCGGACGCCCGGAGCTCGGCATCGAGGAGGGCCATCTCCAGGCCGGCCTTGGCCGCCGGGTAGCCCTTGATCCGGGCCAGGGCCGGCCCGACGTCTGCGGCGGTGAGGTGGTCGGCGGCGGCCAGTGCGGGGACGGCGAACCGCTCGATCACCATGGCCGAGGCGTCCACGAACTCCTCGTTGTAGAAGGGCCCGGCCTGGGCGGCGACCTCGCCCCAGCCCTCGTCGTCGTCGGTCTCCATGTGGACGAGGAGGACGTCACGGTGGGTCTCCGTGCCGTACGAGGTCCGGAACGGCCGCACCAGGGGGAGGTCGACGCGCACCAGTTCGACGCGGCGGAGGGTCACCGGACCACCGTAGCCATCGGGCGACAGATCGCAGTGATGCAGGCAGTGATGCAGGGGGAAGGATGTTCCCGGCCGTAGAAGGCCGCAGGAATTGCTCGGACACTCTGGCCTGAGACGAATGGCAGTAGAGGAATCGACCGCTTCCTTACGTGATCATCCCCGCGACGTCCGCCACATCGTTACCGGCCAGGCTCCCGAAGTACGGGGCGCCGAAGGAGAAGATGCCGCCGTCCGAGGCAACGAGCCTGTATCCCTTGCCGTCTGGGGTCGCGGACATGCCGACGATCGGCTTGTTCAGCGGCTTTCCCCCCATCGATCCGAGGAATCTCGCGTCACCGAAGGCGAAGATGCCACCGTCCGATGCAACCATCCAGTAGCCATTGCCGTCGGGCGTCGCGGCCATACCGACGATCGGCTCGTTCAGCGGCGTTCCCCCCATCGATCCGAGGAATCTCGCGTCGCCGAAGGCGAAGATGCCGCCGTCCGAGGCCACGAGCCAGTAGCCATTGCCGTCGGGCGTCGCGGCCATACCGACGATCGGCTCGTTCAGCGGCTTCCCCCCCATCGATCCGAGGTATCTCGCGTCGCCGAAGGCGAAGATGCCGCCGTCCGAGGCCACGAGCCAGTAGCCGTGACCGTCGGGCGTCGCAGCCATCCCGACGACGGGTTTGTCGAGCACGAGGTTCCCCGCCGAACCGAAGAAGGCGGCGTCGCCGAAGGCGAAGACACCGCCGTCCGATGCCGCCATCCAGTACCCACCATCGTCGGGCGTTGTGGCCATCGTCACGATCGGCCGATTCAACGACGTCAGCGTCAACGTGCCGAGGTACGACAGGTAGCCGGTATTGCCGAACCCTTGAAGTTCTCCGCCGCTGCCGTAGAGGTAGTAGCCGTTCCCGGGGTCGGCGGGCAGGTTGAACGCGATCGTCCCGACCTCTACAGCGGACACGTATTGGTCGCTCACTGTGCATTCGAAATGCATCGCCGCCGATACCACCGTGGAGCCCGACACGGTGATGTCGTCGATACTTGCGTACCCGGTGTCACCCGTTGCGGTCGCGCACACCGGGTCGTGAGGCAATGCCGTGAAGACGGAAGCGGACGGGCCGACCGTATCGATGTACGTGCCGACGGAGTAGTGCTCCTGATCCCAGTAGAACCTCAGTTGACCGCCGGCCACCGTCGCCGTGATGCCGCCGGACACGGTTGTGATCGTGGGAGTGGTGCTTCCGTTCAAAGAGGTCGCGAAGTAGCCGTAATTCAGCTGCGGCGCACTGACATGGGAACCCTCCGTCGCCGAGTTGACCGACGAAGCGCCAGCAGGTGCGGCACCGAGAATCGACGTTGCGATCAGCACGACTGCAATTCCAGCAATTGAGCGGCGGAGTGATCGGTGCACATTGGCTCCCTTCGGAGTGGCGACAAGCTGTGAGAGAACCGTAGCCGATCGTTTTCTTCCGCTCGGCCGCCCTCCGCGGCGCTGATGCCTGATCGCATCCGTCCACACCGTCGTGATGGCGACGGGACCTTTCAATGCTCCACGAGTGGTGGGACGCGCTGCTCCACGAGTGGCAGTCAGGTGTAGTCGCCCTTCGCTTGCCCTGAGGATGTTGAGCCAGCCACGCTGCCGGGTGCCGGTTCCGGTACGTCGCCATCACGCCAGCCGGGACAGGGACAAGGCACTGGCCGGCCTTGCGACGGCGGCGCAGGGGTAGGCGGATTCGGAATGTGCGATATCTGTGCGATATCTGAGCCCCGACACGAAGGCAGCCGGGGCACGCACCCCGGCTGACCTGCGCATCCGTGTGGAGCGGGCGACGGGAATCGAACCCGCATGACCAGCTTGGAAGGCTGGGACTCTGCCATTGAGCTACGCCCGCACGGAGTGCACCAGGCACGCCGGACGCCACGCAGTGTAGGGGGCGGGCGGCAGGCCGGCGAACCACCGCAGCGTCCCGGCGGCGGAAGGACGCCGTCCCTCCGCCGGGCCGGTCAGTCGCGGAATTCGGGAGGACGGCCCTCCTTGCGGGCCCGGACGGCCTCTTCGAAGTTGCGGGTGGTGATGCGCACCAGTAGCTGGGCGGTGCCCTCGGCGTCCATGTGGGCCTCGAGGCTCGAGGCGTCCATGCTGCCCCACAGGGCGCGCTTGGTCAGCTCCACCCCCGGGCGGCTGAAGGCGGCGATGCGGTCGGCGACGTCGAAGCAGGCGTCGAGGAGGGAGGCGTCGTCGTGGACGGCCGACACCAGCCCGATGCGCTCGGCCTCGGTGGCGCCGACGTCCCGCCCGGTGAGCATGATCTCCGCCGCCCGGGCCGTGCCGACCGCCCGGGGGAGCAGGTAGCTGAGGCCCAGCTCGGCCGCGGTCAGGCCGTTGTTGATGCCCGCCGCCCGGAAGACGGCCTCCGGGCCGGCCAGGCGCAGGTCGGCTGCCAGGGCCAGGCAGAAGCCGCCCCCGATGGCGGGGCCGTTGACGGCGGCGATGACGGGCTGGTGGAGGCGGCGGATGGTGCGGATGACCTCGTCGAGGAGCTCCATCGACCGGAGGGCGATGGTGGGGAGGGTGAGGCCGTCGACGTGGGGGACCGAGCCCGGGTCCTCCAGGTCGGCGCCGGCGCAGAACGACGACCCGGCCCCGGTGACCACGACCACCCGGGTGTCGTTGTCCCGGCCGATCCCGGCCAGCGCGTCCCGGAGGGGGACCATGACGTCGAACGCCATCGAGTTCCGCCGCTCGGGCCGGTTGAGGGTGACCAGGGTCACGCCCGGGCGGGGCCGGTCGAGCTCGACGAAG
The DNA here is from genome assembly GCA_021806045.1 of Actinomycetes bacterium. GTDB lineage: Bacteria > Actinomycetota > Acidimicrobiia > Acidimicrobiales > RAAP-2 > JAJZDI01. The sequence goes on from JAJZDI010000008.1 coordinate 73,068, forward strand.
CTCATCGCGACGCGGTCCCGGCGCCGCGCCACGGAGCGAGGGGCAGCGGCGGGGTGGAGACCGTCACGCCCCCGCTCCGACGCCCGACCACAAGGGCTCTGACACCTCGAACCCGACCGGTGCGCCCCACCGGTTGCGGTGGGCCACCTCGTGGACGGGCCGGCGGGGCGCCACCCCCCAACGCCCGGTCGGGTAGCCGAAGCTGACGCAGCAGGCCATGATCCACCCCTCACCCGGAGGCACGCCGAGGATCTCGAGGCTCTCCTTCGGCCGGAAGAAGCCGAGCACGGCGGTCAGGGCACTGCCGATGCCCTCGGCCCGGGCGGCCAGCTGCGCGCTCCAGATGGCCGGGTAGATGGAGCCTCCCGTCGGGTCGCCCTGGGCGAAACCGAACAGGTACAGGGGGACGTCCTCGAAGTGGTCGGCCAGCCACTGGGCCGAGCGCTGGACCTTCACCATCTCGATGCTGGCCGGGTCGTCGGGGGCGGCCGCTGCCGCGGCCAGGCGATCGGCGTAGACGGTCTCCCACAGCTGGGCCACCGCGTCGCGGTAGAGGGGACCGAAGCGGCCCTTCACCTCGGGGTCGTCGACCAGGAGGAAGCGCCAGTTCTGGGTGTTGCCCCCCGACGGGGCACGGATGGCCGCGTCGAGGATGCGGGCCTGGGCGTCCATGGGGATCGGATCGGGCCGCACCCTGCGCATGGCGCGCGTCGTGTACAGCGCTTCGTGGACGTCCATGGTTCCCCCTGGCAGATCGGTCGGTGTTCCCCCGGTGCCGACCGACCCTATCCGCCGCCCCGCCCGGGCACGCCCGGTCTCAGTTGCGCAGGGTGTCCTTCCAGGCGAGGTCCTTGTCCGGCTTGGGATCGCCCGGCAGTCCGAGGACCCGCTCGGCCAGGATGTTGCGCATCACCTCGGAGGTGCCGCCCTCGATCGAGTTGGCCCGCACCCGCAGGAACGCCTTGGTGATGTCGGTGGTGCCCAGGGCGACGTGCTGGGGCCGGATGTGGGGGTAGTCGGAGCTGTGGCGCATGCCGTCGGCGCCGAGGAGGTCGACGCACAGCTCGTAGATGCGCTTGTTCTCCTCCGCGTAGGCCAGCTTGGCCACCGACCCCTCCGGCCCCGGTGTGCCGGCCTTGCGGTTCTGCGAGGCCCGCAGGTTGGTCAGGCGGGTGGCCTCGGAGCGCACCCACGCCTGGAGGAGGCGGTCCCGCAGGACGGCGGCGTGGGGCCCCTCGACCCCGGCCCACCGCTCGTTCCACACCCGAACGGCGTCGCCGATGGGACCCTGGCCCCGCCGGCTGACCCCGCCGCCGATGGAGACGCGCTCGTTCATGAGGGTGGTGATGGCCACCCGCCAACCGTCGCCGACGTCGCCCAGCCGGGCCGAGTCGGGCACCCGCACCTCGGTCATGAAGACCTCGTTGAACTCGGCCTCGCCGGTGATCTGGTACAGCGGGCGGACGTCGACGCCGGGCGCCTCCATGTCGAGGAGGAAGGCGGTGAGCCCCCGGTGCTTGGGCTGGTCGGGATCGGTGCGGGCGATGAGGAGGCCGAACTTGGCCAGGTGGGCCAGGGTGGTCCACACCTTCTGCCCGGTGATGATCCACTCGTCCCCGTCCCGCACCGCCCGGGTGGCCAGCCCGGCCACGTCGGAGCCGGCACCGGGCTCGCTGAAGAGCTGGCACCAGATCTCCTCGCAGGTGAACAGCGGGCGCAGATAGCGAGCCCGCTGCTCGGGGGTGCCGTGGACGGCGATGGTGGGGGCGCACATGCCGTAGCCGATGACGTTGATGAACCCCGGGTTGGGGGCGCCGGCGGCCTGGATGCGCGACACGAGCCGCTGCTGGAGGGAGGCGGGCCAACCCCGCCCGCCCTCGCCCTCGGGCTGTTGGACCCAGGCCAGGCCCCGGTCGAACTGGGCGCCGAGGAACACCTCCCTCGAGGTGGACTCCGGCGGGAAGTCGGCCAGGAGCTGGTCGACGGCGGCGTCGAGCTCGGCGGTCTCGGGCGAGGTGGCGTCAGGGGCGGCGGTGGCTGGCGAGGTGACCATCGCAGCAGTTTGCACCGTCGCCGTCGCCGGTGTCGAGGCAGGTGCCGGCGCCGGTGGCGAGGCAGGCCGCCACGTTCGGTGCCAGGCTGGGCCGATGGAATTGCGCGTGTTCACCGAGCCCCAACAGGGCGCCACCTACCAGCAGCTGGTGCGGGTGGCGCAGACGGCCGAGCAGCTCGGCTACGGGGCCTTCTTCCGCAGCGACCACTACCTGGTCATCGGGCCGGGTGACGGGCTGCCGGGACCGTCGGACGCCTGGATCACCCTGGCGGGGATCGCCCGGGAGACGGAGCGCATCCGGCTGGGCACCCTGGTGACGTCGGCCACGTTCCGGCTGCCGGGTCCGCTGGCCATCGCCGTGGCCGGGGTGGATGCCATGAGCGGCGGGCGGGTCGAGCTCGGCCTCGGCGCCGGCTGGTACGACGGGGAGCACGCCGCCTACGGCATCCCCTTCCCGCCGACGGGCGAGCGTTTCGACCGCCTGGAGGAGCAGCTGGAGGTGATCACCGGACTGTGGGCCACGCCCGACGGCGAGCGCTTCGACCACGACGGCCGCCACTACCGGCTCACGGGGAGCCCGGCCCTGCCGAAGCCGGTCCAGCGGCCGGGACCGCCGATCATCATCGGTGGCCACGGCCCCCGCCGCACCCCGCACCTGGCCGCCCGGTTCGCGGCCGAGCTGAACGTCCCGTTCTCGTCGCCCGACGACAGCGGCGCCCAGTTCGAGCGGGCCCGGGCCGCCTGTGGCGAGCTCGGCCGGGACCCGGCCACGCTCACCTTCTCGGTGGCGCAGACGCTGTGTTGCGCGGAGGACGAGGCGGAGCTGGCCCGGCGGGCCGCGGCGGCCGGGGGCAGCGTCGACCACCTGCGGGCCAACGGCCTGTGCGGTACCCCGGCGGAGCTGGTCGAGAGGCTGGGAGTCTTCGCCGAGGCGGGTGCCACCCGCGTCTATCTCCAGGTGTTCGACCTCGAGGACCTCGACCACCTGGCCCTGGTGGCGTCCGAGGTGCTGCCGGCCTGCCGCGACTGGTGACGTAGGCGTCGCCCGATGTCGGGCCGGATCCCCGCCGTCAGACGGCGACGGGCCGACCGGGCACCGGTGCCAGCCCCCATGCCTCGGCCACCAGGCGCAGTGAGCGGGCCCGCGGTTCGTGGGCGTGGGCCCGGGTGGAGAGCATGAGCTCGTCGGCTCCCGTCCGGGCGGCCAGTTCCTCGAGCCCGGCCACCACCTGATCGGGCGAGCCCACCAGGTGGGTGGCGGTTGCCGCCTCGACCACGGCCCGTTCGGTCGGTGTCATGGGGACGGCGGCGGCCTCCTCGGGGGTGAGGACCGGCGTGAGCCGGCCGGTCCGCAGCTGCAGCACGGTGACGGCGGACGGGCCGGCCAGCCACCGGGCCTCCTCCTCGTCGGGTGCGCACAGCACGGTGACCGCCACCATGGTGTGGGGCCGCTCCAGGAACCGGGAGGGCCGGAAGGTCGACCGGTAGGCGGCGACCGCCTCGTCCACCAGGCGGGGGGCGAAGTGGTAGGCGAACGAGAAGGGCAGGCCGAGCAGGCCGGCCAGCTGGGCACTGAAGGTCGACGAGCCGAGGAGCCACACCTCGGGGAGGTGGCCCCGGCCGGGCACGGGGGCCGGGTGGCGCTCAGGTCCGTCGTCCACCAGGAAGCTGAGCAGCTCGACCACGTCGTCGGGGAAGCGCTCGGCCCCCAGGTCTCCTGAGCGCCGCAGGGCCCGGGCGGTGGCGGGGTCGGTCCCCGGTGCCCGCCCGATCCCGAGGTCGATGCGTCCGGGGTGGAGCGCCTCGAGGGTGGCGAACTGCTCGGCCACGACGAGGGGCGCGTGGTTCGGCAGCATCACCCCGCCCGCTCCCACCCGGAGGGTGGAGGTGGCGGCGGCCAGGTGGGCGACCAGCACCGGGGGCGCCGAGCTGGCCACCGCGGGCATGGCGTGGTGCTCGGCCACCCACAGGCGCCGGTAGCCGAGGGCCTCGACCTCGCCGGCCAGCCGGGTGGTCTCGGCCAGCGCCTGGGCCGGTGAGGAATCGGTGGCCACGGTGGCCAGGTCGAGGACGGAGAGGGGGAGCACGCCCCTACAACGCACGGGGGGCGCCAGGGCTTCCCGGGCCATGGCCGGGAGCCGGGAGCCTGGAGGTAGGAAGCCGGCGCGTACGGTCACCAAAATCGTTAGGTAACCTAACGATATGCCCCGAGCCGGATCAGGAGCCGACAGCGCGCACCTGACCGTGTCGCCGCGGGCCGACGTGGCCCCTGTGGCACGGGACCGCCGGAGGGCGGGCCGGGCGGTGGCGTGGCTGTCGAAGCAGGCCGAGGTGGCCCTGGCCGGCGTCGACCTCACCCTGGCCCAGTACCGGGTGCTCGGCGTGCTGGCCGAGGGGAGCGCCATGTCGTCGGCCATCTCCGACCGGCTGGCCGTCCGGCCCCCGAGCGTGACCGCACTGGTCGACGGCCTGGTGGCCCGGGGCCTGGTCGACCGGCACGCCGACACAGGCGATCGCCGGCGGGTGGCGGTGACGGTGACCCCGGCCGGGCTCGACGTCCTCGCCGCGGCGGACGCTGCCGTCGACGCTCGCCTGGTCGGGATCGCCGGGTGGCTGGGGGACGACGACGGCGGCCTCGGCGCGCTGGACGACCTCGGTCGGTGGTCGGGGGCGTTGCGTGCCCGGCACGCCGCCGAGCACGGGAGCGCCCGATGACCGTCGCCACCGGCCCGGCACCGGTTCCCGAGGGACGGACGGTCGGCGCGCCGACATCGCGCTACGGCCCGCCGCGGGCGGCCATCGACCGGGACCAGAGCAAGTCGTGGCTCCGTCGCGCCATGCCCATCGTCTCGGCCCACCGGTGGACGTTCGCCACCGCCCTGGCGCTGTCGTTCGCCGGCCTGGTGATCCAGGTCCAGGTGCCCCAGCTGCTCAACCGGGCCATCTCGGACTCGATCGTGCAGCATTCCGTCCCCCTGTCGCACTACGGGTGGTGGGTGGTCGGGCTGGGGGCGGCCGCCGGGCTGACCGGCTTCCTCTCCCGGCTGTTCCTGTTCAGGACGGCCTACGCCATGGAGTACGACCTGCGGAACGTGGTCTACGAGCACCTGACCACGCTGTCCTTCCCCTTCTACGACCGGGTGCAGGCCGGACAGCTCATCTCGCGGGCCAACTCCGACATCCGGTCGGTGCACCTGTACCTGACGTTCGCTCCCATGATCCTGGTGCAGAGCGCCATCGCCGTGGTCGCCTTCGGCTACATGCTCTCGATCAACGTGTTCCTGGCCCTGGTGGCCATGGTGACGATGCCCTTCGTCTACGTGATCGGCAGGAAGATGCGGGCGTCCATGTTCCCGGTCAGCTGGCTGATCCAGGCCCGCCTGGCCGAGGTGGCCACCGTGGTGGACGAGAACGTCAACGGCGTGCGGGTGGTGAAGGCGTTCGCGGCCGAGGAGAACCAGCTGCGCTCGCTGGCATCGGCCGCCCGCCGGGTGCAGTGGGCGACGGTGAAGGACGCCGACCTGCGCTCCCAGTGGGCGCCGTCCATCCAGAACCTGCCCCAGGTGGGCCTGGTGCTGGTCCTCCTCTTCGGCGGCTACCTGGTCATCCAGGGGAGCCTTGGCGTGGGGGCGATCCTCGCCTTCAACGCCTACCTCCTGATGATGCAGGCCCCCTTCACCATGCTCGGCATGCTGATCATGATGGGCCAGCGGGCGGCGGCCTCGGCCGGCCGCATCTACGAGCTCCTCGACGAGGAGCCGACCGTGGTCGACCGCCCGGGTGCCGTCGACCTCACCGGGTGCCGGGGGGACATCACCTTCGACGACGTCCGGTTCGCATACGGCGACGGGTCGGGGCCGGCCGTCCTCGACGGCTTCCGGCTCCACCTGGACCCGGGGGAGACGGTGGCGCTGGTCGGGGCGACCGGGTCGGGCAAGTCGACGGTGGCCCGTCTGCTCACCCGCTTCTACGACGTGACCGGGGGTGCCGTCCGGGTGGACGGCACGGATGTCCGCGACCTGACGCTGACCAGCCTGCGGGCCAACGTCGGGGTGGTCCTCGACGAGCCGTTCCTGTTCTCGGCATCCATCGCCGAGAACATCGCCTACGGCGATCCCGGCGCGTCGCGTGAGCGGATCGTGGCCGCCGCGGTGGCCGCCGGTGCCGACGAGTTCGTCCGCGCCCTCCCCGATGGCTACGACACGGTGGTGGGGGAGCGGGGCTACACCCTCTCCGGCGGCCAGCGCCAGCGGGTGGCCATCGCCCGCACCCTGGTCGTCAACCCGCCCATCCTCGTCCTCGACGACGCCACCAGCGCCATCGATGTGCAGGTCGAGCTCCAGATCCACGACGCCCTCCGTCAGCTGATGGTCGGGCGGACGACGCTGGTGATCGCCCACCGCCTGTCGACCATCTCGTTGGCGGACCGGGTCGTGCTCCTCGACGGCGGCAGGGTGGTGGCCGACGGGACGCACGCCGAGCTGCTGGCCACCACCCCCCGCTACGCCGAGGTGCTGGCCCAGGCCGACGAGCACGAGGCGGCCCTGGCCGCCACTGCCGGGGCCACCGCCACCGCCGGTGCCGGTGCATCCGAGGTGCGGCCATGACCATGTGGGGAGGCGGCGGGTTCGGGGGCCCGATGGGCGGGGGCCACACCCCGGGCCGTCCCGGCGGGAACCTGCCCTTCGCCGGCATCCCTTCCGAGCTGCAGGCGGGGGTCGACCGCCTGCTGGCCGAGGAGCCGGAGCACCCCGAGCCGGACGTCTCCTTCACCCAGGTCCCGCCGGCCGCCGACGAGCGGCGCCTCACGCTCGTCCGTCTGGTCAAGGCCCACCCCCTCCTGTTCGTCGGATCGGTGGCGCTGGTGGCCGCGGTGGCGACCGCCGCGCAGGCGGGCCCCAAGCTCACGGAGCTGGCCATCGACCGGGGTATGACCCCCGGCCACCACGACCTGGCCGTGGTCGGCCTGATGGCCGGGCTCTACCTGGTGGCGACGGTCGTCACCGCACTGTCCCAGCGCTGGCAGGCGAAGGTGTCCGGCCGGCTCGCCGCACACGTCCTCTACGACCTGCGGCTGCGGGTCTTCGCCCACCTCCAGCGGCTGTCGCTCGACTTCTTCACCGAGGAGAAGGCCGGGGTCCTCATGTCCCGGATGACCAGCGACATCGAGAACCTCCAGCAGCTCCTCCAGGACGGGCTGTGGCAGTTCGCCGTCCAGGCCCTGACCATGGTGGTGATCACCGTCATCCTCTTCACCATGGACGTCCGCCTGGCCCTCCTGACGGTGGCCATGGTGATCCCGGTGCTGGTGGCCATGTCGGTGTGGTTCCACCGGGCCTCCGCCCGTGCCTACCAGCGGGTGCGGGACGGGATCGCCGACGTGCTGGCCGACCTGTCCGAGAGCCTGCACGGCTTCCGCATCGTGGTGGCACACAACCGCCAGCGCCACAACGTCGTCCACCACCGCCGCGTGGTGGGCGAGTACCGCGACGCCAACGTGGCCACCGCCCGCATCGGCGCCCTCTACGGCCCCGGGACCCAGATGGTCGGCATCCTCGCCCAGGGGGCCCTGCTGGCCGTGGGGGGCACGATGGTCATCGACCGGAGCCTGTCGCTCGGCGCGCTGGTCGCCTTCTTCCTCTACCTCAACCGGTTCTTCCAGCCCATCCAGCTGTTGGCCCAGCAGTACAGCGCGTTCCAACAGGGAAACGCCTCGGTGTTGAAGCTGCGGACCCTCCTGGAGACGGCCCCCACCGTGGCCGAGGCGCCCCATGCCCGCCCCCTGCCCCCCATCGAGGGGGCCATCACCTTCGAGGGGGTGACCTTCGGCTACGACCCCGGCCGCCCCGTCATCACCGGGGTGGACCTGGCCATCGAGCCGGGGCAGACGGTGGCCTTCGTCGGGCCCACCGGTGCCGGCAAGTCCACCCTGGCCAAGCTCATCACCCGCTTCTACGACCCGACCTCCGGCCGGGTGTGCATCGACGGCCACGACCTCCGGGACGTGACCCTCGACTCCCTCCGGCGCCAGCTGGGAGTGGTGCCCCAGGAGCCGTTCCTCTTCGCCGGCACGCTGCGCGACAACATCGCCTTCGCCCGCCCCGACGCTCCCGACGACGAGGTGCGGGGGGCGGTGGCGGCAGTGGGGCTCACCGACCTGGTGGCGCGCCTGCCCGACGGCCTCGACACCGTGGTCCACGAGCGCGGCCAGTCCCTCTCGTCGGGCGAGCGCCAGCTGATCGCCCTGGCCCGGGCATTCCTGGCCCAACCACGGGTCCTCGTGCTCGACGAGGCGACCTCCAACCTCGACCTGCAGTCCGAGACGCGGATCGAGGCCGCACTGGACGTGCTGCTCGAAGCGCGCACGGCCGTGCTCATCGCCCACCGGCTGTCGACGGCCATGCGGGCCGACTGGATCGCGGTGGTGGACGGCGGGCGCGTCGTCGAGCGGGGCAGCCATGCCGATTTGGTGGCGCACGGGGGGCGGTACGCGGCCATGTACGAGACGTGGATCCGCCAGGCGGAGCCGGAGGAGGACGGGCCGGCCGGCATCGGTCCGGCCGTCCCGGCGGGTCTGACGGCGCCGGTGGGCCCGGCCGGGGGCTGAGCGCGCCCGGGCGTCACCGGGCGAACGCGTGCCAGCCCAGCCACATCCATCCGAGGAGCACGGCCCCTCGGGCCACGGGGTGGGAGGTGGCCGCCCGGGCCAGGCCGGCGAGGGTGGGCCACCGCCCCGTGGAGGCGATCGCCGCCACCTGGGTCGCGGCCACGCCGGCGGCCAGCACCGCCCACACCACGAAGGTGGCCGTCCGCCAGGTCACCGGGTCACCCGCCAGGTCACCGGGTCACCAGGTACCAGCCGAGCAGCGCCCAGGCGGCGAAGGCGGCACCCCGACCGGCGTGGGTGGCGTCGAGGCTGTCGAGCATGGCACTGAGGGTGGGGTGAGCCGCTCTCGGCCCCTGCAGGTAGGAGGCCAGCTCGAAGGCGGCGACGATGCCCAGGCTGGCCGCCCACGCCAGCCACCGCCGGCCGAAGCGACGGGGCCCGCCCGCCACCGGGGACCGCCGGGCCACCACGCCCGGCACCGGTCCCGCGCGGCGTTGGGCCACCAGGGCGGCGGCCAGGCCGGCATAGGCGAGGGTGACGGCGACGTCGGCGGCCAGGGTGAAGGGCCGGGTGAAGGCGGCGGCGACCGACAGGGCCGTGATGGCCAGGGCGGCGGCGGCCGCACCGGGGGTGAGCCGGCGTGTGGTCACCGGGCGCCCTCGGTGTCCGGCCACAGGTCCTCGGGCTCCCGCCCCCTGGTCTCGGGCAGCCAGGCCAGGGTGGCGATGACGGCGACGGCCGGGAGGAAGGTGACGAGTGCGGCCACGCCGAAGCGGTTGCCGGCGTCGGCGATGGCGCCGAACACGACCAGCCCGGCGGCGGCGCCGATCACCCCGGCCAGCACCCACCAGCCGGCCACCGAGGCCCGCACCGGCGTGGGGAACAGCTCGTTCACCATGGCCCCTCCGGCGGGGGCGAACACGGAACCGGCCAGCACGCCGGCGACGTACCCGGTGACGAGGGCCCACGAGGAGCCGCTGTAGGCGAGGACCCCGCAGGCGGCCATGCCGGCGACGCCGATGGCCGCGGTGGGGCGCCGACCCAGCCGGTCGGCCAGCCACCTGCCGGCCAGGAGCCCGCCGAGACCGGCCACGCCGGCGCCGACCACCATGGCGGCGGTGACGGTGCCGGGCAGCCGCAGCACGTTCTGGGCGTAGAGGAAGGTGAAGCTGTTGGCCGGCCCGGTGACGACGGCGATACCGAAGGCCAGCACGGCCAGCAGGGCAAGGCGGCCCCGGAACCGCGGTCCCACCGGGCCGAGCACGGGCAGGGCGTGGTCGGACGCGGCGGCCACCACGAACCGGTCCGGTTCCGAGACCCACCGGGCCACGAGGGGCAGCAGGGCCAGGGGGACGACGGCCAGGGCGAAGATCCCCCGGAACCCGAGGGTGGACGAGGCCAGGCTGTGGAGCACGGCGGTGGCCCCGGCGCCGACGCCGTAGCCGGCGGTCACCAGCGCGACCGCCTTCGCCCGATCGCTCGAGCCCGTGTGCTCGGCCGCTGCCACCTGGGACACGGCGTTGGTGGCGCTGAGGAACGGCCGGCCGCAGGCGAAGATGGCGACGAACCACCAGTAGCCGGGGCTGGCCGCCGCCGCCACGGTGAGGGCGAGCCCGGTGCCGGTGGTGAGGAGGAGCACGGCCCGCCGCCCGAACCGGTCGGCCAGCCCGGCCACGGGCAGCCCGCCCAGCGAGGCCAGGCGGATCACGGCCAGGCCGATCCCGAGCTCCGTGCCCGACAGCCCCGCCTGGTCGCTGATGGTGGCGCCGTGGGCGACCCGGCCGAAGCTCCGAGCCACATCGCCCAGGGCGGCGACCGCACCGAACTGCCCGAAGCCCGAGGCGAAGGCGGCGAGGGCGATACCGATCACCACCGGGCTCCGCCACCGGTGGAGGTGCAACCCGGACGGCCCGGGCTCCGGGTCTCCCGGCGTCGCTGCCGTGACCATGCCCACCGTCTTAGCTCACGCCACGCGGATGCTGCTCAGCGGGCGTAGGCGATGCGTACGGTGCTGGCGGCCTCGGTGGCGCCGTCCTTGGCCGAGATCGTCCGCACGACGATGGCCCCGGCACCGGCGGCCGGTGGCGGGAAGGTCATGGTGGCGGTGAACGGGCCCATCTCGCCGTTGGAGCCACCCTGGGTCGTGGTGGTGGCGAGCGGGGTGAGGGTCCCGTCCTGGCGGAGCTCGAGGTTGATGGTCGCCTCGAAGGCGGTGCTCTGGCCGGTCAGGGTGACGGGGGAGCTGATCGTCGACAGCGCTGCGGGCGAGTGCAGCTCGAGGGTGGAGGCCACCGATCCGAGGACCCACCAGGTGTCGCCGGGCGCCAGCATGCGGACGAGCACGGTGGTGACGACCCCGCCGGGCGAGGCGCGGACCTCGATCTCACCGGAGCGGCTGTCACCCTGCTGGAACGGACCCACCACCGGGTTGGAGAACCCGAGGTAGGTGAGTGCGAAGCCCCTGGCCGCGGCGACCGGGCTGGCGTAGCGGAGGGTGGTGGAGGCGAAGGGCCAGATGGCGGTGGACGGCTGGGCGGTGGGCGGCGACGTCGAGGTCGTGGACGGGGCCGTCGTGGCCGGCGGCACGGAGGTGGACGGTCCCGGGCTGGTCCCCCCGCAGGCGGCGGCCACCACGGCGATGCCCACCACCGCTGCTGCCAGGACCGGTCGTGCACGCACCTGCATGGTGCGATCGTCCGCCTGCCGACCCCGGACGGCCAGGGCACAAGGACCCGTGCGGCCCGACCCCGGTCAGGCCGGTCGGCCCCGCAGGTACTGGCGGGGCCAGAGGGCGTCGCCCTCACCCAGCACGTCGGAGGCCCGCAGCGGCCAGTTCGGGTCGCGGAGAAGGGCGCGCCCGAGGAGGACGGCGTCGGCCGACCCGCCGGCGACGATCTCCTCCGCCTGGGCCGGCTCGGTGATGAGGCCGACGGCGCCGGTGGCCAGCCCCGATCCCTCCCGCACCGCTCTGGCGAAGGGCACCTGGTAGCCCGGCCCCACCTGGACCTGCTGCCAGGGGACGTTCCCGCCGCTCGAGACGTCGACGAGATCGACGCCCGCACCGGCCAGCATGCGGGCAACCTCGACCGTCTCGTCCACGTCCCACCCACCGTCGGCCCAGTCGGTGGCCGATAGCCGGACGAAGAGTGGCTTGTCCGACGGCCAGTTGCCCCGTACCGCCCCCACCACCTCGGCAAGGAGGCGGCTGCGCCCGGCCAGGTCGCCCCCGTAGCCGTCGGCCCGTTGGTTGGTCAGCGGGGAGAGGAACTCGTGGATGAGATAGCCGTGGGCGCCGTGGACCTCGACCACGTCGAACCCGGCCCGGTCGGCCCGTGCGGCGGCGGCGCCGAAGTCGTCCACGATGACGGCGATCTCTGCCGCCGTCAGCTCCCTCGGTGCGGCATAGTCCCCGTAGGCGACGGGGGAGGGGGCCACCGTCGGCCAGCCGCCCTCGCCGGCCGGCACGGAGCCGTGACCCTCCCACGGCGTCCGGGTGGACGCCTTGCGCCCGGCGTGGGCCAGTTGCATGCCTGCTGCCGCGCCCTGGGCGTGCACGAAGTCGGTGATGCGCCGGTAGTCGTGGGCCTGGGCGTCCGTCCACATGCCGGCGTCAGCCGGGCTGATCCGTCCTTCGGGACGGACGGCGGTGGCCTCGGTCATGACCAGGCCGGCGCCACCACGGGCGAAGGCGCCCAGGTGGACCAGGTGCCAGTCGGTGGGGTGGCCGTTCTCCGAGGAGTACTGGCACATGGGTGAGACGAAGACGCGGTTGCGGATGGTCAGGCCGCGCAGGGTCAGGGGGGAGAAGAGTTGGCTCACAATTGATTCGACGCCTCCGGCGCCCCGGACATTCCCGTCGGCGGTGACCGTTCGGTCACCGCCCGGCCCCGGCGGTCGGTCTCCCGGGCGCAGCCTGTCGAGGGTGGCCGGACGTGTCGCAGCCGTGTGGCACGCTGCGCCCGTGCGGATCCTGCATACGAGCGACTGGCACCTGGGGCGCCGCTTCGAGCGCGAGCCCCTCGAAGAGGACCAGCGCGCCGCGCTGGGGTGGCTCGCCGGCCTGGTCGAGTCCGAAGGTGTCGACCTGGTCGTCGTGGCCGGCGACATCTACGACCGGGCCCTGCCGGCCGAGGAGGCGGTGACCCTCCTCGACGACGCACTCGATGCACTGCGCGGTGCCGGTGCCACCGTCGTCCTCATCCCCGGCAACCACGACAGCGCCCGCCGCCTCGGGTTCGGCGCCCGCCGCCAGGCCCTCGGCGGCGTCCGGGTGTTCGCCGACGTCAGCCGGCCGCCCGAGCCGTGGGTGTTCGAGGCGGGTGGCGAACGGGTGGCCATCGTGGCCGTGCCGTTCCTCGACCCGCTCGTCGCGCCGCCGCCGGCTCCCGGCCCCGACGGTGCTCCCCGGCCGCGCACCCACCAGAACGTCCTCGCCGACGCCCTCTCGGCCGGACGGTCCTCGCTCGCTTCCCTCGGTCCGATGCCGGCGCTGGCTGTGGCCCACGCATTCGTGGCCGGCTCGGCCACCTCCGACTCGGAGAAGGTGCTTGCCATCGGCGGCACCGACGCGGTGGATGCCGCCGTGTTCGCCGGCTTCGACTACGTGGCGCTCGGTCACCTCCACCGGCCCCAGTCGGTGGGCGGCACGGGGAGGATCGTCTACTCCGGGTCGCTCCTCCCGTACTCGTTCAGCGAGGACCACGCCAAGTCGGTCCGCCTGGTCGACGTGGCCGGCGGTGCCGTCACCGGGGTACGGGAGGTGCCGATCCCGGTGGGCCGGCCGGTGATCACCCTCGAGGGCCGCCTCGGGGAGCTCCTCGACGATCCCGGCCTCGACGTCTACCTGGACCACTGGGTGGCCGTCCGTCTCACCGACGACACCGTCCAGGTCCAGCCGATGGAGCGCCTGCGGTCGCGCTTCCCCCACGCGGTCAACGTCCGGTACGCGCCGGGGCGGGCCGACCTGGTGGGCGGGCGGGCGCCGGAGGAGGCGACCCTGGAGGAGCGGTCGCCGGAGGAGATGGTGCTGGCCTTCCTGGCCGAGCTCCGGGATCGACCCCCCACCGACGTGGAACGGGAACTGGTGGCGGAGGCGATGACCGCGGCCGCCGGCGCCGGCCCATCGGGCCAGGGGGCGGCCGGGTGAGGCCGCTCCATCTCACCCTGCAGGCGTTCGGCTCCTACGCCGGCACGCTCGAGATCGACTTCGCCCGCATGGGCCGCCACGGCGTGTTCGCCATCACCGGGCCGACCGGCTCGGGCAAGTCCACCATCTTCGACGCCCTCGTCTACGCCCTCTACGGCGACCTCCCCGGCTTCCGTGAGGACGGCAACGTCCGTAGCCAGTACGCGGAGCCGGCCACGCCCACCCGGGTGGCGTTCCAGTTCGAAGTGGGCGGTGGGAGGTGGTCGATCGAACGGTCCCCCCGCCAGTTCCTTCCCCGGAAGCGGGGCTCGGGGCCGCCGGTCGACCAGCCGGCGAAGGTCGTGCTGCAGAAGGCCGGTGAGGACTCGGGCGGGTACGCCCGCCGCGGGGAGGTGGACGCCCGGGTGGTCGAGCTGGTGGGGCTGACCAAGGACCAGTTCGAGCAGGTGGTCCTCATCCCCCAGGGGCGGTTCGAGGAGGTGCTGAAGGCGAACACCAACCAGCGGTCCGCCCTCCTCACCCGGCTCTTCCCCGTCGACGTCTACGCCCGGGTGACCGATGCCCTGAAGGCCATCGCCACCGCCCGCCAGGCCGACTTCGAGCGGGCCGAGCACGCACAACGGTCGGTCATGGCCGGGTTGGTCCGTGAAGCGCAGGGCCTCGCCGCGCGCCTGCCGGAGGGGGTCGATCCGGGGCGGCTCGGCGACTGGACCAGCGCCGATCCCGACGCGCCCGTCGACGGGAGAGCGATCGACCTCGATGCGCTGCTCTCCGACGTGGCGCGGGTGAAGGAGGAGCTCGACGGTCTCGTGGCGGCCGCCCTCGACGAGCGCGAACGGGCTCGCACGGCCCGAGACGACGCCATCTCGGCTGCCGAGGCATGGGACCAGTGGCAGGCCGACCTGGCGGCGGCCACGTCGTTCGACGACGACGAGCGGGCGGATGCCGCCGAGGAGGGTGAGCTCGACCGGGCTCGCTCGGTGGCCGCACTGGCGGGGGCGATCGAGGGCTGGCGGCAGGCCGTCCATACGGCAGCCGACGCCGGTGAGCGGCGCGACGCGCTGCTGGCCCGGATCGACGCGTCGGAGGAGGACGCCTCGGGCGATGCCCTCCTCCGTTCGGCCCGAGCCACCGACCTGGCAGCACGGATCGCTGCCGAGGCCGATCGCCTGGATGCGGCCGAGCGCCAGTTCGCGTCCCTGTCCGCCGATGCGGCGGAGATCGAGAAGGCTCGTGTCGAGCTGGCCCGGCGCCACCAGGCGCACGCCGCCGCACAGCGCGACCTCGACGATCGGGCTGCCGCCATCGAGGAGGACTCCCGCCGGCTCGCAGACCTGGCGTTGCGGGCGGCCGACCGCGACGCAGCGGACGGGGTCCGCGCCGCGTGCGAGGAGGACGTGGTCCGTGCCCGCCGGCGTGACGAGGCGGTCGCCGACCTGGACCGGTCCCGCGTCGCCGACGAGGCGGCCTCGGATGCGGCGGAGGTAGCCAAGCGGCAGGCGGACGAGGTCCGTGCCGCCTGGCGCCAGGGCCTGGCCGGCCGCCTGGCCGCCCATCTGGTCGACGGTGAGCCGTGTCCGACGTGCGGCTCCACCGACCACCCGGCACCGGCGGTGACGGTCGGGGGCGCTCCTGACGACGACGCGGTGGCCCGGGCCGACGACGCGCTGGACGTGGCCCGCCGGGCCCACGACGCCACCCGCTCGGCGCTGGCGGCAGCGACTGCGACCCTCGCCGCGCTCGGCGGCGGACCCGACCTGGCCAGCGCCGAGGCAGCCCTCCAGGCCGCCACGGCCCGGTCGGAGGCGGCGCAGGCGGCCGAAGCGGAGCGGGCCGGTCTGGCCGGCGACCTCGAGCGCCGTCGTGGCGCCCTATCTGCCGACCGCGAGGCGCTGGCCCAGGAGTCGAGCTGGCTGACGGCGGAGGCGGCACGGCTCGACGTGCGTGAGGAGGCCCTCGACCGCGGGCGCGGTGCGTTCGTCGCCGAACACGGATCCTTCCGCTCCCTGGCTGACGAGGCCGCTACCCGTCGCACGTTGGCCGGGCAGGTACGGGAGCTGGTCGGGGTCCTCACCCGGCTGGAGGAGGCCGAGGCGGCCCGTGACCAGTACCGTGCCGCGCTGGCGCCGACCATGGCCGAGCTGGCGGTGGACGATCCGGCCGCTCTGGCGGAGAGGATGGTGCCGCCCGCAGAGCTGGATCGGCGTCGCCAGGCGCTGACCGAACGGCGGGACGGCCGGAACCAGGTACGCATCCGGATCGCCGCCTTCGAACGGGCCGGCGTCCCCGAGGTGCGTCCCGATCCCGCCCCCGCTGCGGCCGTGCTCACGGCGGCGGAGGGGCGCTCCAACGACCTGGTCGGCCGCCAGGCGGTCGTGGCCCAGGCCGCCGCGAACCTGCTGGTGGCGCCGGAGCAGGTGGCGGCGTCGCTGGACACGGTGGAGCGGGCCCGGCGCGCCTACGAGGAGGCGAGGACGGTCTCGCTGCTCTGTGCCGGGCAGGGCGGTGCCGGAGTCGAGGACCGGCTGTCGCTGCAGAACTGGGTGCTCGCCGCCTACCTGCGCCAGGTGCTCGCCCATGCCAACGTGCGGCTGTCCACCATGACGGGCGGGCGGTTCGCCCTCCGGTTGGGCGAAGGCACCACGGACGGCCGCCGGCAGTCGGGGCTCGACCTGGCCGTCTTCGACGTCAACACCGGTCAGATCCGACCGGCCACCACCCTGTCGGGTGGCGAGACGTTCATGGCGGCCCTGTCGCTCGCCCTCGGGTTGGCCGACGTGGTGTCGGGCGGCGCCAACCGGGACATCGGTGCGCTCTTCGTCGACGAGGGGTTCGGCTCACTCGACGGGCAGTCGCTCGATGGGGTGGTGGAGGTCCTGCGGTCGTTGGAGGACGGCGGGCGGGTGGTCGGGGTGATCAGCCACGTGGCCGAGCTCAACCGGTCCCTCCCGAACGGGATCACGGTCTCGACGTCCAACACCGGATCGCACGCCGTCCTGCACTACCCCCCGGACTGACGAGGGCCCGGGCCGGGCGGCGGCGCGGCGCGGCCACGGCCCGTCGGGGCTGGCAACTGGTTCGTCGGGCGCCGCTGGCGCCGCCGGGACCAATGGCCCTACCCGGTAGGGGTATACCCCCGGTACCATCGGAGGCATGGACGGCAGTGGGTGCTCGATGGGCCAGCACGGCGGCCGGTCCGCCACCGTGCCGGCTCGGGGTGCCACCGGTCCGGGCGGGCGTGCCGGCTCCCGGCGCGGCTACGCCTCGGGCAAGGACGACTACCTGGCCCGCCTGCGCAAGATCGAGGGCCAGGTACGCGGCCTCCAGCAGATGATCGAGGGCGATCGCTGGTGCCCCGAGGTGGTGGTGCAGGTAGCGTCGGCCACGCGGGCGCTCCAGGAGGTTGCCGTGGGCCTGCTCGACGACCACCTGCGCCACTGCGTCCTGATCGCGGCCGGCGAGTCGCCCGAGGCGGGAGCGGCCCAACTTGACGAGGTGACGGCCACCATCCGCCAGGTGGTACGCCTGTGATGGCCGGAAGTGCCCACCGGTGCCCACCCGGCAGGGGCGGGCTGGCCGGCGGCGACGGCATCACTGACCGCCACCGGACCGACGACGAAAAGGAAGGACACCGATGAGCCAGACGATCACCTACACCGTGCCCGGCATGACGTGCGACCACTGCAAGCACGCGGTGACGACCGAGTTGCAGGCGGTCACCGGCGTCGACGCGGTCGACGTCGACTTGGACACGAAGCTGGTCAGCGTGTCCGGCGAGGGCCTGGACGACGCCGCCCTGCGGGCCGCCATCGACGAGGCGGGCTACGAGGCCGACTGATGACGGTCGTCCGTGACGGCACCGGGCGGGTCGAGCTGGCCATCACCGGCATGACCTGCGCGTCGTGCGCGTCGCGGATCGAGCGGCGCCTCAACAAGCTGGACGGCGTGGCGGCCACGGTGAACTTCGCCACCGAGGAGGCGGCCGTCGAGTTCGACCCCTCCCTCGTCGACCTGGAGGATCTCGTCGCCGCCGTCGAAGCCGCCGGCTACGAGGCCGCGCTCCCCGTCGAGGGTGCCGACGACGACGACCCCACCCGCCCGTACCGGGCCCGGCTGGCCGTCGCCGCGACTGCGGCGGTGGTGCTGGCCGCCCTGGCTTGGTTCAGCGCCCTCCGGTTCCCGGGCTGGGAGTGGGTGGCGCTGGTGGTGGCTACGCCGGTGGTGTTCTGGGCCGGCTGGCCGTTCCACCGGGCCGCCCTGGCCAATGCCCGCCACGGAGCAGCCACCATGGACACCCTCATCTCGGTGGGGACGCTGGCCGCCTGGACGTGGTCGACGGTGGTGCTGGCCAGCGGGATGGCACAGGCCATCTACTTCGACACGGCAGCGGCCATCACCGCGCTCATCCTCCTCGGCCGCTACCTCGAGGCCCGGGCCAAGCGCCGCTCGGGCGAGGCCATCCGTGCCCTGGCCGCGCTCGGCGCCAAGGAGGCCCACGTCCTGCGGGACGGCATGGAGGTGACGATCCCGGCGGCCGACGTGGTGGTCGGCGACCGGTTCGTCGTGCGGCCGGGGGAGAAGGTGGCAACCGACGGCGTGGTCGAGTCGGGGACCTCCGCCATCGACCGCTCCCTGCTGACGGGCGAGTCCGCCCCCGTCGACGTCGGCCCCGGCGACGAGGTTGCCGGGGCCACGGTGAACACGTCGGGCCGCCTGGTCGTGCGGGCCACCCGGGTGGGGGCGGGCACCGCGCTGGCCCAGATCGCCCGCCTGGTGGCCCAGGCCCAGGCGGGCAAGGCCGAGGTGCAGCGCCTGGCCGACCGGGTCTCGGCCGTCTTCGTGCCCATCGTCATCGGGGTGTCGGTCGCCACCCTGGCCGGGTGGCTGGCATCGGGAGCCACTGCGGAAGCGGCCTTCACCGCCGGGGTGGCCGTCCTCGTGATCGCCTGCCCGTGCGCGCTCGGGCTGGCCACGCCCACGGCGCTGATGGTGGGCACGGGGCGGGGCGCCCAGATCGGCGTGCTCATCAAGGGCCCCGAGGTGCTCGAGCAGACCCGGCAGGTGACGACGGTCGTGCTGGACAAGACGGGGACGGTGACGGAGGGGCGCATGGCGGTGGCGTCGCTGGTGCCGGCGCGCGGGGTCAGCGAGGAAGAGCTGCTGGCGGCGGCGGCCGCAGCCGAGGCGGGCAGCGAGCACCCGGTGGCCCGGGCCGTGGTGGCGCTGGGCACGGCGCGCCTGGGGTCGCTGGCGGAGGCCGAGCACTTCACGGCCAGGTCCGGTGTGGGGGTGGAGGCCGTCGTCGGCGGGCGGGCCGTCACCGTCGGTCGACCGTCTCCCAGCGCAGACGGGGCGGCTGTCGCCGAGCTCGAAGGACGGGGCGAGACGGTGGTCGAGGTGGTGGCCGACGGCGTGTCGCTCGGCCTGGTGTCGGTGGCCGACGAGGTGAAGGCGTCCAGCCGCGCCGCGGTGGCCGACCTGCGGGCACTCGGGCTGACCCCCGTCCTTTTGACAGGGGACAACGAGCGTGCCGCCCGTGCCGTGGCCGACGCCGTCGGCATCGAGCGGGTGGTGGCCGGCGTGCTGCCGGGCGACAAGGCGGCCGAGGTGCGGCGCCTCCAGCAGGCGGGCGAGGTGGTCGCCATGGTGGGCGACGGCGTGAACGACGCCCCGGCGCTGGCCCAGGCCGACCTGGGCATGTCCATCGGGACCGGTACGGACGTGGCCATCGAGGCCTCGGACGTGACCCTGGTGACGGGTGACCTGCGGGCGGCAGCCGACGCCATCCGCCTGGCCCGCCGGACGCTGGCCACCATCAAGGGGAACCTCTTCTGGGCGTTCGCCTACAACGTGGTCGCCCTGCCGCTCGCCATCGCCGGCGTGGTCAACCCGGTGGTGGCCGCCGGGGCCATGGCGTTCTCGAGCGTCTTCGTGGTGACCAACTCGTTGCGCCTACGGAGGTTCCGTCCCCACGCCAGCTGATGCCGAGCGGTGCGTGGCGCCGCCTGTCCCGGCGCGGCAGGGTGAACGCGTTGCAATTCGTGTGCAACAATTCCACGGTGGTGGAGTATCGGGGGACGGTGCTCGTCGTCGAGGACGACGGCGACCAGCGGGCGGTGGTGCGGGACATGCTGGCCCGGAACGGGTTCGTGGTGGTCGAGGTGCCCGCCGGCCGGCAGGTGGCCGACCGGATCGCCGAGGTCGGCCCGGACGTGGTCCTGCTCGATCTCGGCCTGCCCGACGTGAGCGGTCTCGACGTCCTGAGCCAGCTCGCAGCGGCCGGTCGGGTGCCGGTGATCGTCCTCACCGGGCGGTCGGGGGAGGCCGACCGCGTGGTGGGGTTCGATCTGGGTGCGGACGACTACGTGGTGAAGCCGGTCTCGGCCCGTGAGCTGGCGGCCCGCGTGGGGGCGGTGATCCGCCGCCGCCAGCGGGTGTTGCCGGCACCGGTCATGACCTACGGCGACCTGACGATCGACGCGTCCGCCCGCGAGGTCAAGGTCGGGGCACGGGCGGTGGACCTGACGCCCCGGGAATTCGAACTGCTCTCGTTCCTGGCACGCTCACCACGACAGGTGTTCAGCAGGGAACAGCTGCTCGAGCACGTGTGGGGCACCGCCACCGGATGGCAGGACCCTGCGACCGTGGCCGAGCACGTCTACCGCGTCCGCCGCAAGCTCGACCCGGCAGACCGTGGCCATTGGATCCAGACCATCTACGGCGTGGGCTACCGGTTCTCACCAGACCGCGGCTGACGCCGGGCAGCGTCGTGGTGCCGGTGCGCGAGGTCGCCGACGCGTTGATGCGGCGTTGATCACCTGGGTGGCACGGCGGTGAACTCTCCTGGCGATCATGGCGCGGTCTCGACCGGGCGAGGGGCCCCGCTCGAGCGGTGGAACCAGGTCGGGCGGCGCCGGCCGGACGAGGAGGAACGTCATGCACGGCATGGACCCGCCCGCGCGCCGCCCCCACGGCGAGAAGATCAGCGACGCTCGCCGCGAACGGATCAGGCGCCTGCGGATCGGGCTGCTCGGGCCGCAGGGCGCGGGGAAGGGAACGCAGGCCTCCGCACTGGCGGCAGCGTTCGGGCTGGTGCGGGTGGGTGCAGGCGCATTGCTGCATGCGTCGTCGATGCTCGGCACCGCCGAGGGGGTCGCCGGCCGTGAGCGTCAGGACGATCTGGTCACGTCCCTCGTGCTCGCCGAGGTGGCACGCCTGGACGGGGCCGGGATCGGCTTCGTCCTCGACGGCTACCCGCGCACCATGCGGCAGGTGGTCGGGTTCGCGGCGAGCGGCCTGCAACCACTCGACGTCGCCGTCGAGCTGAGCGCGCCGTTGCGCCTGCTGCTCGATCGGCTGGCCTGCCGGCGGGTGTGCGCGACCTGCGGTGCCACCCTCTCGTCACCGGCCGCCACCATCGACACCGTGGCGTGCCCGTGCGGGCGCGGGACCGGGGTGCGGCGTGCGGATGATGCCTGGGACGAGGTGCCCGACCGGCTGGCCCGGTATGCGCTGACCTTCCCCGTGGCCGCCTGGTTCCATGAGGCCGGCCGGCTGCTTACGGTGAGTGGCGAAGGGTCGCCGCTCGAGGTGCACGCCCGGCTGGTGGCAGCCCTGGAGGGGTTCGCCAGCGAGCCAGTGGCGGTGCCGGAGCCGGAGCCGGTGGGGGAGCCGGCGTCGGAGCCGGAGCACGTGTGGGAGGCATCGACGGGGCGCAGTTCGGGTCCGGGCGGTGGTGCACGGGCGGCACGGGCGTTCCGGTCGGTGACGAGGGCTCGCCGTGCCCCGACGGGTTCGAGCCCGCCGGCGGTGTCGCAGCCGACGTCTACGGTCCGGTTTGCCCCGGAGCTCCGGCGAGCCCGCGATCTGGTGGAGCCCGAGACCGATCGCCCGACGGGCTCCGGGTAGCCGGCGAGGCCGAAGTCGTCGGTCGAGGTCGCCGCCGCTCCGGGGTCAGCCGCCGCCCTGGGCCTTCATGCGCTCGAGGGTGGCACCCATGGCCTGGTGGACGGCGTTGACGGCCTGGAGCGGTCGGATCATGACGGTGAAGTCCACGATCGTCCCGCTGTCGTCGCACCGGATCATGTCGACGCCGTTCACGTAGGTGCCCTGCATGGTCGTCTCGAACTCGAGGACGGCGTCGTGGGTCCCCGTGACCTTGCGCACGTAGCGGAACCGGCCGTCCCACGGCTTGCCGTCGGCGTCGGTGGTCGTCGGTGCCGGAGCGGGCGCATCGCCGGCGCCGGCTGCCGCGGCGACGTCAGGCGTGCCGTCGCCGCCGAAGGTCATCGACGCGCCCGTCAGGTACATGAGGACGAGGTCCTTGCCCCGCTGGGGCGTGTACACGATGGGCGATCGGAAGACGGCGTCGTCGGCGATGAGGGACGCCAGTGCGGCCCGGTCCCCGAAGAGCACGGAGTGCCAGTTGTTGATGCACCGGTCGATGGGTGTCAGGTCGGTCCCGTCGGTGCGGATGGAGACGGTGGTCATGGGGGGCTCCTCGTGGTGGCGACGCGTGCCGCGGCGACGCTAGGCATCTCGCCGGCATTCGGCAAAGCTGACACGGGGTGTGCCGGGTCGCCACAGGGTGTGAGACTGCCCGAGTGTTCTCTCCCGGCGCCGAGCGCCAGATCGCCGAGCGCCAGGTCGCCGAACGCTTGGCGCGTGCCGGGTGCATCGCCGCCGAGGAGGAGGCGGCCGTGCTGGTCGGCGAGGCACCCGACGGAGCGACGCTGGAGACGTGGGTGACGCGACGCGAACGTGGCGAACCACCGGTATGGATCGTGGGCTGGGTCGAGTTCCTGGGTCGGCGGGTACGCGTGGATCCGGGTGTCTACGTCCCCCGGGCCCAGTCCGAGGAGCTGGCCGAGCGTGCCGCCGGCGTGTTGCCCGAACGAGGTCGTGCCGCCGATCTGTGCACCGGTTCCGGAGCGCTCGCCGCCCACCTGATGTCGGCCCGGCCGGCGGCGACGGTGGTCGCCACCGACGTCGATCCCCGTGCCGTCAGATGCGCCCGGGCCAACGGCGTCACCGCCGCGGTGGCCGACCTCGACGCCGGACTGCGCAGCGGTGCCTTCGACGTCGTGTGTGCGGTCACCCCCTACGTGCCCTCGCCGGAGCTCCACCTGCTGCCGGCTGACGTCCTGCGCTACGAGCCACGGCACGCGCTCGACGGTGGCCGGGACGGGCTCGACGTGATCAGGCGGGTGGTCGTCGGGGCGGCACGGCTGCTGCGCCCGGGAGGGTGGCTGGTGACCGAGATCGGCGGCGATCAGGACGGCCCGGCGGGCGAGCTGCTGGCGGCTGCCGGGTTCGGTGGACCGACGTTCTGGTGGGACGGCGACGGCGACCTCCGGGGCGTGGCCGCCCGCCTGGAGGGCCGCTCCTGACGGCGTGGCCGCCGGCGCAGCGGTCAGGACGGCCGGGCGTCGAGGACGGCGAAGGACCCCGTGGCCATGGCCACCTGGCGACCGTCGTCGTCGGTCACACGGGAGGCGAGGTGGACGACCTTGCGGCCCCGGTTCACCACCTCGGTGTCGACTCGCACGGTCCCGGTGGCCACCGGCCGGAAGAAGCGGATCTGCACCTCGATGGTGGCGCAGATCTGATCGGGGCCGAGTGCACTCTGGGTGGCCGCCCCCATGGTGGTGTCGACGGCGGTGAAGATCACGCCACCGTGGGCCACGCCGTTGGGGTTGGCGTGGCGGGCGGGGTCGAGGTGCACGGTCCCGAGCGCGTGCCCTGGGGCGACCTGGTCGATCTCCAGGTTGCAGAACTCGGCGAGCGGGAACGTGACGGCGGCCATGGCGCCACTCTCCCACGTCGCGGCGCACCGGCGACGGGCGCCCGGTGGCGGAGAGGTCCGCGTCCGGTCTCCAGCCAGGTCGGGGCCACGGCCGCTCAGGTACCCTGCGAGAGGAGCGGCACATGCGGTCCAGGTGGAGGGTGAGTGCGGCACGCACTGCATGGGGTGTGGCGTCGGTACCGGGGGCTCCCGAGCGGAGCGCAGGTGGCCGTGGCCGTGGTCATCGCGGTCGCC
Source organism: Actinomycetes bacterium (assembly GCA_021806045.1). GTDB lineage: Bacteria > Actinomycetota > Acidimicrobiia > Acidimicrobiales > RAAP-2 > JAJZDI01. Next base: position 96,913 of record JAJZDI010000008.1, read on the forward strand.
GTGGTCGCTGTGGCGGGCGCGCGAGGGGGCGCGCCCACGGCCACCTCCCGGCCCACACCGGCAACCCGCCCGCCCGCGGTGACTGCGCCATCGGCTTCCACCACCGCTCCGGCTCCGACCGCGGCACCGGGCTCGTCACCGTCGACGCCGGCCGGCTCCAGCCCGGCGTCCCCCGCCACGAGCTCGACGCCGGGCGCTGCCCCGAGCACGTGCCACGCCCGGGGCAGCGGGCTGTACGTGCTGCCTGATCCGACGTGCACGCCGGGGGCGACCAACCCGGCCGTCACCCAGGCCGACATCGGGTCCACGATCTGCGCGTCGGGGTGGACCACCACGATCCGCCCACCGGAGTCGTACACGGAGCCCCTCAAGTACAGCCAGCTGGCCGCCTACGGCGAGCCGGGCCCGGTCAGTACCTACGAAGAGGACCACCTCATCCCGCTCGAGCTGGGCGGAGCACCACGTGACGTCCGCAACCTGTGGCCGGAGCCGGGCGCGGCGCCCAACCCGAAGGACGAGGTGGAGAACGCCGCCCGCCATGCCGTGTGCGACGGGGCACTGACCCTCGCCGCCGCGCAGCAGGCCATCGCCACCGATTGGATCGCCCTGGGCCGGCAGTTGGGGGTCACCACCGCGGCGGCACCGGCCACCGGCCCGACAGCCGCCCCGCCGCCGGCCGGCTCTGCATCCCCGGCACCGGCACCGGCCGCGACCGCCGGCTGCTCGCCTACGACCCCGAGCGGCTCCTGCTACCGGCGGGGCGAGTACTGCAGCGGTGCCGAGCACGGCACCACAGGGACCGACGCCAGTGGGAACGCGATCACCTGCGAGGACGTGAACGGCACGTGGAGGTGGGAGTAGGCGAGCCCGGTCGAAGGGCTCACTCGGCGACTTCGATGCGCGGTGCCGCCCCCGGCCGCCGGAAGGAGAGGATCCGCTCCCGCTTGCGTTCCTCCTCCAGCTGGCGCTGGCGCGACCGGAGCAGGTCGAAGTCCGTGACCACGCCGACCACGGTGCCGGCGTCCGTGCGCTCCACCACCGGAAGGGCCCCGATCGACCGTGCCACCATCCGGTCGGCGACGGACCGCAGGGTCTCGTCGGCGTAGGCGACCTCGATGACGGGCCGCACGGCCGAGGCGGCATCGGTACGCCCGGTGCCGTCGGCGCGTACGTAGACGTCGTTGACGGTGACGACACCGACCATCGAGCCGCTGTCGGAGAGGACCGGGATGAGCCGTTGCCCCCGGTCCCGCGGGCTCCCGTCGAGCACGGCGCGCAGCGAGTCGAGCGGCTCGACCGCGGGCACGGTGAGGACGTCGGTACGCATCACCTCGTGCACGAGCAGCGCCTCCAGTGGGTCGACGGCGTACTCGCGGACCACGTGGAAGCCGCGCCTCGCCACCTTCTCGGTGAGGATCGACCGCTTGAGCACCAGGGAGCTGAGTGCGTGGGCCAGGGTGCAGGCCAGGAGGAGGGGGAGCAGCGATCCGGTGTCCCGGGTCAGTTCGAAGGCGAAGATGACCGAGGTGAACGGCGACCGGGTGACGCCGGCGAGGGTGGCGGCCATGCCGATGAGTGCCCACGTGCCCGTCGACCCCCCGGGGAGCACGGGAGCGGCGATCCCCCCGAGGGCGGCGCCCATGAGGAGGAGGGGAGCGAGGATGCCGCCGCTCGTGCCCGAGCCCAGCGCCACCGACCACATGACGAGCTTGGTCGCCAGCAGCAGGGCCAGGGCGCCGATGGCGAGGTGGCCGGCCAGCTCGTCCCCGATGGTCGCATAGCCGACACCGAGTGAACGGGGGTCGATCATCCCGCCGACGCCGACCACGAGCCCGCCGATGGGTGGCCAGAACGCCCAGTGGAGCGGGAGCTTCTTGAACGCGTCCTCGGCGCCGTAGACGGCGGCGGTCAGGCCGATGGCGAGGACCCCGCAGGCGAGGCCGACGCCTCCGGCCGCCAGGGTGGCGACGGGGGAGAAGGTGCCGTGCGGGGGCACCGGGAACAGCGGTGCCGGCCGGATCAGGTGGTGGTGGGCGAGGACGCCCCGCAGGATCGACGCCGTCACCACGGAGACACCGATGGGCGCCATGGTGCGCGGCTTCCACTCGAAGACGAGGAGCTCGACGCCGAAGAGGGTGGCGGCCACCGGCGTGCCGAAGACGGCGGCCATGCCGGCGCACGCCCCGGCCACGAGCAGGGTGCGGCGCTCGATGGCCGTGAAGTGGAACAGCTGGGCGATGAGCGAGCCGAAGGCGCCACCGGTCAGGATGATCGGTCCCTCGGCGCCGAACGGACCGCCCGTCCCGATGCTGATGGCGCTGGACGTCGGCTTGAGGACGGCGAGGCGGGGCTCGACCGTGCTCCCGCCGACGAGGATGGTCTCCATCGCCTCGGGGATGCCGTGCCCCCTGATGCGCTCGGAGCCCCAGTAGGCCATGGCCCCGATCACGACCCCGCCGCCCACCGGGACGAGGACGGACAGCCAGCCCAGATGGTGGGTGGAGGGCGCGATCAACGAGGTGCCGACCGTCCCCGAGTAGGCCAGGTGGGTGACCAGCCCGATGAGGTCGAGCAGCGCCAGCGCCACACCGGCCGCCACGGCACCGACCACGGGGGCCAGGGCCATGACCCGCCACACCGACGACGTCAGCGAGAAGTCGCCGAGGTGGAGCAGCTTGGAGGACAGCGGCGATTCCGCATCCGGTGGGAGGATCGTGCCGTTGTCACCCATGGTCGTAATACGATCATAGAATGCCATCCGCGGACAAACGCCAGTTGACCGATGCCGACTACGCCCGGCTGCTCGCCTTTCGCGACGGCCTGCGGCGGTTCCTCCGCTTCAGCGAGGAGCGTGCCCGGGCGGCGGGCATCACCCCGGCCCACCACCAGCTCCTGCTGGTCGTGCGGGGCCACCCGGACGTGGCCGGACCCTCGATCGGCGAGATCGCCGATCACCTCCTGCTCCGGCAGAACAGCACGGTGGAGCTCGTCGACCGTGCCGAGGCGGCCGGGCTGGTGTCGCGCCACGCCGATCCGGACCGGGCCAGGGTCGTCCGCGTGCGGCTGACCGCCCGGGGCGGGCGGATCCTGGCCTCGTTGTCCGCCCTCCACCTGGAGGAGCTCGAACGCCTGGCCGGCGAGCTCGGGGCGCTGTGGGAGGGGGTGGAGATCGCCCCCCAGCACCACGGCCGCCCGTAGGTGGTGCCGGGCGCGTTGTGCCCCAGTGCCCCCGCTGCTCAGTCGGCCGGCTCGCCCTTCAGCACCTCGGTCGCGTCCGGTAGCCGGCGCCGGGACCGGTCCACCAGCACGGGAGCGTCGGCACTGGTGCCGATCGCACCGGGTGCCGTGTCAGCCTCGGCGTCCTCGGCGTGCAGGAAGGCGGCCGTGACTCGCTCGGGCTGGTCCACCTGGAGGTAGTGGTTGGCCCCGGGAACCAGGTAGAAGAGGTTGCGGCCCGGCTTCTGCATCAAGTAGTCGTTCCACACCCGAGCGGCCACCCGGGGCGGGGAGACCGTGTCGAGCATCCCCCAGATGAGGGTGGTGGGGACATCGGACGCGGCGAGCCGTTCGAGCCAGTCGCGCTCGTTGCGGGCCCGCTCGACGAGGTACTGGATCGTCTCGTGCAGGACCTTCACCCCGTCGCCGTGGGCGAAGGTGGCCTCGAGCGCGGCGACGTCAGGATGGTCGGCCGGCCTGGGCGGGGAGAAGGTCACCTCGCCCATGCCCGACGCCAGCATCTCGGGTGTCAGCGCCTCCAGGAGCTCCGGAGCCGTCGACGGGTCCAGTACCTGTCGCTGGAAGTCCGTCAGATTGGACAGGGGGAGGAAGATGTTGCCGTTGGTCAGCACCAGGTGGTCGATCGCCGGGCGATCGGACCAACCGGCGTCCTCCAGGTTCCGGAGCACGTAGTTGATGGCGACGCTCGACCCCCGGTCGTGGGCCAGGATGGCCAGCGACCGGGCCCCGACGACGTTCCGGACGTAGTGGTCGAGGAGCTCGGCGTCGCGGGCCAGGCTGTAGCCCCAGCCCACCGGCTTGTCCGAGAACCCGTAGCCGGGGAAGTCCAGCGCGCACACCCGGTAGCGGTCGGCCAGGAGGTCGACCATGTCGAACCAGTCGATGCTGCACGTCGGGAACCCGTGGACGAGCAGGAGCACCGGGCGGTCGGCATCGCCCGCCTCCACGTGGAAGATCGACACCTCGTCGGCGCCACCGTCCGGCGGTGCCCACCGGAACGTGGCACCCCGGGCCCGCCAGGCGGCGGCACGATCATCAATTCCCATCACGGATCCCTTCAGTCTGTCTGCCGTCTGCGATGATGCGGCAGCTGGCAGGTCGCGGCCGGAACACGTTAGGCCGATGGGCCGTGGCTGCCCAAGGTGATCGTCAGCCCGAGGTGATCGCCTGCCGGGCCGAAGGGATCTTCACCGACCGGCTCCACGCACGCGGGTTCGACCGACCTGCGTCCGTCGGGTTCGAGCCGGTGCCGGGCGCTCAGCCAGCGCACGCACCTCGAAGAACGGCAGCCACGCGTCCCGCATCGGTGGCCTGCACACCCGCTGCGGGCGGACCTGCGACGGGGGCCGGACCAGGACGGCAGGCTCGGCGGTGGGGATCGGCTCGGGTGGCTCCGGGCGCGACCAGAGCCCTCCGGAAGAGGGCTCTGGTCAGCACTTCTGGTGCGTTACGCGAGTGGAGGTGGCGGGAATCGAACCCGCGTCCTCCGGCTTCTCAATGGGTCTTCTCCGAGCGCAGCCGGTGGAGGATTGTCGGGGGCGACGCCTGCACCGGCATCGATGTCACCCCGTATCCGACGTAGATGTCCCTGGCGGCCCGTCGGCAGGACCGCTCAGGTGAGCCCTTCTAGATGTCGCCCGGACCCGGCCCGAAGGGCTGAGACCGGCCGGACGTCGCTGTTCTTAGGCAGCGAGCCGGAGCTGAGGCTCGGCGTTTGTTTTGGTTTCCGGCTCTTTAACGTGGCTCCGGAGACCACGGCTCGCTTCTCCCACATCGACGACCGGAGTCGAAGCCTGTCACCCCCTCGGGTCCTGGACATCTGCCTCGGAGCGGGTGCTCCTCGGGCGGCCGTCCCAGGTCACGGTCCGCCTGACCATCGTACCGCTCCCGCCCCGGTCTCCGGCCGGTGTTCGTGCCGATCCGGTGCCGATCCGGTGCGGATCCGGTGCCGATCCGGTGCCGATCCGGTGCGGAGCCGACCAACCGGCCGACCGGCCGGCGGGCCCCGGGTCACCTCCGGCGCATGGCCTCCCTGGTCTCGCGGGCGGCCTCACGCCCGGCGTCCCGCGCGGCGATGGCGTGGCGCTTGTCGTAGGCCCGGCGTCCCTTGGCCAGGGCCAGCTCCACCTTGGCCCGCCCGTCCTTGAAGTAGATCGACAGCGGCACCAGGGTCAGGGACTGCTGCTGGACCCGCCCCATCCACTCGTCGATCTGGCGCCGGTGGAGGAGGAGCTTGCGCTTGCGGTCGGGGTCGTGGGCCCCGAACCCGACCGCCTGGGCGTAGGGGGGGATGTGCACCCCGAAGAGCCACATCTCCCCGTCGGCTACCCGCGCGTACGCGTCCTGCAGGGAGATCCGCCCGGCACGGAGCGACTTCACCTCCGAGCCCTGGAGGGCCATGCCGCACTCGACCGTCTCGAGGATGTCGTAGTCGTGACGGGCGCGCCGGTTGGAGGCGACGACCCGGTTCGAGTCGCGCCCGGCCGCCCCTCCCGTGCCCGTGCGTGACGCGGTGCGCTTCCCTCCTGCCATTCCCGACGACGCTACCCGCCCCAGGGTCGGCGGGATCCCCCGTCCGGTCCGCGTGCAGCGGCCGCCGGCCCGCCTAACGTTGGCACTGCCATGCTCACGCTGCCCCGGGACCTCCTCGACCGCATGATCGCCCACTGCCTGGCCGGCTACCCCGACGAGGCCTGTGGCCTCCTCGGCGGCGACCCGGCCACCGGCGAGGCGACCTCGCTCCACCCCACCCGGAACGCGGCGGCGTCGGCCAAGCTCTACACGGTCGATCCCCGGGACCACCTGCGGGCCGATCGTGCCGTGGAGGCGTCCGGCTACTCGATCATCGGGGTGTTCCACTCCCACACCCACACCGACCCCTATCCGTCGCCCACCGACGTCGACCAGGCCCCCGACCCCGAGTGGCACTACGTGATCGTGTCCCTGCGCGACACGGCCCCCATGACCCGCAGCTACCGGATCCGCAACGGGCGGATCGACGAGGAACCGATCACGGTGACCGACCGGTAGAATCTGACCTACAGAGTCAACTTTCGCCGCTGGACGGCGGCCGGGACCGGAGGGCACTCGCACCGGGACCTGGCGCCGGGCCAGAACCGAACCAGGAGGATCCAGCAGTGCCAGTGGACGTGCACCTTCCGACGGTCCTTCGCAGCCAGGCAGGCGGTGCCCGCACCGTCTCGGTCGAGGGTGCCACCATCGGCCAGGTCCTCCACACCCTGGTGGAGACGTACCCGGGCCTGGCCGGCCAGGTCCTCACCGACGAGGGCACCCTGCACCGGTTCGTGAACGTCTACCTGAACGACGACGACGTCCGGTACCTGAACTCGCTCGACACCCCGGTGGGGGAGTCGGACGAGATCTCCATCCTCCCTGCGGTGGCCGGCGGGGCGGACTGAGCCGGCGAGCCGGGGACGCAGGGGCGACGGCAGTGGCCATCTACCGCTCGGTGCTCGACCTCATCGGCAACACGCCGATGGTGGACGTGTCCGCCCTCAGCCCCAACCCCGACGTCCGCATCGCCGTCAAGCTCGAGGGCCAGAACCCGGGCGGGTCGATCAAGGACCGCATCGCCCTCTCCATCATCGAGGCGGCGGAGAAGGACGGGCTCCTCGAGCCGGGGGCCGAGCTCATCGAGCCCTCTTCGGGCAACACCGGGATCGGCATGGCCCTGGTCGCCCGCCTGAAGGGCTACCACCTGCGGGTCGTCCTGCCCGCCAACGTCTCGCCCGAACGCCGGCAGCTCCTCGACGTGTGGGGGGCCGAGATCATCGAGTCGCCCGGTTCCGAGGGCTCCAACGGCGCCGTGCGCCTGGCCCGCACGCTGGCCGCCGAGCATCCGGAGTGGGTCTTCCTCTACCAGTACGCCAACCCGGCCAATCCCCGCGCCCACTACGAGGGCACCGGCCCGGAGATCCTCCGCGACTGCCCCGACGTCACCCACTTCGTCGCCGGCCTGGGCACGTCGGGAACCCTGCTCGGCGTGGGCCGGTACCTGAAGGAGCACAACCCCGACGTCCAGGTGTGGGCGGTCGAGCCACCCACCGGTGAGATGGTCGACGGCCTGCGCAACCTGGACGACGGCTACATCCCGCCCATCTTCGAGGAACAGGGCGGCGCCGAGCTCCTCGACCGCAAGACGATCGTGAAGCCCCGCCAGTCCATCGAATGGACCCGGCGCCTGGCCGAGGTGGGGATCTTCGCCGGCATCTCGACGGGGGCGGCCATGGCCGGGGCGGCCAAGTGCGCCGAGACCATCGAGCGGGGGAGCATCGTCGTCATCTCGCCCGACGGCGGGTGGAAGTACCTCTCCACCGGGGCGTGGACCGACGACCTCGACGTGGTCGAGGCCCGGGCCCGGGCCACCATCTACTTCTGATCCGGACCCCGGCCCTCTCGGCCCAGCTCCCTTGCCCCGCTCGGGGCGACCCGTCCCGTGCTCGGCGGCCGCCCGCCTGGTTCCGCTCCGACCGGTCCCGGCCACCGGCCCGTGCCTCCCGGCGCCGGCGCCTACCCTGTCCCGGTGACCGATCCCACCCCTGGGGCGACAGCACCCGAGCGCGGCCGCGTCGTCGTGCTCGGCTGCGACGGCAGCTGGCCCGGTCCGGGTGGGGCGTGCAGCGGCTACCTGGTGAGCTCGGGCGGGACCGCCCTGTGGCTCGACGCGGGCACGGGCACCTTCGCCGCCCTCCAGCTGGCGATGGATCCGGCCACCCTCGACGCCCTGGTCGTGAGCCACGTCCACCGGGACCACTGGAGTGACCTGGCCGACTACGTGACCTGGGCCCGCCATTCGGGTCGTGGCCCGGCCCGGGCGCTGCGCGTGTTCGGGCCGGCCGGCCTGGCCGGCTCGAGTGGCCTGGCCGAGGTGCCCGAGCTCGACTGGCAGGTGGTCGCCGACGGCGACCGGGTGGAAGTCGGCGGCCTCGGGCTCGGGTTCTCCCGGACCGACCACGGCCCCGAGACGCTCGCCGTCCGGATCGACGACGGCGCTCGCACGCTCGGCTACTCTGCCGACACCGGACCGGGCTGGGACCCACGGTCCCTCGGCCCGATCGACCTCTTCGTCTGCGAGGCGACGTTCACGAGTGAGCACGAGGGCACCGCCGGCCACCTCAGCGGTCGCCAGGCCGGGGCGCTGGCTGCGGAGGCCGGGGTGGGGACCCTGGCCGTCACCCACCGGTGGCCGACGATCGACGCCGGCGCAGTGGCCGACGAGGCGGCGGCGGCCTTCGGGCGAGCGGTGGTCCAGCTGGCGCCGGGGACGGTGCTCGCATGGTGACCCCGTGTGGCGCGGCCAGGGGCGGCAGTACAGCAGGGCGGCAGCACAGGCACCACAGCGGGGCGGCACCGGTTCGGGCCGGCCACCAGCTTGACGACGGCCACGACGGCCACGACCACGAGGAGCGAGGATGAGCGAGATGACCAGCGAGACGACGCCGGCCGCCGGTGCCCGGGGGGACGGCCGCCAGCCGGACGAGCTCCGGCCCGCCGGCTTCCAGCGGGACTTCACCGAGTTCGCTGCCGGCTCCGTGCTGGTCTCCATGGGGCGGACCCGGGTCCTGTGCACGGCCTCGGTCGAGGACCGGGTGCCACCGTGGATGCGGGGCTCGGGCAAGGGTTGGGTGACGGCTGAGTACTCGCTTCTGCCCGGCTCGACCGGTGAGCGGGTGGCCCGCGAGGCGGCCAAGGGTCGCCAGTCCGGCCGCACCCAGGAGATCCAGCGCCTCATCGGCCGATCGTTGCGCTCGGTGTGCGACATGGTGGCCCTGGGGGAGCTGCAGATCGTGGTCGACTGCGACGTCCTCCAGGCCGACGGCGGCACGCGCACCGCGTCCATCTGCGGTGCGTATGTCGCTCTCCACGATGCCTGCAGCCGCCTGGTGCACCAGGGGACGATCTCTGCCCACCCGCTGACCGAGCCGGTGGCAGCGGTCTCCGTCGGGGTGGTGGACGGCGTGTGCATGCTCGACCTCCCCTACGAGGAGGACAGCCGGGCCGAGGTCGACATGAACGTGGTCATGACGAGGGGTGGCCGCTTCGTCGAGGTCCAGGGGACGGCCGAGGGCCTTCCCTTCTCCCACGGCGAGCTCGACGCCATGCTGGAGCTGGCCGAGGCTGGGATCGGCCGGCTGGTCTCCCTCCAGGAGGAGGCGCTGGCCACCGCCCCGGCTCACCGCCCGGTGCGGGTGCCCCGGTGAGCGGATCGGCGCTCCGGCTGGTGCTGGCCAGCGCCAACCCGGACAAGTCCCGGGAGATCGCCGACATCCTGGGTGCGGAGGGGATCGAGGTCGAGGCCCGCCCGGCCGGCGTGCCCGACGTGGATGAGACGGGCGACACGTTGGAGGACAACGCCCGGCTGAAGGCGGAGGCATTGGTGCAGGCGACGGGCTCCGCCGCGGTGGCCGACGACACCGGCCTGGAGGTCGAGGCACTTGGCGGCGCCCCCGGGGTGTACTCCGCCCGCTTCGCCGGCGAGGGTGCGACCTACGCCGAGAACGTGGCCAAGCTCCTGGCCGAGCTGGACGCGGCCGGCGCCTCCGGGCCGGGGGAGCGCCGGGCGCGGTTCCGGACGGTGGCGCTGGCCGCCTTCCCCGACGGGAGGGAGGTCGTCGCCGAGGGGACGGTGGAGGGCACCATCGCCCTCGCCCCGGAGGGAGACGGCGGCTTCGGCTACGACCCGGTGTTCATCCCCGACGGCAGCGACCGGAGCTTCGCGGCCATGACGCGTGCCGAGAAGGACGCCTGCTCACACCGGGGCCGGGCCTTCCGGGCGCTCGCCAGCGCGCTGGCCGGGACGCTCGGCTCCTGATCCGCCCGATCCGCCGACCCGGTCGACGTGTCGATCCGCCGGAGGTCGATCGGCCGGCGGGAAGGGACCTCAGGCGTAGGGCGGGCTGACGGCGACGTCGGAGACGGCCGTGCTCATGGTGGCGGCTGACGCACTGGCGCCTCCGGCGGGCAGGTGGGTGATGTCCGCACCCTCCGAACCCTCGGCTCCGGCCGCCTCCAGGATGATCAGTCCGGCCTCCGCCAGGTCACGCAGCGTGCGCATGCCGGTCACCTGGTCGGACCCGATCGAGTCGAGGACGGTGCGGACCGAATGGCCACCGTTGCCGATGGTGGTGAGCACCTTCCACTGGTCGCCCCGGATCTGCACGTCGTCGCCCGGGGGGTTGGGGGAGAGGCGCACGATGGCGTCGAGCGGCACCACGGTGCGCAGCTCGTGCCACTCCTCGACCTGGGGGCGGACCTCGTCGAGGACGGCCGCCACCGGGACCTTGGGCTGCCCGCTCGACGAGACGAGGCCGGCGGTGAAGTAGAACCACCCCTCGGTCACGCACGCCAACTCGAAGACGGCCTGCCCGATGGTGGTCGCCGCACCGACATGGGCGTTCGAGAGCTCGCCGCCGTCGAGCCACACCCGGCCGTCGACACCGGAGCCCACCACCTGGAGCTCGCCCGTCTGACCGGTGTCGGCCAGCATCGACAGGATGTCCGACAGCGTGAAGATTCCCAGTGACCCCACCAGAGATGCTGCGGGTGCCTCCCCGGACGTCTGCATCTGACTCATCGTGGTTCCTTCCCCTTGGACGACGGCCATTCGAGGTTATGCGCCCTACGGAGGCCGGCGCCAGGGGCAATTCCGGCTGCGCGCTCCTGGATCCGGCGCCGACCGTCCCCGGATCCAGTCACTGCGAGCGGCAAAGGTTGACCGCGCATAGTGAAAATAGTCACACCGATTGCGGTCGTTGTCCACCCCGACTCCGTCGGGCGCCGGTGGCGGGGTCTCGGCACGCACTTGTCGGGCCCGACGACGCTCCCGCCGGAGACCTGCGCTCCCGTCCCGGCGAGGCCGGTTGGCGATCCCGCCGCAGATCCCCATCGCGGCCCCGGGAGGGTCCGGACAGCCCGGCTAGCGTGGCGGGCCGTGACCACCGAGCACCCCCCCGCAGACGGCTCCATCCCCAACGGGGCCATCACCAGCTACGACGACTTCCGCCACCTCCGCTTCGACCGCCACCCCGGTGGGGTGCTGGTCATCACCATCGACCGGCCCGAGGTCCTCAACGCCGCCAACGAGCGACTGCACCGCGAGCTGTCCGAGGTGTGGGCGGTGGTCGACGCCGACGACGAGATCGCCGTCTCGGTGGTGACGGGCGCCGGACGGGCCTTCTCGGCCGGGGGCGACCTGGCCATGGTGGAGCGGATGACCACCGACCATGCCGCCGTCCTCGAGCAGTGGCGCGACGCCGGCGCGCTGGTCGAGCGCATGCTCTCGTCGGTCAAGCCGATCGTCGCCGCCATCAACGGGGTGGCGGTGGGGGCAGGGCTCGCAGTGGCGCTTCTGGCCGACGTCAGCATCGTCGCCCAGTCGGCCCGCCTGTCGGACGGTCATGCACGCCTGGGCGTGGCCGCGGGCGACCACGCGGTGATCCTCTGGCCGTTGCTGTGCGGGATGGCCAAGGCGAAGTACTACCTCCTCACCGCCGACTTCGTCGACGGTCCCGAGGCCGAGCGGATCGGGCTGGTCACGAAGTGCGTAGCGGACGACCGGGTCCTCGACGAGGCGATGGAGGTGGCGGCACGCCTCGCAGCCGGTAGCCGGACGGCGACCCAGTGGACGAAGCGCGCCCTCAACCGGTGGCTGTCCCAGGCCGCCCCAGCGTTCGGGGAGTCGCTGGCCCTGGAGATGCTCGGGTTCCTCGGTCCCGATGCCGCCGAGGGTGTGGCCGCCGTGCGCGAGCGCCGGCCGCCGCAGTTCCCGTCAGCCGGCTGACGTCGCCCGGGAGCCTGCCCTCAGCCGGTCGCCCCCGCCCGGTCGCCTGCGGGCGTCAGGGGCCGTGGATGGCGCCCGGCGGGAAGCGGTCCTACGAGACGGTGACGGGGGTTCCGATGGGCGTCATCGGCCACACCACGGCGGCGTTGGCGGGGGGCATCTCCACGCAGCCGTTGCTCTGGGGGTAGCCGTACCCGGGCCGGACGAAGCCGTGGAGGGCGTCACCCCCGTTGAAGTAGCTCACCCACGGGATGCCCGTGTCGTGGTACTTGGTGCCATCCGGATTGGTGCCCGACATGGTGGTGACCTTGTAGCGCAGGTAGACCGGGAAGGTCCCCGACTGGGTGACCGCCCCCGGGACGCCGGTATTGGCCGGGGTGGAGTACACCTGGACACCGTTCTTGAAGACGGTGGCCGACTCGGGAAGGGTCTTCGTCACGTACACATAGTCATAGGGGGCGGGGTCCGCGGCGTTGGTCGCCGCCGCCTGGAGGAGAGCTGTCCACACCTGTGGGCCGGCGATGCCGTCGGTAGCGAGGCCATGCTGGTCCTCGAAGGCCATCACCGCGCTCTTGGTCAGGACGTTGGACGTCCCCTGCGTCCACAGTGGTGCCAGCCACGGCTGTGGCGTCCACCGCCAGGCGAAGGTGCCCTGTGCCGGATCAGCCAGCTGCGACGCCGGCACCGTGGTCGACGGGGTGAAGGAGACCGGCAGGTAGTTCAACTGGGCCAGGAGCTGCTGCAGCCTCACGACCGATCCGGCTGCCACCGTGAACGTGGTCGTCGACGGCGCTGCCATGGTCTGGCCCCTGCTGCCTTGGATCCCGTTCGGACCACCGGGAACGGTGAGCGTCTCGGTGGTGGACGGGATGAGGGGTGCGGTCGCCTCGAAGGTCAGGACGTTCGGCGCGGTGGGAACCCACGACCCGGCAACCGCCGGCGACAGGGTGGGCATGGGGCCGGTGGGGGCGATCGGGGTCGAGAACGTGACGCTGACCGAGGTCCCCGGATCGACGCCGGTGGCGGAGGCGGCCGGCGTGGTGGCGGTCACCGTGAGGGGCGGGATCGGGGCGGTCGTCGTGGTGGTGACGGCGCCGCTCGGTGCCGCCTGGTCCGGGCCACGGACGACGAAGACGGCGGTGCCCACCGCTGCGACGGCCACGGCGGCGGCGATGATGGACGCCAGCCAGCCGCGGCGGTGACCACCGGATTGGGGTGCTCCAGACCTCGGGGAACGCGCCAAGTGAAGCCTCCTCCCTCGGTGCTGATCGTATCAGGGGGGCTCCAGCGCCCGTCCGCGCCCGCTGCGGTCGTGTTCAGCCGGAGGGGAGGTCCCCGATCCGGTCCCGTACGGCCGTGGTGACGGCGGCGATCCGGTTGCGGTCGAGGATCTTCGTGCCATCCCCGTCCCGCACGTAGAACGCGTCGACCACAGCCGGCCCGAACGTCGAGACCCGTGCCGTGATGACGTCCAGGCCGGCGTCGACCAGCGCCTGGGTGATGCGGTGCAGCTGACCGACGGCGTCGGCCGCCCGGACCTCGATCACGGTGGCGGCGTCGGACGCGTGGTTGTCGACGAGGATCTGGGTCTCGACCAGCGCCCGCTCGGCCGCACGCCGGGCGGCCCGGGGCCGGTAGAGGCGGGCACGCTCGTCGATGCGGGAGGCGAGGTCGAGGGTACCGGCGAGCACGGAGGTCAGGTCCTCGGCCAGCCTGCGGTCGACGGGAAGGCGGTCGTGCTGCGGCTCGACCGTGAAGCTCTCGAGGGCGATGCCGTCCTCGCCGGCGACGTCAGCCGCCCGGACGTCCAACCCGTGGAGCGATAGCACGCCGGCAACAGCGGCCAGCAGCCCGGGACGGTCGGGGGCGGCCACCGCCACCTCGGACCCCGCCACCGCCACCCGGACCGCACCCGTCCTGCGTGCGTCGTCCATGAGCGCCCGGTGCTCGGCGGTGACCCACGACGCGGCCCGCTCGGCCGGCTGTCCGGCCAGGTGGCGGCCGATGAGGTCGACGAGCTCGCCCACCAGGCCCGCCTTCCACGAGCCCCATGCCGAGGGGCCGGTGGCCAGGCTGTCGGCCTCGGTCTCCGCTGCCAGCAGCTCGAGGATCGTCCGGTCGCCGATCTCCTCGGCGGCGCGCTCGGCGGTGGCCGGGTCGTTGAGGTCGCGGCGGGTGGCCACCTCCGGCAGCAGGAGGTGGAGCCGCACCATGGCCACCAGAGCGGCGGCGTCGTTCCCGTCGAAGCCCATCCGTGCCGCGATCCGCTGCACCATCACCGTCCCCACCTCGGTGTGGTCGCCGGGTGATCCCTTGCCGATGTCGTGGAGCAGGGTGCCGACCACGAGCAGGTCCGGCCGGCTGACCCGGTGGGCGAGCGTCGCCGCGTTGGCCGCCGCCTCGAGGAGGTGCCGGTCGACGGTGAAGCGGTGGTAGGCGTTGCGCTGGGGCCGGTTCCGCACCGTGGCCCATTCGGGCACGAACCGCGTGAGCAGCTGGCGGCGCTCCAGCGCCTCCAGGGCGGCGATGGCCGGCGGCCCCGCCAGCAGGACCCGGACGAAGGCCCGGCGCACCTCGTCCGGCCACGGCTCCGGCACCTCGGGCGCCTTGCGGCCGAGCAGGTTCACCGACCCCCGGGAGATGGGCAGGTCCCGCTCGGCGGCAACGTAGGCCACCCGGAGCGCCAGGGAGGGGTCACCCTCCGGGTCGGCGCCGTCGACGAGGGCCACCTCGCCGTCGACGACGGCGATCCCGGGCTCGCCCACGTCGACCGTCTCGGGGCCGGCGGTGCGGGCCCGGCGACCCCACCGGCGCCTTCGTGCCGAGCGTCGTGCCCAGCGGTTCCACCCGTCGTCCGACTCCCACGCCACCGTCCGTCCGGCCGTCGCCACCCGGGCGACGAGCGCGTCCGCGTCGTCGAGGGCGAGTGCCTCGGCCACGGCGTCCTGTTCCTGGAGGAGGAGGCGGTTCTCCTCCCGTCCGGCCCGGCGATGGAGCTCGACCCGGACGGAGGTGAGGACGGCGCGGGCGTCGTCCACGGCGGCGGCGTCGACGTAGTCGCCCAGGCGGGGAAGGGCCCGGAGCAACGCGGTGAGGGCCGTCACGTCGCGGAGGCCACCGTGGGCCTCTTTGAGGTCGGGCTCGAGGAGGAAGGCGAGATCGCCCTGATCGGCGTGGCGCTGGCGGACCTGCTCGTCGAGAACCGCCAGCCAGGCCGGGCGCTGGCGCACCCAGCGCTCGGCTGCGTCGGCGATGACGGGCTCGGCGACACGGGCGTCGCCGCAGATGACACGGGCGTCGAGCAGGCCGAGGGCCACCCGCAGGTCGTCCGTCGCCGCCTGGGTCATCTCCGCCGGCCGGCGCACGCTGTGGTCGAGGTGGATGCCCTCGTCCCACACCGGATACCAGATGCCGTCGGCCACCGAGGCGATGTCGCCCCGGCCCCGGTGGAGGAGGACGACGTCGAGATCGCTCTCCGGGCACAGCTCGCGGCGTCCGTAGCCGCCGACGGCGATGAGGACGGCCCCCCGGTGGTCGACCCCGATGGCGTCGTCGAACAGCGAGGTGAGCCACTCGTCAGCCGCATCGGCGTACGCGCGGCAGAAGGCGTCACCCCGGAGGTCGGTTCGGTCGAGGAGCGCCTGGCGCCGGGCGCGGAGCGACATCGCCGGACGGTACCACCCGCCGCCTGCCGGCGGGACCGGCCCGGTAACCTGGGAGGGTGAGCGATGACAAGTCAGGTGGGTCCGGGCTGCGCCTTCTCGACGGCATCCTCGTCGTCGGGGCAGGTGTGGTGGCCGTGCTCATCGCCTTCGCGCTCCTGCACTTCATCGTCGGCCTCATCTGGTCGGTGGTGAAGATCGTCGCGGTAGTGGCGGTCATCGCCGCGGTGGCGTGGGTGCTCGTCCGACGCCGTTCCTGAGCTCCGGTTCCTGAGCCACGGCCTCCGTAGTGGGGGACCGGGCCCTCTCACTGGGCGCCCCGCCCCACCCTGTTCCCGGTCGCCTCAGCAGGCGGACTCGATGGCGTCGCGCCCTGCCTGCTTCGCCCGGTAGAGGGCGTGGTCGGCCCGGCCGATCAGGTCCTCGCCCGACTCGTGCCCGTCCCACTGGGCCACCCCTGCCGAGAAGGTGAGGCGGGTGGCGGCGAATGAGTCGATGCCGGTCACCGTGCCCGTCCTGGGGCCCGGCTCGTTGCGGGCCCCAGGGCCGTGGGACCGGATCAGCTGCACCAGGGCGGTGGCCCCGTCGAGGTCGGTGGAGGGCAGGAGTAGACAGAACTCCTCGCCCCCGTACCGGGCGGCCAGGTCCTGGCGCCGGATGTCGCGTGACAGCTCGTCGGCGAACGCGGCGAGGGCCCGGTCGCCGATCAGGTGGCCGTGCTGGTCGTTGTAGTCCTTGAAGTGGTCGAGGTCGAGCATGGCCACGCTCAGGGGCTCGCCCGACCGGGCCGCGTGGCCGAGCATCCGCTCCATGGTGAGCTGCATGCCGCGGCGGTTGGCCAGCCCGGTCAGGGGATCGGTGATCGCCTCGAGGCGGAGGCCGCCGATGACCGAGACCCGGTCGACGGCACCGGCGATCAACTGGGCCGAGATGATGGCCGTCGACATGTCCGACGCCCGAAGCACGGTGCGGGCACGCCCGGTCGCCGCCAGCACGACGACAATGCCGGACGCCGTCCGCCTGGGGACGAAGGTGGCGTCGTCGATGTCGACGGCCGCGTCGGCGTCGAGGGCGCGCCGTACGCCTTCGGTCAGGTCGGAAGGTTCGCCCACCGGGGGTCGCCGGCCGTCGTCCGGCGCGACGTGCACCGCCACCGGCTCGGGCTCCGTTCCTGCCGGACCGGCGAAGATGGTGACGGAGGAGGCCATGAGCGCGGTGGCAAGGAGCGGCATGCAGGTGTCGAGGTCGTCGGGCCACCGGTCGACGCCGTCGGCCGCGGTGGCCAGCTCGGCTACCGCTTCCGACACCCGCAGCGCGCTGATCAGGTGGCGGACGGTCAGGTGGATGGCAGCGGCGGCACCGGCCCAGGCGGCGGCATTGATGGCCAGGGTCCACGCCATGGTGTCGGTGGCATGGTCCGACGTGACGTAGGTGACGATGCCCAAGGCCACGAGTGACAGCACCCACGTCACCGAGATCATGGTCACGTCTCCCATGACCGCGGCGATGACCATCGGGAGGAGGAAGAGGATGTGGTAGGTGCCATACGCGCCGCCGGCGGTCAGGTTCACCACGAAGACGATGGCCACCGACACGGCCAGCAGGAACTGGGAGTACCAGGGGTTGACGCGCCCCCACCGGTCGCTGCGGGTCCGCCACCGATCGACGACGGTGCCGGCCACCAGCACGGCCACCAACGCGTAGGCGGTGACCTGTTCGGCGACGTGGCCCGAGGGCCGGCGGTAGAGCTCGACCGCGGCCGCGTAGATCGGAATGGTGGCGAACACGACGAGCGAGATGCTGGTCGTGATGGCCATGACCCTCTCGGGCGCCTCACGATCCTTGAAGTGCACTGGCCTAGAGCGTACTGGCGGTAACGGGTGGGCACCGCCCCATCGTGGGTCAGGTGCCGCCGACGACCTCTTCGAAGAGCTCCAGGTGCTCGGCCACCATCCGGTGGGTGGAGAAGTAGGTCTCGACCGACAGGCGGCAGGCGGCACGGTCGATGCGGTCGATGTCGGCGAGGGCGGCCGCCATGGCCGCCTCGTCCTCGCACAGCACGCCGGTCCGCCCATCGTCGACCACCTCGGGGGCGGCACCCTCCGGGAAGGCCAGCACCGGGGTGCCGCACGCCATGGCCTCGATCATGACCATGCCGAAGGGCTCGTTCCACCGGATGGGGAAGAGGAGGGCGGTGGCCCCCGCCAGCAGCTCCAGCTTCCGCTCGTGGGACACCTCGCCGAGGTAGACGGCGTCCGGGCCGAGGAGCGGCTCGACCTCCTGGGTGAAGAACCGGTGTTCCCACGGCTCGCGCATCTTGGCCGCCATGAGGACGCGGTAGCCGGCCGCCCTGGCCGCGGCGATGGCCCGGTGGGCGCCCTTGTCGGGGGACATGCGGCCGAGGAAGAGCACGTAGGGACCCTCCGCGTCACCGGCGCCGTCACCGACGGGGAACGCGGACGCGTCGACGCCGTGGTGGATGACCCGTGCGATGGCGACCTCGGGGGCGGCACGCCGCTGGGCGTGGGAGATGGCGATGATCGGGACCCGCGGCCCCAGGTGGGTGTAGAGGTCGGTGAGCTCCTCGTTGAACGGCCCGTGGATGGTGGTCACCACCGGCAGATCGGGTCGGTGGGCGGAGTGGAACGGTCCCATCATGGTGTGGTCGTGGACGATGTCGACGTCGGACATGGCGTCGTAGGCGTGGAGCACGTGGCGGATCTCGGGCACGGCCATCCCGATCCGCTCGCCCTCCGCCTCGGCGAGCACCCATGCCATGGGCACCGGGCACGTGGAGTCTCCCGTCGTGTAGAGGAGCACGTCGTGGCCGGCCTCGACGAACCCGCGTGCCAGCTGGTCGACGACGAGCTCGATCCCGCCATAGAGGGGCGGTGGGATCGGGGTCCACGGCGGTGCCACGATGCCGATGCGCATGGGCAGATTCAACCACCTCCGGCAGCTGCCGGGTCGGGGCTAGGCTCTCCCGGACCAGGCGGCGTGGCCGAGTGGTTTAGGCAGGGGCCTGCAAAGCCCCGTACCCGGGTTCGATTCCCGGCGCCGCCTCCACGGGAACGGTCCGGTCGGGGCGCGCTGCGCCCGGGCCGGCCGGTCCCCGTCTCCCTCCACCTGGGCTCGTCGGAGGTCCGGTTCGCGGTCGTCTGCGCTGCGTTCGTCAGTCCGGCAACGGTCGGCCAGCCGTGCGCCCGGCCAGTGCTCGTACCGAAACGTTCCGCCCGGTCGAGCCGGGCGTGGGGATGCCGTCTGCCGGGTCAGTCGGTGGGCGGCGTGGCCGCGTCCCACAGCATGAAGGGCGGGCGCTCGTCGCCCAGGAGGAGCTGGGCGGGGGTGCGCTTGTCGATGTGCCCGATCAGGCCCCGGTAGAGGTCGTAGCCCACCAGCTGCCGGAGCCGGGGCTCGAAGAGCTGGACCAGCTCGACGGGCAGGCCCAGTTGTTGGTTCTCCTGCTGGCGGATGAAGCCGGCGCAGTAGTTCATGGCGATGCCGATCCGGGTCTCGGAGGTCGCGTTGGCGCCGCCTCCGTGCCACAGGCTCCCGTGCCAGACGAGGACGCTGCCCCGTGCCATGACGGCCGGGACGGTGTCGTAGGTGGCCGTGAGGTCGGGTGAGTCCTCGGCAAGGTGGCTGCCCGGGACCACCCGGGTGGCTCCGTTCTCCTCGGTGAAGTCGGTGACGGCCCACATGGTGTTGCAGATGATGGCCGGATGCGGCTTCGGCAGCGGGATGACCTGGTCGTCGGCGTGGATCGGTTGCGGCGTCTCACCGGGGCCGATGGCGATGGAGGAGAGCGACGAGACGAGCAGGCCGGGGTCGAGCACGGACTCGCAGATGGGGAGGATGCCGGGGTGGACGGGGATGTGCTCGAAGATCGAGCCGTGCCCGAGCAGGTTGTAGATCCGGGTGGTGTGCAGCCCCTCGAACGTGTTGCCAGCCGGGGTGATGTCGAGCACGTGCTCGAGCCGGTCCAGCTCGTGGACCAGCGCGTCGGCCACCTCGGTCGAGAAGGCGTCGGTGACCACCGTGTAGCCGCGGCCAGCGATGTCGGCCACGTGTCGCGCCACCTCGTCCGGCGTGAGATGCCGCAGGCCCCGTTCGTCGAACGTCGGTGGCGTCGCCTCACCCATCGTGGAATCCCCCAGTCCGCGTCGACCGCGCCCCGGTGGCTCAGCCTCGCCGTACGGATACCGCCCCGGGACTGGCAGGTGGGGCGGTTCCGCTCGTGCACGCAGCTTGCGTCATGTGACCATAGAACGCACCGGCGCCGGCCGCACGGACCGCAGCAGTTGCAAGGAGCGTCGGGTCGGATCGCTGTTTCGGCCGGGCTGGCGGTGCCGGGTGGTATCGTCCTCCGTCACGGGCCGTTGGCGCAGTTGGTAGCGCACTTGCATGACGCGCAAGGGGTCAGAGGTTCGAGTCCTCTACGGCCCACATATGCTTTGACTTGCCAGTATGGGTGGCCAGAGGGAGCAGGATGCGAACCGTCGGTCGGGGTCGCTCCGGGACTATTCGGCAGATCTCAGCTTGACGGGTGGCGGTCGGGGCGGCGGGGCGAGTAGCCGGCTGCGGCGAGCCATGCTCGGGCACGGGCTCGTTGGTGTTCGTCGGAAATGGCGTACCAGCGTTCAAGCTCGCCAGGCCAGCGGGCAAGGACGTCCTTGAGGCGACGGAACGCCCCTCGGCCCGAGATGGCAACGGACAGGAGATCGGCCTGATCCTCATTCCGGACCGTCTCGATGAAGTCCTCCATGTCCCGATAGGCATCGCGGGAGCCCTCGCACCACACCGCCAGCCAGCGATCCGGATCCTCGTCGTCGGGATCGTCCGCTCCCATCTCTCGGGCGTAGTCGATCGCCGCCTGCGGCCAGACCTCGCCGGTGCGAAGGTCGATCCGCCCGCCGCCGTGGACTGGGTCGCCTTCGAGGATGCCGGCCAGCTCCTCGAGATCCACCGGGAAGGGACGCAGCATCGGGGCCGGCCCCCTGCCAAGCACCGCGTCGAGCTGTTCGGCAAGGTCCTCGTCGCCCTCCCAGGCTCGTGCCCGCAGCTCCGAGGCACAACGGCTCGCCAGCTCGGAAGCCCGATCGACTCCTTGCGCCATAGCGATCAGGAGACCGTCGCCGGCCAATTGCAACCGGTCCCCCCAGGGTTCCTGCAGCAACACGGCGACGAGGTGTTGCCCGTCACCCAGGAAGACGGCGCTGCGAAGCTGACCGTCGCGGACGTCAGTCTTGGCTACCAGACGAGTGTCGCGCCACTCCGGGCCGACCGACTCCCGCCTGGACCAGGTTCTCCGTTGACTTCCGCAGGATGGCGTGTGACAGCGAGTGGTCTCCGTGGGGGTCTATTCGACGAGCCGGCCGAGCTGGAGACGATGCGCGAAGTCGCTGGCGTCGAATTCAGCGGGATCGAACGCACCGCCCACCCACTCGAGCAGGGAGTCGTGCTCGGAGTGCCCGGGATCGCCGATGGCAGCAAGAAACTCGGTGTAGCCCCAGACGCCTCCGCAGTCCGGCTCACACCTTGCGGACCTGCAGCGGGGGGTGGGCTCTCGCCATCTGGTCATAGTCGTCGTCTTGGGTCACCACCGGCAACCCGAGATCGATGGCGGTGGCCGCGATCAGGGCGTCGGTCAGCTTCACGGTTCGCTGGATGCCGGCGTTCCGGCAGTCCACGACGAGACGGGCCCACGCCGTCATGACCGGTTCGCTGATCGGTACAGGATCCACTCTCCGTGCCAGTGTCAGCGTGCCCGCTCGGCGGGCGCGCGACGTGTCGTCTGCCGCGCTCAGCACACCCAGTTCGAGTTCGCCGATGGTCACGACCGACATCGTCACCCGCTCGGGCAACTCCCCGAGCGGCCGGTCGACCTCACGAGCAATGAATACCGAGGTGTCGAGGAGCCCGGCAGGATCGCTCAAAGCTCATCCAAGGTCTGCCCGGCGAGCACGTCAAGGTCATCACGCAGACCCGGGTCGGCAGCCCGCTCTGCCAGCCCGCGACGCAGGAGATCTCCTGGGACCCAGCGGGACCGCTGGGCATGGGGGACGATGTCGGCGATCGCCTCGCCGTGGACGGTGAGGATCACCCGCTCACCTGCCCGGACGGCGTCGATGACCTGACCGGTTCGATTTCGTAGATCACGCACCCCGATCTCCATGTGCGACAGCGTAGCACAGTCCTCCCCTGGACGCGATCTCAGCGTCACCAACGCAGCAATTGCTGATGCGGGAGGAAGGCCTGCAGCCGTTTCCGCAGGTCAGGGACGTTTGAATGAGAGATCGTCTTCTCCGGCGTAAACGTCCAGGTCAGAAGTTTGAGTCGGCGACCTCTTCGCGCGGAAGGCACCCCGGAAGATGGCTCGGCCGTCGGGCGTGGTGCGCCTGGTGGAGACGGTGTGGGCGGCACCCGCTCATGCCGTTGGCGAGCCCCCGATCACGGCGCATCGGGCCAGGTCACACCCAAACGTGAAGACCTCAACACCCGGTGTGTACTCAATAGGGTACATTTCTGGCATGAGCAAGACGGTCCCTGTTCGCGAGCTTCGTAGTGAGCTGAGCCAGGTCATCGATCAAGTCGCCGACCTGCGCGAGCACGTCATCGTCACCCGGCATGGTCGGCCTGCCGCCGTCCTCGTCCCGGTGGACGAATACGAAGCCCTGGAAGAGACCGCGGAGATCCTCTCGGACGCCGAGACGATGGCTGCCATCGAGGAGGGGCGCCGCGAGGTGGAACGCGGGGAAACCGTGACGCTCGACGAGCTCCGCCACGAACGTCGGTCCCGCCGTCGCACGTGAGCCGAGTCGAGCTTGCCCGGCGAGCCCGCAGGGACATCATCGAGCTTGACCGGCCGGTCTCCGATGCCGTTGTCGAGGCCCTCGGACTCCTCGAGCGCGAACCGGAGGCGGGTCATGTTCTTCGGGGGCGACTTCGCGGGCTGCGGTCGCTCCGAGTCGGCACCTACCGGATCATCTACCAGCTCGATGACCATGAGCCCATGGTGCACGTGCTGGTGGTCCGGCATCGGTCCGTCGCCTATGCGACCGCCCCCCGCTGACCGCCGTCCCCGGAAAGCAAGACGATCTGGTCCCGCACGTCCAGGATGTTCGAATTCGAGTCCTCTACGGCCCACCGGGAACGCCCAGGCGCCGTGCCGCTGGGCGTTCGGCCCGCGCATCGCGGTCGCTCCTGGACAACCGGTGCCAGCTGACCTGGACAAACAGTCAAGGCCGCCGCCGGTACGGCCGATGAACTGGCATGGCAGATGACGCTGGACGGGCGGGGGCAGGCGCAGTGCCGGACGGGGAGCTGTCCCGGGAAGAGGGTGCGGCCAGGGGCCAGCACGTGAGCAACATCCTGCTCGTCAACCTGGTCGCCGAGTTGCGGGCCATGGGCGGCGACGAGCTCGCCGTGGAGGTTCTGGCCAGGGCCGGCGAGGACCGGGTCATCGGGGACCGGGGCACGATCGAGGAGGGAGCGTTCCTCCTCGGGTGGAGCTCGCTCGATGAGGCGGCGGCCGTGTTCAACGCCGCCATCGAGGTGACCGGTGACCCCGACGTGTGCTTCCGGGCCGGTCAGTGGGCGTTCCGGGGCACGGTGAGCGCCGGCCTGGTGGACGGGTTGCGGGCACTGGGCGGACCCAGCGACCTCTTCGGTCTGATCGGACCGGTGTCGGCCAAGGTGTCCACCGTGACCGACGCCGAACCGGTGGAGGTCGGCGAGAACCATGCGGTGATCAGGCAGCGGACCCGCCCGCCCCACGTGCGCAACCGGGCGCTGTGCGACTACTCCCGTGGGACGTTGTCGAGCTTCCCCACCGTCTACGACATGGCTCCGGCCGACGTGACCGAGGTGGCCTGCCAGACGAGAGGCGATCCCCACTGCGAATTCCACGTGCGGTGGGATCCGAACGTGGCGGACGATCTCGACGCCCAGGCGAAGATCGCCGCGCTGGAGGAGCGCCTGGAGACGCTGTCCGTCCGGTTCGCCAACCTCGAACAGGTCTCCGCCCTCCTGAGCGCCAGCAACGACGTGGCCTCGGTGCTGGCCGCAGTGGTCCGGATGGCGGGGGTGGCGGTGAGCGCCCCGCACCACATGCTGGCGGTGCGCATGCCCGGAGACCGCTCGCCGCGGGTCCAGAGCGTGGGGGTCCCCCCTGAACGGGCTGCCGCCCTGGCCGAGGCGTTGCTGGCCGCGTCCCCCGGCGCGGGGCACGTCGAGGGGTGGGACGGCCCGGTGATGGCGGTCGACGTCGCATCGGCCCGCCGTCACTACGGCCGCCTGGCCGCCTTCTACGCGGAGGGGCACCAGTTCCTGCCCAACGAGGACCGGCTGCTGGCCGCCTACGCGGGCCACGCGGCCGCCGCCCTGGAGGCCGCCGCCGGGTTCGAAGAGACGCGGCTGCTGCTTCACTTCTCGGCACGGCTGGCCGAGATCGCCGCCACCAGCGAGATGACCGCCCGCATCGCCGGCGCGCCGTTGTGGGTGGTCGCCTCCCCCCGCTCGGCGGTCCTCCTGTGGGAGGCGAGCGACAGCCTCCTGGTGCGCTCGGCCGTGGCGTCCTGGCCGGCGGACGGCACCGGCGGCGACGTCGAAGACGGCACGGTGGCCGGCGACACGCCTGTTGCGGCCGCCGTCGACGGCGAGGCCCTCAGCGCGTGGGCGGAGGCATCGGCGAACCGGCCACGGCCCGCGTGGAACGACCCGTTGCTGGCGCCCCTCCAGGAGGTCGCCGGTTGCAGGCACGCCGTCGCCGTGCCCCTGGTGGCTCGTCACCAGTTCCTCGGTGTGCTCATGCTCGAGACGGCGGAGTCCGACGACGGGATCGACCCCGACGTCGGCGAACGTCTGGCCGCGGTGGCCAACCTGGCGGCATCGGCCCTGCACAGCGCCCGCCTGCTCGAGGTGGTGCAGCATCAGGCCCACCACGACACGCTGACCGGGCTGCCCAACATGCGGTTGTTCGAGGACCGCATGTCCATGGCGCTCGCCACCGCCCGGCGCAGCGGCGAGGGGCTCGCCCTCCTCTTCGTGGACCTGGACGGGTTCAAGGACGTCAATGACCGGTTGGGGCACGCAGCCGGCGACCGGGTCCTGCGGGACGTGGCCGGCCGCCTGCGCCAGGCTGCCCGCGAGTCGGACTCGGTGGCCCGCCTGGGGGGCGACGAGTTCGTCGTCCTCGTGCCGAGCGTCGGGGGAGCGGTCGAGGCGGAAGGGGTGCGGGACCGGATCGCAGCCGCCGTGGAGTCGACGCCCGTCGTGGCCGGTAGCGAGGAGATCCACCTGCGGGCGTCGATCGGGATCGCCCGCTATCCGGAGGACGGTGACGATCCGGCCACCCTCCTGCAACAGGCCGACCTGTCCATGTACCGGTCGAAGGTCGCCCGCAGTTCGGCCGACGCCTGAGCCAGCTCCGGGCGGTGCACGCCCGCCTGCCTGTGATTGCCCCTCGGCGAAGTAAGTGTCATACTCAATGACAGGTGTGAACGCGGA
The DNA here is from genome assembly GCA_021806045.1 of Actinomycetes bacterium. Classification (GTDB taxonomy): domain Bacteria; phylum Actinomycetota; class Acidimicrobiia; order Acidimicrobiales; family RAAP-2; genus JAJZDI01. The sequence goes on from JAJZDI010000008.1 coordinate 122,119, forward strand.
GCCGCCGACCGGCGGCGGAGCGGCGCCCGGGGAGGGAACCCATGGGGAATGCGACGGCAGAGCGGCTCATCTCGGACATGCGAGGCGTCCGCTACGGCGAGGTGCTCGGTGTGTTCGCAGCGGACGGCGGTCTCCGTGCCGAGGTGTACGGCACCCAGATGCTGAACGACTGCCCCGCAGACCTGTGGGACGCCCTCGACCCGGCCGCCATCGCCGCAGACCTGGGTGCGCTGGCCGTCAAGCTGAACGGGCCCCGGTACTGGACGATCGACGGTCTCGGCCGCAAGGTGGCGCCGGTGGAGCCCGTCCTGCGCGAGTTCGGCGGCATCCTCATGCGCCGGATCGCCGTGGTCGACCTGGGCGACGATCCCACCAGCCAGCCCTACACGCAGCGTCACGTCGACCGGGGGGCGGTGTTCTTCTTCGACGCGGGCGAGCCGGTGTACGAGCTCGTCGACCCGGATGGCACCGCATACGTCATGCAGGCGTACTGCGTCGGTGTCGATCCGACCCTCACGGCCGGGGACCTCCCCGGGTTGGGGAGCCGGCTCGCCCTGCCGGACGGGTGGTCGTTCCGGACCCGCGTCCTCGACGAGGAGCTGGTGGTCGACACCAGCGGGTCGCCGGCGACCGTAGTGCAGGACGAGCTGGAGAACACCTACACCCTCCCGAACTGACCGGGCGCCGTGTCGTACTGAGCTGGCCGGGTCCTCCCCGCCATCTCGGCGATCGAGGCGCCGTTCCCCCTGGCGGTGCGGGCGCTCCGGCGATGGGTGGGTCCGGATCAGGCGACCAGCCGGCGGGGGAAGGCGAGGGCGGGCACCACCGCGATGAGGCTGAGGGCGGACAGGACCCAGAAGACGGTCACCACGTCGCTGTCGTTGACCAGGAACCCGATGGCCAGCACCAGCAGGGCGCCGATCCCGTTGGCCAGGCCGAGGGCGATGCCCGATCCCATCGAGCGGTTCTCGGGGAAGATGTCCTGGCCGATGAGGACGGTGGTCGACGCGGTGAGGAACAGTGCGATCCCGAGCAGGGCGGCGGCGATCCAGATCCAGGCGCCGCGCATGGTGGCGACCGGCACGATGAGCACGGCGGTGGCGACGGCCGACGCCACCAGCACCGGCAGGCGCCCGAACCGGTCGGCCAGGTGGCCGCCCCACAGGTTGCCGACCACCCCCACCACGATCATGGTGGTGATGATCGACGCCCCTGCAACCAGGCTGCCTCCGCGCACGTGCCACATGATGGGGATGAAGGTGGCCAACCCGAAGGTGGTCAGGGCCCGGATGCTGCGGTAGCTGATGAGCAGGGCCAGGGGCCGACCGTGCTCGTTCCACCGGATGGCGCTGCCCGTCCGTGGGCGGGGGGGAAGGCGGGGGGCCCACCGCAGGACGAGTACCACCGTGATGAGCCCGGGGATGGCGATGATCCACAGGTAGGCGAGACCGAGGGTGGACGCAACCAGGCTGGCCGCCGTCGGCCAGATGCCCCGGCCCAGCTCGCCCCCGACCAGGAAGACCGACGTGAGCAGTCCCCGCCGGCCCTGGACCATGCTGCGGACCCCGGCCAGGGCCTGGGGGTGGAAGAAGGCGCTGCCCAGGCCGATCACCAGGAGCAGCACGACGAGCAGGGCGGCGCTGTGGGTCACGCCGAGGAGGCCGCCCCCGAGCGAGCTCAGCAGGAGCCCGAGGGCGACGAGCGAACTGCCGCCGATGCGGTCGGCGAACCAGCCGACCACGGGTTGGAGCGCCTGGCCGATGGTGAGCGATGCCACCAGCACGCCGGCCATGGTGATGGGCAGGCGGACGGAGACGAGCACGGCCGGGAGCACGCCGGGCAGGTAGTTGGCGGCGCCGTCGTTGAGGAGGTGGGCCCAGGTGAGGCCGAAGAGCCGCCGGGCGTCGCCGTCGCCGCCGAGTGTGCCCCGCAGCCCGGACTGTGGCTCCCCGCCGCCCTCGAGGCGCCGGTCACCCTCGGCTGTCGGTTCTCTCATGGTGGTCACGGCGGTGTGCCTCCAGGTGCCACCCGGGTGCGGGCGGCGGTGGTCGTGCCGGCGGGCGGGCCGGGGTGGGGACCGCGCAGCGCGCCGATGTCAACCCTAGCGACGGCCACCGTCGTCCCTGACGGTGCGGGCAGTGGGGCATGCCGGGTAGGGGGCCGGGATGCGTGCCGGGCCGGCTCGCTCAGCGGACCCACAGGGCTCTCAGCGAACCCACAGGTGGGTGGAGGCCCTTCGGCCCTGGCGAGCCGGTCGTCCGGCGGTGCTCAATGTGAGAGCCGAGCCGGTGGCGCCCACGAGGACCCCGGTCGTCGGCAGGGAGCCGAGGCGGTGCCACCATCGCCCTGGGGGAGAGGAGACGCGATGGACGGGATCGGCGAGGAGGGCACCTCGGTGCTCCATCTGGCCCGCCGGGCATCCGACGGCGACGGCGTCGGCGGGATCGTCGCCCGCCTGCGCGACATCGCATCGGCGTTACCGGAGATCCAGGCATCGATCGACGACGGCGAGGCGTGGGCCAGCTTCGACGTCGCCATGGCCGAGCTGCACGTCGCCATCGTGGCGCTCGAGGAGCTGCACGCCGACGGCCGGTTGGAGGTGGCCGGCGCCTGACGGTGCCGGTCCCGGGGTCGGCCACGTGCCGGCCCCCTGCCCGCGCGGTGGCCGGGATCACTGGTCGGGCGGTGTGCCCACGGGCGGTGGGCTCCTGGCCCGTCCGCCTGCGACCATGGTCGGATGAAGATCCGCTTCGCCGTCGCCCCCGGTCGTGCCGCCTCGGACGCCGGCCGGTTCGCCGCCTTCCTCGACGCCGCCGAGCGTCTCGGCTTCGACGGCGTCTGGCTCTCCGACGTTCCGCTCGCCCCCCTGGTCGACCCCCTGGTGGGTCTGTCGTACGCGGCGGCGTCCACCAGCCGCCTCAAGCTGGGCGCCAACATCGTGCCCCTCGGTCGCAACCCGCTCTCGCTGGCAAAGTCCCTGGCCCAGCTGGACCAGCTCTCGGGCGGACGGCTGCTGCTCAGCTTCGTCGTGGGCCTGGACCAGCCGGGCGAGCGCCGCGTGCTCGGTGCCTCCGGCCGTCACCGTGGCCGCTATCTGGAGGAGCTCCTCCCGCTGGTGCGGGCGTGGTGGGCGGGGGAGTCCGTCGATCACCGGGGCGACGCGCTGGCGTTCGACGGCGTGGCGTCGCCGGGCCGGCCGGTACAGGACCCCCTCGAGGTGTGGTTCGGCGGCCGGGGTCCCGAGGCTCTGGCCCGTTGCGGCCGGGTGGCCGACGGCTGGCTGGGGGCGGCCGTCACCCCGGCCGAGGCGGGTGGTGCGGTGGCTGCCATCACCGCTGCCGCGGTGGGAGCGGGTCGGGCCATCGATCCTGAACACTTCGGGATGAGCGTGCCCTTCGCCTGGCACGACCCCGTGCCGGCCGCGGTGGAGTCCGTGCGGTCCCGCCGGCCCGACGTCGCCGTCGAGGAGCTCCTCCCGGTGGGTGCCGACGCCCTGCGCGACCTGGTGTCCCGGTTCGCCGACGCCGGCGTGTCGAAGTTCGTGGTCCGTCCCATCGATCCGGACGGCGACGAGGGCGGTGCGCTCGAGCGGCTGGCCGACGTGGTGCTGGCGCTCCAGACCTGACGGCCGCCGGCGGGAGCGACCGGGCCCGCAGCGGGAAGGTCAGTCCGCGGCGCGCTCCCAGGTACCCGACTTGCCCCCGCTCTTGTGCCAGAGGGTGAGGTCCTCGATGGCGACGTCGGGGTCGGCCGGCTGCGTGGCCGCCACCACGGTGAGGGCGGCCGCCGCGCAGGCGGTGAGCGCTTCCATCTCCACGCCGGTCGGGCCCACCACCTGCGCCGTCCCTTCGATCTCGACGCACCCCTCGCCGATGGCCAGCGACACGTCCACCTTCGAGCTCGTCAGCTGGTGGCACAGGGGGATCAGGTCGGAGGTGCGTTTGGCCGCCTGGATGCCGGCGAGCCGGGCCGTCGCCAACAGCTCGGGCCAGGTGATCGGCTCCTCGCCGGCGACGCCGGCCGGGGCCGGTGCTCCAGCGGCCAGCCCGGGAACCACCACACGGCACCGGGCCAGGGCCAGGCGGTTGGTCCACGGCTTGGCGCTGACGTCGACCATGTGGGCCCGCCCCCGGGCGTCGACATGGGTCAGCTCGCCGCCACCGGTGGTACCGGGCTGGGTCTCACGCATCCGACCGTGCACGTGAGGACGCTACCGCGGCCGGGTCCGCTCCGGTGCCCCGGGCGCGCCATGCTGGTGTCCATGGGTGCCGACGAGGGGACGACCGGAGGTGGCGACGACCGCCCGAAGGTCGCCGGCATCGTCCTGACCGGCGGGCAGAGCCGGCGGATGGGGTTCGACAAGGCCCTCCTCGAGGTGGGGGGCACCCCCAGCGCGGTGCGCATCGGCCGGCTCCTGCGCCAGGTCACGGTGGCCGCGGTCGAGGTGGGACCTGGCCGGTCGGGGCTGGGCGCGCTGCACGAGGACCCGCCGGGGTCGGGTCCGCTGGTGGCCCTGGTGGCAGGGGCGTCCGCCCTGCGAGCGAGCGGGTACGAGGGACCCGTCCTGGTGGTGGCGTGCGACCTCCCCGGCCTCACCGGCCGGGTGCTGACCATGCTCGCCACCTGGCCCGGTCCCGCGTCGGTGGTCCCCGTGGTGGCGGGCCAGCCGCAGCTCCTGTGCGCTCGGTGGTCGCCGGGGGCGCTGGCGTCCGCGGCCGCGTTGGTGGCATCGGGGGAGCGGGCCATGCGCTCGCTTCTGGCCGCGCCCGGCCCCGAGGGCGTGGAGCTACCGGGACCGGATCGGTGGGAGCCGGAGGTCGACGAACGGGCCTTCGCCGACGCGGACACCCCGGACGACCTCGACCGGCTGGGGATCGCCCGCCGCCCACGACCGGAGCCGTCCGGTGAGGCAGCACTACCATGAGACGATGACCCAGCTCCCCGAGGGCGCCGACTGGCTGTACGCGGGTGACGACCCGCTGCCGGTGGCCGAGGCCTCGGCGTGGGCGGTCCTTCCCGGCTGCGGTGCGGTGGTGACCTTCTGTGGGACGGTGCGGGACCACGCCGACGGGCGGCCGGGGGTCGTCCACCTCGACTACGAGGCCTACCTCGAACAGGTCCTGCCGCGACTCGAGGCGGTGGCCGGCGCGGCCCGGTCTGGCTGGCCCGAGCTCGGACGGGTGGCGCTGCTCCACCGGCTGGGCCACCTGGAGGTGACCGAGGTGTCGGTCGTCGTGGTGGTGTCGGCCCCCCACCGGGCCGAGGCGTTCGACGCGGCCCGGTTCTGCATCGACTCCGTCAAGGCGTCCGTGCCCATCTGGAAGCGGGAGACGTGGGAGGGCGGTTCCGACTGGGGGTTGTGCGCCCACGATGTGGTCGACGTCACTCCCCACGGCGACGCGGCGCTGTCGGCCGCCGACCCGTCGTCCTGACGGTCGCGCCGTGCACGGACCGGGCACCGATCGGAAGGACGGCCACCACCTGGTGCCGTTGGGTGAGGCGCGTGACCACGTCCTCGCCCGGTGCCGCTCCCTCGCCCCCATCGAGTGCGACCTGGTCGATGCGGCCGGCGCCGTGCTGGCCGCCCCCGTCCGCGCCGCCCACGACGTCCCCCCGTTCGCCAACTCGGCCATGGACGGCTACGCCCTGCGTGCGGCGGACAGCGCCGGGGCACCCGTGACCCTGGTGGTGGTGGGTGCGGTCATGGCCGGGGAGGTACCCGCCGTCCCGGTGGGAGCCGGCCAGGCCGTCCGGATCATGACCGGCGCGCCGGTGCCCGACGGCGCCGACGCCGTCTGCAAGGTCGAGCGCACCCGGCCGGGCGAACCGGGAACCGTCGTGATCGAACGGTCCGTCGACGCGGGGGAGAACGTCCGTGCCCCGGGCGAGGACATCGCCGCCGGCGACGAGGTGTTCGCCCCCGGCACCGTCCTCACCCCGGCCCATGTCGGGGTGCTGGCCAGTCTGGGGGTGGAGGCGGTGACCGTCCACCCCCGGCCCCGGGTGGCCGTGCTCGCCACCGGCGACGAGCTGGTGAGCGGTCCGGCACCGCTGGCACCGGGGAAGATCCGCGACGCCAACCGGCCCGCCCTCCTGGCTCAGCTGGCCGAGGACGGCTTCGTGCCGGTCGACCTCGGTCGGGTGGGCGACGACCCCGACGCGGTGGCGGACGCCCTGGAGCGAGGCGGTGCCACCGCCGACGCGGTGGTGGTCACCGGCGGCGTCAGCGTGGGCGACCGCGACGTGGCCAAGGAGGTGGTGGGCCGGCTGTGCGACGACATGCGGTGGATGCAGGTGGCCATCAAGCCGGCCAAGCCGTTCGCCTTCGGCATCATGACCGCGTCCGGCGTGCCCGTCTTCGGCCTGCCGGGCAACCCGGTGTCGGCCCTCGTCTCCTACGAGCTCTTCGCCCGGCCCGCCCTCCGGCAGCGTGCCGGCCACGGCAACGTCGACCGGCCCCGGCTGGCTGCCGTGGCAGACGCCGACCTGCGGCGACGTGCCGACGGCAAGCTGCACCTGATGCGGGTGGTGGCCAGCGCGGGACCGGACGGGACCGTGCGGGTCCGGCCGGTGGCCGGCCAGGCATCCCACCAGCTGCGCTCACTGGCCGACGCCGACGGCCTGGCCCTGGTGCCCGACGGTGACGGTGTGCGGGCGGGGGAGGCGGTCGAGGTCCTGGTGGTCGACGCCGACCGGCTGGCCGGTCCCGACCGTCCGTGGGGGTGGTGACCGTGCCCGGCGACGCCGTCCCCGTCACTCTCGGCCGGCCGTCCCCCGGTCCGGCGGCCGCACCGACGGAGGGACCGCTCGTCGACACCTACGGGCGGGTCCACACCGACCTGCGCATCTCGGTCACCGACCGGTGCAACTTCCGCTGCGTCTACTGCATGCCGGAGGAGGGGGTGCCGTTCCTGCCCCGCCAGGAGATCCTCACCTTCGAGGAGATCGCCCGGGTGGCCCGGGTGGCCCGCGACCTCGGGGTCCGGTCGGTGCGCTTCACCGGTGGCGAGCCCCTCCTGCGCCACCACGTGGCCGACCTGGTGGCCATGGTGGCCGAGGCCGGGTTCGACGACCTGGCCCTCACCACCAACGGCACGTCGCTGGCGACACTGGCACCCGACCTGGCCGGGGCGGGACTGCGGCGGGTCAACATCAGCTGCGACTCGCTGCGCCCCGAGCGGTTCGCCGCCATCAGGCGTCGGGGCGACCTGGCCATGGTGCTGGCGGCCATGGACGCGGCCGAGGCGGCCGGGCTGGCGCCCGTCAAGGTGAACGTGGTGGTGATGGCGGGGGTCAACGACGACGAGGTGGTCGACTTCGCCGCCTTCGCCCGCGACACGGGGCGGCTGGTGCGCTTCATCGAGTTCATGCCCCTCGACGCCGCCGGCCGGTGGCAGCGGGACCAGGTGGTGTCGGCCGCCGACATCCTGGGCGCCATCGGTGCCCGGTGGCCGCTCGAGGCGGTCCCACCGGCCCCGGACGATCCCGCCCCCGCCGAGGTGTTCCGCTTCGCCGACGGTGCCGGGTCGATCGGCGTGGTGGCCAGTGTCACCCGCCCGTTCTGCGGCACCTGCAACCGGCTGCGCCTCACGGCCGACGGTTCGGTCCGCAACTGCCTGTTCTCCGACGACGAGCGGTCGGTGCGTGACGTGCTGCGGTCGGGTGGCAGCGACGACGAGGTGGCCGCCGTGCTGCGCCAGGCGGTGTGGGGGAAGCTGCCGGGCCACGGCATCAACGACCCCGGGTTCCTGCGCCCGTCCCGCTCCATGTCGATGATCGGGGGCTGAGGGTGGCCGGACTGCGCCTCTTCGGCCCGGCCGCCGACGCGGCGGGGACGCGCAGCGACACCGTCCCCGGGGTCACGGTGGCGGACGTGGTCGCCGCCGCCACCGAGCGCTACGGGGCGGAGTTCTCGCGGGTGGCCGCCATCTGCCGAGTGTGGGTCAACGGCGACCAGGCGTCACCCGACACCCCGGTCGGCGACGGCGACGAGGTCGCCCTGCTGCCCCCCGTGTCCGGCGGCTGACCGGCGGGCGGGCGCATCACGAGCCACTTCCGCGGTCCGGGCTCGGCAGCATCGCCAAGCCGTGTTCGACTTTCCGCCTGGGTCCGCAGAGCAGGTTCGGGAATCGCTCGTTCACCACGTTCTCGTGGAAGAAGTGTTGATGGGTCGACGGCTGCTGCAGGTCGACGACCTGGAAGTCGAGATCCACCGCATACACCGATTCGAACGTTCCACACACTTCTTCCGTGAAGGTGACGATCGACATGCGGCGAAACACGTTCAAGCAGTAGTGGTTGACTTCCAAGAACACGACCGGCTGATCCCGGCGCAGGATGTCCCGGGCTCCCGCCAGTACCTCCAGCTCGAACCCCTCCGTATCGGTCTTGATGAAGGCGATCGAGTCCATTCGCAGCTCCTCGGCGATGTCATCGAGCGTGCGCACCGGAACTTCGATTTCGGAGAAGTCGACATACCGTGCGGCGGCGTCCTCGTAGCCGACGAATGCGCCGAATCCCCAACCCTTGTGGACGAACATCGATGTGACGGAAGGACTCGCTCCCGCCGCACATCTGACCGGATGGACGCGATCCAGGCCATGGCGGTCCACGTTGTGGCGCAAGCATGCGAACGTCTCCGGGATCGGCTCGACGGCTATCACCGCGCTGCTGCGGCGCGCGGCGATCGTCGCGGTGATGCCGATGTTGGCACCGACGTCGACTGTGCCGTGCTGAGGCGAGCAGAACGCGTCGAAGATGGGAAGCAGGTCGATCGGCCCACCGCGTCCCATGTGCGTCAAGTAGTGGTCGTCAGCCGGAGCCACGAAGCTCATTTCGATGCCGTCGATGGCAAGCTCCTTGGCCATCCAGTCGTCCCGAGGCACCGCGGCAGAGCGCGGTCCGCGTCCAGGAGAAGGTTCGTGGCGACGTCGCAGGAAGTTCAAGGCGGGGCTCCTCGGGTGCGTGAATGACTGGCTCTGGCGTGGCGGTGGGCGTCGGCGGTCACCGTGGACGACGTCGTTGGCGAGACGGGGTGGAGGCGTGAGAGCTCGCCCTGTGGTGCATACCGCCGGCCGGCTCGCACGGCGGCCCGTGGCGAGTGAGCCGTCCAGCCGGTGTCCCGTTGTGGCGTCCACTGAACGCTTTCGAGCCTAGGGGAACGCGCACCATTGTGCCTGTCCGCCACGCCACGACGCGGGCGCCCGGCGACGGCCGGTTACCTCCTTGGCCGTGTCCGCTGGAACAGCGGGACATTGGTATGCGAGGTACGCGAGTGAACGAGGCGAGAGCGGCTACGCATCCTGATGCGGCCCCCACCGATGGGTGATGCAGGCGACGCAGCAGCGCCTGGCAACGTTCGCCGCAGTGCGTCGCGAGGTGCCGCCCGTCGGTCAGGTACCGTCGAACGGACCCCGGGCCCGGTCCCCGGAGGGGCGCATCTGCAGGGCGGGACGACGGCGGCTCGGAAGCGGTGGACGTGGGCTCAGGTCGCAGGGATGTCGCCGTGCCCGTGCCGATGGCCCTGCCCGTGAGGGTGCGGGTCCCCCCCGGCCAGGAGTGCCAGCGCGTGGGGCACCACGTCGAGCACCGCCTCCAGGCAGGCCACCGCACCGGCTGGTGATCCGGGCGTGTTGAGCACCAGGCACCGGTCGACGGTTCCGGCCACTCCCCGCGACAGCCGGCCCTTCCGGTCGGCCAGCCGCATGGCCTCAGCCAGTCCGGGGGCCTGGCGTTCGACCACGGCCAGGGTGGCCTCCGGGGTCACGTCCCGGGGCCCGAACCCGGTGCCGCCGGTCGTCACGATCACACCCGCGAAGCCGTCGGCCAGCTCCCGGAGGGCGTCGGCCACCGGGGCCTCGCCGTCGGGGACGATGCGGACCTCGACCACGTCGAACCCGGCGCCGGTCAGCGCCCCGACCACCGCCGGGCCGGAGCGGTCTTCGGCCGTTCCCGCGTGCACCGAGTCGGACACGGTGACCACCTTGGCCGCCGGGCGGGCTTGCTGGTCGCCCGAGGGAGGTGGCACGCAGGCAGCGTACCGGCGGAGCTGGTCGCTAACATGCGCTGCGATGGAGACGGACATGCGGGCATGGATCGACCGGTACGCGGCGGCGGTGGGTGGAGACACGCTCTCCGGCGACGATATCGAGGCGCTGCTCGATCTTGCCGGGGTGGCCGCCCATGCCGCCGTCCGGCAGGCGGCCCCGCTGTCGTGCTGGCTGGCCGCCCGGGCCGGGCTCACCCCGGCTGAGGCGCTGGCGCGGGCTCGGGAGCTCGCCTCCGAGCTCGGCGAGGGCTGACGTCGTCCGGCACCGCCGGACGACGAGCGCGACGGGCGGACCGGACGGGCGGACCGGACTGCCCGGCCTGACCGGCCGCAGCCGAAGCCGGAGCTGCAGCCGGAGCTGCAGCCGCTGCCGGAGCCGGGGACGCGGCCAGGCGCGGGGCCGGTCCCCTACGCTGCACCCGTGACCGACTACAGCGTGGGTGAGGTGGCGACCGTCCTCGACGTGAGCCCGGACACCGTGCGCCGATGGGTCGACAGCGGCCACCTGCCGGCCACGCGCTCGGCGGGGGGGCGTCGCCGGATCGACGGCGTGGCCCTGGCCCGGTTCGCCGCCGCCCTCTACGGCGGCCCTGACCCCGAGGTGACCCGGCGGGAGTCGGCCCGCAACCACCTGGCCGGCATCGTGACGCGGGTGGTGAAGGACAAGGTGATGGCCCACGTCGAGGTCCAGGCCGGCCCCTACCGTCTGGTGTCGCTGGTCAGCAGGCAGGCGGCTGACGATCTCGAGCTGGCCGAGGGCGTGATGGTCAGCGCGGTGGTGAAGGCCACCAACGTGTCACTGGAGCGGGCCGGGGACTGATCCCGACAGCGCCCGGCCGCCGTCCCCGGGGCCGCCGTCCCCGGGAGAGGCGTCTGCGGGGGAGCCGGCCGCCCACAGGTGGAGGGCACCGGGCGCCACCACGATGCGGCACTGTGTGCCCGGTGCGACCACGTCGCCGCCCGGGTCGATCAGCTCGATCTCGGCACCGCCACCCAGGTCGACGACGGTCGACACCGTGGTGCCCAGCCCGAAGGCATCGACCACCACGCCCTCGACGCCGCTCCCGGACCCGCGCCGGTCGCCCTCCGGCACCGTGAGGGTCACGTGCTCGGAGCGCACGGCCCAGTGGACGGGTTCGCCGGGCACGACCCCCGCCGTTTCCGCATCCAGGACCACGGTGCCGATCGCCACCCGTCCCGGGGCCACCACCCGGCCCGTGCCGCGGTTGCGGTAGCCGACCAGGCCGGCCACCTCCATCGACGACGGGGCGGCGAACACGTCGGCCAGCCGTCCGGCCTGGAGGACCCGCCCGCCGGCGATCACCACCACCTCGTCGGCCAGGTGGGCGGCCTCGGTGGCGTCGTGGGTGACGAGCACGGTCGACAGGCCGGCATCGCGCTGGAGGCGGCGGAGCTCGGCGCGCAGGTCGGACCGTACCGGTGCGTCGAGGGCCGAGAACGGCTCGTCGAGGAGGAGGAGCTCGGGGGCGCGGGCGAGCGCCTGGGCCAGTGCCACCCGCTGGCGCTGGCCGCCCGACAGCTCGGCCGGGAACCGGTCCTCCAACCCGGTGAGGTGGAGCCGGGCCAGCCAGTGGGCGGCCAGGCGGTCGTCGGCATCCGCGCCGAAGCGGAGCTGGTGCCAGACGGTCAGGTGGCCGAAGAGGGCATCGCCCTGTGGCACGTAGCCGATGCGCCGGTCCTCGCACGCCACCTGGTCGACACGCCGGGTGCCGTAGGAGACGGGACCGACCCCGGGGCCGGCCAGCCCGGCCACCGCCCGGAGGGTGAGGGTCTTGCCCGACCCTGACGGCCCGAGGATGGCCAGCCGGTGGCTGGCGGAACGGTGAGCGGCCCGCACCCGGAAGGTGCCGGCGGTGACGTCGACGTCGAAGGCGACGGGGGTGGGAGCGGCGGCGGCCGGTGGGCGCGGGGAGGGGAGCGTCGCCCGTGGCCGGCGCCGGACCCGGGGCAGCAGGCCGAGGGCGGTGGCCGCTGCCGCCACGGCCAGTCCCAGCACGGTGGCCGCCCGGGTGGCGGGGATCCCCGTCCCCGAGAACTGGACGTAGGTGTACACGGGAAGGGTGTAGGGGTGGTAGGCGAGGATCACGGTGGCGCCGTACTCGCCGAAGGCCCGAAGCCAGGTGAGGAGCAGGCCGGCACCGATGCCCGGTGCGGCGAGGGGCAGGGCCACCCGCCAGAACCGGGCGGCCGCCCGGTGGCCGAGAGTGGCCGCATGGTCGAGGACGGCCGGCTCGATGGCGGCGAAGGCGCTGCGGGCGGCGATGACGAGGAAGGGGGCGGCCACGAACGTCTGGGCCAGGACGATGCCGGCCATCGAGTCGGTGAGGCGGCGTCCGAACAGCTCGCCGAGCGGCGTGTAGGGACCGACCAGCTGGACGAGGAGGATCCCGCTCATGAGGGGGGGGAGGGCGAGGGGCAGCTGGACGGCCACCCCGACGGCGGCGGCCAGGCGGCCGCGTGCCCGGGCCAGCAGGTAGGCCAGCGGCACCCCGAGGACGGCGACGACGGCGGCCGAGATGGTGGCGGTGATCACCGAGACGGTCAGGGCGCCGACCACGCCCGGGGTGGAGAGGCTGTGGCGGCCGTCCCCCGCCGTGCGGACGAGGAACACCGCCACCGGGACGGTCAGGTACAGCGCCAGGATGGCGCCGAGCCATGGCAGCGGCGTGGCCCGGCGCCGGCGGGTCATCCGAGACCGAGGGCGGCGCGCAGCGACGGCGGGACGCGTGCCGCCCCCGTGACCGCCACCGGGCTGGTGACGGTGAGGCCGTCACGGGTCAGGATGGCCCGGCCCTGGGCGCCGAGGAGGAACTGCACGAACGCGTCAGCCGCCGCCGGGTGCGGGGCCCGCTCCACCACCGTCACCGTGTAGGTGGCGCCCAGGTGGAGGGAGGTGAGGGGGACGGTGGGGATGTGGGCGGCCACCGCCTCGTTGGCGTAGAAGAAGCCGGCGTCCAGCTGGCCCGACTGCAGCCGGCCCACCAGCGCCTCCTCGGGGAAGACGCCGCTGGTGGAGGAGGCGAGGGCGGCCAGGCCGGGCAGGTGCTGGTCGTGGGCCGTCGTGTCGAGGGCCTCGACGGCCAGCTTCCCCTTGGGGTCGACGGCCGGATCGGTGCGCCCCAGCAGGAACCCGGGCGACGTGATCACGTCATACCACGGGCGGGTGCGAAGTGCGGCGGCGAACCGGCTGGAGGGGTTGTAGCCGAGGACGAGGGGAGCGGTGGCGAACGTGGCGTACCACGACACCCAGCTGCCGTTGGCCGGGCCCTCCAGCGAGGTGTTGACGGACGGGCTGGCGCTCACGAACACGTCGGCCTGCTGGGTGCCGCCCCGGATCTCGGAGGCGAGGCCGGTGGACCCCCCGGCGAAACCGTCGAAGGTGGCCCCGGTGGCATGGTCGAAGGCGGGACCGACGTCGGTCTCCATGATGTGGACGAGCGAGCCGGCGTAGAGGACGTCGACCGGGCCGGTCGCCCGGACGGCCGTCGACGCCGACGACCCGCCCGCCCGATCTGTCGAGGTCGTCGAGGTCGTGCTGCTCCCGCACGCGGCGACGAGGACGGACAGGGCGACGAGGGCGGCCACCGCCCCCGTGCGCTTGTGCGGTCGCCGGCGTGGCTGGGAACTCCGGTGCGGCTGCCGGCGGGCCGAGTGCGGGCGTGATGGCATGGCGTGAAGGTAACACGCATATCAGAGGAACTACTAGTAGTAGGGGCGCAAATATGAGGAGCGGAGAAGACAGACCTCGCACCTACCAAGAACGAACGGCACCCCCAAGAACGCCCCGCACCTCCGAAGAAAGCCCTGCGCCCACGAGGTGGGGGACGCGTCAGCGCTCCGGCCGCCCGGGCGCCGCCCGCCCAGGTGCCATCGTCGAGCGATCTACTTCTCGTCAAGTGAGACAATAAAACACAAGTTGTGTCATTGACTTTTCGAATCCGGGCGCGTTAGAAGGGAAGCAGTCCAATTCGGACAGGCGACACGAGCCGGCACAGCGGGCCGGCCGGCGCGGGAGGGGAGTGACGTGGACGTCCAGGACGTGATCGAACTGCCGCGTACCGGGGGAAAGGGGGCGGAGGACGCCTACCGGGCCCGCTGGTCCTGGGAGTCGGTCGGGTGGGGAACCCACTGCATCGACTGCTACCCGGGCAACTGCCCGTACCGGGTGTACTCCGCCGGTGACCGGGTCCTCCGGGAGGAGCCGGCCGCCACGTTCGTCCCCACCGAGCCGGGTGTGCCCGACGCCAACCCGATGGGGTGCAACAAGGGCGCCTGCTGGAGCCAGCAGCTCTACG
>JAJZDI010000037.1 GCA_021806045.1 Actinomycetes bacterium
GGAGGCTGCTCGCCACCGTCCGCCCCGGCGGGCTCCTGCTCGCCGTCTACCACGACCTCGACGACGAGCACCGGGAGCGGATGCGGGAGCACGGCGCCGATCCCGACGACTTCGTGGGGGTGGACGACCTGGCCCGGCTGGTGGCGGACGGGTTCGACGTGGAGACCAACGAGGTGGTCCCCCGTATCGACCCGCCACCCGACGCCCGGCACATCGCCGACGTCGTCCTGCGGGCCAGGTGCCGCTGACGCCGGTCAGCCGGTCGGGCCCGTGCGGAGCTTGAAGGTCGCCCCCCACGGATCAGCCACCGCGGCCATGCGGCCGTAGGGGGTGTCGGTCGGCTCGCTCGTCACCTGGCCGCCGAGCGAGCGCACGGTGGCGACGGCGACGTCCACGTCCGCCGTCTCCCAGTACACGGACCAGGAGGAGGCACCGGGGGCGACGAAGGCGGAGGCGTCCATGATCCCGGCCAGCTCGGCGCTGCCCTCGGGCTGCAGCACCGAGTAGCGGAACTGGTCGGTGTCGGAGACGGACCGCACCTCCCACCGGAACACCGAACGGTAGAAGTCGGTGGCCGCGGCGAAGTCGGCGGTGAACAGCTCGAACCAGCTGGGCGCCCCCGGTTCGTCGAGGGTGGTGAACCCGGGGAAGGCGGCCGCCTGCCAGGCGCCGACGCCGGCCCCGGTGGGGTCGGTGAGGACCGCCTGGAACCCCAGGTCCGCCACCGGCATGGCGGGACCGACGACCTCGGCACCCGCCGCGCTGGCAGCCTCGACGGTGGCGGCGATGCCGTCGGTGGCAAGGTAGACCTTCCAGAGGTCCTGGGCCGGGTTGTCGGGCATGTCCCCCATGCCGCCGGCCACCGGCACGCCGTCGCGCATGAACATGAAGTAGCCGCCGAAGTCGGGGTTCGGTTCGGCCGCCTCCCACCCGAGGAGCTCGCCGTAGAAGCGGCGGCTCCCCTCGACGTCGGAGGTCCACAGGTCGGCCCAGCACGGGGCGCCTGCGGGGGCAGTGGTCCGGGTGGTCATGGTCGGCTCCCGAGCTAGGGGGGTGGTAAGGCCATCATGACGGACCCGGCGCCCGGCGTCACCGGGTGGGCTGCAGGCAACCGGTCACCTTCGGTGCCCGGGAGCCGGGCCGGAAGTCCGCCCGCTGACTGCCTCATGCGGTGACCGGCCGTGCCAGACCCGACGGCCGGCGGCCGGCCACCAGCCATCCGCCGGCGGCGGCGAGGACGGGCAGGCCGACCAGGATGACCAGCAGGTTGGCCAGGGGCACGCTGGTCAGCGCGGAGAGGCCGTCGAGGCGGTTCGACCGGAGCCAGCCGGCAACGGCCAGGTAGCCAGCGGCGGTGCCCACCACCGCACCGACTGCGGCGAGCGCACCGGCGGTGGTAGCGACGATGACCCGTCGGGAGCGGGTGGAGGCGCCGGTCGCGGCGAGCGTGCGCAGGTCGCCTGCCGTCTCGCTGCGGAGCAGCCCGACGGCCATTGCCAGCACACCCAGGGCGAGGACGATGCCGAAGATGGTGGCGCCGTCGATGATCGTCGCACCCGTCGGTTCGTCGTTCTTGGTCTCCACCTGCAGCCCGGCGGCACCGGCCGCCAGCCGTGCCGCCGACACCTGTGCCGCGGTGAGCGGTTGGGGCGCCTGGACCAGCCAGGCGGCAGCGGTCGGGTGCAGGTGGAGGATCCGGACCGCGTGTTCGGTGAGCACGACGTTGGGGGCCGCCGTGCCGGTTGGCAGGGCCGCCACCTCCTGGATGACCGGGTGAGCCAGACACGAGGGCGGGGAGCAGGATGGGTGTCCATCCGAGCCGGGAGGTGCGCCGATCGGTCCCGGTCCGGCGATCGGCGAGTCCTCACCGGCCACCAGGCGCAACCCGGACACGCCGCTCAGGCCGGGCCGGGAGGTGAGCACGTCGGCGGCGGGGTCGATGGTCGACGGTGCGATCCCGAATGCCTGGAGGAGCTGCGGGGTCGCCACGTAGACGGTGCCGGTGAAGGTACGACCGGGGCCCGTGTGGACCAGGGTTGCCGAGCTGCCGTCGAGCTCGAGGGCGGTCGTCCCCGACCCGAACTGGGTGGCGAGCTGGTGAGCGGAGGTGGCCATGGCGGCATCCTCGGCACGTACCTGGGCGGGTGTGGGGCCGGGGGGTGGTCCGGGCAGGCCCAGGGGCGATCCAGGCCCGCCCTTGGTCGCGTCGGGTGCGGGCACGCCGACCGGGGCAGGGGACAGGACCAGCTGGTTGGTAGCCAGGTTGGGCCCCACGTAGTCGAGCGAGTTGCCGTAGCGGGCGGCGGCGGCCACGGCGACGATGGTGGCGATGAGCACGCCGAGGGTGATGGCGGCCAGGGCGGCCCCGGCCCGGGACCGGTAACGGGCCAGGTCGCGCAGGGCCAGGCGCATCCCCACCGGTGCACGTCGGGCCACCGCCCCGAGCACCGACAGGCACAGGGGCGCAAGCAGCACGATGGCCGCCACCAGGACCACCAGGCCGAGGACCATCTCCGGCATGCCGCCACCCTGGCCGGCTGCCGCCCCCGACGCCCCGAACAGGAAGAAGGCGATGACCAGCGTGACCAGTCCGGGTAGGGCCGTGCGGTGGACGGGTGCGGGCGGTGCCGGCCGGCCGGCGAGCGCGTCGACCACCGGGACACGGGCGACGGCCCGTGCCGGGCGTGCCGAGGCCGCCCAGGTGGCCACCACGGCCAGCGCCATGGCCGGGACGACGACGGCCCAGGGAAGTGCCCACACCCCGATGACGTGGTGGGCGCTGTTCTCGACCATCGGGCGGGCGGCCAGCCACGCGGCCAGCCCCAGGACGAACCCGCCGACCGCGCCGGCCACCCCCACTGCGGCCCCGTTCGCCCGCACCACCATGGCGACGTGCCGCCTGCTGGCGCCGAGCGACGCCAGCAGGCCGAGGGAGCGGAGCCGTCGCTGGGCGAGGACGGTGAAGCCGCCCACGGCTACCAGGGCGATGAGGAGCATGCCGAGGGTGGCGAGCGCCAGGACGATGGTCTCCGGGTTGAGGACGTTGGCGTAGACCCCCCGGCCGACCACCGAGACCGGCACGGTGAGCGCCCCGACGACCGACAGCGGTGCGTCGAACAGGACGGTCACCGAGGTCGGGGTGGTGACCGAGCCGGGGACGACCAGCGCGAAGGCATCGACCAGGTTCTGCGGGTTGACCACGAGGCCCACCACGCGGCGGGTGGCGGTGCCGTCGTGCCAGGTGTCGCCCGGGTGCAGGTGGAGCTCGGCCGCCAGGCCGGGTGTGAGCGCCACCTCCCCCGGGTGTGCCGGGAACCGGCCCGAGCGCAGGGCGAGCATCGGGCTGCCGAAGGGTCCGCCCGGGTCCTGTGCCCGGAGGTCGTAGGTGTCGGTCGACCCGGGCACCCGCTGCTGCTCGTTGGTGATCATGTCGACCCGCCCCACCCGGTGCCGAAGGGCGGCCTCCTCGGCGGCCACGTGGCCGGGGGTGCCCGACAGGGTGGCCATGTCGTGCGCGGTGCCGAACCCGGTGTCGGCCGGGACCTGGGCGCCCACGGCAACGGTGGCGCCCACGGTGGTGGCGGCGACGGCCACGACCACCAGTGCCAGTACGAGGAGCTGCTGGCGCCACTCGAGCCGGAAGAGGCGCCACGACCACCGGCGCACCGCCCGGCGGGCGGCCGCCCCGCCGTGGTTTGGACGGGCGGCGACGGGCACAGGCCCGGATGGGACGGTCACGGTTCGGGTGCGGCCTGGAGCAACGCCTCCGGGCTGGGCGGAGGCACGGTGCCGTCGACGATCCTGCCGTCGCGGATGAAGACGACCCGGTCGGCCCACGAGGCGAGCTGGGCGTCGTGCGTGACCACCACGGCGGCCACGCCGCGCCGGCATGCGGCCAGGACGAGGCGCATCACGGCCTCGCCGTTGGCCGAGTCGAGGGCACCGGACGGCTCGTCCGCCAGGAGCAGGCGCCGGTCGCCGACGACCGCCCGGGCGATGGCGACCCGCTGGCGTTCGCCCCCGGAGAGTTGGTCGGGAAACCGGTCCGCCTCGGTGTCCAGGCCCAGACCCTCCAGCGCTTCGATCGCCATCTGGCGTGCGGCCCGCGGGCGGGTGCCGTCGAGCTCGAGGGGCAGGGCGACGTTCTCGGCCGCCGTCAGGCCGGGGAGCAGGTTGAAGTCCTGGAAGACGAAGCCGATGCTCCGGCGTCGCAACCGGGCCCGCTCGTCGACCGACATCGAGGCGAGCGGGCTGCCACCCACCACCACGTCGCCCGAGGTCGGCTCCTCGAGGCTGCCGGCGATGGTGAGGAGGGTCGACTTCCCTGACCCGCTCGGGCCCATGACCGCCACCAGCGACCCGGCGTCGACCGAGAGCGACACGCCGTCGAGGGCACGCACCTGGGCGGCACCGCTGCCGTAGAGCTTGGTCACGTCGTGGAGCTGGAGCACGGTGCTCACCTGACCACGAGCCGGCGCCGCAGCCGGGGGCCCGACGACCGGTCCGTGCCCACTTCGGAGACCGACGCCCGCTTGAGCCGG
Organism: Actinomycetes bacterium; assembly: GCA_021806045.1. Taxonomy (GTDB): domain Bacteria; phylum Actinomycetota; class Acidimicrobiia; order Acidimicrobiales; family RAAP-2; genus JAJZDI01. The sequence continues at coordinate 4,542 of JAJZDI010000037.1, forward strand.
CCCTCCGCTGCGTCGAGCCACCGGACGACCGAGTCGAGGCGGAACAGCTCGGCGTCGACGACCAGCGCGAACGCCAGATCGAGCTCGCCCTCGTCCTCCTTCAACCGGGTCCACTGCTGCATCAGCTCCACCACCCGCCGGCGGTGGACCTGGAGGAGGCGTCGCACGTCGACACCCGGCAGCGATATGGCGACGAGGACCTTGATCACCAGCTCGTCGCGGGGCGGGGCGGAGAGATCGGGCGGCGTGTGGAGCCAGCGCTCCAGTTCGTCGCGGCCGGCGGCCGTGATCCGGAAGGCCCGTTGCGGGCCTTCCGAGGCGCCGTCGTCCGACTCGACCAGGCCGTCACGTTCGAGCCGCTGGAGGGTCGTGTAGACCTGCCCAACGTTCAGCGGCCACACGTCACCGGTCCGCTCCTCGAACTCCTGCCGGAGCTGGTGGCCGTAGGTCGGGCCCTCGCTGAGGAGGCCCAGCAGGGCATGGCGGACGCTCATCGGCCACCGTCGCGGCTGCGCGCGCCCTGGGGGCGGTCAGGTTCCTGATCCACTTCGGGCTGTCTCCGTCCCATGGCCATCGTTGTGAGCATACTGAGTATGCTAACGATGGAATCCGGAGGGTCAAGGGGTGTTGTGCGTCAGTGGTGGGCACCGGGGCCCACTCCGGACAGGCGGGTCCGCCGGTAACTACCTGGGGTGATCGTCCAGCCGGGCCCGCTCGGTGGCGCCTGCGGTCACGCGGACAGGAGCGGCGATGTGCCCTCCAGCGGCGCCGGTACGGCGCCCGCCCCCGCCCCCGCCCCCGCCCCAGCGTCCCCTCCCCGGGCCGACGCCGCCGCGTCCGCTGCCGCTCCCGCCGGGCGGAACAGGAACCGCTGGTAGACGCCGAACTTGAGGATCCACAGCGCGCCGTAGGTGCCCACGTAGGCCACGCCCACCACCGCCACGTGGATGGTGTGGCCCGAGGGGGCGAGGGCGGCGGCGATCCCGG
>JAJZDI010000009.1 GCA_021806045.1 Actinomycetes bacterium
CTGTCGCCGTGGCGAACCGGATGCGCACGGGGACCGTGGGCGTGAACGGCGGCCTGTGGTACTCCCCGGACGTGCCCTTCGGCGGTTACCGCCAGTCGGGCATCGGGCGGGAGATGGGCGTGGCCGGCTTCGAGGAGTACCTCGAGACCAAGTCGATCGCGGAGCCGGCGTGAGTCCCCCGGAGGGCGGCGGGCCGGGCGACCGCCGGGCGGCGGACCGGGCGGCGGGCCGGGCGAAGATGGAGGAGGTCTACGGCTTCTCGGTCGACCCCGACCAGGTACCGGGCGACTACGTGTCGATGACCGTCGACCACCTCTTCGGTGAGATCTGGACCCGTCCGGGGCTCTCGATCCGTGATCGGCGCCTCGCCACCATCGGGGTGCTGGCGGCACTCGGGCAGGGGCCGCTGGTGGAGATCCAGTTCCAGAGTGCGCTGGCACGGGGGGAGCTCGACGAGGCCCAGATACGCGAGATGGTCGTCCACCTGGCCCACTACGTCGGCTGGCCGCTGTCCACGTCGGTCAACGAGGTGGCCGAGCGGGTGATTGCCCGGCACCAGCGGGACGAGCAGCCGGCGACGCCGCGGGGGACGGTCGCCGCGGGCGGTCCCGACGAGCGCACTGGCGACGAGAGAACCGGCGACGAGACCGGCGACGAGACCGGCGACGAGAGGGCCTGATGCGGTACGGCAGCGGGACGGCCGGGCGCACGGGTGGCAGCGCTCGGTGGACGGGTGGCGCAGGTTGGTCGAGGGGCGCAGGTTGGTCGAGGGGCGCAGGGTGGTCGAGGGGGGCAGGGTGGTCGAGGGGCGCAGGGTGGTCGAGGGGGGAGTGGTGACGACGGAAGGGTCCACCAGCGGGGCGACGGCGCCAACGGTCGAGTTCGACTTCACCGGGAAGGTGGCGGTGGTGACCGGGGCCGGGGGCGGGATCGGCCAGGCCTACGCCGAGGCCCTGGCGGCAGCGGGGGCCGCCGTCCTCGTGGCCGACATCGACGACGACCGTGCGGCCGCCGTCGCGGCGGGGATTCGGGACGGGGGCGGTAGCGCTGCGTCGTGCCGTGTCGACGTGGCCGATCCGGCATCGGCGGAGGCGATGGCCGCCGCCGCCCTCGACTCGTTCGGCTCGCTCCACTACCTGGTCAACAACGCCGCCATCTTCGGTGGCATGCAGCTCGACCTGTTGCTCACCGTCGACTGGGCGTACCTGGAACGGTTCCTGTCGGTGAACCTGCTGGGCGCGCTCACCTGCACCCGTGCGTGTTACCGGGCCATGCGGACCTCGGGTGGCGGCGCCGTCGTCAACCAGTCATCGACGGCGGCCTACCTGTACGCGGGCTTCTACGGGCTGGCCAAGGCCGGCGTGAACTCCCTGACCCAGCAGCTGGCCCACGAACTGGGTGGGCAGTCGATCCGGGTCAACGCCATCGCACCCGGGCCCATCGACACGGAGGCGGCCCGGACGGTGGTGCCCGAGGAGTTCATGACGCCGATCATCAATTCACTGGCCATCAAGCGGCAGGGCTCGCCCGCCGACCTGGTCGGCATGTGCCTGTTCCTCCTGTCGGACCGGGCATCGTGGATCACCGGCCAGATCTTCAACGTGGACGGTGGGCAGGTGTTCCGGGCGTGACCGGCGGCGTGCGAGGCGAGCCGGTCGGCGGCGTGCGGGGCGAGGCGGTCGCCGGTCGGCCAGGGGGCGCCGGTATGCGGGATGAGGCTGTCCCCGGTCGGCCAGTGGGCGCTCGCGATGTGCCCCACCGGGTCACGGTGGCGGATCGCGGAGCGGTCCGCGTCATCACACTCGACCGCCCCGAGGCCCGCAACGCGTTCGATGCGGCGATGTACCGTGCCCTCCTCGAGGCCCTCGTGTCCGCCCGCATCGACCCCGGGGTCCGTGTCGCCGTGCTCACGGGAGCGGCGCCGGCATTCAGTGCCGGCCAGGACCTCCACGAGATGGCGGCGCTGGCCACCGGGACCGGTGCCCCTGGGTTGGTCACCGGCTTCCCGGCACTCCTGGACGAGCTGGCGACCACCGATCTACCGATCGTCGGTGCCGTGAACGGAGCCGCCGTCGGGCTCGGTCTGACGATGCTTCCCTACCTCGACGTTGTCCTCGTGGCTCAGGGGGCGCGTGCCCGGGTCCCCTTCGCCGAGCTCGGTGTCCCTCCTGAGGCGGCCAGCAGCCTGCTGCTCGCACGCCGGCTGGGCTGGTCCCGGGCGGCCCATGCGTTGCTGTGCTCGGCGTGGATCTCCGCCGAGGAGATGGTGGAGGGCGGCCTGGCTCTGCGGGCGAGCCCCCCGATGTCGCTGGTGGACGACGCCGTGGAGATCGCATCGGCGATGGCGGGCGCCAGCCGGTCAGCGCTGGGGGGCATCAAGAGGCTGATGCGGGCGGCTGAGGCGCAGGACATCGCGGCGGCCAGGCGCCGCGAGGACGAGGCGTTCGCGCTGCTGTTCGCCGATCCGGAACGCAATCCCGGCGCGAGCCTCGCCAGCGGGCTCGGCGGAGGCCCGTCGTGAAGCTCGGGGTGACGTCGTTCCTCACCGATCGGTCGATGCCGCCGGACCTCCTGGCCGTCGAGGTCGAGGCGCGGGGGTTCGTGTCGCTGTTCCTTCCCGAGCACACCCACCTGCCCGTGCGGGGAGCCGTCCCGCCCTCTGTGGTCGACGGCGTGTCGCTCGAGGACTACCGGCGTGGGCTCGATCCCCTCGTCGCCCTGGCCACCGCCGCCCCGGTCACCCGCCGGCTCCGGCTGGGCACCGGCGTGTGCCTGGTGGCCCAGCACGACCCCATCGTGCTGGCGAAGCAGGTGGCCACCCTCGACCACCTCTCCGGTGGCCGGTTCGATCTGGGCATCGGCTTCGGCTGGAACCGGGCCGAGGCGGAGGACCACGGCGTGGACTTCGCCGACAGGCATGGTCTGGCCGAGGAGAAGGTCCGCTGCATGCAGGCGCTGTGGGCCGACGACGAGGCGGAGTATCACGGTGACCGTGTCGATCTGCCCGCCTCGTTCAGCTGGCCGAAGCCCGTCCAACGCGCCGGCTCAGGCACGGGTGGGACGGGGCGCCCCGGGGTACCCGTGCTGGTGGGCGGGGGCCCCACCCCGTCGGTGTTCGACGCGGTCGTCGGGTACGGGTGTGGCTGGATGCCGATCGGCGGTTCGGGGATCGGCGGCGCCCTGCCGGAGCTGGAACGTCGGTGGGCCGGCGCCGGTCGAGCCGGCGCCCGTCCACGGGTGGTGCCCTTCGGCACGGTGCCGACCACGGAGAAGCTCGAGTATTTCGCTGAGATCGGGATCGACGAGGTCGTTCTCCGCCTGCCGTCAGGTGGACGCGATGCGATGATGGCCGGGTTGGACGAGCTGGCCGCCTTCGTGGAGCGGTTCGACGACGATCGGGCGCCGCTGGGGGAGGGTGCAGATCGATGACCCTGGCCCACGATCCCGTCCCAGCGGCGCAGGAAGGCGCGGCACCACGACCATGGGCGTCGCCGGGCCGTGTCGCCTATGCCGATGCCGTCCGCCGCCTGGTCGAGGCGTCGGTGACGTCCATGGCCGACGACGTGGAGCTGCGTCGTGTCGCCGAGCTGCTGGCGGGCGTGGCGAGCGACCTCGAGATTGCCGGTCCCGGGGACGTCCGGTGCACGGGGGACCGTCAGGGTGCCGGGGGAGCCGACCCCGGGGGAACCGGGCCCGTGCCCCGGTTCGATGCCGATGCCGGCATCACCGATGGAGAGGCGATGACCCGGGCGATGCCTTTCGACGTGGTCGTGGGTGTGTGCAATCCGCTCGCACCGCCCCTGTCGGTGTGGTTCGAACCCCCGCTGGCCAGGGCGGCCGTCACCTTCGGTCCAGCTCACGAGGGGGCGCCAGGCTGTGTGCACGGCGCCATGATCGCCAGCGCATTCGACGTGGTGCTCACGGCCGCAAATGTCGTCGCTGGCGCAGCGGGTCCGACGGTGGACCTCACCATCCGCTACCGGCGGCCGACCCTCGTCGGCGTCGAAGCGCTCTTCGAAGCACGAGCCGTCGAGGTCGACCAACGCCGGATCACGAGCACCGGAACGTTGACGCAGGATGGGGTGGTTCGGGTCGAAGCGACGGGCACGTTCGCCGTCTTCGACCGCGACCGCATCCTCGCCCATCATCGGGGTTCGTCGCGCTCATCGCCGCCAGGAACCGGCCCGTCACTGCCAGGAATTGGGCGGTAGTGGCGTGGACGTGGCGCGGATGTGGCGCGGGTGTAGTCGCAGGGGGCACGCCTGCTGCATAGAGTCATGCGATCACCTGAGGGACATGGCCGGCTGCCCCCGGTCAGCCGGACCAACCGGCAATCGTTCAGGTATGCAAAAGGATAAGGGGAGGGAATTGCAGATGTCCCACATGTCACGTGGTGTCGAGAGTCGGCCGGAGGAGCGGTGGAGGCGCGGTAAGCGCAGCTCCGTGTTGGCCGCATTGGCAGTGACGGCGTCCGTGCTCGCCGCATGTTCCTCGACGGCGAGCACGACATCGACGAGCGGGAGCTCGTCGTCGTCCGCCATCCCGGCCGCCGCGTTCAAGGACACCACCGGCCTGACGGCGACGACCGTCCGGATCGGGAACGTCTCCACCGACTTCGCCGGCCTCTTCCAAGGCGCCACAGTCGGTACCGAAGCATACGCGGACTATGTGAATTCCACCGGGGGGATCAACGGCCGGAAGCTCGTGGTCGACGCCGGCGACGACGGCTTCCAGGGTCCGAAGAACCAACAGCTCACGCAGTCGGACATCGCCAACGACTTCGCCCTCGTGGGTGGGTTCTCGCTGCAGGACAACTTCGGCGGCCAGGTTCTGGCACAGAACCCGTCGGTGCCCAACGTGGCGGTCTCACTCGACCTGAAGACGGCCGAACTGCCGAATTCGTTCAGCCCCCAACCGACCTTGAACGGATGGCAGACCGGCCCGCTGAATTACTTCAAGACGACATTCCCCGAGGACGTCAAGCATGTGGGGGCCTTGATCGCCAACCAGCCCTCGGCCGTCGCCAAGTGGAACGCGGAGAAGGCGACCATGGAGCACCTGGGGTACACCATCTCGTACGTCAGTGAGTTCCCGATCTCGCAGTCGACGTTCAACGCCAACGTGATCGCCATGAAGAACGCCGGCGTGAAGATCCTCTTCTTGGAGCAGATGCCGGATCTGTACGCGGGACCGGTGATGAAGGCGCTCGCACAGCAGAACTTCCATCCTCAGGTGGTCTGGGGCGCATCTACCTACAGCTCCAAGCTGATCTCCCTGTCGGGTGGCGCGGCGAACACCAACGGCACCTACCTCGAGCAGACAGACTCCCTGTACCTCGGCCAGGACGAGGCGCACATTCCCGCCATCAAGACGTTCCTGGACTGGGTCCAGCAGGCCAAGCCGGGCTTCACGCCCGACCTCTACACGCTGTACGGGTGGCTGTCCGCCGAGTTGTTCAGCCAGGCGCTGAAGGCCGCAGGGCCCCATCCGACCCGGGGATCCGTCCTCCAGCAGCTCCGGAACATCACTTCCTTCACCGGCGGCAACATCGTCGCCCCCGTCAACCCGTCGGCCAAGACGCCCGCCACCTGCTACATCATCGCCAAGGTGGTGAACGGCAACTTCGTCAGGGTCGACGACCCGCCGATCTCCGGCTCGACCCACGGCTACCGGTGCGACGGGACGTACTACACCCCGTAGAACGGGTGACCGATCCGGTCGCCGGCACGGCGGGAGCGCCTGTAGTGGCCGTCCGGGCTCTGGTGAGCCCGGACGGCCCCGCGGGTGGCGTCCGGTCGGGTGGCGTCCGGTCGGGTGGCGTCCGGTCGGGGCTGGGCTTCCGGTGACGTAGCGATGTGCGGTCGGTTCGTTCTCGTCACGCCCCCGGACCAGCTGGCCCGCCGGTACGGTGCAGCCCTGGCGGCCGGCATCGATCCCGAGCGGCCGCTCGGCTACAACGTCGGTCCGACCCGCGAGGTCTTCGGCGTGGCCGGGAGCGAGGCTGCGGCCGGGAGCGAGGCTGCGGCCGGGCACCTGGCCCGCACGCTCGATTCCTACCGGTGGGGTCTGATCCCCTCGTGGGCGGATGACCCGGGCATCGGGGGCCGGATGTTCAACGCCCGATGCGAGACGGTGTCGTCCAAGCCGTCGTTCCGTTCGGCGTTCGCCCACAGACGGCTGATCATCCCCGTCGACGGGTTCTACGAATGGCGCGGGGAGGGCGGCAGGCGGCAGCCGTACTACTTCCGTTCACCTGATGGTCAGCCACTGGCGCTGGCCGGATTGTGGGAGAAGTGGCGGCCGAAGACCGGAGACGGGACGAGCTCGATCCGCTCGTGCACGATCATCACGGCTCCGGCGGGACCGGATGTGGCGCCCGTCCACGACCGGATGCCGGTCATCCTCGATGGGGGCGCCGTCGATGCCTGGCTCGAAGGCGTCGAGGCTGACCTGTTGCAGGACCTTCTCGTACCGGCATCTGCCGGGAGACTGTCGGGGCACCGTGTGGACAGGGCGGTCGGCAACGTCCGCAACGATCGGCCCGATCTGATCGACGAGGTGGCGGGCGACGGGTGACTGGGCCGGAGGCGGTCGACGGCGGTTGACCGTCCATGTCTTCCGTCGATAGGTGAAGCAACCGCTCGGTGCGGTTGCCCGGGACCGCTACTCGGCGGCGGCGGCTGCTCGCTTCATCAGGCGGGACTTGCGGTTGGCGGCCTGGTTCTTGTGGATGATGCCCTTGGCCGCTGCCTTGTCGATCCGCTTGATGGCCAGGCGGAGGGCCTCTCCGCCCCCGTCACCGCTCTCGATGGCCTCGACGGCGCGCTTCGATCGGGTGCGCATCTCGGAGCGGACCGACTTGTTCCTGACGCGACGCTTCTCGTTCTGCCGGTTGCGCTTGATCTGGCTGCGGATGTTGGCCACTGCTCGACTGGTCCTCGTCTCGACTCGTGCCGCCGACATGGCGGGGGACCCGGAAATGCTAGCAGGCCGCTCCGCCGGCTGCCGCCCAGGCCAGCCGGTCCAAGCCCAGCCGCTCCGAGCCCAGCCGGTCCGAGGCCAGCCGGTCCGAGGCCAGCCGGTCCGAGCCCAGCCTGCGCAGGCCGGGGGGCTGACAACTTAGGCTGACCCGGTCGCCGGAAGACGGAGGTCATGATGGGCGCACGGTTCGATGGCAAGGTTGTGCTGGTGACCGGATCGTCGAGCGGCATCGGCGAGGCAGCGGCGAGGGCCTTCCATGCGGAGGGCGCCACCGTGGTCGTGAACTCATCCCGGTCCGTGGAGGCGGGTAGAGCGGTCGCCGCATCGCTCGGGCGGGCGACGTACCTGCAGGCCGACATCGCCGATCCGGATGACTGCCGACGGCTCGTCGACGACGTGCGGACCACCTTCGGGCGGCTGGACGTCCTGATCAACAATGCCGGGACCACGCGGGTGATCCCCCACCACGACCTCGACGCTGCCACCGACGACGCCTTCCGGGAGATCTTCGAGGTCAACGTGTTCGGGACGTTCCGCCTGACCCGACTGGCCATGCCGCTCCTGCGTGACTCGAACGGATCGGTCGTGAACGTGACATCGCTGGCCGGTGTCCGCCCGACGGGGAGCTCGATCCCCTACGCGGCGTCCAAGGCGGCCCTCAACCACCTGACCGCGCTCGTCGCCAACGTGACCGGGCCGGCGGTCCGGGTCAACGCGGTGGCTCCAGGGCTGGTCAGGACGCCGTGGACGTCCGACTGGGGGCCGCTCCACGACGCGATGGCGGACCGGGCACCCATGGGCCGGTCGGCCGAGCCGGACGACGTCGCCCGGGTGATCGTCGACGTCGCCGCCGCCGAGTACATGACGGGCCAGGTCGTCGTGGTCGACGGGGGCCTCGGGCTGCGTTGACCCCGTCCCGGGCTTGGGTACGCTCTGTAGCCCGTGCTCGACGTCGCAACCATCCGGAACTTCTCCATCATCAGCCACGTCGACCACGGCAAGTCGACGCTCTCTGATCGCATTCTGGAGCTGACGGGAGCGGTCGACCCGCGCCTGATGCGGGAGCAGTACCTCGACTCGATGGACATCGAGCGGGAGCGGGGCATCACCATCAAGGCGCAGAACGTCCGTGTCTCGTGGAAGGGCCACACGCTCCACCTGATCGACACTCCCGGGCACGTCGATTTCGGGTACGAGGTCAGCCGGTCGCTGGCCGCCTGTGAGGGCGCTGTGCTTCTGGTCGACGCGTCGCAGGGGATCCAGGCCCAGACCCTGGCGAACTGCTATCAGGCCCTCGAGCACGACCTCGAGATCGTCGCCGTACTCAACAAGATCGATCTCCCGGCCGCCGACCCGGAGCGCTGCGCTGCGGAGATCGAGCAGGTCCTGGGCATCGAGGCTTCGACCATCCTGACGATCTCGGCGAAGACGGGCGAGGGCGTCCCGGAACTGCTCGATGCCATCGTGGAGCGCATCCCCCATCCCTCGGGCGATCGTGACGCTCCCCTGCGGTCGCTCATCTTCGACTCGGCCTACGACCAGTACCGCGGTGTGGTCAGCTCGATCCGCGTGATGGACGGGACGCTGTCGGCCTCGGACCGGTTGCGGTTCATGCAGGCACGAGCCGATCACGACGTGGAGGAGATCGGCGTGCGGACGCCGAACCCCGAGCCGGTCAGCGAGCTCGGTCCCGGCGAGGTCGGCTACCTGATCGCCGGGATCAAGAACGTGGGGGAGGCCCGGTCGGGTGAGACGGTCACCACCACTGCGCACCCGGCACCCGAGGCGCTGGCCGGCTACCGCGATCCGAAGCCGATGGTGTTCTGCGGCCTGTTCCCCGTCGAGGGCGACGAGCTGCCCGACCTGCGCGACGCCCTGGAGAAGCTGCGGCTGAACGATGCCAGCTTCACCTACGAGCCCGAGTCGTCCCAAGCCCTCGGCTTTGGCTTCCGGTGCGGCTTTCTCGGGTTGTTGCACATGGAGATCGTCCGCGAGCGCCTCGAGCGGGAGTTCGACCTCTCGCTCATCGCCACCGCACCGTCCGTCGCGTACCGGGCGTTCCTCACCGACGGTGCCGAGGTCGAGGTGGACAACCCGAGCGGGCTGCCCGAGGCGAGCAAGCTGGACCATGTCGACGAGCCGATGCTCCAGGCGACCATCATCACGCCGTCCGAGTACACGGGGACGGTCATGGACCTCTGCCAGAGCAGGCGGGCCGAGATGACCCGCATGGACTACCTGTCGCCCGAGCGGGTCGAGCTGGTGTACTCGATCCCCCTGGCCGAGGTGGTCGTCGACTTCTTCGACCAGCTGAAGAGCCGCACCAAGGGATACGCCAGCCTCGACTACGAGCCCGGCGACTACCAGACGGCCAACCTGGTCAAGGTCGACATCCTCATCAACCACGTGCCGGTGGACGCCTTCTCCACCATCGTCCACCGAGCGCAGGCGGAGTATTACGGGCGACGCATGGCCGAGAAGCTGCGGGAATTGATCCCCCGGCAGCTCTTCGACGTCCCCATCCAGGCCGCCATCGGGGGCCGGATCATCTCCCGCGAGACGGTCAAGGCGAAGCGCAAGGACGTCCTGGCCAAGTGCTACGGCGGCGACATCACCCGCAAGCGGAAGCTCCTCGAGAAGCAGAAGGAGGGGAAGAAGCGGATGAAGAACATCGGCCGCGTCGAAGTGCCCCAGGAGGCCTTCGTCTCCGCCCTCCGCCTCGACGACTGACCGGGGCCGCCGGATCGACGGGGCCGCCGGGGCTGAGTTCTGTCAGGTCGGAGCCCGTCCGGTCAGGTCAGGTCAGGTCTGCGTCGTGCCACCGTCGTCGGTCCCGGCCCTCCCGACCGTCCTGTCTCCACCGACCAGCCAGGGACGCACCACCGCGATCGACCCGCTCGGGTCGTCGGGGTCGACGTGGAGCTCCACCGCCCGCGGCGGTCCGGGCGGTTCGCCCGGCGCCTCGTGGACGATGGCGGGTTCGTTCCTGCGGACGGTGAGCGCCTCCTGGAACCCGAGGGCGATTCCGGTCATGATCACGCCCGCTGCAGTACCTGATCGGATGCGCTCGAAGCGCGTCGGCGGTTCGGATTGGTTGTCGTCGGTCTCGGGCACCGTCGTTCCGCCCTCCGGACCAGCCGCCGGACCTGCGGCCAGGCCGTCGGGTCGGGGGAATTCGGCCATGACCCCACGGTACCGGGCAGCGGGGCGGGGTTCGCAGCGCCTCGGGTGCAGCTACTCTCTCCCCGTCACGGAGGCATGTCCGGCAGTCCGCCCGGGTGGCTGCCGTGCGATCGGGGGACCCGGGGGCTCTGGAGCTCGTGGACGGTCACGCAGTGGCCGTGGGGGGTGGTCATGGAACGAGGAGACGTCACGGCCGACGTGGTCGTCGTGGGCGCCGGGTACTCGGGCCTCAGCGCGGCGCGCAGCCTGGTGGACGCCGGGCTCGACGTGGTCGTCGTCGAAGCGAGAGATCGGGTCGGCGGCCGGGTCCACACCGTGACGACCCCGACGGGGGCGGTCGTCGACCACGGCGGGCAGTGGCTCGGCCCCGGCCAGGAGCATCTGGCGTCGCTGGCCGCCGAGATCGGCGTCGAGACCTTCCCGACCTGGACAGAAGGATCGAACATCGAGCTGCGGGCCGGTGAGCGATACGAGTTCACCGGCCTCGTGCCCACCTCGGATCCCGGCGCGGCGGCCGACGCCATCGCCGCCCTGCTCGACCTCGACCTCGCAGCGACCGCCGTCGACCCGGCAGAACCGTGGACGCACCCGGACGCGGACGATCTGGACCGGACGACGTTGGCGTCGTGGGTGGAGCAGAACGTCGAACACCCGGTGGCCCGCGACATGGTGACGACGGCCGTGCTGGGCGTCTTCGGGGTCCAGCCCGCCGAGCTGTCGTTGCTCTACGTGCTGGCCTACGCCCACGGCGGCGGGTCACTGTCAGCCCTGGTCCGCACGACCGGGGGCGCCCAGGAACGCCGGTTCGTCGGCGGCGCGCAGCAGATGGCCGTCGCACTGGCCGAGGGCCTCGGCACCCGCGTCGTCCTCGACGCACCGGTCTCTGCCGTCGGTTGGGGCCTGGCGGGCGTCACGGTGACCGCGCTCCGGCGGGTCGGCGGGGCGGACCCGGTCCCGTTCCGTGTGGTGGCAAACCGGGCCGTCGTCGCCATGCCACCCGCCGCCCAGGCCCGTATCGCCTTCGACCCGCCTCTCCCGCCCGCCCGGGCGCAGCTCATCCAGCGGGTGCCCATGGGATCGGTCACGAAGTTCCACGCCGTCTACGAGCGGCCCTTCTGGCGAGAGGCCGGCCTGTCCGGGCAGGTTCTCGCCGACGCGGGGGCTGCCCGCATCGTCTTCGACGATTCACCGCCGGACGCCTCGCACGGCGTGCTGGTGGGGTTCATCGCCGGAGGGGACGACCGCCGCCTCTTCCCCGCTGGTCCCGAAGGCCGCCGGGAGGCCGTGCTCGGCGATCTGGCCGCCGCCTTCGGTCCGGAGGCCGGCCGGCCGTCCGAGTTCGTGGACCTGCCGTGGGCCGCCGAGCCGTACACGGGCGGGGCGCCGGTGGCGTGCCTGGGAACGGGCGTGCTGACGGGCTTCGGGCCGGCACTGCGCCGGCCCGTCGGGCCGATCCACTGGGCCGGCACCGAGGTGGCGGAGGCATGGTCCGGGTACATCGACGGCGCCATCTCGTCGGGCAAAGCGGCGGCGGCCGACGTCCTCGCGTCCATCGGCGGAGAGGTGGGCGGGGGTGCCGCCACCCACGAGCCCGGAGGGAGGTCCCGTGGCGACCAGTGAGGAGATCGTAGAGGCGTACGGCGAATGGCAGGTCCGCTGCAACGCCAATCCACGCCTGGCCAAGATGCTCCGGGGATGGGACCGCCGGGTGCACCTCGTCACCAGCGATTCGGGGCTCACGTTCACGATCGCGGTGTCGGGCTCGGTCCTGGCCGACATCGTTCCCGGCAGCGAGGGCGTGCCCGACGTCGTCGTGACCGCATCGAGCGAGGATTTCGCCGACATGTTCTGGGGTGACCTCAACCCCTCGGAGAAGTACGTCAGCGGCGACATTGTCCTCGCCGGCTCCTCGGAGGACGTCATGCGCCTCGACGCCATGTCGATGGTGGCGTTCCTGGACCGGTGACGGGGTCGGTGACGGGGTCGGGCTCTCACCAGCTCCGCAGGGCGATGGGGCTCCGGACGGCCACCTCCACGTCGACCGGACTGGCGTTCGCTGCGCTCCAGTACCTGGCGGCCGCCGGGCTCGTCACCTATGTCGCGGGCGACTCGGCGTGGATCTCCATCGGTGTGGCCGGGCTGCTCGCCCTCGTCGCGTGGGGGTTCTTCGGCGAGCTCAACGGCATGTTCCCCACCGCCGCCGCCATTCGGCGCTACATGAGTGGCGCCATGGACGACCGGGTGGCGTTGTCGGTCACGTTCACGTACCTGACGACGATCGTGCTGGTCGTGGCGGCCGATGCCTTCATCGTCGGTGCGGCGTTGACACGCGCACTCGGGGTCCCGTCCGGCCTGACTGCCCTGTGGACGGCCGTGCTGCTGGCGCTGGCGGTCATGTCCAATCTGCGGGGCGTGAAGGTTGCGGGCTGGGTGCAGGACATCGCGACGGCGCTCGTCCTGGCGGCGACCATCGTGGTCTCCGTGGTCGCGTTGGCCCGTTCCGGCCACCCGCTCGTCACGCCGCTGAACCCGCTGGGAGGACACGGGACCAACCTGGTCGAGTCGATCGCGTTGGGGGTGTTCCTCTACAGCGCGTTCGAATGGGTGACGACCAACGCGGAGGAGGTGCGCCGCCCGGAGCACGTCCACCGGGCGATGCTGCTGGCGGTGATCATCCTGTTCGGCGCGTGCGCACTGATGACCACGGCCCTCGGCCATGTGCTGTCACGCGGTCAGTTGCTGTCCGCGACCCCTCAGCTCTACCTGGGCAGCAAGGCCTTCGGAGGTGCGGGGATCTGGCTCATGGCCGCGGTGACCGCTGTCACAGCGGTGAACACGTTCAACGGCGGATTCGTGACCGCCTCCCGCTTCATGTACGCCACGGCCAGGGAGGGGAGTCTCCCCCCGCTGTTCTCCCGCCTCAACGACCGAGCGGTCCCCTGGGTCCCGGTGCTGGCCCTCGGCATCGCGTCGTTCGTGCTCGCGGTGGTGGTCCAGGTGGTCGGCGGTGCGGGCTGGCAGGTGTTGGTCGCTGTCGGCGCCACCCTCGAGGCCATGATCTACGCCGTCGCCGCGTTTTGCGTCCTGCGACTGCGAGCCCGGATGCCGGACCACCACCGCCCGTTCCGGGTCCGTGTGGTCATGCCCCTCGCAGGGGTGGGCATCGCTGTATTCGGGACATTGGCCCTGGTCTCATCGGTCACGGTTGCCAACCGCCTCAATCCGGCGCCGCTGGTCGTGATCGCCGTGGTCGGCGCGGCATCGGGCTGGTACGTGGTCAGTGTGGTGCCGAAGCTTCGGGCTGCCGAGGAGGCCCGGCGAGCCGCACGGACCCGCCGCCGACCGTCGCGCCCTGCCGGCGGGACCGCCGGCCCATCGTGACGAAGGCGGTCACGGCGCCGCCGACGTAGGCGATCCACGCCACGCCCTGGAGGAGGGTCGGCCGCTCCGCGTAGCCGACCATGACGTGGAACAGGTCCCCGATCGAACTGTCCTCGCTCATGAGGCGGCTGGTGTCCCAGAGCGCATGGGTGCCGAAGGGAAGCCACCCGAGCTGCTGCATGTTCTCGACCGCGTCGGCGAGGAGCCCGGCGGCCACCACCATGAGCGCCACCCCGACGATCCTGAAGAAGAGGGCCATGTTCAGCCGGCGTCCGAGCCGGTAGATCGCCACCGCGATGGCCAGCGAGACGACAAGTCCGAGGACGGCACCGAGCAGCAGGAGGCCGCCCGGCAGTCCGTGCACGACCCGGGAACCGACCGGCGCCTGCTTCGCCGAGGCGAACACGATGGCAAGGGTGAAGACGACGGTCTCGAGCCCCTCACGCCCGACGGCCTGGAACGACAGGGCACCGAGCCCGAACCGCGTGCGACCGGCAAGCGCCTCCTCGGAGCGGGACCGGAGCTCGGTTCCGAGCGTCCGGCCGTGCGACTGCATCCAGAAGGTCATGTACGTCAGTACGGCTACTGCGACCAGGTAGGTGATCGTCTCGAACACGGTCTGGACGGTGGAACCCGCGTACTGGCTCACGAGGAGGTAGGCGGCGATGCCTCCCACCACCATCAGGACGGCGGCGGCCGCCACACCGGCGAAGACGTCCCGGAAGTGCCGCCGCTGGCCCGTCTGGTCCAGGTAGGCGAGCAGGATGGCGACGATCATGCTCGCCTCGACGCCCTCACGGAGGAAGATGACGAAGGTCGCGATCACGGACGGCTTCTCCGGTCGGGGCCGCAGCGGGCGACGGGGCCGCAGCGGGCGACCGGGCGCCGGGAGTCATCCGATAGGTACCTCATAAGACAGACATTAGGTAACCCTAATATCCGGCCCGTGTCAACTGGCTGCTCGCGATCCCGGCCGCCTCGGGTGCCGCACCTTCATGGCCCCATGCAACGACACCACGGTGGCCCAGGGGATGCCGGAACGCCGCTCAAGCCGTAGGATCGGCGCATGCTCGACCGCTTCCACCCCCCGGTCGAGGAGTACCTCGAGACCATCTTCTCCCTGGACGAGGAGGGGGTTCCCGTCATCCAGGCCCGCCTGGCCGAGCGCCTGGACAAGGCGGCTCCTTCGGTGTCCGAGATGCTCGATCGCCTCGCCGCCGACGACCTGATCACCCGAGACGGCCGCCTGATATCGCTGACGCCGTCGGGGAGAGCGGTGGCGGAGAGCGTCGCCCGCAAGCACCGGCTGGCTGAGCGCCTACTGGTCGACATCATCGGTCTGGACTGGGAGAAGGCGCACCTCGAGGCAGGTCGGTGGGAGCACGTGATCTCGGACGAGGTCGAAGCTCGGTTGGTCGAGTTGCTCGGCAATCCGTCGACGTGCCCCCACGGCAACCCCATTCCCGGAGCCCCGGCGACGGGGGTCCCACAACGTTGCCTGGCGGACGTCGATGTCGGGGATGACGTGGTCCTGGCCCGGATCACCGAGGGCGTCGAGCACGATGCCGCGTCGCTCAGCTACCTGGGGCAGCACGGACTCACGCCCGGAGCCCGGGCTCTGGTGCGGTCGAGGGCGCCCGACGGGACCCTCACCCTGCTGGTCGGGGACGAGGCCGTCGCCGTCGGTCCCGACATGACGAGGCGCCTGTTCGTGGCCGCCGCCACGTGAACCTGATACGGATCGGCACCCACGAGTTCAGCACTCGATAGAGTGGAGTGCCAGCCACGTCGGACGGTCGTCGGGTGTGGCCGGGGTCCGGAGCGGTCGGGTCGGGATCCCCGGCATCCCCGGAGGAGCGGTCCGACGGATGGTCCGACCTGCGGCGCAGCCGCGCGTCGCACACCGGAGGCACGACATGGGTCACGGAATTGGTGAGGCGTCCCGATGGCAGTGAAGAAGAAGGGCGAGACGAGGGCAGAGGACGCGCCCCGACGATCGTCCGGTGACATGCCGGACCTCGACGGGCGAAAGGCCGCGATCCTGAACGCGATCGTCACGGAGTACATCGGCACGGCCCAGCCCGTCGGATCCCAGCACATCGTCGACGCACCCGGCGTCCACGTCTCGTCCGCCACCGTCCGGTCGGAGATGGCGTCGCTCGAACGCGAGGGCTACCTGACCCAGCCGCACACCAGCGCCGGTCGGATCCCGACGGACAAGGGCTACCGGTTCTTCGTCGACAGCCTCGAGGGCCCCGGTCCCCTCGACCCGGCCCGCCGGCAGCAGGTGCGGACGTTCTTCGACGCCGCCCATGGCGAGATCGAGTCGATGCTCGAGCAGACCTCCGGCCTTCTCGCCGATCTGACCGATTGCGCAGCCATGGTCGTCGCCCCACCTCACGATGCCCAGGGGATCCGGTCGGTCCAACTGGTGGGGATGTCGGCCCGCACCGCGCTCGTCGTGGTCGTGCTGGCCGACGGCGTGGTCGAGAAGGCGACCCTGGACCTGCGCGACGACACCGACGACGCCGTCCTGGCTGCGGCCGGGTCCCACGTTGCCGCCCACGTCCAGGGGCGCACCCTGACCGAACTGCCGGCGGAGCTGGCACCGACGGGTGACCGGAGCGCCGATGCAGTTGTCGCTGACACGTTGGCGATCCTGTCGCAGATGTCCGGCGGCGAGGCAAGGGACCAACTGTTCGTCGGCGGGTCGTCGCGCATGGCGGCGGCCTTCGACGCGGTGGAGACCGTCAGGTCGGTGCTCAGCATCCTCGAACAACAATTGGTCGTGGTCTCCCTCCTACGGGACGTCCTCGACCGCGGCTTGTCGGTCGCCATCGGCACGGAGCACGGCTATGAACCGCTGGCATCGTGCGCGCTGGTGGTCATGCCGGTGTCGGTCGACGGCGAGGAGGCGGGGACGATCGGCCTCCTCGGTCCTACCCGCATGAACTATCCACAAGCCCTGGCGGCGGCCAGGGTGGTCGGCGAGACGCTCGGGCAGCGACTGGCCGAGTCCGGGCGACGGTGAGGCGCAGGTGACGGAGAGGCGCAGGTGACGGTCGCCGATTTCTACGAACTGCTCGGCGTCGATCGGAGTGCCACCGACGACGAGATCAAGCGCGCCTACCGCAAGCGCGCCCGTGAGCTACATCCCGACGCCAACGGCGGTGACGCCGAAGCCGAGGAGCGCTTCAAGGAGGTCAGCCTGGCCTACGAGGTCCTCCGCGACCCCGAACGACGTGCCCAGTACGACCGCTACGGAGCGGAGGGCGTGTTCGGTTCCGGAGGCTTCGGCGGCGCCGGGGACATCTTCGGGGGCGGCCTGGGTGACCTCTTCGACGCCTTCTTCGGCGGCATGGGTGGCGGCATGGGCGGTATGGGCCACCGGCGGGGCGGGCCGGCACCCGGACCCGATGCCGAGCTCGCGCTGCGGCTCTCCTTCCGCGAGGCGGTGTTCGGCGCCCACCGGGAGGTGACTGTCGACACCCCGGTCCACTGCGACACCTGCGAAGGAACGGGAGCACGCCCGGGGACGTCGCCCACACGCTGCCCGGACTGCGGCGGCGCTGGAGAGATCCGCAGGGTCCGGCAGTCGATCCTGGGGCAGGTAGTGACCGCGGTGCCGTGCCCGCGGTGCCAGGGGACGGGCGAGGAGATCGCCACGCCCTGCGAGGAGTGCGGTGGTGCCGGGCGCAAGGCGGCTCGCCGGACCCTCACCGTCGACGTTCCCGCCGGCGTCGGGCACGGTGCCACCCTTCGACTTGCCGGCCACGGCCCGGCCGGCTTCCGGGGCGGCCCGAACGGTGCGCTCTTCGTGCACCTGGCCGTCGACGACGACCCCGTGTTCGACCGCGACGGTGACGACCTCCATGCGAGCATCCACGTGGCCATGACCCAGGCGGCACTGGGTGCCACCGTCCTCTTCGAGACCCTGGACGATCCGGTGGAGCTGGTGGTCCCTCCGGGGACCCAGTCCGGTCACGTGATCCGGCTGAAGGCACTCGGCGTCCCCCACGTTCGGGGTCGCGGGCGCGGCGACCTGTTCGTCCACGTCGTCGTGGACACACCCGACGAGCTCGACGACGAGCAACGGCGGCTGCTGGCCGAACTGGCCGAGCTGCGCGGCGAGCAGGTCACGCCACCGGGGCACGACGGGATCTTCTCCCGGATCCGCTCAGCCCTGTCGTGACGGGGTCGCTCCCGTCGACCGCACCGTCCTCGGTCGATGCCGCCGCTCAGGTGTTCGTGGACGACCTGGCAGCCCCGATGGTCGGTGATGACGACGCCCACCATTTGGTCGATGTCCTCCGCCTACGTCCGGGTGAACCGGTGATCGCAGCTGATGGCCACGGAGCGTGGTGCCGGTGCCGTATCGCTGCGCGGGACCGGCGGGCTTCGGGTCTGCTCGAGGTCGACGGGCCCGTCGTCGTCTCGCCGCGGCCTGACCCTCCGGTCACCGTCGCCTTCGCCCCCGTGAAGGGCGATCGGCCCGAGTGGGTCGTCCAGAAGCTCACCGAGCTCGGGGTCGACACGATCCAGCCGTTGCGCACGCTGCGCTCCGTCGTCCGCTGGGACGGTGAGCGGCAGGCTCGCTCCATCGAGCGACTCCGCCGCGTCGCCCGTGAGGCGGCGTCGCAGTCGCGGCGGGCCTGGCTCCCGGTCGTGGCCGACGTCGTCGCCGTGCCGGAGCTCGGCGGTGCTGCTCTCGCCGAGCCGGGCGGGGGAGCGCTCACCCTGGCGCATCCGGTGGTCGCCATCGGCCCCGAGGGCGGTTGGGACCCGTCGGAGCTGGAGCAGGCCGCCGCCACGGTCGGACTGGGCGACACGGTCCTCCGGGCCGAGACGGCGGCGGTCACGGCCGGCGCTCTACTCTGCGGGCTGCGGGCCGGCACGGTTCGACCCGCGATCTGAACGAGCCCGGGCGGGCGCAGGCATCGGCCAGCGCGAGGCGTGGTCGGGCGGCCAGCGCGAGGCGTGGTCGCCACCTCCGCCCGTACTGATCCCTGTCGCGGAATGCCCTTGCACTACCACGCTCCGTGGGCAAGACTCTGTTGCAGAGGGATGGTCCACGTCGAGCGGAAGGGCCGGTACGGCCCGGACGTAAGCGACATGGACGATTGTCCCTATGGACGTCCCGGGATCCGGGGCGATGGCAGGTGACTCAGGGGTGAACATGTCGGTGGTGGAGAAGCGCGCCGAATATGTCGATTCGGCGGAAGACGACGAACGAGAAGAGGCGGCGCGCATCGCCTACGCACGCGCCGTCGGCAGTCGGCTCCGGGCGATGCGCAAGCAGATGCGCCTGTCGCTGCAGGCGGTCGAAGCCATGTCCGACCAGGAGTTCAAGGCGTCGGTGCTCGGTGCATACGAGCGTGGTGAGCGGGCCATCTCGGTGCCGCGCCTCCAGCGCCTGGCCAAGCTCTACGACGTGCCGGTGGATCAACTGCTGCCACCCGACGGCGACACCGACACCCGATGGGGCAATTCGTCTCGACAGGCGGAAACGGCCCCGCTGGCAGCCCGGCGGAGCCCGCAGAGCCGGGACGGCAACGAGAAGGTCACCATCGACCTCACCAAGCTGCACACCGTGAGCGGACCGGAGCGTGACCTGCTGCGCCGGTTCCTCAGCATGATCCAGGTGCACCGGCAGGATTTCAACGGCCGGATGATCACCATCCGGTCCGAGGACGTCCGGGCCATCGCCTGCCTGTTCGGGGTCACCCCCGACACCATGGGCAAGCGGCTCGATGAGCTCGGCCTGTTGGTCAATCCCTGATCAGGCTGCATCCAGGGCGGGCACTATCGAGGGCACGCCCGGTCGGGGAGCCGGACGCCGGCCTCCCAGCGTCGCCCCCGGCAGCCGCGATTGGGCCGGTCAGGAGGCGGGGAGCCCGTGTTGACACGTGTTCGCATTGTTTGGCTGTATAACAGTGTCCGTGATGACTGAGCCGATCGAATGGCTGAGCACGAAGGAGGCGTCCGAGCGCCTGGGCGTCACGCTGCGCAGCCTCTACCGGTTCATCGACGAGGGCGACCTGGTCGCCTACCGGTTCGGGCGGGTGATCCGACTGCAGCGGACCGACGTCGATCGCTTCATCGAATCGAGCCGGATCGCCCCCGGCACCCTCGAGCACCTCTATCCCGACATGCGCCGCTCACGGGGCGAGGCCCGACAGACCGGTCAGGCCGCGGGCGCGTCCGACGACGCGTCGGGGACGTGACGGGCGTGGCCGACTGCCTCTTCTGCGGGATCGTCGCCGGCGACGTGCCCGCTGACCTCGTCTTCGAGTCCGAACGGGTGATCGGGTTCCGCGACATCAATCCGATGGCCCCGGTCCACGTGCTCGTCGTGCCCCGCCGTCACATCGTGAACGCCTCCGAGGTGACCGCCGAGCACGCCGACGACGTCGCCGCCCTCTTCGAGGCCGCTCGGGCCGTCGCCGAGGCCGAGGGTATCGCCGCACCCGAGCGGGGCTACCGGCTCGTGATGAACGTCGGGGCGGATGCCACCAATACCGTTCCGCACCTGCACGTCCACGTGATCGGCGGGCGTTCGATGACGTGGCCACCCGGATGACGGCGCCACGGCGTCCGGTGGTCGAGGTCCGGTGACCGGGAGCGTCACGGGCAGCGCTGACGTGTCATCCGTCAAGATCCTCGTACCCGGGAACCACCTCATGGCCAGCCTGCTCGGGCATCGGGACGAGCTCCTGCGCATCATCGAGAGCGCCTTCGGTGGCGCCCGCATCGTCGTCCGAGGCAACGAGATCTCGATCGACGGCGACGAGGCCGAACGCGTCGGGCAGCTCTTCGAGGAGCTCGTACTCCTGCTCGAGTCTGGCCAGGGACTCGACTCGACCCAGGTGGGACGGACCATCGACATGGTCAAGGAGGATGTGCGCCCGTCCGAAGTCCTCACCACCGAGGTGGTGCGGTCGGCCCGGGGCAAGACCATCCGGCCGAAGACGGCGGGCCAGAAGCGCTACACGGACGCCATCGCCGGCAACATCATCACGTTCGGCGTGGGGCCCGCCGGCACGGGAAAGTCGTACCTGGCCGTCGCTCTCGCCGTCCAGGCCCTGCAGGCCCACGAGGTCAACCGGATCATCCTCACCAGGCCGGCGGTCGAGGCCGGGGAGCGCCTGGGGTTCCTTCCCGGCGATCTGATGGCGAAGGTCGATCCCTACCTGCGCCCGCTCTACGACGCCCTGTACGACATCCTCGAGCCGGAGGGAGCCCAGCGTCTGCTCGACCGGGGGGCGGTGGAGGTGGCGCCGCTCGCCTTCATGCGTGGGCGGACCCTGAACTCGAGCTTCATCATCCTGGACGAGGCCCAGAACACCACGCCCGAGCAGATGAAGATGTTTCTGACGCGGATCGGCTTCGGTTCCAAGGCGGTGGTCACGGGCGATGTGACCCAGGTCGACGTACCCGGTGGGCGTTCCGGCCTCACCGGGCTCGAGGACCTGCTCGCCGGCATCGAGGGACTGGAATTCGTGCACCTCGACCGCCGGGACGTCGTGCGCCACCGGATCGTCGCCGACATCGTCGACGCCTACCAGCGAGGGCCCGGGAGCGGTGGCCAGCCCAGCGGACAGCCCAGCGGATCGGGGGCCGGCCATTGACGATCGACGTGCACGTGGCCGACGAGCAGTCCGACCACCCCGTGGACCTCGAGCGGTGGTCCGAGCTCACCAGGTCCGTCTTCATCGCGGAGGGTGTGACCGGTGACGCAGAGGTGTCGCTGCTCTTCGTCGACGAGCCCACCATCGCTTCGCTGAACGAACGCTTCCTGGGTAAGGAGGGACCCACCGACGTGCTGTCCTTCCCCATCGAGGACGAGGTACCCGTGTCGGGGCGCGCTCCCGACGTCGGCGGGACCGGGCCCGGGTCGATGGAGGGGACGGGTGAACCCGTCTTCCTCCTCGGCGATCTGGTGATCTGCCCGGCGGTCGCCGCTCGTCACGCGGTGGAGCGCCACGTCGTTTTCGACGACGAGATCGCCCTACTCATCGTGCACGGCGCCCTGCACCTGCTGGGGATGGACCACGAGATCGATGCGGAAGCGGAGCAGATGGAGCGGCGGGAGCGGGAGCTGCTCGAGCGGTTCCATCGACGCCGGGTCGGGTGATCCACTCGATGGCGACCTCCGATGCCTGACGGCCTCCTCCCCGGTTGGATCGGTCCCCTGGTGGGGGCAACCTTCGCCGGAGTGGACTGGGCGCTGATCGCTGCGATCGTCGTGCTGCTGGGCGCATCCGCACTGCTGGCGGTGGCGGAGACCGGCCTCGTGCGCATGACGAAGGCCAAGGCCCTCGCCCTCAGCGACGATGGGCGACGGGGGGCGCGCATCCTGCTGCGCCTGGTCGAGCACCCCCAGCAGTTCCTCAATCCGGTGATCCTCCTCGTCCTGGTGTGCCAACTGGTCGTGGCCACGTTGGTGGGCATCTTGGCGGCACACTGGTTCGGCGCATGGGGCGTGACCGTGGCGACGATCGCCGAGATCATCGTCATCTTCGTCCTCGGCGAGGCCGTTCCGAAGAACTGGGCCGTGAGGAACCCGGAGCGTGCAGCGCTCTTCACCGCTCCGTTCGTGTCGGCCATCGTCGGCTTCTGGCCCGTCCGGCTGGTGTCGGGCGCCCTGATCGGCCTGGCCAACACCATGCTCGGCACGCGGGGCATGGCCCGCGGGCCGGACGTCTCCGAGTCGGAGCTCCTCGCTCTGGCCGATGTCGCGATGGAGGAGGAGGTGATCGAGACGGAGGAGCGAGCCCTCATCCACTCGATCATCGAATTCGGCGACACCATCGTGCGGGAGGTGATGGTCCCGAGAACGGGGATGGTGACCGTCGACGCGAACGAGACGGTCTCGTCGGCGCTCGACGAGGCCATGACGGCGGGCTTCAGCCGGATCCCCGTGGTCGACAACCACATCGACGACGTCGTCGGGATCGCCTACGCAAAGGACCTCATCCAGATGGTGCGATCGGGCGGCGGCGGCCAGCCGGTGGGCGAGCACGCCCGGCGCGCCCACTTCGTTCCCGAGACGAAGCGGGTCTCGGCGCTGATGCGTGAGATGCAGGCCGAGACGTTCCACCTCGCCATCGTGATCGACGAGTATGGGGGAACAGCGGGGCTGGTCACGCTGGAGGACCTGATCGAGGAACTGGTGGGCGAAATCGTCGACGAGTTCGACGTGGAAGAGCCGCCCGTCGTCCGCATGCCGTCGGGCGAGGCCAGGGTGAGCGGTCGGATGGTCGTCTCCGAGGTCAACGAGCGCCTGGGAACGGACCTACCGACGGGGGCGTGGGACACCGTCGGCGGTCTGATGTTCGATGTGCTCGGCAGGATCCCCGAGGCGGGTGAGGCGGTCGACGTCGCAGGGAGCCGCCTGGTCGCCGACCGGGTGCGAGGGCGACGGATCGAACGGGTGCGGGTCCGCCCACAGGCTGCGAGCACCGGCAGTGCACCCGGCAGTGCACCCGGCAGTGCACCCGGCAGTGCATCCGGCAGTGCATCCGGCAGTGCATCCGGCAGCGTCGATGCGTCACGCAGTGCCGAGAACGGACGCACGGCTCGACCGCCGCAAGGACAGGGCGGCACGTGAACGAGCTCCGTTCGGGATTCGTCTCGGTCATCGGTCGTCCCAACGTCGGCAAGTCGACGCTGGTGAACCGGATCATCGGCACGAAGGTGTCGATCGCCTCCCCCCGCCCAAATACCACCCGGTCCCAGGTGCGTGGTGTGCTCAACCGGCCCGACGCACAGGTGGTGTTCGTCGACACGCCGGGGCTGCACCGCCCCCGGACCCCGCTCGGCGAGCGCTTGAACGACGCCGCCCAGTCGTCGCTCGAGGACGTCGACGTCATCGTGGTGGTGGTCGACGCGACGGCGCCGGTGGGGAAGGGCGACCGGATGGTGGTCGAGAACGCCCTGTCCCGGCGTGCTGGGCCGGCGATCCTCGTCGCCGTGAACAAGGTCGACCTGGCGCCACGCCGTGACGTGCTCGAGCGCCTGGCCGAGGTGTCGGCGGTGGCGGGAGCGACCCCGGGGGTCGAGGTGGAGTACTTCCCCGTGTCCTCGACGACGGGGGAAGGGGTGGACGCCCTGGTCGCTGCGGTGGTCGCCGCGCTGCCGCCCGGCCCCCGCTACTACCCGGAAGACATGGTCTCCGACGTGCCGGAGGCGTTCTGGGTGGCGGACCTCGTGCGTGAGCAGCTACTGGCAAGGGTCAAGGACGAGGTCCCACACAGCATCGCCTGCAGGGTGACCGAGTGGGAGTGGCCGCGGGTCCGGTGCGAGATCCTGGTCGAGCGAGACTCGCAGAAGGGCATCGTCATCGGGCGAGGCGGCGAGACGCTGAAGCAGGTCGGTTCCGCCGTGCGAGCCCAGATGGCGCCCGGCGCCTACCTCGAGCTCTTTGTGCGGGTCGAGAAGCGGTGGCAGTACCGCGACGACGCCCTCGATCGCCTGGGGCTCTAGGCGGAACGGAACGTCCCGAGGGGGACCGGTTCGGTCGCACCAGGTGTGGAGCGTCGCGGGCGGTCCATGGGGATGTGCTGTTCGGGCCGGAGGGTCCGGCGTGCGTTCTGGTCCATCACGGCCCGCCGGCGTGCCACCGCTTCGCGGGTGAGGGGCCGATCCGGCGGCGTGAAGTGCCACCCGGCAGCGTCTGACCACAGGTTCCAGCCGTCGTACGTCTTTTTGCGGTGGTGGTGGCGGCAGATCCGAGCCAAGTTCTCCAGCGTGGTCGGGCCGCCTCGGGCGAACGGGACGAGATGGTCGATCTCGAGGTTGAAGGTCGAGTTGCAGCCCGGAACGACGCAGCACCGATCGCGAGCCTCCAGCGCGGTGCGCAGCTGGGCATTGATCGTCCTGCCGAAGTGGAACACGCTCCGGATGTCGCCACCGGCCGCGAAGCAGAGCTTCAGGGTGGCATCTGATGCGAGGTCCCGGGCCATGGCAGCTGGGATCGGCACCGGTAATGCGCCGGCGATTTCGCACAGACCGCCCCGAGGCGTGCTCCCGTCACCGAAGAGGATGTCGAGATCGACATGGATGACGACGGTCGTCTCGACGCCCCGTGCGGGGGTGACGGTGCCGGCCGGCTCCCCGCCCGCCGGCTCCCCGCCCGCCGGCTCCCCGCCTACTGGCTCCCCGCACGCCGGCGTGCTGGTCGTGCTCGGATCGCTCCCGGGCCTTGCCGTGGCACCTCGCTCGATCAGTGTGGCCAGCGCGTCAGCGGCGTAGGCGAGGGGACCCTCCTCCCGACCGGCCTCGCGAGCCGACTGGAAGTGCCGGTCCGCTTCGGCCGACAGGAGGGCCATGATCCGGGCGCCGCGGTCGGCAGTATCGCTGCCCTCGTAGCGGAAGGCACCGGTCTCGTCTGTCCACGAGCGGAAGTGGCGGTGGTCGTGGTGCCGCCGCTGGACGGCGTGGTGATCGGTGGTCGGCGATGATGCCTTGACCCGGCGGCATGCGTTCTTCAGCCCGGTCAACGTGTCGGTCCGGGCGACGTCGAGCAATTCACCCTCGACGGACGGGTCCTCGCCACGTGCCGCCCTGGCGATCTCGCTCGCCTGGTCGAGCGACACCTCGCCCGACCGGAGAGCTTCCGCGGTGGCCGGCAGGTCCTGGAGGTTGTCCGCCAGTGCCATCGACCGCTTCGCCTTGCCCACCGGGACCTGCTCCACGCCAGCGAGGTAGGTCGCTGCGTCCCGCGCGCCTGCCTGGTCTGCCACATCGGACGCGGCGATGACCCTCGTCAGAGCGAGCTTCGCCGCAGCGAGCCGCCGCTCCGTCGCCACGCACCGCCCGAACAGCACCCGTGCTGCGTCCGCTGGCACCTCGCCGGCGTCGGTGGCTGAGCACAGTGCCGCGAGCGTGCGGTCGCATTCGCCCAGAGCCCGGCCGGCCCGTTCGACATCGAACCGGTGTGACGGCGGGGGCACCGGAGAGGTCGCACCGTGCCCGCGTGCGGTGCGAACGGGGGCGCTCCACTCGGCGCGGAGCTCCGCCACACCCCCTTCCTGTCCGATGCCTCCTGCCGTCACGGATGCACCATCGCAAACGGGTGTGACACTCATGTCCCGCGGTTGGAATCGCCGGGCATCGTTCCTGGTCGGACGTACATTGTCGGACCCCGGTCCCGACCCCGACCCCGACCCCGACCCCGGTCCCGACAGCCGACTCCGGACCATCAGTCGAGACCGGCGAGGAACGACGTCGCGTCGGCCAGGCTGGTGGTCCGTCGCATCGGCGGCAAGATGCCGAGGAGCTCCTTCCGGTACCCAGCCTTCGCCAAGCGGCTGTCGAGCACGGCGACGACACCCCGGTCCGACGACGTACGGACCAGCCGGCCGACACCCTGGGCGAGGAGGGTGGCGGCCCGGGGGAGGTCGACGGTACGAAACGCGCTGGGACCGGCTCGATCGCGCCGGGCCTGGAGGACGGGATCGTCGGGGCGGGGGAAGGGGATCCGGTCGATCGTGACCAGGCTCAGGCTGCGCCCCGGGACGTCGACGCCCTGCCAGAAGCCCATGGTGGCGAACAGGCAGGTCTCGGGATCGGAGCGGAACGCCTCGGTCAGTGCCGGCTTCGGGAGGTCGCCCTGGACCAGCAGTGTGAAGGGGATCCGTTCCCGCACCGCCTCGGCCGCCGCGTGCATGGCCCGCCAGCTGGTGAACAGGGCGAGCGTCCTGCCCCCGGCCGCCTCGATCAGTGCGGCCATGGTGTCGGCAATGGCGCCCTCGGCCTGGGGCGAGCGCCGGTCCGGAAGGTCGGCGGCGACGTAGAGGAGGGCGTGATGCTCGTAGTCGAACGGGCTCCCCACGTCGATCTCGTCCGTATCGTCGGGCGGGAGCCCCAGCCGGTGGGCGAGCCCCGGCGGGACGGTGGCGGACGTCAGGATGGCGGTCCGTTCCGGCCACAGGCTCTCGGCCAGGATGGGCCCGACCTCGATGGGGGAGACCCGGAGGGTGGGGGAGCGGCCGGCGTCGTCGACCCACGCCACCTCGTCGTCGCCGATGGCGGTGAGGTGGTTGAGGTCGTCGACGAGGTGGCCGCCGGCCAGCACGGTCCGGTCCCGGCGGGCACGGGCATCGCCATCGGGGTCGTCCCGGCCGCTGCCGTCCCGGTCGCCCGAGGCCCGGAGCGCGTCGACCAGCCGCTCGACCCGGCGCAGCGCCCGCTGAACGGCGACGGCAAGTGCATCCTGGTTGTCGGGGGCGAGGTCGCCGGGAGGGACCCGTCGCCCCGCCCACGGACCGAGCGCGGCGTCGAGGGCGGTCGCCGCTTCGAGCACGGCGTCGGCGTCCCGGTCGGCCGACGAGGGCAGCAGGGAGCGGGCCTGGGTGGCCAGGGCCCGGATGCGGCCACTGCCGACCTCCGAGCCGAGGCTGTCGGTCATGACGGCCTCGACCTCGTGGGCCTCGTCGAACACGACCACGTCGTGGGGTGGGAGGACGGCGCCGCCACTGGCCAGGTGGGCGCCGTAGAGGTGGGTGTTGACGACGATGATGTCGGACTCGGCCGCCCGAGCCCGGGCCCGCTCGGCGAAGCACTGGTTGCCCGAAGGGCACCGGAAGGCCCCCGGGCAGTCACGAGCCGAGATCGAGACGGCCGCCCATGCCGTGGGGGTCGGCTCGAAGCTGAGCTCGGCCCGGTCGCCCGTCTCCGTCGTCCTGGCCCAGTCGAGGATCCGCCTCACCTGGCCGCCGATCCCCTGGCCGCCGATCCCCTGGCCGCCGATCCCGAAGGCATCGGAGGAGGTAGCGGTCCTGCCGAGCCCGGATGATGGGAGGGACCGGGTGCCGCCGTCGTCGGCTCCCGGCATGCGTCGGTCCGCCGTCGCTCCGGCACCAGCACCAGCCCGCCCAGCACCAGCCCGCCCTGCACCAGCCCGGCCAGCGCCCGGATCGGGTTCGCCGATGCCCAGCAGTTCCAACTGCTCGTGCCCGGGAAGGACCTCGTTGCCGGGAGCACCGGCCCCGGCTTCGATGCCGTCAGGGGGCGCAAGCTCCGGCTGGCGCCCACCGGGGCCCACCTCCGCTGCACGCTGGAGGCACAGGTAGTTGCTGCGCCCCTTCAGGACGGCGAACGTGGGAGCCTCGCCCGGAGGCATGCTGTCGACGATGCGGGGCAGGTCCTTGTCCGCCAGCTGGTCCTGGAGGGCCTTGGTCGCCGTGGCCACGACGACCGTCCGCCCCGAGAGGGCGGCGGGCACGAGATAGCCGAGGGACTTGCCGGTGCCGGTACCGGCCTGGACGACGAGGTTGCGGCCACGGCGGATGGCGCGGTCGACGGCGCGGGCCATCTCCTCCTGCCCCGGTCGTCGCTCGCCGCCGGACGGCAGGGTCGAGGTGATCCCGTCCAGTACATCGGTGACGTCGCCGGCCATCGCCCGACACTAACGGCGGGGTCTGACCCGGGGGGCGGGTTCTCCTCACCACCACTGGATGGCCAGGACGACGGCGACGGCCCCGCCCCCGGCGACCACCACTGCCCGCAGCACGGCCGGGGCGAGGCGCCGGCCCACCGTGGCTCCCAGCTGGCCCCCGACGACCGATCCGGCTGCGATGAGCCCGGCCAGGACCCAGTCGACGTGCCCCACGACGACGAAGAGGAGACCGGAGACCAGGTTGGCCACCGTGGCCAGGACGTTCTTCGCCGCGTTCAAGCGCTGGAGGCCGTCGGCGACGAAGGTGGCCAGCAGGGTCAGGAGGATCACGCCCTGGGCTGCGCCGAAGTAGCCGCCATAGACACCGGTGAGGAAGACGCCGGCGTAGAGCAGGGGACCGCCGTGGTCGTGGTCGGTCCGGCCGCGGCGGGCCAGCAGTCGCGAGACCCGGGGCTGGAGGGCCATGAGGGCGGCCGAAGCGCCGATGAGGCCCGGTACGACGGCTCGGAACACCCCGGGGGGGAGCACGAGGAGGAGCGCCCCACCGGTGATGCCGCCGGCCAGCGTGGCCACGGAGAGCCGGGCGGTGCGGCGGCCCTGGCCAGCCAGCTCGCGGCGGTAGGCGACGGTCCCGCTCAACGAACCGGGAACGAGGCCGACGGTGTTGGACATGTTGGCGAGGACGGGCGCGTAGCCCAGTCCCACCAGCGTCGGGAAGGTGATCAGCGATCCGGCGCCGACGATGACGTTGGCGAACCCGGCGCCGAGGCCGGCCGCGATGACGGCGACGATCGCCCAGGTCGACATGGGGACGGTCTAGTGGTCCCGCCGCGGGGCGACAAGGCGGGACCGGGCCGGTCCGACCCGGGAGACGGCCAGCTCGCGCCGGAGGATGCGTGCCGCCGGCGGTGTTCGAGGCGGTAGGTTCGGTGTGTGAGCACCACCGATCGCGTCCAGGACCACGGCGGGGAGACGCGCCACCACGAGGCTCCGTTGCGGGCCTCGGACGTGCTCGCCAGCGGCTCGGTGCCGGTCCACGTCGCGTGCGTGATGGACGGGAACGGCCGGTGGGCCAGCGCCCGCGGCCTGCCCCGCACCGAGGGCCACGCCGCCGGCGAGGCCGCCCTGCTCGACGCGGTGGAGGGCGGGCTCGAGCTCGGGATCCGGTGGATGACGATGTTCGCGTTCTCCACCGAGAACTGGCGCCGGCCGGCGGACGAGGTCCGGTACCTGATGGGCTTCAACGAGAGCCTCCTGGCCAGGCGGCGGGACGAGCTGAACGAGAAGGGGGTCCGCATCCGCTTCGCCGGCAGGCGGGACTGGCGGGTGCCCCGCCGGGTACTGCGGCGGATGGACGAGTCGATCGCCCTGACCCAGCACAACCGCCGGATGACGCTGACGATGGCGTTCAACTACGGAGGCAGGGCCGAGATCGTCGATGCCGTGCGCCGGCTGGTGGAGGACGGGGTGCCCGCCTCGAAGGTGGACGAGAAGGCCATCCGGTCCCGCCTCTACTTCCCCGACCAGCCGGACCCGGACCTCGTGGTGCGGACGTCGGGGGAGTACCGGATCTCGAACTTCCTGCTGTGGGAGCTGGCCTACAGCGAGCTGTTCTTCGCCGACGTGCTGTGGCCCGACTTCCGCCGGGAGCACCTCTTCGCCGCCGTGCGGGAGTACCAACGGCGCCAGCGTCGCTACGGCGGGGTGACATGAAGGCGGTCCACATCGGCATCGCCGGAGGCGTCGCGCTCTACGCGGGGGCGGTGATCCTCGCCGTCGCCGGCTTCCGGCCGATCCTCCCCTTCGTGGTCGTGCCTCCCGTCCTCGTCCTCCTCATCGCGGGCGGAAGCGCCCTCGGCGGGCGTGACCACGGTCGGGGGCGGGGAGCGGTGCGTACCGGCGGGGTTCCCCTGTCGTCCTCGGGCCCGAACCCTCCCCGGCCCGGAGACGACACCCCTGATCCCGGCCCGGTCGGACCATCGGGTGCAGCCGGCACGTCGGGTGCAGCCGGCACGTCGGAGGCAGCCGGCAGGGGGGGAGCGGGCCCGGGGTGAGCCTCTTCCGCGACCGGGGCATCGTCCTTCGGGGGATCCGGCTGGGAGAGACCGACCGGATCGTGACGATCCTGACCGAGGAGCACGGCAAGGTGCGGGCCGTGGCCCGGGGGGTGCGGCGCCCCGGATCGCGGTTCGGCGCCCGCCTCGAACCGCTGACCCACGTGACGTTCCTCGGCTGGCAGGGACGTGGGGACCTCGACACCCTGAACCAGGCCGAGGTGGTGGACACCTTCCGGGCGGTCCGGGAGGACCTGGACCGCATGGCCGCGGCGCTGACCATGCTGGAGGTGGCCGACCAGATCGCCCAGGAGCGCCATGCCATCCCCGCCCTCTACCGGATGCTGGCCGGCGCGCTCGGGGCGCTCAACGAGCGCCCCTCACCCATGGTCGCCCCCGCCTTCCACCTGAAGGTCCTCGCCCTCGACGGCTCAGCCCCGGTCCTCGACGGTTGCGTCTCCTGCGGCAGGGAGGACGTCGAGCTGGTCGCGTTCGACCTGACGGAGGGGGGTGCGCTCTGCCGGGGCTGCCGTCGGGGCCGCCCCATCACCCCGGCTGCCCTGGACATCATGCGCCGCACCCTCCAGGGGGGCCTGGCCGGGGTGCTGTCGGAACCCCCGTCGGCCGTCGCCGACGAGGTGGCGACGCTGGCCACCGAGGCCATGGAGGTCCACCTCGACCGCCGGCTGCGTTCCGCCCGCTCCGGCATGCTGCCATGACGACTCCGGCCACCGATTCGAGCCCGGCCGCCGACCCGACTCCGGCCACCGACCCGCACCGGGTCCCACCGCCCGCTGACCACCGATGACGACCACCATCGTCTGGTTCCGGCGCGACCTGCGCGTCGCCGATCACCCGGCGCTCCAGGCGGCCGCCGCCGAGGCTGGCGCCCACGGCGAGGTGGTGGCCCTCTTCGTCGTCGATCCCCGGCTGGCGGCCACCGGCGCCAATCGGCGCCACTTCCTGGCCGGCTGCCTGGGGGAGCTGGACGGTGCTCTGGGCGGGAACCTGACGCTCCGGTCCGGCCGGCCCGA
Organism: Actinomycetes bacterium; assembly: GCA_021806045.1. Lineage (GTDB taxonomy): Bacteria > Actinomycetota > Acidimicrobiia > Acidimicrobiales > RAAP-2 > JAJZDI01. Next base: position 31,035 of record JAJZDI010000009.1, read on the forward strand.
GGTGGTGGTGCCCGAGGTGGCGCGCCAGGTGGGGGCGAACCGGGTGTTCGTCACCGGCGACTGCACCGGCTTCGGCCGCCGCCGGGACGAGGCCGTGGCCTCGGCACTGGCGGCGGCTGACGCTGAGCTGGTCCCCGTCTCGTCCCCCTACGCGGTGGCGCCCGGCACCGTACGCAACCAGGCCGGTGCCCCCTACCGGGTCTTCACGCCGTTCTCCCGGGCGTGGCGGGCGCACGGGTGGCGCCCGCCGCTGCCGGCGATCGGTCCCGCCCGCTGGCTGTCGCCCGGCGCCGCCGGGAACGCCGACGCCGCCGGGACCGCCGACGCCGACGCCGCCGGCCTGCTCACCCGGCCCGACGACGCGCCCGCTGCCGGGCTCCCCGTCCCCGGCGAGGCGGCGGCCTTGCGTCTGCTCGACACGTTCGTCGGTGGCCCCCTCGACGCCTATGCGGCCACCCGGGACCTCCCCGGCACTCCGGGAACGTCGCACCTGTCGCCGTACCTCCGCTTCGGTGCCCTCCACCCCCGCCAGGTCCTGGCCGGGGTGGGCTCGGGCGAGGGGCCGGACGTGTTCCGGAGCGAGCTGGCGTGGCGGGAGTTCTACGCCGACGTGGTCTGGCACCAGCCCGGTTCGGTGTGGCGGTCGATGTCGCCCATCGGCGATCGGCTCCGGTGGGACGAGGGCGACGAGGCCGACCGGCGCTTCGCCCGCTGGTGCGCGGGGACGACCGGCTACCCGCTCGTCGACGCGGGCATGCGCCAGCTGCTGGCCGAGGGGTGGATGCACAACCGGGTGCGCATGGTGACGGCGTCGTTCCTGGTGAAGGACCTCCACATCGACTGGCGCCGCGGGGCCCGGTGGTTCCTCGACCACCTGGTCGACGGGGACGTGGCCTCCAACAACCACGGCTGGCAGTGGGTGGCGGGCACCGGGACGGACGCCGCCCCCTTCCATCGCATCTTCAATCCGGAGGCGCAGCGTGAGCGCTTCGATCCCGACGGGTCCTACGTGCGCCGCTACGTCCCAGAAGAAGGGACAGCCGACTATCCGGCGCCCCTCGTGGACCACCGGGCCGAGCGTGCCGAGGCCCTGGCCCGCCTGGCCGACGCCCGCCTCGACGTGCGGGCGGACCGGGGTGACCGCCGTGGGTGAGTTCGGCGTCTACGTCCACGTGCCCTTCTGCCGGTCGAGGTGCGACTACTGCGCGTTCGCCACCTACGACGACCGCCACCACCTGACCGACGCCTACGTCGAGGCGTGTCTGTCCGAGATGGCGGCAGCGGCCGGCGAGGGCATGCCCCCGGCCACGTCGATCTTCTTCGGCGGCGGCACCCCGTCGCTGCTGCCGGTCGAACTGCTGGCCGCGCTGGTGGCTGCCGTCGAGCGCGCCCCGGGTGCCGAGGTGACCGTCGAGTGCAACCCGGAGGACGTCACCGCAGCCCGGGTGGCCGCCTACGTCGACGCCGGCGTGACCCGGATCTCGGTGGGTGTGCAGTCGACCGATCCTGCCGTCCTGGCCGGTCTCGGGAGGCGGCACACGCCGGGAGCGGTCGACCAGGCCCTCGACGTGCTGGGGACGTCGGGGCTGACCAGTTGGAACGTCGACCTCATCTTCGGCGGACCCGGGGAGGGACCCGGCGAACAACCCGGCGGGGGAGCCGGCGAGGGTGGGTCGTGGGACTCGGTGCTGGCATCCATCGTCTCCCGCGATCGCCCGCCCCCCCACGTGAGCGCCTACGCGCTCACCGTCGAACCGGGGACGCCGCTGGCCGCCGATCCACGGCGGCATCCCGACCCCGACGTGCTCGCCGCCCGCTACGAGGCCACCGAGCGGATCCTCACCGCCGCCGGGTACCGGTGGGAGGAGATCTCCAACTGGGCCAGACCCGGGCACGGCTGCCGCCACAACCGCCTCTACTGGCGCCAGGGCGACTACCGGGGCTTCGGGTCGGCGGCCCACTCGCACCTCGACGGCCGACGGTGGTGGAACGTGCGCACCCCCGACCGCTACATCCGGTCGATGGCCGCCGGGCAGTCGCCCGTCGGGGGCGAGGAGGTCCTCGACGGGGAGCAGCGCCGCTTCGAGCGGTGGGCCCTGGCCCTGCGCACCCCGGCCGGCGTCCCCGAGGAGGTCCTGCCTCCGGCGCCGGAGCTCGAGGGACTGGTCGAATGGCGCGACGGGCTGGCCGTCCTGACGGTGGCGGGCCGGCTGGTGGCCGACGACATCACGTGCCGGATCCGCGCCGAGGCGGCGCCGGGCAGCTGATCCCGCTCCGCCGCCGGTACCATTGCCGACCATGCCCGACGCCGAAACCGCTGGAGCCGCACCCGACCGACCGGACGACCTGATGGAGAAGGTCGTGGGCCTGTGCAAGCGGCGCGGCTTCATCTTCCAGTCGGCCGAGATCTACGGCGGGTTCCGCTCCACCTACGACTACGGGCCGCTCGGCGTGAACCTCCTGCGAAACGTGAAGAACGCCTGGTGGCGCTCGATGGTCCAGCTGCGGGACGACGTGGTCGGGATCGACGCCGCCATCCTGGGGCCGCCGGCGGTGTGGCAGGCGTCCGGGCACCTGGCCAACTTCACCGATCCCCTGGTCGACTGCCTGTCGTGCCACCAGCGGTGGCGGGAGGACAAGATCGACGGCGTCTGCCCGGCCTGCGGTGGCACGACCTTCACCGAGCCGCGGGCCTTCAACCTGATGTTCAAGACCCACGCCGGGCCGGTGGAGGACGAGGGGGCGGTGGCCTACCTCCGTCCCGAGACGGCCCAGGGCATGTTCGTGAACTTCGCCAACGTGCTCCAGACCACTAGGAAGAAGCCGCCCTTCGGCATCGCACAGGTGGGCAAGTCGTTCCGCAACGAGATCACCCCGCAGAACTTCGTGTTCCGGACCCGTGAGTTCGAGCAGATGGAGATGGAGTTCTTCGTCCCGCCCGACGAGGGGACCCGGTGGTTCGAGTACTGGCTGGGGGAGCGGTTCCGGTGGTACACCGACCTCGGCATCCCCGAGGCCCAGCTGCGGCTGCGCCACCACGATCCCGACGAGCTGTCCCACTACTCGGCCGGTACGGCGGACGTGGAGTTCCTCTTCCCGTGGGGGTGGGACGAGCTGGAGGGGATCGCCAACCGGACCGACTTCGACCTGAAGGCGCACGCGGCGGCGTCGGGCGAGCGCCTCGAGTACTTCGACCAGGCGTCGGGCGAGCGCTACGTGCCCCACGTGATCGAGCCGGCGGCCGGTGCCACCCGGACCATGATGGCGTTCCTGCTGGCCGCCTACGCCGAGGACGAGGTGGGCGGTGAGGCCCGCACCGTCCTGCGGCTCCACCCCCGCCTGGCCCCCTACCAGGTGGCCGTGCTCCCGCTGTCGAAGAAGGACACCCTCGAACCGGTGGCCCGCGAGGTGCTCGGCATGCTCCAGCCCTGGCTCATGTGCGACTACGACGTCACCCAGTCGATCGGGCGCCGCTACCGCCGCCAGGACGAGGTGGGGACGCCCTGGTGCGTCACGGTTGACTTCGACACCCTGGAGGACCGGGCCGTGACGGTGCGGGACCGCGACACGACGGACCAGGTTCGGGTGCCCATCGCCGACCTGGTCGGCCACCTCCAGGCCCGCTTCGCCGCCTCGGAGGGCGCCGAGCCGGCGCCCGGCTCGTGACCGGCGGCCGGCGCCAACCCGGTAGACGTCAGCCCCGGTAATCCTCAGCCCCGGTAGGAGGCGGCCTCGGCGCGGACCAGGTCGACCAGGTTGCCGAGGGCGATGTTGACGTCGACCAGGTGGAGCCCCCAGGTGGGGCCGAGCGTCTCCTTCACCACGGTCCGGGGATCGCCCGGGACGGTGGGCGCGCTGACCTGGAGCCAGGTGGCGCCCCCCTGCGACATGCACGTGCCCGTGTAGAGCCCGGGCTCGGTGAACCACGGGGTGGGGAGGGCGGGGAGCTGCCCGGCGGCGGCGACGATCCCCGACGCGGCGGTCCGGGAGGGGAAGTAGGGGATGAGCGGCCCGGTGCCGCCCCCCGGCGCGGCCGGGTTCACGCACAGGACCTGGAGGCCGGCGGAGGCGCCCTGGCCGGCGAGCAGGCTGACCCCGGCGCCCGGCCGGCCGAACAGGCTGTTCGCCGGGGGCGTGGTGTCGAAGCTGGAGTAGGCGATCACGCAGCCTGTCTCCGTGGTGGACGTGCAGGCGGGGACGTGGTCGAAGCTTCCCCCCACCACCTTGCCGACCGGGACGGTGACGTTGCCCCCCAGGACGATGGCGGAGACGAGGTGGGAGCGGACGGACGGGTCGTTGTCGATCTGGGTCTTGATCAGGCGGATGAGCATGGCCGCGCCCTGGGAGTGGCCGATCAGCACGAACCCCCTGCCGTGGTTGTCGTTGGCCAGGTAGTCCTTCCAGGCGGCGACCACGTCGGCGTAGGCGGTGGCCAGCCCGCTGACGGTGGAGGCGCCGGGAGCACTGATGGCGTGCAGGGTGAGCTGCCGGTACATCGGTGCGTAGACCTTGCAGGCCTGGGAGAAGCGCGACGCCTGGGCCCGGGCCACACCCGTCTCGGCCGGGTCGATGGCCAGGTTGGCGTTGGTGGTGGGCTGGGGGCTGACCGTCGGGTAGACGTAGAAGCAGTCGATGGGTGGGTCGGCGGCAGGCGAGGCCGGCTGGCGGGTGTCGGGACCCGTTCGGGGGATGACGGTGGCGTCGAGGTTGTCAGTGCACGGGTCGGGGGCGTGCCCGGGCCGGCACAGCCACTCCACGCCGGCCGCGTCGGTGGCGGCCGGGTCCGCCCCCTCGGCGATGGCCGCCCTGGCCGCGGCAGACGGGCCGCTGGTCGTCGTGCTCGACCCCGCCGTGCCCGCCGCCGATCGGCCCGTCGCCGACCCGCACGCCACCAGCGAGGCGGCGATGAGGAAGGTGACCGCCACCGCGCCCACCCGGCCGAGCCGGACGCGCTCTGGCCGGCTGCCTCCGCTGCCGCCTCCACCTGCCACCCTGCTGCCGGTCATGGATCCCCCTTCGTCGCCGGCGCCGTCCGGATCGACTGCCGGGCGGTGCCGCCGGCGCCGGCCCGATCGGCCACCGTCCGGTGCGACCGTAGCCTCACCTGGGCAGAGGCGACTCCCAGGGGGGCGCGCGCGGCGGGGTAGGCTCGATGTTCCGCGCCCTCGGGTCTCCGGCTCAGCCGGTGTCCCGCGGGCGTCCGCGTGGCACCGGCTCGACAAAGGACCCGACCTCATGCCGTACGTCTTCGACTTCGACCACTCCCACCGCAGGCCACCGATGGAGATGAAGGACCTCCTCGGCGGCAAGGGCGCCAACCTGGCCGAGATGACCTCGGTCCTCGGGCTCCCGGTACCGCCGGGCTTCACGATCTCGACCGACGCATGCCGTGCCTACATGGCCGACGGGTGGCCCGAGGGCCTCACGGCCGAGGTCAGCCGGGCACGGGCCCGCCTGGAGAAGCGGATGGGCAAGCGGATCGGCGACGCCGCCGACCCCCTCCTCGTCTCGGTGCGGTCAGGTGCCAAGTTCTCCATGCCGGGGATGATGGACACCGTCCTCAACCTGGGCCTGAACGACAAATCGGTGGAGGGCCTGGCCGCCCAGACCGACGACGAGCGGTTCGCCTACGACTCCTACCGCCGGTTCGTGGCGATGTACGGGCGCATCGTCCTCGGGATCCCCGGCGAGGAGTTCGACAGCCTCCTCGAGGCGGCGAAGGAGCTGGCCAACACCACCTCCGACGCCGGGATCCCGGTCGAGCTCCTCCGCTACCTGGTCGACGCCTACCAGCAGATCGTCGAGCGTCACACGGGCGTGCCCTTCCCCCAGGATCCGGACGACCAGCTCCGGGGGGCCATCGAGGCCGTGTTCGCCTCGTGGAACGGGCCCCGGGCCATCGCCTACCGGGTCCGTGAGCGCATCGCCCACGACCTGGGCACGGCCGTGAACGTGCAGGCCATGGTGTTCGGCAACCGGGACGACAACTCCGGCACCGGGGTGGGCTTCACCCGCGACCCGGCGACGGGCGCCAAGGGCGAGTACGGGGACTTCCTGGTGAACGCCCAGGGCGAGGACGTGGTGGCCGGCATCCGCAACACCGAGCCCCTCTCCGCCCTGAAGGACCGGTTCCCGAAGATCCACCGGGAGCTGCTCGACATCTTCGCCCGCCTGGAGTCCCACTACCGGGACATGTGCGACACCGAATTCACCATCGAGCAGGGCAAGTTGTGGATGCTGCAGACCCGGGTGGGCAAGCGCACCGGCCGGGCCGCCCTGAAGATGGCGGTCGACATGACCTCCGAGCCGAAGATCAAGCTGACCAGGGCGGAGGCCATCAACCGCATCACCGGTGACCACCTCGACCAGGTCCTCCATCCCCAGTTCGCCGGGTCGGGCCACAAGGTGCTGACGAAGGGCCTGGGCGCGTCGCCGGGGGCGGCCGTCGGGCGCGTCTACCTGACGGCCGACGACGCCGAGGCCGCCGCCAACCGGGGCGAGCAGGTCGTCCTGGTGCGGAGCGAGACGTCACCCGAGGACGTCCACGGCATGCTGGCCGCGCAGGGGATCCTCACCGCCCGCGGCGGGCTGGTCAGCCACGCCGCCGTGGTCGCCCGGGGCTGGGGCAAGCCGGCCGTCGTCGGGGCCGAGGCCGTCCGGATCCAGGGGAGCGCCTTCACCGTCGGTGACGTGGTCGTGAAGGAAGGCGACTGGATCTCCCTCGACGGCACCAGCGGCACCGTGGTGCTCGGCCAGGTCCCCCTCAGCCAGGGTGAGACCCCGCCCGAGTTCGACACCGTGCTCGAGTGGGCCGACGCCATCCGCGCCGGCCACCTGGGCGTGCGGGCCAACGCCGACAACGGTCCCGACGCGGCCAACGCGCGCCACCACGGCGCCGAGGGGATCGGGCTGTGCCGGACGGAGCACATGTTCCTGGCCGAGGACCGGCTGCCGATCGTGCGCCGCATGATCCTGGCGGCGACGCCCGACGAGGAGGAGTCGGCCCTGGAGGAGCTCCGCATCGCCCAGAAGGCGGACTTCCTGTCGATCCTCGAGGCGATGGACGGCCTGCCCGTCACCATCCGCCTCCTCGACCCGCCCCTCCACGAGTTCCTGCCCTCCACCGCCGAGCTGGCCATCAAGGAGGCGACCGTCGGGTTGTCGGCCGACGAGCAGCGCCTCTACGACGCGGCCCGGGCGTGGCACGAGTTCAACCCCATGCTGGGCACCCGGGGCGTCCGCCTCGGGGTGATCAAGCCCGGCCTCTACGCCATGCAGGTCCGCGCCCTGATGGAAGCGGCCCTCGAGCGCTCCGCTGCCGGTGGCAGCCCGATCGTCGAGATCATGATCCCGCTCACCGTCACCCGCGAGGAGCTGGCGCTGGCCCGCTCCTGGGTCGAGGACGCCGTGGCCGCCGTCCAGGCGGGGGCGTCCACGACGAGGCGTCGGGGGTCGAAGGCGGGCGGCCGGGCCGGCGCGGGGAGCCTCGAGGTCCGCATCGGCACCATGATCGAAACGCCCCGGGCCGCGCTGCGGGCCGGCGAGATCGCCGAGTTCGCCGACTTCTTCTCGTTCGGCACCAACGACCTCACCCAGATGACCTTCGGGTTCAGTCGCGACGACGTCGAGGGTCGGATGATGTCCGCCTACCTCGAGGCCGGGCTGCTGAAGCGCAACCCGTTCGAGGTGGTGGATGCCGACGGCGTCGGCGAGCTGGTCCGCCTGGGCGTGACCAGGGGTCGGGCGACCAACCCGGACCTGAAGGTGGGGGTGTGCGGCGAGCACGGCGGTGACCCCGACTCCATCCAGACCTTCGCCGCCGCCGGCCTCGACTACGTCAGCTGCTCCCCCTTCCGGGTGCCCATCGCCCGGTTGGCCGCGGCCCAGTCCGTGCTGGCCCAGGGCGGCGGGGCGCCGGCCGCGGCCGGTCGGGCCCGCAAGGCGGCCCCGGCCCGCAAGGCCAGTCCAGCTCGCAAGGCTGCCCCCGCCCGCAAGGCCAGTCCAGCCCGCAAGGCAACCAGGGGCCGCTAGGCGTCGAGCCCCACCGACCCGGTCTCGGGCCTGGCCGCAGGCCTGCCCCGGCAGTCGCCGTCCTGGCCGGCGGCTGGGCGCGGTACCGTCGGTGCGATGGGGATCCCCGACGAGGACATCGCCCGCGTCAGGGCGGCGACCGACATCGTGGCCCTGATCGGCGAGCACGCCGCCCTCAAGCGCCAGGGGCGGCGCTGGGTGGGGCTGTGCCCGTTCCACGGCGAGAAGACCCCCTCGTTCAGCGTCAACGCCGAGGAGGGCTTCTACTACTGCTTCGGCTGCCAGGCCAAGGGCGACGCCATCACGTTCGTGCGTGAGGTCGAGCACCTCGACTTCGCCGAGGCCGTGCGCCGTCTGGCCGATCGGGCCGGGATCGCCATCCGGGAGGATGCGGCGGCCGGCCGGGACAGCCGCCAGCGGGCCGAGCTGCTCGAGGTGATGGAGCGGGCCACCGAGTGGTACCACCAGCGCCTGGTCGGCTCGGCGGACGCCGGCCGGGCCCGGGACTACCTGCGGTCGCGTGGCTACGACGGCGAGGTGGTGCGCCGCTACCGGCTGGGGTGGGCGCCCGACGAGTGGGACACGCTGTGCCGGGCCCTCGGGCTCGACGACGACCTGGCCGACCGGTCGGGGCTCGGGTTCGTCAACCGCCGGGGCCGCCTGCAGGACGCCTTCCGGGGGCGGATCCTCTTCCCCATCTGCGATCCGGGAGGGCGACCGGTGGCCCTCGGGGGCCGCATCCTGCCGGGGTCGACGGACCCGGCGAAGTACAAGAACTCGAAGGAGACGGCCATCTACGCCAAGCGCCGCGTCCTCTACGGGCTCAATTGGGCCAAGGAGGACGTCGTCCGGTCGGGCGAGGTGGTGGTGTGCGAGGGGTACACGGACGTGATCGGCTTCGCCGAGGCGGGCGTGCCCCGGGCCGTCGCCACCTGCGGCACCGCGCTGGCCGACGAGCACGTCCGGCTCCTCCGCAACTTCGCGTCGAGGATCGTGCTGGCCTTCGACGCCGACGGCGCCGGCCAGGCGGCCGCCGGTCGCTTCTACGAGTGGGAACGGCGCTTCGACCTCGACGTCGCCGTGGCCAGCCTGCCCGACGGCGCCGATCCGGCCGACCTGGCCCGCCGGGACCCCGACGCCCTGCGGGCCGCCGTCGAGGGTGCCCGGCCGTTCCTCCGGTTCCGGGTGGACCGGGTCCTCGCCGCCGCCGACCTGTCGTCGCCCGAGGGTCGTGCCCGGGCCGCCGAGCGTGCCCTCGAGGCCGTGGCCGAGCACCCCGACGACCTGGTCCGGGACCAGTACGTGATGCAGGTGGCCGAGCGGTGCCACCTCGAGCCGGCCGCCCTCCGTGACCGGCTCGAGCGCATCCGCCGAGGCGAGGGGCGCCCCCGGCCCGACGACGGTCGAGGCGATCCGCAGCGGCCGGCCGGCCAGCGGCAACGGTCGAGCTCGGGCGGCGAAGGTGGCCCACCCCGTACCGACCGGTCCGGTGGCGGGGGGGATGGCGACGAGTCGTGGGTCCGGGAGCCCGACGACGGCGAGGCCTGGCCCACCTCCGGTGCCTCCTCTGACCGGAGCGGCCGTGGAGGGCGCGGCGGGTATGGCGGGAATGGCAGCGGCGGCGAACGGGGTGTGCTGCCCTACGGTGGCGCGGCCGGAGGGTCCCGTGGGCGTGGTCTGGTTGCATCGGTCGACCTCCGTCCGGGGCTCGAGGCGCTGCGACTGGCCATCCACCGCCCGGGGGAGATGGCCGACCTGCTCGAGGCCGAGCTCTTCCCCGAGGGCCTCCAGCGTGCCGCCTTCCTGGCTCTGGTCGAGGCGGACGACCTCCACCAGGCCATCGACGTCGCACCCGCCCCCGTGGCCGAGCTGCTGGTGCGCCTGGCCGTCGAGGAGCCCGTCGGCGACCCCGAAGGCGTCAGGATCCAGCTGATCCGCGAGGCGGCCAGGAGGGAGCTCGCAGAGCTCGTCCGGCAGGTCAGGGCCGACCCGGCCACGGCGGAGGCGGGGGCCCACACGGTGGCCGAGGTGCGCACCGTCCTGGAGGAGCTGGATGATCCCAGCGCCGCGGTCACGGCGGCGGATCGATTGGTAGCCTGGCTGTTGGGCAGGAACGGCGTGGTGTTGCCCGGAGACGCGGTGTGAGCATGGAGGACGTGATGCAGCCGGTTCCCGCGGCAGTCGAGAGTGATGAAGGGGACGCGGCCACCGACCGGGCGGCCGGCGAGCCAGCAGGCGCGGTGGCTCGGCCGGGCGATGGCGAGGGGACGATGACGCCCGTCGAGAGCGACGCAGGGGCCGCCCGCAGCGGTGTCGCCGAGCCGGCACCGGCGACCAACGGTGTGGCCGGTGCCGTGCCGGACGACGAGTTCGAGGTGCTCCTGGCACTTGGCCGCTCCCGGGGGTCTCTCAACCAGGACGATCTCATGGCCGTGCTGGAGCCCGTCGAGCTCTCGCCCGAGCTGATCTCGGGCGTCGTCGACCGGATCCGTTCCGAGGGGATCGAGTTCGCCGACGACACGGGGGAGCTCACCGGGTCGGGCGAGGCGGACGGCCCGGCGGCGCCGGAACCGACGATCGACGTGGACGTGGTCGTGGCCGACGAGGACGTGGCCGACGAGGACGCGGCCGAGGCGCCCGGCGACATGGCCGACGGCGGCCTGCCCGTTGACGGGGGGCCCAAGGCCGCCAGGGCCCGTTCCACCAGGGAGCGCCCGGCCCGGCCGCCGGCGGCGCCCTACACGGGATCGGACCGCTTCTCCGCGTCGTCAGCCGATCCGGTGCACACGTACCTGAAGGAGATCGGCAAGGTCAAGCTCCTCGACGCCGCCCTCGAGGTGGACCTGGCCCAGCGGATCGTGGACGGGAACGAGGCGGCCGAGCGGGTGGCGGAGGCCGAGGCGGAGGGGAAGCCGCCACGCTCGAGGGACCTCGCGCTGGTGCGCCGGGGCCAGGCGGCGAAAGAGGCGCTGATCGAGGCGAACCTGCGGCTGGTGGTGTCGATCGCCAAGCGCTACCGAAACCGCGGCCTCGCCTTCCTCGACCTCATCCAGGAGGGGAACCTCGGGCTCATGCGGGCGGTCGACAAGTTCGACCACACCAAGGGGTTCAAGTTCTCGACCTATGCGACCTGGTGGATCCGCCAGGCCATCACCCGGGCCATCGCCGACCAGGCCCGCACCATCCGGATCCCCGTCCACATGGTCGAGACCATCAACAAGGTCGTCTGGGCCCAGCGCCAGCTCCTCCAGGAGCTCGGCCGGGAGCCGACGGCCGAGGAGATCGCCCGGCGCGTCGACTTCACCATCGAGCGGGTGCGGGAGATCCAGCGGATCAACCAGGACACGGTGTCGCTCGAGCAGCCGATGGGCGACGAGGACGACTTCAGCCTGTCCGATCTCATCGAGGACCGTGGTGCCGTCGTCCCGGACGACGCCGCCGCCCGGATCATGCTCGACGAGGCGGTGCGTGAGGCCCTCGGCCACCTGTCGCCCCGGGAGCAGGACGTCGTCCGGCTGCGGTTCGGCCTGACGGATGGCAAGATCCGCACCCTCGAAGAGGTGGGCAAGGAGTTCGGCGTGACCCGGGAGCGGATCCGGCAGATCGAGGCGAAGACGTTGGCGAAGCTGCGCCGGCCCGACTCGGCCCTGCTGCTGCGGGACTACCTGGACGAGGCCTGAGGCACGAGCCTGCGGGCCGGCCCACTGCCGCCCGCCGCCGGCTCTCCGAGCACCCGCTCCCCGTAGGTGGCGAGGATCTGGGCGAGCTCGTTGGCCACGTCCTTGGCGATGGCGTCCTCGGCCTCGTCGCCGTTGCGCCAGCCGAACAATCGGGCTGCCGCGTCTCGGGCCCACTCGTTGGCCAGGGTGGCGACGGCGGCGGCCTTGCCAGGGAGGGTCCCAGGCGTGTCGGGCGAGGTGCCGGACCCCGCCGCGGCGACTGATGCACCATCCAGCCGCAGGGCACGCCTGCCTGACCGGCGGCGGGCGAGCGCCACCCCGGCTCCCGCGCCGACGGCAGCCAGCGTGGCGGCGGCGGCCACGTGGGGGGTCCGGGTCGTCACACGGTCATTGTGCCCCGGCTCCGACCTGACTGCACATCCGCTGGGAGGGACCGGGCCGATCCGACCACCCGTGTCTACGGGCTAAGGTCTCTGCGCACACCCGGACGGGCCTCCGGGGGTTGATCCGGGGTAGCTCAATCGGCAGAGCAAGCGGCTGTTAACCGCTAGGTTGAGAGTTCGAGTCTCTCCCCCGGAGCCAGGTCGCCACCCACGAGCCGTCGGGCTTCGGGGCCGGGCTCCGGCCCGTCCTGCCGATCCTGCTGCCGGACCCGGCCGCGACAGAGGGCACGGTTTCCCGTGCCCTCTGTACCTGCCCAGGGGGATGGCCGGGCCATCCCCGATCGTTCAGATGGCGATCCCGATGATCGGCTTGTTCAGCGTCACGGCGCCGAGGGAGCCCTGGTAGGCGGCATCACCGAAGGCGAACACGCCGCCGTCGGAGGCGGCCAGCCAGTATCCCATGCCGTCCGGGGATGCAACCATGCCCACGATCGGCTTGTTGAGGGTCAGTGCGACGGTCGAGCCGTGGAAGGCGGCATCGCCGAACGAGAACACCCCGCCGTCGGAGGCAACTAGCCAGTAGCCGTTGCCGTCAAGCGTCGGCGCCATGCCGACGACCGGCTTGTTCAGGGTCATGGCACCGGTCGAGCCGCGGAAGACGGCGTCGCCGTAGGAGAAGACGCCGCCGTCGGAGGCGACCAGCCAGTACCCTTTGCCGTCGGGCGTGGTTGCCATGCCGACGACCGGCCTGTTCAGGTGCAGCGCGTCGGCGGACCCGTAGAAGTGGGCGTCGCCGAAGGAGAACACGCCGCCGTCGGAGGCAACCAGCCAGTACCCCTTGCCGTCGGGCGTGGCGGCCATGCCGACGATGGGCGCCTTCAGCGCGACGTTCGCCATCGAGCCGTAGTCGGAGGCTCCGCCGAACGCATCGACGGCCCCGGAGGATGACACGAGCCAGTACCCGTCCGCGGAGGTATCCGCTGCCAGCCCGACGATCGGGCTGATGAGCGCCTGGCCACCTGCAGAACCCTGGTAGGACGCCTGCCCGAACGAGAACACGCCTCCGTCCGAGGCGGCCATCACGTAGCCGTTGAACTTCGCGCCGGCTTCGGCCGGTAGCACGGCCATGCCGTTGACATCGGGTGCAGGGCCGGACAGCGCCAGGTCCTGACTCGCTGTGTAGGCGGGTGTGGCCGTCTCGGTACCGGTCACCACGGCGAGTTTGCCGGTGGACGTGCCGTAGTTGACGATGAGGTTCCCGCCCTTCGCGTATGCGATCGACGCGATCGGTCCGGCGAAGGTGATCGGAGACGCGCTGGACGTCAGGGGCGTGCCAACCGTGTCTTTTGCGAGTCCCGAGTAGAAGTAGAGGGAGCTGCCTGCAGCGACCGCCACGTGGTTGCCGTCAGGAGCGACCGCGGTCGAGACGACGGAACCGGAGCTCGCGCCAGCGATCGCCGTGGACGACAGGACGGACGGGCTCATCGGGTTCGAGAGGTCGAGGACGGCGAATCCCGTACGGGTGACGGTGACGGCCCTCGTCGTGGTGGTCGGGCTGAAGGCCATGCCGCCGGTTCCGTAGTCGCTGCTCCCGTTGTAGCCGTAGGCGAACATCGGGTCGGACACCGTGCCGGCCACCTTCACATACGGCGACCCGACGCCGGTGACGACGGCGATCGTGTTGTCGCTGGCGTCCATGAGCAAGCCGACGTAGTTGCCGCTCGCCACTTCCGACTGGCTGATCACGACGCCGTCGTAGGTGGTGGCGTTGCCCGGTGCTTCGATCCAACCGGGCTGATGAGGCTGGCCGGCCTGGTTGAGGCCTGGGGATTGCACGGCAGTGTTGACGACGTAGGTACTCCCGCTGCGGACGAGCGCGATCGCACCCTGGGAGTCAGCGGTTGCCAGTCCGGCCTTGCCGTCGGGCGTGATGGCCACACCGTCGTTGTACGAGTGGTAGCCAGAGCCACCCTCGGCAGTGAAGTTGCTGACGTCGATCGGGGTGCCGGCCGTCGGTGAAGTGAGGGGCGACGTGATGACGTCGATCGTTCCCGATTTCGTCGCTTCGAGGGCAACTGAACCATCGGGAGCGATGGCCGAACCAACGGCTCCGTCGGGCACCGACACGGTGGTGGCGCCGGTCGGAACCCCACCTGAGACGGGTCCGGCGACGTCGACCGAAGTCTTGGAGGTCGGCACGACGGCGATCGAGGCCACTCCTGCCGGGAGGGCGTGCAGGTCGATGCGCGGGGCAGACGTAGCGTCGTGGCTGCTCAGGCGGTGCACCTGCTGGCCGTTCGAGACCCCTGCGGCTCCGGCGGTCGCTGCCGTGCCGAGCGCGAGCGCACCGGCGGCGAGCACCGCCGTGGTGGTCGACAACAGCCTCCGAGGGAGCTGCGAGCGGCGGCCTGGCGGGTGGTTGGTATACACGGGATCGTCCGTTCCTCTCATCGTTGTCGAGGTCCTGAACAGCTTCAGGTGAGCGAAGGCACTGTCGAGGTCCGTCACCTGACGCGTGGATCCCGGCGGCCGGTCCTGCGGCCCCGGGATGTGGGCGACCCTACCCGAATGGTGTCGCAAGATGTATGTCACTCCGTTGGAGGCGGGTGGTGGAGTTTGGGTTGAGTTACGTGGGGTCAGTTGCGCCTGGTTGCCGTGGCGACGCTGTGCGGTGCCGTATGCCTTCACCGTTCCGATCGGATGTCCGTCGCGCGCTGGGCGTCTGCGGGGACGTGTTGTTCGGGGAGCCGACCGAAGCAGGGAGGTGAAGGCCGGAGCGCCGGCGCTCCGCAGGCCGCTACCGTTGGCAGGCCGGGCGTGCCAGGCGAAGGGGCAGTAGCTCAGTGGTCAGAGCAGGGGACTCATAATCCCTCGGTCGCAGGTTCGATCCCTGCCTGCCCCACCAACGTGACGTCGCTCGACATCGGAACCGAGAACTGCCGGTCATCGATGACTGTTTGAGGTCCTCCGAGAGGTCGAGGGACATGTGGCCGAGAGGGAGCGCGCTGCCGGCTTTCAGCGGGGGCGACCGAACGATCCAGGGGTAGCCTGAGGCCATGCGGCGGAATCTGGTGGGCCTTCTCGTGATCGTGTGCGGCGCGGTCGCCCTCGCGGCTTGCACCGCCTCTGCCCCGACAGCGACCGGCTCGCCCGGGTTGGCCTCGACGGCCCACGCCACCACCACTACCACTACCTCGGCGCCACCGGCGCCAGGCGCCGCGCCGTGCACGGCAAACGAGCTCCGTGCCCTCGGCGGGGGCCGCGAAGGCGGGGGGCTCCAGACGGCCGCTGGCACGGTGGAGATCGAGAACATCGGATCGGCTCCGTGTGTTCTCGACGGGTCCCCGAGCGCCATCTCGCTCGTCGGCACCAGCGGGACGGTTCCGGCCTTGCCATCACCTACCAGCCCGCGACCGCCCGGACGGCCCTGACTCTCCACCCGGGTGACGTGGCCGACGCCGACCTGAACTGGGCCAACTGGTGCCACCGCGACCCGGGGCCCCTGCGGGTCCGCCTGACCCTTCCGGGCGGCGCGGGCACGGTTGAGAGCCCGTTCGACGGACCGCCGAACTACGACTACGTGCCCGGTTGCATCGCCCCGGGGCGGCCCTCGACCGTCATGTTCACCGGTTGGCTCGCCGGCGCGCCCGGCTAGCGGCGAGCTCGGGTACGAGGGCACGGGCTCACCCCCTGTGGATCGAGGCCAAGCTCTTACGTAGGTAGATCCGTTCTGGTGGACCATGTCGGGTGGATCGATTACTGGGGCCTGGGGACGGCGGCTGACACCACCGTCCGCCGGTGCGCCGACGATGCAAGCTCACGTGCAGCAATTCGGCGCGGTTGGGCGTGTGGATAGCTCGAAGGTCGTGATCGAGACTCAGAACGAGACCGATCAGTACCCACTTCCCAATCGCCGCACGAGCCTGCCAGAGGGGGCGAGAACAGATGGGCGCAGCTGACGAGGCGAGCTTCGATGAGTTCTTCCGGAAGTCGAGCCGACGCCTCCTGGGTCAGGCATACCTGCTCACTGCAGACGTGGCACGGTCCCAGGACCTGACGCAGGAAGCATTCGAGCGGGCATGGCGCCGTTGGGACACCGTGTCCACCTATGACGACCCTGAGGCATGGGTGCGGCGCATCCTCCACAACCTGTGCATCAGCGACTGGCGGAAGCGGGTCAGGCGTTCCGACCGAAGAAGTGCCCCGGCCCGGGTAGTCCCGCCACCGGGAGAGGATCACCTCGTACTTCTCGAGGCATTGCGCTCCCTGACTCCGGACCACGCGAAGGCACTCGTCCTCCACGACGGACTCGGCTTCACCGCCGCTCAAATAGCGGTCGACATGTCCGTTCCGGAGGGGACCGTGAGGTCGTGGATCGCCCGGGCCCGAGCGCATGCAGCCTCTGCACTCATCGACCTTGGACACAGCTATTCAGGAGACGTCCGATGACGAGCGAACACGATCATGACATCGTCGGCTTGACGATGCGAGGAGTCATGAACCAAGGGGAAAGCGTGAGCTGGGACATGACGCCGGAAGCCGTCCGGCGGAACGCACGAGGTGGATGGATGCGAGTGCTACCGAAGACCTCGCACCTCGCAGTTGGCGCCGGCGTGGCCGCGGCGCTCATCGCCGGCCTGTTGGTCGGACAGGCCGGCACCGCTCCTTCCCAACGCCAGCCGGCCACGAAGCCGACAGTGGCGGTACGACCCTCGGCAACTCCATCCACCAGCTCGACCTCGACCGCTCCCACGACGTCTCCGTCCGGCGCTCCGGCCCGCTGCACTGCAGCGCACCTCACCGTCTCGCTCGGTCCCGGGCAGGGTGCTACCCAGAACTGGGTGTATCCGTTGCTCTTCGTCAACTCTGGGCCGTCGCCATGCTCGCTCCAGGGATTTCCCGGGGTCTCCTTCGTCGACGCGTCGGGCGCCCAGATCGGATCCCCTGCCGCCGAGGGCCGTGCAGGCGAAGTGCCGAGCCCCGGGAACGGTCCCGTCGTCATCGGGCCGGGGAAGTCCGCACAGGCGGTCGTCGTGGAGGGGATCGTCAAGGATCTCGTCAGCGCCGGTCAACCGTGTTCTCCCGTCACCGCAGCAGCGCTGAAGGTGTACCCGCCCGATTCGACCACGGCCTTCATCGTCCGACCCACGGGTCCCCGGGCCAGCTTCGTGCTCCAGGTGTGCACCGTCGGGAGTGGGAGGGCGCAGGTATCGCAGGTGCTGTCCCGCTGACGGTGGAATAGCCGGCGGACGAATCGCATGTCCGGCGGTGCGACCGCGTCGCGTCCGTTGCGTGGGGGGACAGAGCATGCGGGGTACACGGCGACGGGTCCCCGCGTGCCCTCTCGCTCGTCGGGTCCGGCGGGACGGCTCCGACCCATGCCGTCACCTACCAGCCCTCGGCCGCCCGGACGGTCCTGACGCTCCACCCGGGTGCTGTGGCCGACGCCGATCTGAACTGGGTCAACTGGTACCACGGCGACCTGGGGCCCCAGCGGGTCCGTCTGACCCTGCCGGGCGGCGCGGGCACGGTAGAGAGCCCGTTCGACGGACCGCCAACAACGTGCCCGGGTGCACCGCCCCGGTGAGGGGGCCCCGATCTGCTGGTCCATACCCGAGACCGAGACGGACGTTCCTCGGCGGTATGCCATCGGTGGGACCCACCGGCAAGGAGCCGGGATTCCCGTGCATTCGGTCGCCACCACGAGACGTTCGGCACCCATCCGAGGAGCCAGAAGGCCCGGCGTTCCGCCCGGCCAGGACTCCCTGGCCACCTGAAACCCCACCACCTAAGGTGTCATCCGCCAATGCTGCGGGAGATCCGGTGCTGCTGGAGACCCGGTCGGTCGGGCTGGTACGGCGGCGTCGACGCCGCCGATGACCACACGACGCCGAGATTGTCATCGCACCAGCTGCTCGCTCCCGGGAATGCCGGGCACCCGGAACGGGTTGCTGCAGGCATGGTGAGAGCAACGTGGAACGGCGCCGTGATCGCCGAGAGCGATGAGACCGTGATCGTCGAAGGGAACCACTACTTCCCGGCCTCGTCCGTCAGGAGCGAGTACCTGTCAGGGAGCGAGACGCACTCGGTCTGCCCGTGGAAGGGGACGGCCAGCTACTACAGCCTGGTCGTCGACGGCAAGGAGAACCCCGACGCCGCCTGGTACTACCCGGAGCCCAAGGACGCGGCGAAGGAGATCACCGGGCACATCGCCTTCTGGCGGGGGGTCACCGTCTCGGAGGCCTAGCCTCCGGTAGGTAGGGGCCTGGCCTGGTCGACCAACCACAGCGATCGGTCGACAGTCGACGGGTCCTCCTGGCTGTGGATCATCGAAGCACGGAAGCCGATCGGTGCGCGGGCCGTACCGCTACGTCCACCAGCACGCCGGGCGACGGCCGGCAGAGCGATCCGGTGCTCACCATCTCGCCACGGGCGCCGGACGCCGTGCGGATCGGCACGACGATCTCCCAGGCGTAGGCAGCGGCCGGGATCACGTTCGACGTGACCGGCGACGGATTGTACGACCGCGAGTCGATCCTCCCGGGCTTCGAGCTGCACATCGGGGCGATAACCCCGTCAGCTGTGTCGGCGCTGCGATGGGGCTTCGCCCGGGATCGGTCAAGCAGGCGGTCGAGACGCGTGACGGGTTCGAGCTCGGCCTGCGGGTGCGCTGAGGTGCCACCGCGCCGGTCTGCTCACTGGTTGTCGATCGGCTCCCAGACGGGGAGCGCCCACGCGCTCGTGGGCGGGTCCGATCCGTTCCCCACCGACTGATACTGCCGACTCCGGCGGACGGGTGACGCACGTAGGCAGACGGGTGATGCGCGTACTTGTCCGTCTCGTTGGTCATCGTTGGCCATCGCATGGGTGCGTGTGAAGGAGGCGGCTCGAAGTTGTCCGGCCGCCCATGGGATCGCGCCAACCTCGTCGTTACCGTTCATCGAAGGCCCCTCGCCCGCGTGCACATGCGCACCGAGACCGGCGGGAGGTGTCCATGGAGGCGAACGGAAGGTGGCAGCCATGAGCCGACACAGCGGCATCGACGGTGCAGGCGCGATCGGGAGCAGGCGGCGGCGCCGATCCCGCATGCTGGCCGGAATGCTGCTGGGCCTGCCGAGCCTGGCCGCCTTGGCCGCCGGTGGGACCCCGGCGCAGGCGGCGACGGAGACGTTCACCTTCACCACGCCGGGGGAGACGGCGTGGACCGTTCCCGCCGGCGCGACCTCACTGCAGGTGACAGTGGTGGGTGCGGCCGGTTCGCCGTTCAACGGCGGTGGAAGTCCTTCGGCACCATCGGGTTCCGGCGCGGATGTGCAGGCCGTCGTGCCGGTGCCGTCCCAGCCCACGTTGTACATCGAGGTGGGCGGCACGAACGGGGTCAATGGCGGCGGAATCTCGGCAGCCGCGGCCAACGGCGGCGGTGCATCCGACATCCAGACGTGCTCGGTGGCGGTACCGACCTGTGCCGACACGGCTGTCCCCGGTACCGACCCTCGGCTGGTGGTGGCGGGTGGAGGCGGTGGCGGCGGTGAGGACCCGAACGGTGTCGCCACCGGTGGTGGTCCTGGCGGCAATGCGGGCACTGCCGGCTCGGTCGTGACCTCGGGCAGCGGCGGAGCCGGCGTCGACGTGCCGCCTGGTGGGACAGGGGGGCCCTCGGGTTACACGCAGACCACCGGTACCGCAGGCGCAGTCGGGCCGGGCAGTCCCGACTGCACGACGGGAGCCGGCGGCGCGGGCCTGCCGGGTGCCGGCGGCGCCGGCGGGGATGAGAACGGTGCCAACAGCGGCGGCGGTGGTGGTGGCGGCTGGGTCGGTGGTTCAGGAGGTGGGACCGGCAGCGGGGTCACCGGGTGTGGCTACTCAACGGGCGCCGGCGGCGGTGGCGGCGCTGGCCTGAGCTACATCGAGAGCGCTGCCACTGCGTTCTCGGCAGGGCCGGCCATCGGCATCCCCGCCGAAGTGACGATCACGGTGACGTTCCCGCCGGCCATCACGTCGGCCGCGTCGACGACGTTCACCACCGGTGCGGCGGGCTCGTTCACGGTGACGACCACCGGTTCGCCGACGCCTGCCATCGGCGAGAGCGGACCGCTCCCCACAGGCGTCACGTTCGTCGACAACGGAAACGGAACGGCCACCCTGTCCGGCACCCCGGCAACGGGGACCGAGGGGACGTACCCCATCACCATCACGGCTGCCAACGGTGTCGGCCCGTCGGTCAGCCAGAACTTCGTCCTCACCGTCGACCAGGCGCCGGCCATCACGTCGGCGGCGTCGACGACGTTCACCACCGGGTCGGCAGGCACGTTCACGGTGACGGCGACCGGCTCGCCGACGCCGTCGTTCGCTGAATCGGGCACCCTGCCCTCGGGCGTCACGTTCACCGACAACGGCGACGGGACGGCCACCCTGGCCGGTACCCCGGCGGCGGGCACGGGGGGCTCCTACACGATCACCATCGTCGCCAGCAACGGGGCTGGCTCGTCGGCCACCCAGACGTTCACGTTGACCGTCGACGAGCCACCGGCCATCACGTCGGCCTCGTCGACGACGTTCACCGCGGGGTCGGCAGGCACCTTCACAGTGACGGCCACCGGGTTCCCGACCCCGTCGTTGGGTGAATCGGGAACGCTCCCCACCGGTGTCAACTTCACCGACAACGGCAACGGGACGGCCACCCTGGCCGGCACGCCGGCAACGGGGACCGAGGGAACGTACCCCATCACCATTACGGCGACCAACGGCATCGGCCCGTCGGCCGGCCAGAGCTTCACCCTCACCGTCGACCAGGCACCGGCCATCACGTCGGCGGCGTCGACGACGTTCACCGCGGGGACGGCAGGCACCTTCACGGTGACGGCGACGGGCAACCCGACACCTTCCCTGGCCGAGAGCGGAGCCCTGCCCTCGGGCGTCACCTTCATCGACAACGGCAACGGGACGGCCACCCTGGCCGGTACGCCAGCAACGGGGACGGAGGGTGCCCACGTGCTCACCATCGTCGCCAGCAACGGGGCGGGCTCGTCGGCCACCCAGACGTTCACGTTGACCATCGACCAGGCACCGACCATCACGTCGGCTGCCTCGAGGACGTTCACCACCGGGTCGGCGGGTACCTTCACGGTGACGGCTACCGGGTTCCCGGCGCCGTCGCTGGGTGAATCGGGTGCGCTCCCAACCGGCGTCACCTTCACCGACAACGGCAACGGGACGGCCACCCTGGCCGGCACCCCGGCGGCGGGTACGGGCGGCACCTACACGGTCACCATCGTCGCCAGCAACGGGGCGGGCTCGTCGGCCACCCAGACGTTCACGTTGGCTATCGACCAGGCGCCGGCCGTATCGTCGGCTGCCTCGACGACGTTCACCACCGGGTCGGCGGGCACCTTCACGGTGACGGCAACCGGGTTCCCGGCGGCGTCGCTGGGTGAATCGGGAACGCTCCCAACCGGCGTCACCTTCACCGACAACGGCAACGGGACGGCCACCCTGGCCGGCACCCCGGCGAGCGGGACCGGGGGGACATACCCCATCACCATCACGGCGACCAACGGCGTCGGCTCCCCGGCCAACCAGAGCTTCACCCTCACCGTCGACCAGCCACCGGCCATCACGTCGGCTCCCTCGACGACCTTCACCGCGGGGACGGCGGGCACCTTCACGTTGAGGGCAACCGGGTTCCCAACGCCTGCGCTGGGTGAATCGGGAACGCTCCCCACCGGCGTCACCTTCACCGACAACGGCAACGGGACGGCCACCCTGGCCGGCACCCCGGCGACCGGGACCGGGGGGACACACGTGCTCACCTTCATCGCCGGCAACGGGTCGGGCTCGTCGGCCACCCAGACGTTCACGTTGACCATCGACGCGGCGCCAGCCATCACCAGCGCCCCATCGGTGGTGTTCACGATCGGCATGTCCGGCTCGTTCACGGTGACGACCACCGGGTTCCCGGCACCGACATCGAGCGAATCAGGTGCCCTCCCCTCGGGTGTCACCTTCACCGACAACGGCAACGGGACAGCCACACTGGCCGGCACGCCGGCGGTCGGCGCCAGCGGAACCTACCCACTGTCCCTCACCGCAACGAACGGTGCCGGTACCGCGGCGACGCAGGCGTTCACCTTGACGGTGGATCCGAAGGGCGGCTTCGTGGTCGCAAGTTCGGATGGCGAGGCCGCCGCGTTCGGTGGCGCCAGCAGCCACGGATCGTTCGCACCGGGCGCCGGCGTGCACGACGTGGTCGGCGTCGCGTCCACGCCCGACGGTGGCGGCTACTGGTTGGCCGGTGCTGACGGTGGTGTGTTCTCTTTCGGTGACGCGCCCTTCCGGGGTTCGCTGCCCGGCGCCGGGATCACCCCCGCGGCCCCGATCGTCGGCATCGCGTCGACGGCCGACGGTGGTGGCTACTGGTTGGTCGGGGCGGACGGCGGCATCTTCGCCTTCGGCGATGCCCGGTACTTCGGATCACTGCCGGGAGCCGGGATCACCCCCGCTGCCCCGGTCGTGGGCATGGCCGTCACCCCCGACGGTGGCGGCTACTGGCTGGTCGGCGCCGACGGTGGCGTGTTCTCCTTCGGCGACGCCACGTTCCACGGGGCGGCGAGCACGTACCACCTGCAGAAGCCCATCGTCTCGATCACCACCGACTGGCAGACCGGCGGTTACTGGCTGGCAGCTGCGGACGGCGGCGTGTTCTCGTTCCATGCGCCGTTCGAGGGATCGGTGGCCGGTCTGGCCTCCTCCGATGTGGTGGGCATGGCGTCGACCCCCGACGCGCACGGCTACTGGCTGGTGACAGCGGACGGCGAGGTGTTCCCCCTCGGCGATGCCGGGACGAGCGCAGGCCTGCGATCCGATGGCCTCGCCAACACGGTCGGCATCTCCTCGAGCGCACCATGACACGGCATCGCCCGGTGCGCTGACGGGACCCGACCGGCTCGTCCGCCGCCGCACCGGGCTCAGGCGGCCTCGCCGACGCACCAGTCCGCTTCGCCCCTCGTGTGGTGGTCCCCGGGGTCGTCGGTGCCGTCGCTGGTCCCGCTCTCGGCCGGGTTGGCCGACTCGGCCGTGCGCGCCGACGCCGCAGACGGGTTGCCCCTGCCCCGCCGGCAGACGGCGCACTGGTTGTTCCACTCGTGGGTGGTCATGGTCGGGGTCCTTCCTCGGTTGCTCGGGTTGCTGGTCGTTGGTCTTGTCGTGCTGCTGGTCGTGGGCATGGGTGCTCCTCCCTTCGTTGAATTGGTCCCGGAAAACACAAGAGCCGCTCCGGAGGAGCGGCTCGGTGAGATCAGGATCCAGGTTGTCTGGTCGATCAGGTCACCGGGCCGGCTCCCTTGAGGGATGCGGTCGAAATGACGGCTACGGCGCCCGATGCGGACACCGCAGCGTCTGCTGCTACGTCGGCGGCTGCGATGGCCGCCAGGGCGCGCGCCGACGATGCACGGAGGTGCATCATGTGGTCGGCGGGCCGCATCGACATGGGGTCAAGTGTAGTACCTACCCGGCGGCATGCAACAGGGGCTGGCGTGGCCCTCACGCCGGACCGGACCCGGCCACGGCCCGGTCGGGAGACACCTTCCGGACGTCGACGCGGATCATGCGGTCGAACTGGACCGGCTGCCACTGGTTGGGCGTGAAGCGCAGGTGGCCCCAGCCGTCCGCCAGGTGCAGCCACTTCACCATCCCGGGCTCGATCACGGTGCCGTCGTCCCAGCGCTCGAACCCGTAGGGCTCCCATGCGGCGTAGAGGATGACCTGTCCGGGACGCGGCCCGGTGGCCACACGGGCGTGCACGGTGAAGGTTCCGAGGTCGTTCGTCACCTCCACCTCGTCGTCGTCGGCGATGCCGATCGCGGCGGCGTCACGGGGGTTCATCACCAGCGTCGGATGGCCCCGGGTCGTCTCCAGCATGAGGGGGTTGGTGGCGTTGCAGGCATGGATGGACCAGCGGGGGTGCCCCCCGGTGAGGACATAGGGGTGGTGGCCCCCCATGGCGGGGGCGTCCTTGTGGACGGGCAGTTCCTCGCCCGCCTCGAGGAACCACGGGTGGTCGACGTAGAACGTCGCCCGGCCGGTGGTGGTGGCGTAGGGCACCCCGCCCTCCACGTGCCACCGGAAGGCGCTGAAGGTCTCGTCGGAGCGGATCTCCGAGCCGACGAGCCGACCGGTGGGGAACACACCGTTGCCCCGGGCCGGTGCGAAACCCCGCTCCCGCAGGGTGGTGAGCGACAGGTCCTCGTCGAACACGCCGGCCAGAGCGCTGTCGCGCACCAGCACGTCGAGGAGGGCCTCGTCCGATCGCAGCCGGCCGTCCCGGTGCATGACCTTGCCCGCGTCGCCCAGGGGGTGGGGGGTGGCCCGACCCACCATGCTGTCCGCCAGGCCCCGGACCCGGGCCCGCTCGGCAACCGCGTCGGCGATGTCGCAGAAGATGCGCCAGTCCGAACGGGCCTCGCCCGCCGGCTCGTTCACCTGGTCCGAGAAGGCGAGGTCGAGCGAGTGGGCGATGGGGTACTGGAGGTTGACCCGTTCGGTGTCGTAGGCGGCGGGCAGGAGGATGTCGGCGTGCATGCCCGCCCCGTTCATGCGCTGGTCGATGGAGACGACGAGCGAGAGCTCGGGCCACAGGTGGCGGAGCAGCATGCGCCGGCCCCCACGGGTACGCCGCAGGGTGCTCGTCCCGGGCTGGAAGAGGACCCGCGGCGTGACGTCGGGAGCGGGCCGCATGTAGGGCGCCCACGTGGTGCGGGCCTCGGCGATGTAGTCGGCCATGGGGCGGGGCGAGTCGCCCCAGTCCTGCCTGCTCCAGATGTCGCCGTAGCCGCAGTGGTCGAGCCAGTAGAAGAAGGGCGGGGCGGTGGTGGACGTGGCCGCCACCGAGGACATGAAGTCCCAGAAGTCCGGCCGGGCCAGTGGGGGAGGGACGCCCGTGTCGGGGTCGGGCTCACCGAAGAGGGCGCGCGCCATCGAGAACACCGCCTCGGCACCCTCGATCCCGCCGGTGCTCATCTGCTGGGCCAGTGACCCGTCGAACGGCATCACCGCATAGGTGTCGTGACCGCGGCCCTGGCCACCCCAGTTGCCGGTCAGGGCGAGGAGCAGGTTCATCGACCGCTCCATGAGGTCGCCGTGGTAGTGCTTCGGCGTGTCGAAGCCCTCCACGATCTTCGTGCGCTTCGACGCCACCTTGCGGGCCAGCGTGCGGATGGTGTCGGGGTGTACCCCGCAGGCGGCCGAGGCCGCCTCCGGGTCGTAGGGGGCGAGGCGCTTGACCATCAGCTCGAACGCCGGCACCAACTCCACTCGGGTGCCGTCTCCCACCTCCACCGTGTACCGGCCCCGGAGCGCCGGTTGGTACGCCAATCGCAGCGTGTCCTGGCTGGCCTCGACGGGGCCCGACGCCGGGTCCCAGTGGAAGAACCCGTACTCGCTCCCCCCTTCGACCAGGTCCGACCGGCGGAGCAGGCGGCGGGTGTCGGTGCGGACGAGCAGCGACAGGTCGGTCTGGGTCGACACGAACGCCTCGTCCACCAGCCCCTCGTCGACGATGACCCGGCACATGGCCAGGGCCAGGGCGGCATCGGTGCCGGGGACGACGGGCACGAAGGTGTCGCAGTGGGGCGCGGACGGGCTGTAGTCGGGGGCGATGAGGGCCACCTCGGCCCCGGCGTACCGGGCCTCGGTCAGGTAGTGGAAGTAGGGGATGCGGCTGTAGGCCGGGTTGCAGTGCCACACCAGGACCAGCTCGGCGTGGAAGGTGTCGTCGGAGGACGAGCCGCCGGCGATGTGGCCGAAGGTGAGGTAGTGGCCGAGGGGGACGTCGTTGACGGTCGAGATGCTGTCGAGCGACACGGCGCCCAGGGCCGAGGCCAGGCCCATGTGGCCGGCGATGGACAGCATGCCGCCCTCGGCGCTCTCGTCGATCACCACCGCGTCCGGCCCGGACTCCTCGATGGCGTCGAGCACGGCGTCGGCGATCTCGGTCAGGGCGTCGTCCCAGGTGATCCGCTCCCACTGTCCCGATCCGCGTTCCCCCACCCGGCGCATGGGGTGGAGGAGGCGGTCGTCGCCGGTGAGCTGGCGGCTCCAGGCCGCACCCTTCTGGCACCCCATGGGATTGCGGTCGGGAACGCCGGGCTCGGTGGCCGGGTACGTGCCGGACTGCTCCTCCCAGCGCACCGACGAGTCGCCGGCGAACACCCGGTAGGTGCAACTGGAGAGGCAGTTGGCGCAGTGCGTTCCCCAGGCGACGCGTTTCCACGAGAAGCGCTGGCGGTAGCGGTCCTCGCTGGGCGTGGTCATGTGGGCTCCTCGGCCGGTTCGCCCCATGTTGACACGGGGACAGCCGCGCCGTCCTGATGACGGTCGGGTCACGGGTCGCGCCAGACGTCTCGGTCCGGTCCCGCCGGAATACCGACGGGCGTTCGGCCCTGGCCGGGCCGGCGAAGACGACGTTCAATGCAGCCATGGCGATGTCGGCGCGGACGCTGGCCGCAGTGCTCGACGTCCTGTGGATGGACAGGGCGGGCGCCGGCCGCATCGCCCGCCGTCAACAGGCCCGCCTTGAGCGGATGGTCGCCCATGCCCGGTCCGCCTCGCCCTTCTACCGCGAGCTGTACCGGGGCCTTCCCGGAGGCGCCCCGGACCTGTCCGCGCTGCCGGTCGTCACCAAGCCCCAGCTCATGGAGCACTTCGACGATGTGGTCACCGACCGGTCCGTGACCCGTGCCGAGGTGGACGCCTTCCTGGCCGAACTGGGCAACATCGGCCGCCCGTTCCACGGGAGCTACCTGGTGGCGAAGAGCTCGGGGACGAGCGGGCACCCCGGGGTGTTCCTCCTCGACGAGCGGGCCCGGGTGCTCGCCACCGCCATCCCCCGTGCGCGGGGCAGCCTCACCAGTTGGTTCGGGCCAGTGGCGGCGCTCCGCTTCGTCGCCACCGGGCGGCGCTATGCGCTGGTGGCGGTGGGCGGTGGGCCGTACGCCGCCTTCACCATGTTCGAGTGGACCAGGCGCGAGCACCCGAAGGTCACCGGTTCGATGCGGTTCGTGTCGGTGATGGACCCGATCGAGGCGCAGGTCGGCCAGTTGAACGAGTTCCGGCCCCGGGCCCTCGGCGGCTACCCGTCCGCTATCCGCCTTCTCGCCCGGGAGCAGGCCGCCGGTCGCCTCCGCATCCGTCCCATGTTCGTCGTCCTCGCCGGGGAGACCGTCGTGCCGTCGGCCCGCCGTGCCATCGAGTCGGCGTTCGGCTGCCCCGCCTACGAGGAGTTCGGGTCCACCGAGAACGGCGTCCTCGCCGTCCAGTGCCGCGAGGGGTGGCTGCACGCCATGACGGACTGGTACGCACTCGAGGCCGTCGATGCCCGCTACCGGCCCGTCCCGGACGGCACCCGCTCGCACACCCTCCTCGTCACCAACCTTGCCAACCGGCTCATGCCCCTCATCCGCTACGACCAGGGCGACAGCGTCCTCTTCCGGCCGGGTCCGTGCCCGTGCGGGAGCCGGTTCCCGGCGATGACGGTGATCGGCCGGACGGACGACGTGCTCGTGCTGCCCGGTCCCGGTGGCCACGGGACGGTCTCCTTAGAGCCGGCCGGCATCGTGGCGGCGGTCGAGGACACGCCCGGCATCTCCCGGGTCCAGCTGGTGCAGCGGTCCGCTGCCGACATCGAGATCCGGCTGCAGGTCGACCGGGGAGCCGATCGCCGGGAGGTCCAGGCGGCGGCGCGATCGCGCCTGGCATCGTTCCTCGCCGCCCACGGCGCCGGGTCGGTCACCCTGCACGCCTCCGACGATCCCCCGGCACTCCACCCGGTCAGCGGGAAGTTCGCCCAGGTGGTCAGGAGCGATGCCCTGGCCCGCCCCCGTGCCTCCCCTGCGAGACGGTGAAGCGGCGCGGGCTCCGCACCACGCGCCGCGGTGGCCGGGACGGCAGCCGGGCCAGCGGGCGGCGCCCGTACCGGAGTCGAGGTGGCGGTAGCCTTCCAACGTTCCGGGCCACTGGCCCGGACGGCAGGCCCGGTACGGACCGGGCGCCGAGGAGTCGACGGGAGCCCGATGGACATCGAGCAGTTCTACGACCAGGACAACCGCCGCCGGAACTCGGCCGAGGTCGAGTTCGGCACCCAGTGGTTCGACGCCAGGGGCAGCCGCTACGAGCTGAGCTGGGTGGAGGACACCGGTGAGCTCTACGTGATGCTCGAGCTGGCTCCCGAGGCCGGGTCGTGGACCCCGTTCGGCGACGTCGAGGTCGACCGGCTGCCGGCGTCCGCCCTGGTCGTGTCGGTGGTGGGGGTAGTGCCCGACCGCGCCACCGTCGAGCAGGTCCTCGACGGCTGGCAGGACGAGATGGACAAGCCCGACGGGATCCACTGGGTGGCCGAGCGCCTCCGGTCCTCGGGGTTCGCCACGTCACCCGGCGCACCTGACTGACCGGAGCCTGGCGAGGCTGACACCCCACAACACCCCACAACACCCCGCCTCGCCCCGCCCGGTAGGGGGCGGGCTCGCTCAGCCCCGGGGCAGGTCCAGCATCTCGGCCAGCAGCTGGGTGGCGATGTTGTCCCGGCCCATGTCCGAGTCCATGGGGAGGATGTCGGTCTCCTGCAGGAGCTCGGCCAGGCGGGCCATGATGACGGCGAACCGGAACCCGGCGAAGACCTCGTAGAACTCGACCCCCACCATGGGCCTGCCCAGGAGCTCCTCGTAGCGGCGGATCGTCTCCTCCCGGGTGGGGAACCCGCCCGGACGCGCCATGCCCAGCGCGGTGGTGAACTGCCGGTCGAAGTACAGCCACCAGCCGAGGTCCATCTCCGGCTGCCCCAGGCAGGTCATCTCCCAGTCGAGGACGGCGACGCAGCGGAAGTCGTCGAAGATCAGGTTGCCCAGCCGGCTGTCGCCCCACAGGAGGGCGAGGGGCCCCGCCTCGGCCGGGCGGTTGTCCTCGAGCCACGACAGGGTGGCGGCCACCACGGGCGGTACGTCGTCACCGCACACCCAGTCGAGGAAGGCCCGGTAGTAGCCGAGCTCACGGTCGACGCCGGCCCGCCCCCACCGGCTGTCGTCGAGGAACTGGAGTCCCAGCTCCCCCCAGTGGAGGCGGTGGACGGCGGCCATGGCCTCGATCCCGCTCCACCACATCCGTTCCTGCTCCTCCGGTGCGGCGTCCACCACCCACCCGCCGGCGGCGAACGGCGGGTTGTCGGTGGGGATCCGGCCGTCGACCCGTTCCATGACCAGGAACGGGGCACCCAGCAGTGACGGGTCTTCCTCCGTCCCCACCAGGCGGGGGAGGGGGACGGCACCGGACCGGGCCACAGCGTCGACCACCCGGCACTGGGCGGCGAAGTCGGGCTCCAGGAAGACGGTGTGTCCGGTGGGGGCGACCCGGGCGACGAGCCGGCGAGCGACCTCGGCACCACCGGCGGCGTGCCACGACGCCTCGAACATGATCGTCTCGCTGGAGAAGCCGTTGGTGGGTGGTGCCTCGATCCCCCCGACGGTGACACCGGACGCGCCCGGCAGGTGGTCCTCCAGCCAGGCGGCGAGGGCCGAAGCGGTCTCGTCCTGGTCCCGGTGCGTCGTTTCGGGCATGGGCAAGTATGGCCGCTGACGGCCTGCTCCGGTAGGGTCCGGGCCACGGTGAAGCGCGTCCGGGGCTGTGACGAGCAAGGGGGACCGATGGAACTGGTGGTCGATCTGGCCGACGCGACGGTGTCGGTGTGGCTGCCGGACGAGTTCGAGCGGCTGTCGGTCCGGGTCCTGCCCGGTGCGCCCGCTGGCGGAGGCGGACCCGGAGGCGGCGCCGCCCCGGAAGGTGACGCCGGCGGTGGTGCCCTCGGTGCCCTGGCCGCGGCCCTCAGCGTGCACGACCTGGGCACGGTCGACCCCGGCGGTGAGGCCCACCTGGAGCCGGCGTCGCTCCGGTCGTTGGCCGGCGGGGACGACCCCGACGACGCGTGGGTGGCAGGGTTCGACGCCATGGTGGCCGGCGCCGTCGAGCACGGCTGGGTGGACGAGGACGGCTGCCTGCGGGCGCATGTCGACTGGGCCGGCTGATGCGCTTCAGCTACGCGGAGTCGATGGTCGACCCCTCGTACTACCTGCCCCTGGCACGGGCGGTGGAGGACGCCGGCTACGACGCCATGGTGGTGCCGGAGAGCCTCTGCTACCCGAGGGAGTCCGACTCCGTCTACCCGTTCTCGCCCGACGGGTCCCGGGCGTTCCTGGAGGACAAGCCCTTCCTCGATCCCTTCGCCCTCACCGCCGCCATGGGGGCGGTCACCGAGCGGATCCGGTTCGTGACCTTCGTGGTCAAGCTGCCCATGCACCACCCGGTGGTGATGGCCAAGCAGGCCACCTCGACGGCCGTCCTCACCGGCAACCGGTTCGCCCTCGGGGTGGGATCGAGCCCGTGGCCCGACGACTACCAGCTCGTCGGTGTGCCGTGGGAGGGCCGGGGCAGGCGGATGGACGAGTCGATCGACGTGGTGCGGGGGCTGGCGGCCGGCGGCTGGTTCGAGTACCACGGGTCGGTGTTCGACGTGCCGGCGGTCAAGATGTGCCCGGTGCCGACCGAGCCCCTGCCCATCCTGGTCGGGGGGCACGCGGACGCCGCCCTCCGGCGTGCCGCCCGGTGCGACGGCTGGCTCCACGGGGGCGGCGACCCCGAGGCGCTCCCCGGCCTGCTCGAGCGCCTCGCCCGGTTCCGCGACGAGGAGGGGACGGCGGACCGACCCTTCGAGGTCCACGTGATCTCGGCGGACGGCTTCAGCATCGACGGGGTACGGCGGCTCGAAGAGCGGGGGGTGACGGACGTGATCGTGGGATTCCGCTGGCCGTACGTGGTGGAACAGGACGCCGAACCGCTGCAGGTGAAGGTGGACAACCTGTGCAGGTTCGCCGACGACGTGATCGCGAAGGTGCGGTCGTGACCGGGGCCGCGGCGCCCGGCGCGGGGGAGGGCGGCGCCCCGGCGCCCACCGCACGCGACCTGGGAGCGGCCTCCATGGCCGCGGTGGAGGCGAAGGACCGCGACGGGTGGCTGGCCCTGTTCGAGGAGGACGGGATCGTCGAGGACCCGATCGGGCCGTCCCCCTTCGACCCGGAGGGCAGGGGCCACCGGGGGAGGGAGGCCATCGCCGCCTTCTACGACTCGGTCATCGCCACCAGCGAGTCCATCCGCTTCACCATCCGCCAGTCGTTCCTGTGCGGCGACGAGGTGGCGAACGTGGGCGTGATCCGCATCACCTTCCCCGGGGGATCGGCCATCGACGTCGACGTCGTCTCCACCTACCGCCGGGGCCCATCGAGCAAGCTGGCCGCCCTGCGCGCCTACTGGGAGATGGACGCCGTCCGCCCGGTCGCACCCGACGCCGGCTGAGCCCGGGCCGGTGGCCTACCAGCCCTCGAAGCCGTAGCGGCGGTGGGGGCCGAGGACGGCGAACTCGAACATGCCGTAGCCGACCTTGCCGACGTGGCCCTCGCCGGCCGTGTAGGTGAAGCGGGCCGCGTGCTCGATGAGGCCGAAGGGCGCGTAGGCGGGGTCGGTGGTGTCCATCACCTGACCCTGGGTGACCAGGTCCCCCTGGTACATGCCGTGGCGCCAGTCCGGCTCCAGCCCGTAGCCGGTGCCCATCATGAGGGGGAAGGGCAGGAGGATCTCGACCTCGAGCTCGGCCGTCTTCTCGCCGTAGGGACCGAAGTAGGAGAGGGTGGCGCCGGTCACCTCGCGCGTCCCGGGCCGGAAGCGCACCTCGTGCTCGGGGCGACCCAGCCACTCGGGCGGACGTCCTGAGCCGGCCGGGAAGGCCCGGTCGGCGTCCTGCATGATGCGCCGGCCGTCGGGCTCCTCCTGGACGATCGTCACCAGGGTGTGGTCGTCGAACTGGACGGGCGCGTAGATCCAGAAGAACCCGCTGCCGGTGTCGGTGGAGCGGATGCCGGGAGGCTCGGCCTCGCCGACCGGCCGCACCCCCCAGGAGCGGTCACGCGTGCCCCACCACCGGTCGGGGGTGAGGGCGACCTCGGCGTCGCCGATGACCAGGGTGCCCGTCCAGGCGCCGGTCTGGGCGAACCGGGTCGAGTCGAAGGTGACCCGGGAGAACTGCCGGTCGAAGTGGCGGGACTCGAGGAGGGCCTCGGAGAAGGCGTCGAAGGTGGCGTCGAGCGCCAGGCCCCATTCGTTGGGCTCGAGGACCACCCGGACCTGGCGGAGGCCGGAGCGGACCTCGACGCGGATGGGCCCCACCGCGGTGTCCATCCGGTCGGCGCCGAGCACCCGCGAGGAGCGGACCACCCGGTGGTCGGTGCCCCGCAGCACGGCCACGAACGCGTCGGCGGTGGACAGGTTCGGGTACTGCCCGAGGCCGATGACGGCGAACAGCTCGTCGGAGCAGCCGTGGATGTTGAAGTAGTAGCGGTCGTAGAAGTTCCGGTCCGAGGTGCCGACATGGCGCACCGGTTCCGAGATCTGGTGGACGGGGAAGTCGTCGATGGGGGAGAGGGGCTCGGGATGGCGGTCGGGGGGGAGGGGGAGGCCGGTCACGACGCGGAGCGTAGACGGGCTTGCCGCACCGCTGCCGGGGTGGGACGATCGCGGGGCTACGTGGCGTACACCAGGGAGGGACCACTGTGAAGTCGTACGACCGTCTGTTCATCGGGGGGGAGTGGGTCGAACCGTCGTCCACCAACGTCATCGAGGTGGTGTCGCCGATGACGGAGGAGGTCGTCGCCACCGTCCCCGAGGCGATGGAGGCCGACGTCGACCGGGCGGTGGAGGCGGCCAAGCGCGCCTTCGACGAGGGGCCGTGGCCCCGGATGACGCCGGCC
Source organism: Actinomycetes bacterium (assembly GCA_021806045.1). Lineage (GTDB taxonomy): Bacteria > Actinomycetota > Acidimicrobiia > Acidimicrobiales > RAAP-2 > JAJZDI01. Next base: position 63,966 of record JAJZDI010000009.1, read on the forward strand.
GAGCGGGGGGCGGTGCTGGCCAAGGTGTCCGACGCGGTGCGCAACGAGATGGGCGACGTGGCCGAGCTCATCTCGGGAGAGATGGGCTCGCCGGTGTCGTGGGCGACGATGGCCCAGGTCCTGGCGCCCACCATGATCTTCGACTACTACGCCGGCCTCGGCTCCACCTTCGCCTTCGACGAGTTCAAGGACGGGCTCCTCGGCCCCGTCCTCGTGACGAAGGAGCCGGTGGGTGTGGTGGCCGCCATCACGCCGTGGAACGTCCCCCTGTTCCTGGCCGCCTCCAAGCTGTCGCCCGCCCTGCTGTCGGGGAGCACCGTGGTCTTCAAGCCCTCCCCCGAAACGCCCCTCGATGCCAACCGGTTGGCCGAGCTGTTCGCCGACGCCGGCCTGCCGCCCGGGGTGCTCTCGGTGGTGCCTGCCGGACGTGAGGTGGGCGAGCACCTGGTCAACCACCCGGACGTGAACAAGGTCTCCTTCACCGGTTCCACCGCCGCCGGGAAGAAGATCGGCGCCGCCTGCGGCGCCCAGCTCAAGCGCTTCAGCCTCGAGCTCGGCGGCAAGTCGGCCGCCGTGCTCCTCGACGACGTGAACCTCGACGAGGCCCTCCCGCTCCTCATGCCCAACGCCATCATGAACAACGGTGAGGCCTGCATCTCCCAGACCCGGATCCTCGCCCCCCGCGACCGCTACAGCGAGGTGGTGGAGGCCCTGGTCGAGCAGGTCAAGCTCATGAAGGTGGGCGACGCGCTCGACCCCGAGACGGTGGTCGGGCCCCTGGTGGCCGAGCGCCAGCGGGACCGCGTCGAGAGCTACATCCGCATCGGCCAGGAGGAGGGGGCGAAGGTCGCCGTCGGCGGCGGCCGCCCGGCCGGCCTGGACAAGGGGTGGTACGTCGAGCCGACCATCTTCGTCGACGTCGACAACTCGATGCGCATCGCCCAGGAGGAGATCTTCGGCCCGGTCCTGGCCGTCATCCCCTACGACAGCGACGCCGACGCGGTGCGGATCGCCAACGACTCGAGCTACGGGCTGTGCGGCTCGGTCTACACGGCCGACGACGATCGCGGCCTGGGCATCGCCCGGCAGGTGCGCACCGGCACCTACATGGTCAACAGCGGCATCCCCATCGACTTCTCGTCGCCCTTCGGCGGCTACAAGGAGTCGGGCGTGGGGCGGGAGTTCGGCGTGGACGGCCTGGAGCTCTTCCTGGAGAAGAAGACGGTCAACCTGCCGGCTGGCTACACGCCGAAGCCCTGAGGGCGGCCCGCCAGACGGGCACCACGTCGGCGTGGCCGATGTGGGTGCTCGGGCTGGCCTTCCTCGTCGACGCCCTCGACCAGAACGTGGTGCGGGGGATCATCCCCCAGCTGAAGTCGGCCTTCCACGTGGGCGACTTCGGCATCGGGATCGTCATGTCGGCGTTCGTCCTGGTCAACGGCATCGTCACCCTGCCGGCCGGCTACCTCGCCGACCGGTGGACCAGGACCCGCGCCGTGGCCGGGACCATCGCCCTGTGGTCGGTGGCCTCGGCCGCCGGTGCGCTGGCACCGACGTTCGGCATCCTCGTCCTCCTGCGGGGGACGCTCGGCTTCGGCCAGGCCGTCACCGACCCGTCGACCTCGAGCCTCCTTCCCGACTACTACGCCCGTGACCGCCGTGGCCGAGCATTCTCCGTCCAACAGTCCCTCTCCTTCGTCGGCACCGGCGTGGGCGTGCTCATCGGCGGCCTCGTCGGGTCACGCTTCGGGTGGCGCCCGGCGTTCGTGCTCGTCTCGGTCCCCGGCCTGGTGGTGGCGGCCATGTCGACGCGCCTGCGCGAGCCGGTCCGTGGCGCCGCCGACCGCGTGGTGGCCGGCCAGGCCGACGAGATCGAGTACGCGTCGCGGGGCGAGCGGGTGCCGCTGTTCGCCGAGGGCGTCGCATCCTTCGCCCGGGACCTGTGGGCCGGTCTGCGGGCCGACGTCGCCACCCTGGTGGCCATCCGGACCATGCGCTACGCGCTGGCCGGCGTGGCCTCGCTCCTGTTCGTGGTGACGGCGGTGGGCTCGTGGATGACCGAGTTCTACATCCGCAACCTGGGCCTGTCGCAGGCGAAGGCGTCCACCGCCTTCCTCGTGCTCGTCGTCGTGGGCGGGATCCCGGGCGTGCTGGTCGGGGGGCGCATCGCCGACCGGTTCGTCACGCGCGTGCGTGGCGCCCGGGTGGTCATCCCCGGGCTGGCCATCCTGTGCTCGACGACCCTCTTCATCGTGTCGATGGCCCGGCTGCCCGTCGGGGCGTGCCTGCCCGTGCAGATCGTCGCGTTCTTCGCCGCCACCGTCGCCATCCCCTCCCTGCGGGCGGGCCTGGCCGACGCGGTGCCGTCGACCCTGCGGGGGACGGGGTTCAGCGCCTTCAACCTGGCATCGGTCCTCTTCGGCACGGCCGCCGCCCCCGTCGTCACCTCGTTCGTGTCCGAACAGTTCGGCAGTGACCTACGGACGGCCTTCCTGGTGGTCATCCCCGTCGCCTACGTGGGCGCGTTCCTCCTGCTGGCGGCGAGGCGGCACCTCGAGGCCGACACCAACCGCCTGATCGCGAGAGTGGTGGCCCTCCAGGAGTGACCGGCCGCGGGGTGGTCCGAACCGCCGGGCAACCTCTGCGAGAATGGCCGCGCTCCGCTCCACCCCGCCCCAGGAGGTCCCCGCACCATGAGCCCAGGCGCACACGCCGCCCCCAGGGCCACGCGTGCCGGCTCGGCGCGGGACCCGGGCGGCACCCGTTCCGGTAGGCGCCGATCGTCCGGCCCGGGCGGCGCCGACGGCGGCCCGGGGGATGCGGGTGCGGTGCGCCGGGGGCGCCGGGTCGTCTTCGGCTTCATCCCGGCACTCGACGGGCTCCGGGCCCTCGCCGTGGTGGGGGTCATGTGCTACCACGGCGGCGCGTCGTTCCTCCCCGGTGGCTACCTGACCATCGACGTGTTCTTCGTGCTCTCCGGCTTCCTCATCACGTCGCTCCTGGTGGGGGAGTGGGGCCGGATCGCCACCATCAGGCTCGGCCAGTTCTGGGCCCGCCGGGCACGGCGCCTGCTGCCCGCTCTCCTCGTCCTGCTCGTCGGGGTCGCCCTCTACGCCCGCCTGCTGGCCACGCCAGGCGAGTTCGCCAACCTCCGCCTCGACTCGCTGTCCGCGCTGTTCTACGTGGCCAACTGGCACTTCATCCTGGCCGGTTCGAACTACTTCAACCTGACCGCCCAGCCGTCGCCGCTCGACCACATGTGGTCGCTGTCCATCGAGGAGCAGTTCTACCTGGTGTGGCCGCCGGTCGTCCTCGGGATGCTCGCCCTCGGCCGCCGGCTCCGACCGAGCCGCCGGCTGTGGCCGCTCCTGGGGGTGGCCGTGGCCGGCGCGCTGGCCTCCGCGGTCGAGATGGGGCTCCTCTACCGTGGGCCGAACTCGGTGATGCGGGTCTACGAGGGGACCGACACCCGTGCGCAGGACCTCCTGGTGGGGGCGGCGCTGGCTGTGGCCATGGCCATCTGGGCCCAGCACCGGCCGGCCGTGCCGGCGAACGCGCCGGGCGAGGCGGGGGGACCCATTCCCTCCGCGGGGGCCGGTGACCTGGTCCCTCCGGGGCGCCGGACCGACGTACGGCGTGCCCGGACCCGGACCCGGGGGATCCGCCTCATCGAGGCGTGGGAGATCACCCCGCGAGGGGCCCGGGTGGTCCTCCAGGTGGCCGGCTGGGCGGCGGCGGCCGTGTTCGCCTACGCGTGGTCGCACTTCGGCGAACCGGGGCGCGGTCTGTACCGGGGCGGGTACCTGGTGGTGGCGCTCGGCGTCGCCGTCGTCATCTTCGTGTCGGTGACCAACCAGAACGGACCGCTGGCCAGGGCGCTCGGCAACCCCGTCTTCCGCTACATCGGCAAGATCTCCTACGGCGCCTACCTGTGGCACTTCCCGCTGTTCGCCGCCCTCGACGCCGAGCGCCTCCACATCTACGGGCTGCCGCTCCTGTTGGTCCGGATCCTGGCCACCCTGGGCATCGCATCCGTCTCCTTCTACGCCGTCGAGGAGCCGCTGCGCCGCAAGCGGTTCCGCTTCCTGTCCGAGTGGCGGGCCTGGGCGGTGACGTCGACGGCCTTCGTGGCGGTGATGGCGGCGACGGTGGTGGCGACGGTGCCGACGGCGGCCGACGCCGTGGTCGTCTCCAACCGCCCCGTCGGCGCCCAGTACACCGGCCCGCCGGTGCGGGCGATGATGCTGGGCGACTCGGTGGGTGAGACCCTCGGCTTCGTGCTCACCCAGCAGGAGCAGCCCTACGACGTCAACCTGGAGAACAGCGCCATCCTCGGGTGCGGCGTGATCATCAGCTCCCTCTACCGGACGACCGGGCACGACTACGGGCCGCCGGTGTCGTGCGACTCGTCGGCACCCGCCTCCCAGCAGTGGCCGGCCGTGTGGCAGGGGCGCATCAACCGGTTCCGCCCGTCGGTCGTGCTCTTCCAGGCGGGCCGGTGGGAGATCACCGACCAGAAGATCGACGGCCGGTGGCAGCACATCGGCCAGCCGGCCTTCGACGCCCTGCTCCGCAACGAGCTCACCCGTGCGCTCAAGGTGGCGACCTCGAAGGGCGCCCTGGTGATGGCGCTCACCTCGCCGTGCTTCGACTCCGGCGAACAGCCCAACGGCCAGCCGTGGCCGGAGGACTCGCCGGCCCGGGTGGCCCGCTACAACGCCATGCTGGCCCAGGTGGTGGCCCACTTCCCCCGCCGTGCCGAGGTGTTCCCCCTGGGGGCCGAGATGTGCCCCGGCGGCGTCTACCACACCACCCTGGACGGGGTGGAGATCCGCAACCCGGCAGACGGCGTGCACATCCCGCCCCTGCCGGCCACCGGCGTCTGGTATGCGTCCCGTGTCTTCCCGGAGGTGGTCCGCCTCGGTCGGCTCCAACAGGCGGGGGAGAACATCAACGGAACGCCGGTCACCACCACCACCGCCGGCTGAGATCGGTGGGCGGTCCGGACGCTGCAGCGGGAGCGACGGTGGGGGCCGGCCTGCCTCGCACCGGGCCGGCCGGGATCCCGCTTCAGCCGGTCGCCTGGGGCGGCGGTGGTGGGGGAGGCGGGATGGTCGTCGGTGGTGATCCGCCCGGCGCGGCCAGGTTGGTCGCCGAGCACTGGGCGGTCAGCGCGGTGACCAGCTCCTTCTCGGGGACCTCCGACGTCTCGGACAGCGTGGTCATGAGCGCCTGCCAGCGCCCGTCGGCCGCTGCCGCGTCGGCGGCCAGGGGCAGGGCGACCCGCAGCTCGACGTAGGCCTGGTTGGCGAGGGCGGTGGAGCGTGCCTGGTCGGTCGTCTGCTGGGACTGCCGGAACAGGTCGAGGGACCGGTTGACGTGGGTGCAGGCGGCCGCCGCGCTGGACGCCCCACCACCGCCGCAGGCGGCGGCCAGCGTGCCGCCGAGGAGGAGGGCGATGCCGGCACCGGCGGCCCGTGCCGACCGTCGCCGGCGGGCAGTCCGGGCCGGCGTCATCCCAGCCAGGAGCCGGCCGACTCCAGGAGGTAGGTGCTGACGGCAAGGCAGCGGTCGAAGACGTCGCACAGCATCTCCTCGCCGGCCAGGATGCGGGCGAGGGAGACGGGGGAGCGGGCCACGATGGTGAGGCGGCGCTCGGCCGCGTCGGTGGCGGACGCGTAGGCGTCGGTGGCGGAGACCTCGAGGGGGAGCTCGATCCCGCCCACGCCGGCCAGGTCGATGGCCAGGCGGAGGAGGTCGGGACCGTTGGGGAGCGGGGGCAGGGCCCAGGTGAACGTCAGGGGGAAGTGGAACTCGTCGGGCGGGTCCTCGTCCTCGGGAAGGCCGACGACCGTGTCCTCGAAGGCGAGCAGCGTCCGGGGGTCCACCTCGAGGGCCAGGTGGAGGTCGACGGGTCCCCCGCATCCCTCCTCGGGGTGGAGGTCCACCTCCCAGACCTGGCGGAGGGAGTAGGTCTCGACGAAATGGCGCTCGTCGTGCACGTGGAACCCGTGGTCGACGGAGTGATCCTTGAGGTCGGCCACGTACCCGGCCACATCGATGACAGCCACAGTGTGTTGAGCCTACCGCCCGGCCGGTGCCGGTCCGCCAGGTCGGGTGGCGTCCGGGCCGGCGCAGGGTCGGGGGCTATGGTCGTCCGGATGGACGACGGGGAGCTCCTCTCGGTGCTGAACGAGGCCGCCGACGCCGTGACCCGCACGCTCGCCTCGTTGGACGACTGGGGACTGGCCGGGACCCGGGCGGGCCAGTACCACTCGGACCTGGCCGCCGACGCCGCCGCCGTGGCCGTGCTGCGCGACGCCGGGTTGGCCGTGCTGTCGGAGGAGTCGGGGATCTCCGGTGAGGACGTACCCGGGATGGGGGGTCGCGACGGGCTGACCGTCGTGCTCGACCCGGTGGACGGCTCCACCAACGCGTCGCGGGGCATCCCCTGGTTCGCCACCAGCCTGTGCGCGGTCGACGGTGACGGCGCCCGTGCCGCGGTTGTGCTCAACCAGGCGTCGGGCGTCCGCTACCAGGCCGTCAGGGGCGGTGGGGCCACCCGAGACGGCACGAACCTGGTCACCTCGGGCACCACCCGCCTGGGCGAGGCGATCATCGCCTTCTCCGGCTATCCGGCCCGCTACCTCGGGTGGTCGCAGTACCGGGGGCTGGGGGCGGCCGCCCTCGACCTGTGCGCGGTGGCCGACGGGACCCTCGACGGCTATGCGGTGGTCGGCGGGTCGGCGCTCGGGGCATGGGACTACCTGGGGGGGATGCTGGTGTGCACCGAGGCCGGCGGCACGGTGGGCGATGCGTCGGGACGGGAGCTGGTCGTGCTCAGCCATGGCGAGCGTCGGACCCCGGTGGCGGGCGCCACCGCCGCGCTGCACCACGCGCTGGTGGAGGCGGTGCGGGATAGCGTGGGCGGTCCGGGCGCTTAGCTCAGGTGGTCAGAGCAGCTGGCTTACAACCAGCAGGTCGGGGGTTCGAGTCCCTCAGCGCCCACCACTCTTGCTGACGAGGTCAACCGCTGTGGCGGAGTCGACGTTGTTCGTTCAGCGGGCATCGGAAGGCGTTCCGGTCCGTTGACCGGCGGTCAGGGCTTCGCGGACGGTCTTGCTCCGGAACTGCACCCTGTCGGCCGCGGCCTGGATCGTGCCGGGGATGTAAGCGACGAGCTGGTTGCGGCGGGGCGCGGCGACGTGAGCGGCGCGGCGTTCGATGCCGCGGACGATCTGGTTGACGACGGTCTCGATGGGGATGAGCTTCCACATGCCGGTGTGGTTGTTCCAGATGCGCATCGAGGCGGGCTGGGCCATCACGCCGTCCATCAGCGAGGTCTTGAAGAACGTGGGGTGAGCGCTGCCGACGGTGACTCCGGTGTGGGCGACCTCGAGTCCCATGGTGTCGCACACGGCCCAGACCCCGGCCTTGCTGGCCGGGTAGCCGCCTTGAAGGGGGGCGTGGACGAAGGCGGCCAGCGAGGAGACGGCGAGCGGGTGGCCCAGTTCCTTGGTGGCGTGCGGCAGTGCTGCGGTGAAGGTGCGCCAGACGCCGTTGATGTTGATGTCGACGGCGCGTTCCCACTGGTCGGGGGTCAGGTCGGTCATCGGGACGACGGCCTCACCGATGCCGGCGTTGGCGATGACGACGTCGAGGCGTCCGAAGTGGGCTGTCGCGGCGGCGGCTGCGCGCACGCTGTCGAGGCCGCGGACGGCGACGCCACGTTCGACTGGTTCGACTATGAGGAGCTGGGATGATCGGAACGTCGCGCAACGAGGCCCGGGTGGTCGGGATGCGGCGGGAGCATCCGGGGTGGGGGTCGCGCACGATCCGCACGTGGGCGCGCCGCCGCAGAGGCCTCGCCCGTCGGTCGACGGGGGTGTCACCGCTCAGGTCCGCCGGGCGTCCTGTCAGAACCGTACCGATTCCAGTACGGTAGGGACTTGTCACAACCGTACTGCTACAAGTACGGTTCTGACGTGGCACTGGCTGACACCTACCGACGGCGGTTGCGGGAGATCGCGCTCGACCAGTACGGCTATGTCACGACCCGCGACGCGGAAGGGGTCGGAGTGCCGGCGGTCGAGCTCCGCAAGCTCGCCCAGCGCGGCGGTCTCGATCACATCGCTTACGGCCTCTACCGGTTTGACGATATCCCCCGTACCGGGCGCGACCAGTACATGGAAGCGGTGCTGCGGGTCGGGCCCGGCGCCTACCTGACCCACGATGCGGCGCTCGCGCTGCACGACCTGGGTTTGGTGAACCCGCGCCGTATCCGGGTCGGGACCCCGAAGCGGGCCCGGCCGTATCTGCCCGATGACGTCGAGGTCGTCCAGCGACGCCTCGACAAGGCCGAGCTGACCGTCTTCGAGGGAATCCCGACCACCACGGTTCGACGGGCGTTGCTCGACTGCCGTGACCTCGTGATACGAGAACGACTGCTCGACGCCGCTCGGGAAGCAGCTCGTCGGGGCCTGCTGCGCCGCGACCAGGCAGACGGCGTGATCAGCGAGATCGGCGGCGCAGCATGAGCCCCAAGCGCGAGGACCCGCCGTCGAACCTGCGGTCCCTCGAAGCTCGCATCTCCAACATCGCGAGGGAGCGAGGTCGCCCACTGCGGCGTGTGCAACGCGTGATCGCGAACACGGTGGTCGGCCAGATGCTGCCGCCCAGCGTCGTGAAGGGAGGCACCGCGATGAAGCTGCGCGTCGGCGAGGCCGCCAGCCGTTTCAGTGCAGACCTCGACGCCGCCCGCTCCGCCGAGCTGACCATTGACGACTACCTCGACGCGCTCGCCGCCAGGCTCGCCGAAGGGTGGGGAGGCTTCACCGGTGAGCTCGAAGAGCTGGACCCACCCCAACCCGAAGGGGTGCCCGACGACTACATCATGCGACCCTTCGTCATCCGTCTCGCCTACCAGGGCCGGCACTGGCTGAGCGTCCCGTTCGAGCTCGGCCACGACGAGATCGGCAGCACCCAACGACACGAGCTTCGCGTCGCTGATGACATCGTCGAGCTGTTCGACATCATCGGACTCGACACCCCGGACCCGATCCCTGTGCTGGCGCTCGATCACCAGATCGCCCAGAAGCTCCACGCCTGCACGGCGATCAACGCCAAGACCGGTGGCAACGAACGTGCCCACGACCTTGTCGACCTCCAGATCCTCGAACAGGAGGAGCACATCGACTACGCCGCGTTGGCCGCCACCGCGCAACGGTTGTTCGCGGCCAGGCGCGGCCAGCCCTGGCCGCCGACGGTCATCGCGTACGAACGATGGGACACCATCTACGCCGAGGCCGCCGACGGGCTCGACGTCATCGAACACGTCGACGACGCCGTCGCCTGGGCCAACGACTTCATCGCCCGCACCGCACGTTGATGCGCGGGCGATCAGGCCCGGCCCGTTCGCCTCTCGCCGCTATCGCCGGGGGAGCGGGGGATCACCTGTCCGACACGCAGCGTGACCGGCGTTCGCGCCAATCTTGATCGCCGATGGCGCGACGATGGCGCGAACATGGCGCGAACATCTTCCGCCAGCTTCCGCAGAAGGGTCACCGAGGGCTCTCGAGCCGAGCCGGCGACATGCAGCCTGACCTGTAAAATCATGCCCTTTGGCGGCCCTCGGCGACTCAATCGAGGAAGCGGTGACCGGGCGTGGATCTTCCTTCACACGGCAGAGGTCAGAGGCTCGAGTCCCTCAGCGCCCACCCCATCACCCCCGGCCGGGTTCGGCACCGCCCTGGTCTGTTGGGGGGAGCTCGACGAGCCTCGCAAGCCCGGGCAACGCGGCAGCCAGGGCGTCGCGCTCGGCGTCGGTGAGCCCGTCGAGGTAGCGGTCGAGGACGACGGCCCGGGCCCGGGTGATCCCGTCGAGCACCTCCCGGCCGCGGTCGGTCAGCTCGACCAGGACGGCCCGCCGGTCGGACGGGTCGACGGTCCGCACCACCCAGCCCTCTGCCTCCATGGTGTTGACGAGGACGGTGCAGGTCGGCTGGCGGACGCCTTCGATCCCGGCCAGGTCGGTGACCCGCTGGGCCCCCCGCTCGCGCAGGGTGTTGAGGACGAGCGCCTGGGTCAGGCTCATCTGGTCGGGGAGGATCGTCCGCCGCAAGAAGCCGTGGAGGCGGGCGAGCACCTCGCCGAACTCCTCCGCTAGCGCCGAATGCGCCGGGCGGGGAGGACGGGTCGCCGCTGCCGAATGCATAGCGAGACTATATAGTGCTGGCATGACCTCCCCGCGACCGACGACGCCCGGCACCTGATGGCGACCACCGAACCCCGCCCCACCGGTGCCGGCCCGGCCGCCGCCACGCCCCGTGGACGGACCCACCCGGAGCGCTACAAGTGGATCGCGCTCTCCAACACGACGCTCGGCATCGTCATGGTGACGATCAACCAGTCGATCCTGCTGATCTCGCTCCCCAACATCTTCCGGGGCATCGACCTGCAGCCGCTGGCCCCCGGCAACACCTCCTACTTCCTGTGGATCTTCATGGGCTTCATGCTGGTGACCGCGGTGCTGGTGGTGAGCCTCGGGCGCGTGGGCGACATGTACGGGCGCGTCCGCATGTACAACCTGGGCTTCGCCATCTTCACCGCGTTCTCGATCCTGCTGTCGGTGACGTGGATGACGGGGACGGCTGCCGCGCTGTGGATCATCCTGATGCGCGTCGGCCAGGGGGTCGGGGGTGCGTTCCTCTTCGCCAACTCGAGTGCCATCCTGACCGATGCCTTCCCGGCCGAGGAGCGGGGGAAGGCCATGGGCATCAACGGCATCGCCATGGTCACCGGATCCTTCATCGGCCTCATCCTGGGCGGCGTGCTGGCTCCGGTCGAGTGGCGCCTGGTCTTCCTCGTCTCCGTGCCCTTCGGGCTGTTCGGGACGGTGTGGGCCTACCTCAAGCTGGAGGACTCGGGGGTGCGGAACCACACCCCGATCGACTGGTGGGGCAACCTCACCTTCGCCGTGGGCCTCACCTCGGTCCTCCTCGGCATCGTCTACGGCCTGCTCCCCTACGGCGGCCACACCATGGGGTGGACGAGCCCGTTCGTCCTCGGCACGGTGATCGGGGGCCTGGCCGTCCTCGGCGCGTTCGTGGTCATCGAGCGCCGGGTGGCCCACCCCATGTTCAACCTCGAGCTGTTCCGGATCCGGGCGTTCGCGGCCGGTGTGCTGGCGTCGCTGCTCGCCGCGGTGGGCCGGGGCGGCCTGCAGTTCATGCTGATCATCTGGCTGCAGGGCATCTGGCTGCCCCAGCACGGCTACAGCTTCGCCGTGACCCCCCTGTGGGCGGGCATCGCCATGATCCCGCTGACCGTCGGGTTCCTCGTTGCCGGCCCCATCTCGGGGATCCTGGCCGACCGGCACGGCGCCCGGGGGATCGCCACCCTCGGGCTCCTCGGTTCGATCGTGAGCTTCCTCCTCCTCGAAGCGCTCCCGATGAACTTCAACTACGTCGACTTCGCCCTCATCCTCTTCGTCTTCGCCGTCTCGTCGGGGATGTTCTTCACGCCGAACCAGACGGCGGTGATGAACAGCCTGCCGCCCGACCAGCGTGGTGCGGGGGCGGGCATGAACGGCACGTTCATGAACTCGGCCCAGGTCCTCTCCATCGGGGTGTTCTTCTCCGTCGTCACCCTCGGCCTCGTCTCGTCGCTGCCCGGCCACATGGCCGCCGGCCTCATCGCCCAGGGCGTGCCGCAGGCCACCGCGGACAAGATCGCCCACCTGCCGCCCATCGGGTCGCTGTTCGCCGCCTTCCTCGGCTTCAACCCCATCCAGACCGAGGTGCCCCACCACGTGCTCGCCGCCCTGCCACCGGGCCGGGCCGCCTACCTCACCGGCCGCAGCTTCTTCCCCCAGCTCATCTCGTCGTCGTTCCAGAACGGGCTGCGTCTGGCCTTCGACTTCGCCGCCGTGCTGACGCTCATCGCGGTGGTGGCGTCGTGGATGCGGGGGGGCAAGTACATCCACGCCGAACGCTCGCTGGAGGAGGAGGCGGGCACCGGGATGTACGACGTCGGGGAGCTGGCGTCGTCCGAGGTCGGGGCGGGCTTCCCGGACTGACGGCCGACGCCCGGGCCCGATCTCCGTTCGGCCCGGCGGCCCCGCGTCGCAACTCGGGGCAGCGTCGAACGCCGGTCGGGCGCCACTGCCATGATCCGGGAGCGCGTCACAGCCGCCCGGTAGCGTGATCGGCGATGTTCTACCGGATCAGGCACCCGTTGCGGCACCGGTGGCTGCCCCGATCGGTCCGCCGTGCCCGTGCCACATGGTGGCGTGCGACACCCCATCGGAGGAGGCGTCGTCGCCGCCGGTGGTGAGTGGGGGACCCGCCGCTACACCCCGAGGCTCGAGGCGGACGCGGCCTCGAACACCCGTGCCGGCAGGATCCGCTTGGCCAGCACCCCGAACCGTTCGCTCGCCGGACCGACCGACGTCCGCCGGGCCGGCCGGCGGGCCACCAGGGCCCGCTCGACGGCGCGGGCCACGGCGGTGGGGTCGGCTCCGCCCTGCTCGTCGCGCTCCATCTGGCTGACTGCCTTCTCCCGGGCGGCGCGGTAGGGGTCGTCGTCGCCGGCGCCATGGGCGCTCCCCGTGTCGCCCACCGTCCGCCGGGCGCTGGTGAACCCGGTGCGGAAGTTGCCGGGCTGGACGAGGGTGACGCCGACGCCGAACGGCTTCACCTCCCAGGCGAGGGCCTCGGCCCACCCCTCCAGGGCGAACTTGCTGGCCGAGTAGTAGGCCTGGAAGGGCAGGCCGATCACCCCGCCGATGGAGCTGATGACGACGATGCGCCCGGCCCGCGCACGCAGCGACGGCAGCGCGGCCGTCACCGTCCGCACCACGCCGAAGAAGTTGGTTTCGAGCTGGGCCCGGGCGTCGCCGATGGGCGTCTGCTCCACGGCCCCGGCCAGTCCCCATCCGGCGCAGGGGATGACGGCGTCGATGCCGCCGTGCTCCAGGACCACCTGCTCGATGCCGGCGGTCACCGACGAGTCGTCGTCGACGTCCATGGACAGCGACGCCCAGCTGGCATCGGCGGCGCCGCGGCGGCTGGCGCCGACGACGGTGTAGCCACGGTCGGCGAGGTGGTCGGCGCACGAACGCCCGATGCCGGACGACGCTCCGGTGATCAGCACGACCTTCGACGTCATGGACGCTCTCCTTCTTCTCCTGTCGGGCCCGGCTTCTCCTGTCGGGCCCGGCTTCTCCTGTCGGGCCCGGCCGTCCTCCGCGGGTCCCGTTCAGCGTCCCGGCCCGGCGGGCGCGTTCCCGAATCCCGCCCCGCTGCGGATGAGGGGGAGGTCGGCCATGGTGCGCACGCCGGCCGGCGCCTCGCACACCGCCGGGATGGCGTTGACCGCCTGCATGGCGGTGGCAATGCTCGCCGCCCGCACGTGCTCGCTGATGGGCAGGTCCCGCTGGTAGGACATGAGGCTCAGGACGTGGGCCCGGAGGGAGGGCTCGCCCTCGATGGTGAGGGTCCAACCGTCCAACGGCGCCGGCCAGTGCGCCGGGTACTCGCCCCCAACCGTCCACAGGGTCTCGATCTCGACCAGGGTGCGCCCCTCCCGGACCCCCCGCCAGTGCCACCGCTGGCCGGCCACCGTGCCGGCGGCCAGGCGGATCCCGAAGATGTCGTGGTCCCGCTGGGCGGTGACCAGCTCGACATCCGTGGTGATCCCGTCCAGTCCGGCGCCGAGCGCCTCGCCGAGCAGCGCCACCTCCTCTTTAAAGATCCCGCTGTTGAAGCGGAGGAACTCGCTCGCCTCCTCGGTGACCTCCTCGGGCGGGCGCCCGAAGCGCATGTTGTCGAAGGTGATGTGGGTGCTCTCGTAGAACGACCAGTCGGCCCGCTCCTGGAGGGTGACCTGCTCGATGCTCCGGGACATGCCCGACAGTGCCAGCGGCAGCACGCCGCTCAGGTTCCCCGGGTTCAACCCGGTGCCGTGCACCGACGTCCCACCCTCGGCGCAGGCCGCCTCCAGCCGGGCCAGGTCGGCGGGGGGGAGGGACCGGGGGTGGAAGAGGAAGGCGGTCGTCACCACGTTGGCTCCGCTGGCCAGGATCCGGCACACCTCGTCGAGCGAGGTGAGTCGTGGGAAGTAGCAGACGCAGTCGGCTCCGAGGGCGAGGATGGCCTCGACATCGCCGGTGGCGGCAACGCCCACCGGGTCACGGCCGGCGAGCACGCCGACGTCGACCCCCTCCTTCTCCTCGCTGTAGACCTTGGCCCCGACGAGCTCGAGATCGGGGCGGTCGAGGACGGCCCGGATGGCCTCGACCCCCTGGTTGCCCGTGGCCCACTGCACGACCCGGTACGCCACGTCCGACCCCGCCGTCAGTGGAGGCGCCGGATGGAGGTGGCGGCCACCTTGCGCACCAGCGGCCGGGGGGTGAGGCGGATGGTCGACACGGAGATCTTGTTGTAGATGCCGGGGACGACCACGTCGTCGCCGCGCCGGAACCCCGCCCACCCGGCGGCGGCCACCTCGGGTGCGCTCTGCCATGCCGGGCCGCTCAGCCCCTGCGTCCTCACCCCGGCCCGCTCCTGGAACCCGGTCCGCGTGTAGCCGGGGCACAGTGCGGTGATGCGCACGCCGCTGCCGGTGACCTCCTCGCGGATGGCTTCGGTGAGGCTCAGCACGTAGGCCTTGGTCGCCGAGTAGTTGGCCATGCCGGGTCCCGGAAGGAACGACGCCAGCGAGGCCACGTTCAGGATCCCGCCCCGGCGGCGGTGGAGCATGCCGGGGAGGGCGGCCCGGGTCAGCCGCATGAGGGCCATGATGTTGAGGGTGATCTCGCCGGCCAGGCCGTCGGGTGAGAGCTCGGCGAAGGCGCCCACCGAGCCGTACCCGGCGTTGTTGACGAGCACGTCGACGACAGGGGAGCCGGTGGCGGTGAGCCGGTCGGCGACGGCGCCGATCCCGGCGTCGGTCTGCAGGTCGGCCGTCAGCACCTCGACGCCGGCACCCGCTCGCTCCAACTCGGCCGCCAGATGGTCGAGCCGGTCGCGGGACCGGGCGACGAGGACGAGGTCGTGGCCGTCGAGCGCCGCCTGGCGGGCCAGCTCCTCGCCGATCCCGCCGGAGGCGCCGGTCACCAGGGCCACGGGACGGCCGGCGCCGGGCCCGGCCGTGGGGGAGCCGTCGGGGGGGTGGGATGCGGTGGTCATGGTGGTGGACGCTACCGCCGACCTCGGACGGGTCGCACGTGGCCGGAAATGTGACCTTTGCCGCCGGAGGCGGTGACCTTCGCCCCGTAGAACGGGCTCCATCCCAGGTCTTCAATCAATTCCGTGACACAGCTGTACGGACGTGACCGGTGGGAGGGCGGGGAGGTCGCCGGGGGTGGGCGGCGGGGAACGCAGCGCATGCCGCGCTTCGCCGTTGTCGGGGCCGCCGTGGCTGTCGCCGTCGGCGTGCTCGCCGGGGCCGGATGGACGGGAGCTGCCGAGTCCGGCGTCTCGGCCACCATGAACGGGGTCCCCCTGGTGGGGAGCGAGCCCCGGGTGCCGGGCTGCGCCGTCCAGCTCACCGTGAACGGCGTGGGACAGGGGACGCACGACGTGGCCGTGGTGGTGGCGGCCATGGAGCCGTCGGGGACGGGCAACGTCGTCGACGTCGACGCGGCCACCGAGACGGGCTCGCTGTCGGTGGGCCCCTACGACCTCACATCGGTGGTGACCGAGATGGGGCTGCGGGCGGCGGGCAACGGCTACCACCTGCGGGCGATCATCACCGTCGACTCGGTGCAGGCCATGTCCAAGCCGTTCTGGCTGGCATGCGGCCGGCCGCAGCACCCCGGCAGCGCCGCACGGGTGACGTTCGCGGTGTCGTGGCGTCACCTGGGCGGCACGGTGACGTCGACACCACCGGCGGGGATGGCGGCGGCCTACACCCTCACCGCCACCAGCAGCCACGGAACGGCCACCTGCACCTACTCGAACGGGGCCACCGCACTCACGTGCGCGTACCCGGTGCCCGAAGAGGGAAGCGATGCGCCGCCGAGCCTCCAGGTGTCGGGGATGGGCTCGTACGTGGTGAGCGAGGTGGGCGTGCCCCAGGGGTGGGCACCCGACCCGACGACGGTAGGGGTGTTCGCTGCCAACCCGTCGCTCCCTGGTGCCGGCACCGGTGGCGGTGACGAGGGCATGCTTCGTGCCGCGGCAACCGCCAAGGCGTCCTCCACCGTGCTGCACACGGTGGTGAACGTCGAGCAGCCGGTGGCGCCCGGTTACCGGCTGGCCTTCGCCGGCGGTGCGGTCGTCTCCCTGGGGAGCGCACTGGGCTCCGGTTCGATGGCCGGTTCGCCACTCAACGCCCCGATCGTGGGCGTGGTGAGCGGTCCGACGAGTGACGCCTACTGGCTGGTGGCGGCCGACGGCGGCGTCTTCACCTTCGGTCGTGCCGACTTCGTCGGGTCACTGGCCACCGTGACGTTGAACGCCCCGGTGGTGGGGATGGCCTCCACCCCCGACGGTGGCGGCTACTGGCTGGCTGCGGCCGACGGCGGCGTGTTCGCCTTCGGGAATGCGCCCTACCGCGGCTCGATGGGCGGCACCCACCTGAACGCCCCCGTGGTCGGCATGGCCACCACGCCCGACGGCGGCGGCTACTGGCTGGTGGCCTCGGACGGCGGCATCTTCGCCTTCGGCGACGCCGTCTACCGCGGCTCGATGGGCGGCAGCCACCTGAACGCCCCCGTGGTCGGCATGGCCTCCACCCCCGACGGTGGCGGCTACTGGCTGGTGGCCTCGGACGGCGGCATCTTCGCCTTCGGCGACGCCGTCTACCGCGGCTCGATGGGGGGCACGGCGGCGACGTCACCGATCGTCGGCATGGCGGCGACACGTACGGGGGGCGGCTACCTGCTCACCGACGATCGCGGCAGGGTCACCACGTTCGGCGATGCCAGCGCCTACCGGGGATTGGGTGTGGGCGCGCTGACGGGCCGGGTCATCGGCATCGGAGCCAGGTGACAGGTGACGGGCCGGTGTATGCCGGGAACGTGTACGTGCTGATGAGCGCAGTGGGGCGAGAGCCACAGGGACGAGGAGTGGAGCGATGAGGTACGGGACGATCTCGAGAGCGGTGGTCTCACTGGGTGCCAGCGGTGCCCTGGCGGTCGGCATGCTGGTGATGGCGCCTGCGACCCCCGCGGGAGCGGACATCGTCGGTCCCGCCACGGTGCGGATCAGTGCCCAGAGCGGCACCGACGGCGGCCGGGAGCAGTCGGCCATGAGCGCGGACGGGCGCTACACGGTGTTCGTGGGGCGGAGCTCGGCGTGGTGGGGCGTCTATCTCTACGACGCCCAGACCGGCGCCACCACCCGCCTCACCACCGGCAACGACATGAACCCGGCGATCAGCCCGGATGGGCGCTACGTGGCCTACACCCGCTACGGCTCCAACCGCGGCGTCTACCTCCTCGACCGGGCGACGGGGGCTACCACCCTGGAGAGCGTGGCCACCGGCGGCGCGCCGGCCACCGGCGGTGGCGGGAGCGACTTCGCATCGATCAGTTCGGGTGGGCGCTACGTCGCCTTCCAGTCGATGGCCACGAACCTGGGCGGACCGACGGCCAGCGGCGGTCCCAACAAGATCTACGTCCACGACAACGTCACCGGCACGACGACCATGGTGTCGCTGACGTCGGCGGGCGGTGCGCCCAACGGCAACGCCACCTTCCCCCGCATCACGCCGAACGGCCGCTACGTGGCGTTCGTCTCCGACGCCTCCAACCTGCTGCCGGCCACGGCGGCGGCGCGCCCGGTTCCGGCTGCCTCCGGTGGCGGCGACACCGGCGGCGAGACCTCGGTCACCCAGATCTACGTGCGTGACCTGGTTGCCGGGACGACGACGGTGGCCAGCGTCAGCTCGACCGGCGAGGTGGGCAACGGCGCCAGCGGCGCCACCTACGGCCCGTCCATCTCCGACAACGGGAGGCTGGTCGCCTTCGAGTCGGACGCCACCAACCTGGTGGCCGATGACACCAACGGCGTCACCGACGCCTTCGTCCACAACATGGCGACCGGGACCACGACCCGGGTGAGCGTGACGGCGGACGGCGCCCAGGCGACACCATCGCCCCTCCCCGAAGGGGTGACCGACACCACGACTCCGCTGGTCGCCGGCGGCGGGCCGCAGATCAGCGGGAACGGGTCGACGGTGGCCTTCGAGTCGGAGGCACCGCTGACCAGCGACGACGTGAACGGCGTCATGGACGTCTACACGTACGACATGGCGAACGGGTCCATCGAGCGGATCAGCGTCCCTGCGCCAGGCGGGACGGAGGCCACCGGCACGCGGGTGGAAGGCGGGGGCTCCGCCGCCGGCACCAGGGTGGCCCAGGTGAACGGGATCGACGCCTCGATCGACGTCGACGGTCGGTATGTCTCGTTCACCTCCGACGGTGATCTGGCCGACGACCGGCCGCTGCCGACCGAGACCACCGAGGCCTCCTACGAACCGGCCATCTTCGTCCGCACCCGCAACGTCCCGACGGTGACCGGCGTCACCCCCTCGTCGCTCGGCCAGGCCCGTTGGGGCCAGGTCGTGACGATCACCGGGACCAACTTCACGCCGGGGTACGCGCCGGGCGACCTCACCGTCAACCTGGGACAGGGAGTCACGGCGACCGGCGTCACCTGGGTGTCGTCGACCGAGCTGCGTGCCACCGTCAACGTGGCGTGGAACGCCGATCTCGGCAACCGGGTCGTCGGCGTGCGGAACCCCGGGACCGACGTGGGCAGCCTGACGTCGGCGTTCTCGGTGACCGGGCGGGGTACGGGCTACCGCCTGGCCGGATCGGACGGCGGCGTGTTCAACTTCGGTGACGACTCCCATCGAGGCTCGATGGGTGGCACCCACCTCAACGCCCCGGTGGTGGGCATGGCTGACAGCGCCACCGGCGACGGCTACTGGATGGTGGCCTCCGACGGCGGCGTGTTCGCCTTCGGCGACGCCACCTTCCGCGGCTCGATGGGCGGCACCCACCTCAACGCCCCGGTGGTCGGCATGGCGGCCACCCCCGACGGCGGCGGCTACTGGCTGGTCGCCTCCGACGGCGGCGTGTTCTCGTTCGGTGACGCCGTCTTCCGCGGCTCTGCCGGCGCCACCCACCTCAACGCCCCGGTTGTGGGCATGGCGGCCACCCCCGACGGCGGCGGCTACTGGTTGGTCGCCTCCGACGGCGGCGTGTTCTCGTTCGGCGACGCCGTCTTCCGCGGCTCTGCCGGCGCCACCCACCTCAACGCCCCGGTGGTCGGCATGGCGGCCAGCCCGAGCAGCGGCGGCTACTGGTTGGTCGCCTCCGACGGCGGCGTGTTCGCCTTCGGCGACGCCACCTTCCGCGGCTCGCTCGGTGCCACCCGGCCCGGCACGCCCGTGGTCGGCATCGCAGCCGTCCCGTCGGGCGGCGGCTACTGGATCACCACGTCAGCAGGAGACATCGTCTCGTTCGGGTCGGCCGGCTATCACGGCGGGATGGACGGTCTCCACCTCAACGGCCCGGTGGTGGCCATGACCGCAGACTGACCGGCGACGGAGGCTCCTCTGCCCTGCTGCTCGGCGGCTGCCCTGCTGCCCTCCTGCCCGGCTGCCCGGCTGCCCGGCTGCCCGGCTGGCGGACCTACGCTGGGAACGTGGAGTCCGTCGTGGTCGCCTTCCATGCCGACAGCGAGGGAGAGTGGGTGGCCGAGCTCTCATGCGGTCACGAGCGCCACGTGCGGCACCGACCTCCGTTCAAGCCCCGATCGTGGGTGCTGGAGGCGGCCGGCCGGGCCGGGCGGATCGGCACGCCCCTCGCCTGCCACCTGTGCGGCGACGCCGGCGATGCGGGGGACGTGGGCGGCGATCCTGCCTGCTGGGCCGGGCTGCTCTGCCCCTCGTGCGGGGCCGTCCTCGACGGCACCGGTCATCGGGAAGGATGTCCGCAGGCGGAGTGACCGCTGCCGTCCCGTCCCCGGACGGGTGCCAGCCGGCATGTCCGGGCCTCCTCCGACCCGGTGCGCGTCAGGCCGGCTCCTCCTCATTCCCCTCAGCCGTCGATGTGCCCGGGCGGGGGCCCCCGACGCCGTCGGGGTCGTCCATGCCCCCCGAGAGCGTGGCGATCATCTCCGGGTCGTCGAGCTCGACGCCGACCTCCTCCAGCTCGAGCTCGTCCACCACGGTCGACGGCTCCAGGTCCGTGTCGAGCTGTGATGCCTCTGCCAGCTCGGGATCGAGGCGCTCCTGCTCCGACGCGGCCTCGTCGGCCTGCTCGAAGACCTCGGTGCCCAGGGGCTCGTCAGGAGACCAGGTGTCCGCGTCGCGCATCGCGCCACCTCCTCGTGGTCGGTCGCTCACTGCACTCCCATCGTATGCCTCCTCCCCCGGGCACGGCCTCGGAGCAGCGGCTCCGACGCGGGTGGAGGGCCGGTGCCCAGCACCCGATCTGGCTATGGTGAAGGCGAATGCGTGAACGGCGAGACGGTGGAAACCCACCACAGGTGGGGAGCGACCGATGACCGACCAGGCGTCAGCACCAATCCAGGCCCCCGTCACACCGGGACGGTTCGGTGTGGGGGTGCTCCGACCCGACGCCACCGTGCTGGCCGCCGATCCGACCTTCCTGCGCATCGTGGGCGTCGCCGACGACGGGGCCGCCGGGTCGGCGTCGATGGCCGAGGGTGCCGACCCGGCGGACACGCCGCGGCTCCTGGCCGCGGTGGCCGCGGCCGGGGGACCGGTGCGGGTGGCCTTCCGGGTGGTCGCTCCCGGCGGCGGCCCGGTGGAGGCGATCCTGCTCCCCGTGCCCAAGTTGGGGGTAGTGGTCGCTGCCGTGCGCGACTCGTCGGGCGAGGGGCCTCCCGCGGACCGGTCGCAGGCGGCCGGCACCGCCGCCGCCGCCGCCGCTGTCGCCGCCACCGGTGAGGGGGATGACGTGCTGCAGCGGGTGAGCCACGACCTGCGCACCCCGCTGCAATCGGTGCTGGGCCTGGCCGACCTGCTCGACGAGGAGGCCAGCGCCGAGGACCGCCACGAATGGGTCACCCGCATCCGCCGGGCCGGCGAGCACATGATCGACCTGGTCGACGGCATCCTCGACGCAGCCAGATCGGCTCAGGGCCAGAAGGCCTCGGTCCCCATCCCGGTGGACGACGTCCTGGACGAGGCGCTGGCCATCCTCGAGCCCGTGGCCGCGACGCGTTCGGTCGTGCTCGTGCGCGGGGCCCGGTGGGGCGGGCACGCCCCTGCCGATCCGGTGCGGCTCCGCCAGGTGCTGGTGAACCTCATCGACAACGCCATCAAGTACAACCGGGTGGGCGGATCGGTGTCGGTCTGGTGGGCCGAGCACGACACGCGCGTACGCCTCTCGGTGGCCGACACGGGGATCGGCATCCCCCCGGATCGGCGCCACGAGATCTTCGAGCCCTTCGTGCGGGTGGCGGACGACGTCGCCGGGATCCCGGGATCGGGGCTCGGACTGTCGACCGTGCGGGCCGTCGT
Organism: Actinomycetes bacterium; assembly: GCA_021806045.1. GTDB lineage: Bacteria > Actinomycetota > Acidimicrobiia > Acidimicrobiales > RAAP-2 > JAJZDI01. The sequence continues at coordinate 85,470 of JAJZDI010000009.1, forward strand.
GGAGGCGATGGGCGGGACCATCGGCGTCGACAGCACGGTGGGGGTGGGGTCGACGTTCTGGGTGGAGCTCCCGCTCCCGGCCGGCACGGCACTCTGACGGGGCGGCCGGCACCCGTTCCGTCCCCTCGGGCGCCTCGTGGCCGGGCCGGCGTGGGGGCCCCATCGACCCCGCCCACCACCAGCCGGAAGGGTGGGCCTGACTTCATCTGGGCGTAAGCATCGGGCAGTATGGTCGAGTCGAGTTCGGCGTCCGCCGACCGTCACGGAGCCACGCCCCTTGTCCTTCATCACGACCAGCACCCCGCGGCACCGGATCTCCTCCGAGGAACGCAAGGAGCGATCCGGCGGTACGCCGAACTACCGGCGGCGTCGCATCCTGGTTGCCATCGGCTCCGTGTTCCTGGTCCTCGCCCTCATCATCGGACCGTCGCTGGTCAGCGCCCTCACCAACCCGTCGCTCGGATCCGGGCTGAACGCCCGGTTCGCGGAGTGGGCCCGCACCCATGGTGCCAACGGCTTCGTGAACTGGGCGGAGAACATCTGGTACTCGCACCACGCGCCCCCGGTCGGCGGCAAGCCCGCAGCCGGCGCGCTGCGCGTGCCGACCAAGACGAGGGCGTCGGCGGATCCTGCCGCCGCCACGGTGCCGGTGCACCTACCGGCACCCGCCCCGATCCAACCGCTGGCGACACCGGCCCTTCCGGGTGAAGGTCAGTGGACCCCGGTCGGTCGCCTCGTCGGCGGGATCCCTGCCATGTACGAGACCAGGCTCCGCCCCGATCCCATCCACACCAGCCTGGTGGTGGGCGTGGCGTGGATGGACACGAAGCTGCTCCGAGCCACCCTGTACTCGGGGAGCTTCATCCCCGGCGGCGGCCCCTACCGCTACACCGCCCCCATCGGCCCGAACGCGGCAACCAGCCTGGTGGCTGCGTTCAACGCCGGCTTCCAGCTCTCCGCGTCGAACGGCGGCTACTACACCGACGGCCGCCTCATCGCCCCCCTGCGCAACGGCGCCGCCTCCTTCGTCGTCTACGCCAACGGCTCGTGCACGGTGGGGGCGTGGGGCCAGAACGTCACCATGACGCCCAACGTCGTGTCCGTGCGGCAGAACCTGGACCTCCTCGTCAACAACGGCCAGCCGGTTCCCGGCCTCAACGCCAACGACACCACCCAGTGGGGTGCGACCCTGGGCGACCAGGTGTACGTGTGGCGATCCGGTCTGGGCGTCACCGCCAACGGTGCCCTCGTCTACGTGGGCGGTCCCGGCCTCAACATCACCACCCTGGCTGACCTGTTGGTCCGTGCCGGCGCCGTCCGGGCGATGGAGATGGACATCAACACGGACTGGGTCAATCTCACGACCTACGACCCGTCGACGCCGAACGGCGCGGCGACGCCGGCCAACGGGACGATGATGCTCCCCAATATGACCGGCGGCACGTCCCGCTACTTCGCGACGTGGTGGTCGCGGGACTTCATCACGATGTCCGCCCGCCCCGTCGGCTGACGGGGACGGCCGCCACCAGCTCGTCGAGCGCGGCGTTGAGCGATGCCGCGAGCAGGCCCGGCCGGCGGAGCGCATCGGCGAACGACAGCACGGAGAAGACCAGGTCCCCTGCGTAGCTCCAGATCATGACGTTCAGGCCGACACCGTTGGACGGTGGCCCGCTCAGGTAGAGCTCGTCGACGGCGGCGGTGTCGAAGGACCACCGCTCCTCGGGGCCGCGGATGTTGGACACCAGCACGTTCACCTCGGGTCGGCGCCGTCCCTCGACCATGGCGCGGTGGAGGGAACGGACGGCGGGGCGGGCGACGAACGGGGGGACGTACTCGAGCCATTCGGGCATGAGGTCGCCCCGGCCCACGGCGAAGAGCTCCTTCGCCGCACGTGTGGTGGCGCTGATGGCGAGGAGGCGCTCCCACGGGTCGGCGACGTCGGTGGCGAGCGAGGTCGTGAGCGCGGAGAAGCGGTTGCCCCATTGGCGGGGCGGTGCACCGGGCGGTTCGAAGGCGACAGGGACGCTGGCGGTGAGGGGCCGCTCGGGGAGGGCGTCCTCCTCGCTGAGGTAGCGCCGCAGGGCGCCGCCGACCACGGCCAGCGCCACGTCGTTCACGCTCACGCCTCCCGCCTCCTTCACCAGGCGGACCTGGTCGAGGGGCAGCCGGGCCCGCGCGTAGCTCCGGGCGACGGTGAAGGCGTCGTTGAGGACGCATTCGGGCGTGTCGTCGGGCACGTCCGGCACCGCTCCGGGTGCGGCATGCCTTGCCGTCCGTGCGGCACGGACCCCGTGCCAGGTGGCGGCAGCCAGGGCCGGCAGGTGGCGGAGGTGGCGGGCCTGGTCGGCGAGCGCGCCGGCCACCAGCGCGCCGCCCGAGGGGACCGGTTCGCCGTGCCACGGCTCAGCCGGCGGTGACGGCTCGTGGCCCACGCCCGTGCACAGCCGGGAGAAGGTGGTGAGCGCGCCGACCCCGTCGGCCATGCAGTGGTTGTAACGGACGATGATCGCCTGGCGGCCGTCGGCGAGCCCGTCCACCAGCACCACCTGCCACAGCGGATGGCGGCGGTCCAGGGGGTGCTCGCCGAGTGCGGCGAACAGCCTGTCGAGCTCGGTCGGTCCCCCGGGCTCGGGGAGGGCCACGTGGCGCAGGTGATCGCCGACGTCGAATTCGGGGTCCTCGACGTAGACGGGCTGACCGAGGCCGAACGGCACGGGCACGACCCGCCACCGGAAGGACGGGAGCTCGCCGAGCCGGCGCGAGACGTGCCGTCTGAGGTCGTCCGGGGTCAGCGGCACCGGCGTGCCGTCGGGAGCGGTGGCCGGTCGCAGCAGGATCAGCCCCTGGGTGTTCATCGGCTGGACGGGCAGCTCCATGTGGAGGAACCCGACATCCTCGCCTGCCAGCCGCCGCATGCGTCCCCCCTTGCTCGGCTCGTACGTGTCGGGATGGACCGATGGTACTGCCGCACCGGTGGGATGGTGGGGGCCGGGGGCGGAGGTCAGGCCTGCCGCGAAGGTCAGGGAGCGGGCGGCGGCGTGCCGGCGGCCAGGCGGTCGAGCTCGGCCCGCACGCCGTCGAGCAGGGCGGCCGGATGGGGGAGCGCGTCCGGGTGGGCGAGGACGGCGAGGTCGACGCGGTCGCCCACCGACGTGGCCGTGATGTTCACCCCGGCGCCGTCGAAGGTGGGTCCTGACTGGTGGACGGCGCCGATGCGGGCCGGACCGATCCTCAGGTCGCCCGCCGGCCCCCGGACGTTGGACACGAGGACGTTGTAGTCGGCCCGGTCGGGTTGCGCCCGCCGCCGGCGTGCCCACATGCGCATGGCAGGCTCGGCGATGGCGGGGACGGCGAGCTCGAGCCAGCGTGCCGGCAACGACGGGTCTCCGGCACGCAGCTGGGCGAGCGCCTCGGTTGTGACCTCCGAGATGCGCCGGCAGCGGGCGGCAGGATCCGGCTCGTCGGTGGCGAGCGTGGTGGTCACCGTGGTCACCCGGTTGCCGGCGACCCTCGAGTGGGTGTCGGGAGGGTCGAGGGAGACGGGGATGCTTGCGGTGAGGGGGCGGTCGGGCAGCAGACCGTCCGGTCCGAGGACCCGCCGCAGCCCGCCGCCCACTGCGGCGAGCAGGACGTCGTTGAGCGAGGTGCCGGTGGCGTCTCGGGCGTCGGTGAAGCGGGCACGCTCGACGGTCGCCCGCGACGTGACCCTCCGGGCGTCGAAGCCCCGGTTGACGGCGCACGGGGGTGTGTCGTCGCGCCCGGGCACGGCGACCGCGGCCGTGGCGCGGCGCCGGTCGATGGCCCGCAGGGCCCGGCTGGTGTCGACGATCAGGCGGGGAAGGCCGGCGATGACCCGCGCCAGGGCAGCGAGGGCAGCGACGACACGGGTGGCTGCTGTCGATCGGGCCGGCTCCTCGTGGGCGTCGGTCGCGGTCGGGGGCACCGGGCCGAACAGGCGCTCGAGCACCGTCCGCAGTGCCACGCCGTCGACGAGGGCATGGTGCACGAGGAGGATCACCGCTTGGCGGCCGCCGTCGAGCCCGTGCACCAGGACGAGCCGCCACAGGGGGTGGCGGCGGTCCAGCCGCCGGGCGGCGAGCGACGCTGCCAGCTCGTCGAGCTGGGCCGCGCCCCCCGGCACCGGGAGGGTGACCTCGCGGACGTGGTGACCGAGGTCGAAGACGTCGTCCGCTTCGGCGACGGGATGACCGATGCCGAAGGGCACCGTGCGGAGGACCTGGCGCAGCCAGGGCACGAGGTGGAGGCGCCCGGCCACGTGCGCGGTGAGCGCCGGCAGGGTGACCGGCGGGCCGTCGAGGGAGAACACGGCGAGCACGGTGGAGGGCTGGCTGGCGCTCTCGGCATAGAGGAAGCCGCCGTCCACGCCGGTGATGGGGACGGGCCTCACGGGGCGATCACCGCCACCGGCCCGGCTCGGGGTTCCCCCTGGTCATGGGGGAAGACTAGGGCGGCACCAGCGCCGCCGCCCGGCGGGCCTCATCACCGACGTCACACCCGGGGAGCACACTGCGGCATCGACCGACGAGGTCCCATGTCCCGAGTCCATGCCCCGAGGAGGCACCGTGCCGAACGACCGCTCCTTCACCATCGACTGCGCCGAGTGCGTCCACCGCCACACACCGGTGTGCGATGACTGCATCGTCACGTTCGTCGTCGACCGGTCGCCCGACGACGCCCTGGTCATCGACGCGGCGGAGGCACGTGCCGTGCGGCTGTTGGCTGACGCCGGCCTCGTGCCCCGGGTCCGGCATCGGCCGGCCGGCCGCAGGGCGGGGTGAGCGCCCCGCCCTGGGTGCGCCTGCGCGTCACCGACCCGAGGCCGTGCCACCATGGGGCGTGGTCCCTGCCCCAGTCGCTGCCGCCCGCCGTTCGCGCCCGGCACGTAGTGGTGGCTCACGCCCGGTAGGCACCGACGAGCTGTGCACCGCGGCGCGAGGTGCCGGGCTGGCCGCCCTCGGTGTCGCCGACGCCGGCCCGTTCGAGGACACGCGCCGGGATCTGATCGAGCGCCGGGCCGCCGGCCTGAGCGGGTCCATGCAGTTCACCTTCCGCAACCCGGAGCGAGCCACCGACCCGGGTCGCATCGTTCCCGGTGCCCGATCCCTGGTCGTCGGTGCCCTCACCTACCCGCACCCTGGCCCGGACCCTTGTCGGGACCCGGCCCCACCAGGTCCGGGCCGGCGCGGTCGGCCCGAAGGCCGCGTCGGGGCGGTGGCCGCCGGTGACCACTACGGCGACCTGCGGCGCGCGCTCGGAGCGGTGGCGGAGCTCCTGAGCACCGCCGGGTGGCGGGCGGTGGTCGTGGCCGACGAGAACTCGCTCGTCGACCGGGCAGCGGCCCGGCGGGCCGGGCTCGGGTGGTTCGGCCGCAACTCCCTCCTCCTCGTGCGGGGTGCCGGTTCATGGTGCGTCCTCGGCTCGGTGGTGACCGACGCCCCCCTCCCACAGGGACCGCTCCTGATGCCCGGCTCCGCCGGGCGTCGGCCGGTGCCGCTGCCCGAGCCGCACGCCGCAGGCTGCGGCCGATGCGCCCGCTGCCTCGACGCCTGCCCGACGGGCGCTCTGGTGGCGCCGGGCGTGCTCGATGCCCGCCGGTGCCTGGCATGGGTGCTCCAAGCGCCGGGGCCGATCCCCGAAGCGCTGCGCCGGCCGGTCGGCAACCGGATCTACGGGTGTGACGACTGCCAGACGTCGTGCCCGGTGAACCTGACCGTCGACCGACACCGCCACCGCCACGAGGCGACGCCCACCGGGCCGGCCGCCGTCGACCTGATCGCCGTGCTGGAGGCCACCGACGGCGAGCTCCTGGACCGCTTCGGGCGGTGGTACCTGCCGGGCCGCGACCCGTCGGTCCTCCGCCGAAACGCCCTGGTCGCCCTGGGCAACAGCGGGGTCGGAACGCCGCCCGTCCGGGCCGTCCTGGCCCGGTATGCGGCAGCCGACGACGGCGTGCTGGCGGAGCACGCCCGGTGGGCGGCGGAGCGGCTCGACGAGCTGGCCGCACCGACCGAGCCGGGAGGTCGCCCCGGGTGACCCACCTGCTGGTGACCAACGACTTCCCGCCGAAGGTGGGGGGGATCCAGGCCTACCTGTGGGAGCTGTGGCGGCGCCTCGACCCCGACACCTACGTGGTGCTGACCGCCTCGTCGGACCCGGGTGCCGCCGCCTTCGACGCCGAACAGGCGGCACGGGGTATCCGGATCGAGCGGTTGGGGTCGCGGGTCCTGCTCCCGACGCCCGCGACGGTGCGGGCCGTGCGTGAGGCGGCCTCGCGCCACCGTGCCGGCCTGGTCGTCCTCGACCCCGCCTTCCCGCTCGGCCTCATCGGGCCCCGCCTCGGCCTCCCGTTCGCGGTGGTCCTCCACGGGGCCGAGGTGACCGTCCCCGGCCGCCTGCCCGGTACCCGGGCCGCCCTGGCCGCCACCTTGCGACGGAGCGCCCTCGCCATCTCGGCCGGGAGCTACCCGGCGGCCGAGGCCCGCCGGGCCCTGCGGGATCGGGGGATGCCACCGGTGGCGGACGTGCCGCCCGGCGTCGACCTCGACCGCTTCCACCCGGCGACCACCATCGAGCGGGAGGAGGTCCGCCGGGGCCTCGGGCTGGATCCCGACGCCCCCCTGGTGGTGAGCGTCAGCCGCCTGGTGCCCCGCAAGGGCATGGACGTGCTGGTCGACGCGGCAGCGCGCCTGGCCGACCGGGTGCCCGGGATCACCGTGGCCATCGCCGGCCGCGGTCGGGACCGGGAACGCCTTGCCGCCCGGGTGGCGGAGCTCGGCGCACCCGTCCGCCTCCTGGGGTCGGTCTCCGACGAGGAGCTCCCCCGGCTGGTGGCGGCGGCCGACGTCTTCGTCATGGCCTGCCGGAACCGGTGGCTCGGCCTCGAACAGGAGGGGTTCGGCATCGTCTTCCTCGAAGCGGCCGCCGCCGGGGTCGCCCAGATTGCGGGCGACTCGGGAGGGGCGACCGACGCGGTGGTCGACGGCGTCACCGGGGTGGTCCTCTCCCGCCCGACCGATGTGGGCGCCCTGGCCTCGGCGATCGGGGACCTGCTGGCCGACCCGGATCGGCGGGCCCGCCTGGGAGCGGCGGCGAGGGAGCGGGCGGCGGCATCCTTCGACTACGACCTGCTCGCACCTAGGCTGGGCGCGGCATTGGCGCTCGTGGGAGGCTGACGTCGTGGCAGGCTGACCCGGTGCCCGTCGGGCGCGCCGTGCCCGCAGCGCGCCGCTGTTGGAACCTGCATCGGACGAGGAGGACACAACGTGGCGGACCATGCCACCGAACAGATGGTCGTGGCGGCGACACCCGAACGCTGCTTCGAGGTCTGCAGCGACATCGACGCCTACCCGGAGTGGGCGGCCGACATCAAGGAGGTGACCGTCCACGAGCGAGACGGCGCGGGGCGGCCGCTGGTGGTGACGTTCCGTGCCGCCGCCTTCGGTCGCAGCACCAGCTACACCCTGTCCTACGACTACTCGCAGGCCCCACGGATCCTGTCGTGGGTGGAGACGACCGGGGACATCACGTCGAAGCTCGACGGCAGCTACGAATTCGAGGAGATGGGCGAGGGCAAGACCCGGGTCACCTACAACCTCGACGTCGAGATGAAGGTCCCGTTGCCGGGCTTCATCAAGATGCGGGCACAGAGCCGGATCATGGCCATCGCCCTGCGTGACCTGCGGGCCCGGGTCGAGGGGTCGTGACCGTGACGGCGGGCGCCCCGGGCACGGTGCACCGGCCGTGACCGCCTGAGGTCGTGAAGGTCGGGATCACCCTCCCGCAGTTCAGCGACGACCCGGCAGGCGCCATCGCAGCCGCCCGGCGGGCCGAGTCGGCCGGCCTCGACGGGGTCTTCTGCTTCGACCACCTGTGGCCCATGGGGCAGCCGGGCCGGCCAGCGCTCTCCCCCGGCCCGTTGCTGGGCGCGCTGGCGGCAGCGACCGGGACCATCCACGTGGGCACCCTGGTGGCACGCATCGGCCTCCTTCCCGACGACGTCCTGGTGGCCACGCTGGCGTCCGTCGACCGCATCTCGGACGGCCGGCTGATCGCCGGCCTCGGCACGGGCGACCACCTGAGCCGGGCCGAGAACGAGGCGTTCGGGGTGCCCTTCGACGCCGCCGCCGAGCGGCGTTCGCGGATGGGCGCGGTGGCCCGCGCCCTCGAGGACCGGGGGATCCCCGTCTGGGTGGGCGGGGGTCGGGCGGCGACCGTCGAGGTCGCCCGGGCCGCGGGCGCGGCCGTCAACCTGTGGGACGCGGCGCCCGGGGACGTCGCGTCCCTGGTCGCCACGGGCGTGGAGGTGACCTGGGGAGGGCCGGTGGCCGGGAACGCCGACGCCATCGCGGAGCGCCTCGGGTCGATCCGTGCCGCCGGGGCGACGTGGGCCGTGTGCGGCTGGCCCGAGTCGATCGAGGCGGTGGCCGAGGCGTCCGGCGGCCTGGCGGAGGGGCGGTAACCTCTGCCCATGGATTTCCGCCGCATCAACGGGCTGCCGCCCTACGTGTTCGCCACCATCAACGAACTCAAACTGGCAGCCCGGCGAGCAGGCAGGGACGTCATCGACCTGGGGTTCGGCAACCCGGACCTGCCCTCACCTGACGTGGCGGTGGAGAAGCTGGCCGAAGCGGCCCGCAACCCGCGCAACCACCGGTACTCGGCCAGCCGGGGCATCCCGAAGATCCGCCAGGCCATCGCCGACCTGTACCTGCGGAAGTTCGGCGTGGCCATCGACCCCGACACCGAGGTGGTGACGACCATCGGGGCGAAGGAGGGCCTGTCCCACCTGATGTGGGTGCTGGTCGGCCCGGGCGACACCGCCCTCGTGCCCTCGCCGTCGTATCCGATCCACATCTACGCCCCGCTCTTCGCCGGGGCCGACGTTCGCCACATCCGGCTGGGGGCCTCCCAGGAGGGTGACGCGGGCGAGCCGGGCGAGGCCTTCTTCGACAACCTGATGGAGGCGTGGGAGTCGGCGTGGCCCAAGCCGCGGGTGGTGGTCCTGTCGTTCCCCCACAACCCGACGACCGAGTGCGTCGACCTGGCGTGGATGACCCGCCTCGTCGAGTTCGCCCGTGAGCGCGACATCGTGCTCGTCCACGACTTCGCCTATGCGGACATCGCCTTCGACGGCTACCGGCCGCCGTCGATCCTGGAGGTCCCCGGGGCGAAGGACGTCGCCGTGGAGCTCTACACCATGACGAAGTCGTTCTCGATGGCCGGCTGGCGGGTGGGGTTCATGGTGGGCAACGCCGAGATCGTCCAGGCCCTCACCAAGCTGAAGAGCTACCTCGACTACGGCACGTTCCAGCCGATCCAGATCGCCGCGATCGTGGCCATGAACGAGAACCCCGACTACCCGAAGGTCATCAACGAGGCCTACCAGTCGCGGCGCGACGCCCTGTGCGAGGGCCTGTCCCGGATCGGGTGGGAGGTCACGCCCCCCCGGGGGACCATGTTCGTGTGGGCGCCCATCCCCGAGCCCTACCGGGAGATGGGCTCGCTCGAGTTCGCCAAGTTCCTGGTGAGCGAGGCCGACGTCGCCACCTCGCCGGGTGTCGGGTTCGGTCCGGGGGGCGACGGGTTCGTCCGGTTCGCCCTCATCGAGAACGAGCAGCGCATCGGCCAGGGCATCCGTAGCCTGCGTAAGGCCCTCACCCGGCTGGGCTGACCGGCCCGGCCTGGGCCCCGGGACCGGCGGCCGTCACGCCGGGGTGCGTTCAGAGCGCGGGTCGGCCTCGTCGACCAGGAGGCCCCGCCGGCAGAACGAGATGGCCGCCTCGGCGGCGCGGTCGGCAGCGGCACCGGCATCGGGCCCGTCACCGGCCTGGAGCACCACGGCCCGGGCCAGCGCGTCGGTCACCCCGAGGATGGCCACGGCCAGGAGCTCGGGGTCCTCCCGCCTGAGCAGCCCGGCGGCGATCCCGGCCCGGATGTGGGGGAGGGTGTCGGCCACCATCTGCTGCTCGCCCCGGCGGACCAGGGGGGCGAAACGCTCGTCGGTGCGCGCCTGCTCGAGCAGGGCGAAGAGGTGGCGGTTGTCCGCCAGCCAGTGCATGGACGCCCGGATGCCGGCGTCGATGCGCCGGGCGGGGTCGTGCTCGTCGGCGACGGCGTCCCGCTGGACGGCCCGCAGGCTGCGCTGGGCGTCGACCAGGATCTGGCGGTAGCAGTCGTCCTTGGAGTCGAAGTACCAGTAGAAGACGCCCTTGCCCACCCCCAGGTCGTCCACGATGGCCGCCACCGACGTGGGGTGGTAGCCGTCGGTGGCGAAGTGCCGGGCCGCGGTGTCGAGCAGGGCGCGCCGGCGCTCGGCACCCCGTGGCGTCAATCGGCGGGACATGGCGCGACCGACGCTACGGTCGCCACCCGATCGGGGTCAACGACCGGGTCACGCCGCCGGACCGCCGGGTGGGGCCACGACCTCGGCCGCCCCGAACGATGCCCACAGCCCGCCGGCGCCGGTGGTGGCGACCGCCCGGCGGGGGAGGCCGAGCGAGCGCAGCTCGTCGGCCATCGGGTGGTCGCCCAGGACGACGTGGGTCCCACCGGGCCGCCCCGACGCTGCCGACTGGCGCATGGACCACGCCGTGCGCCGCAGGACGCCGTCGCGGAACGAATAGGTGGGCGGGGCCGTGTCGGGCAGGCGCAGGGGGCCGGAGGGGTCCATGGAGAGTGAGAGCACGTGCACGCCGTCGTCGACCAGCCGCACGGCTGCGGTCCCGGCGCGGCCGGACGGGCCCCGGCGCTCCTCGTCGATGTCGACGGTGGTGACCCACTTGGGGAAGCCCCACACGTCCCGGCCGGCGGCGCACGTGAACTCCCCGTCGACGGGGAGCCGGTGGATGTAGGCGCACACGTCGCCCCGGGCCAGTTCGGCCAGGCGGCCCGCCGTCCCGGCCGGTGCTGCGCCGTGGGGACGGACGGCGAAGCTGACGGCGACCTCGTTGTAGGCGTCGAGGTCGGTGTCGTCGTAGCGGCAGACGGCGAGGGTGAGGAGGGCTCGGCCGGGCACCGGTCCGGTGACCTGCAGGCCGGTCGGGTCCACGATGCGCTGGGCGGCGTCGAGGGGCACGAGGAAGTGCGTAGACCACTGGGTCGCCCGGCGGACCTCGACCGGCAGCGCCACGGTGCGACCGAGCACGGTCCACGGTCCGGGCGTACCCCCGGCCACCGTGGCCCGACCACCGGTAGTGGAGCTGGTGCCACCGGTGGTGTCGTGGCGCCGGCCGTTCGCGTGGGTCGTCATCAGAGGCAGTAGAGCACACGAGGGCAGGCACGGTACCGTGGGGTGTGGCCTACTGGATCCTCAAGGTCATCCTCACCCCGTTCCTGTACCTGTTCTGGAGGGTACGGGTGGAGGGCCGCGAGCACATCCCCACAAGTGGGCCGGCCATCCTGGCCGCCAACCACCAGTCCTTCTGCGACTCCTTCTTCCTCCCCCTCGTGGTTCCCCGCAGGGTCACCTACGTGGCCAAGGCCGAGTACTTCGACTCGTGGCGGACGGCCTGGTTCTTCCGGGCCGCCGGCCAGATTCCCCTCCGGCGTGACGGTGGCGACGCCTCCCAGCGGGCCCTCGACACGGCGAAGGACGTCCTCGACGCCGGCGGGCTGCTCGGGATCTATCCGGAGGGGACGAGGGCTCCCGACCACCGCCTCCACAAGGGCCACACCGGCGTGTGCCGGCTGGCCACCGCCTGCAGCGTGCCGGTGGTGCCGGTGGGCCTGGTGGGCACCCGCCGGGTCCAGCCGCCGGGCAGCCGGGTGATGCGCCCGTTCCACACCGTGACCGTCCGCTTCGGGCCGCCCCTCGACCTGTGCGTCGACAGCGACGACCCCGCCGCCCTCCGCCGGGGCACCGACGAGCTCATGGCAGCCATCGCCAGACTGTCGGGCCAGGAGTACGTGCACGAGTACGCACGCCGCTCGTCGAGGCCCGACGTCGCCGAGGACGAGGGGGACGGCACCGACCTCGTCGAGTTCCGGCCGCCACGGCCCATCCGCCTGGACCAGGTCGTCACGGAGCGGAAACACCACGTTCACACCGACCCCTTAGCATGATCGCATGGAGCGGCTGCTGATCCGGGTCCGCCTTCCTGATCGGCCAGGGGCGCTCGGTGCCGTCGCCAGCCGGATCGGCGCGGTGGGCGGTTCGGTCACCTCCATCGACGTCCTCGAGTCCGGCGGCGGTGACGTGATCGACGAGCTCGGCGTGGAGATCGACTCCGGCAGCCATGCCGACCTGCTGCGGTCCGAGATCCTCGAGGTGGACGGCGTCGAGGTCGAGTCGATGGAGACGGTGGCCGGCTCGGTGCCCGACCGGAACGCCGAGGCCCTGGAACTGGCCATCTCGCTGTTCCACCAGCGCACCCCGGCTGCCGTGATCGACCACCTGGTGGCGCAGGTGCGTGCCAGCCTGTCCGCCCGCTACGCGGTCGTCCTCGATCCCCGGGGACCGTGGCCCGACGCTGCCGCCGGCGACCTGCCCGACGAGACGTGGCTGGCCGACGCGGCGGTGCGGGTGGCCCAGTCGGCACCGAGGGACGCGACGAGCCCGCCGGCCACCGACCTCGTCCCCGGCGCGGCGGTGGCACGACTGCCCCGGGCCGGCCTGGTCCTGCTGGTGGGGCGGGAGTCGCCCGTACTGCGTCGACGCGAGTACCAGCGGGTGGCCGTCATGGCCGAGCTGGCCGATCACCGCTGGGAGGAACTGGCCACCAGGGCGGCGGCGGGCTGAGGGCCTGCGGGCGGTACCCCGTCCGGGGGTCAGGCGCGTGCCGTGCCCGGACCGGCCCCGAGCGGTGGGGACGGGGTGAACATGACGGGGCGGCGGGGTCCAGGTGGCCAGGCCGGGGCGGTCAGTACCGGGCGGTCAGCTGTGGGCCCAGCCGCCGGCCCGCTCCACGGCCCGGGCCCAGGCGGCATGTCCGGCATCCGCCAGCGTCCGGTCGCCTGACGGGGAGAACGACGCCTCCTCGTGCCACAGGTCGGCCAGATCGCCGGTCGAGCCCCACACCCCCTCGGCCAGGCCGGCCAGGGCGGCGGCGCCCCACGCGGTCGACTCCACCGAGCTCGGGCGCGACACCTCGACCCTCGACTGGTCGGCCTGGAGGGCGAGGAGCAGGTCCATGGCGGCCGCCCCCCCGTCCACCCGCAGGCGGGTCACGGGGGACCCGGAGGCGGCCACGGCGTCGAGGACGTCACGTACCTGGTAGGCGAGGGCCTCGACCACGGCCCGGGCCACGTGTGCCCGTCCCGTCCCCCGGCTGAGCCCGGAGATGAGGCCGCGGGCGGCCGGGTCGAAGTGGGGGCTGCCCAGGCCGGCGAAGGCGGGCACCACGACCACGCCGTCGCTGCTGTCGACCGAGGCAGCGAGCGCCCCCATCTCGGCGGACTCGCCGATCAGCCCCAACCCGTCACGGAGCCACTGGATGGCCGCTCCGGAGACGAACACCGAGCCTTCGCGTGCGTAGGCGACGGGTGCGTCCCCGCCGTGGTCGCCGAGATCCCAGGCGATGGTGGTGACCAGGCCGGGGGCGGGGGGTGGGCACTCGGGGCCGGCGTTGACCAGCACGAAGCTGCCGGTGCCGTAGGTCACCTTGGCCATGCCGGGCTCGAAGCAGGCCTGGCCCACGAGGGCGGCGTGCTGGTCACCGGCCATCCCGCTGATGGGCACGCCGGTGAGGGGGGAGCCGGGAGCGAGCACCCCCGGTGCGACCGTGCCGAACGTTCCGCACGAGGGGCGCACGTCGGCCAGGGCCCGCATCGGCACCCCGAAGGCACCGCACAGCTCCTCGGACCAGCGGCGCAGGCGGATGTCGTAGAGGGAGGTGCGTGACGCGTTGGTGGCATCGGTGGCGAGCACCCCGCCGGCCGGCCCGCCCGTCAGGTGCCACAGCACCCAGGTGTCGACGGTGGCGAGGGCCAGGTCGGGGCCGTCCTCGACGCCACCCTGGTCGAGCAGCCAGTGCATCTTGGTGGCGGAGAAGTAGGGGTCGAGCACCAGACCGGTGCGGTCACGCACCACCGGGAGCAGGCCCGCCTCCTCGAGGGCGAGGCAGGCGTCGGCGGTGCGCCGGTCCTGCCAGACGATGGCTCGGTGGAGGGGCTGGCCCGACGAGCGGTCCCAGGCCACCACCGTCTCACGCTGGTTGGTGATGCCGATGGCCGCCACCTCGGCGGACGGGTCGAGCCGCCCTGCCACCTCGTCGAGGGTGGCCATCACCCCGGCCCGGATCTCGTCGGGATCGTGCTCCACCCAGCCCGGACGGGGGAAGTGCTGGGTCAGCTCCCGGTAGGCGAGGTCGACCACCGCGCCATGCTGGTCGACGACGAGCGACCTGATGCCGGTGGTGCCGGCGTCGACGGCGACGATGCAGGTGGAGGCGGGCACGCTGGGATGCTAGCCATGGGGGTGGCGGGGGACCGAACCGCTCGGGACCGCCGGGTCGGGCTCGCCGGGTCGGGACCGCCGGGAAGGTGCTCGCGCCCAGCAATGATCCGCAATTCTTCGCGAACCACCGGTGACCTGGGGCGGAGCCGGTCGTCCGGCGCCGGAATCGGCGCGAAGGCGTTGACAGGCATGTAATTACGCTGCTGTAATGATCCCACTATCTCGTACCTCGGGGAGGGCAAAACACAAGATATTGTGTTTTGGTACGGAATCTCCTGTTCGGCGGACCGTGTCCGGCGGGCACGGCGCCAGGCACCGGCGGAGAGACTCGGGGGGAGAGGGAGCGCAGCAACGGCGGCGCCGGGGCACCCGGAAGGGTGGCCGACACCGACAGTCACGACACGAGCCACCACACGAAAGAGGTGCATCCCATGGCCATCGCCCCCCAGCGGACCGGCATCGGCATCGGCCGCCACTTCACCGGCCAGGGCATCGACCCCTACGACACGGTGACATGGGAGCGGCGCGACGCACGGATCACCAACTACCGCACCGGGGAGGTGGCGTTCGAGCAGCTGGGGGTGGAGGTGCCCTCGACCTGGAGCCTCAACGCCACCAACATCCTGGCCCAGAAGTACTTCCGGGGCACCCCCGGTACGCCGGAGCGTGAGTGGTCCCTGAAGCAGGTGGCCGACCGGGTGGTGGACACGGTGACCGCCTGGGGGATGAAGGACGGCTACTTCCTCGACGACGAGGAGGCCGAGTCGTTCCGGGCCGAGCTCAAGTACCTCATCATCCACCAGAAGGCGGCGTTCAACTCGCCCGTGTGGTTCAACATCGGCGTGGCCGGCGTCCCCCAGCAGGGATCGGCGTGCTTCATCCTCGCCGTGGAGGACTCGATGGACTCCATCCTCAACTGGTACACGGAGGAGGGCGTGATCTTCAAGGGCGGCTCCGGTGCCGGTGTCAACCTGTCGCGCATCCGCTCCTCCCACGAGCTGCTGAAGGGCGGGGGGACCGCGTCGGGCCCGGTGAGCTTCATGCGGGGGGCTGACGCGTCGGCCGGCACCATCAAGTCGGGGGGCAAGACCCGCCGCGCCGCCAAGATGGTCATCCTCGACGCCGACCACCCGGACATCGAGGACTTCATCTGGTGCAAGGCCATCGAGGAGCGCAAGGCCCGCGTGCTGCGCGACGCCGGCTTCGACATGGACCTCGACGGCAAGGACTCGGTCAGCCTGCAGTACCAGAACGCCAACAACTCGGTGCGGGTCACCGACGAGTTCATGGCCGCGGTGGTGGCCGGCGACGACTGGGAGCTGACCGCCCGCGCCGACGGCTCGCCCGTCCGCACCGTGCCGGCCCAGGACCTCTTCCGCCAGATCGCCCACGCCGCCTGGGAGTGCGCCGACCCCGGCATGCAGTTCGACACCACCATCAACCGGTGGAACACGGCCCGCAACACGGGCCGGATCAACGGCTCCAACCCGTGCAGCGAGTACATGCACCTCGACAACTCGGCCTGCAACCTGGCCAGCCTGAACCTGCTCAGCTACCTGGGCGCCGACGGCAGCTTCGACGTCGACGGCTTCAAGGCGTCCGTCGAGGTCGTCTTCACCGCCCAGGAGATCATCGTGGGCAACGCCGACTACCCGACCGAGAAGATCGGCGAGAACTCCCGCCGGTTCCGGGAGCTGGGTATCGGCTACGCCAACCTGGGCGCGCTCCTCATGGCCCAGGGCCTCCCCTACGACTCGGACGGGGGGCGGGCGTGGGCCGGGGCCATCACCGCCCTCATGACGGGTCACGCGTATGCCACCTCGGCCCGCACCGCGGCCCGCATGGGGCCCTTCGCCGGCTACCACGAGAACACCGAGCCCATGCTCGAGGTGCTGCGCATGCACCGCGACGCGGTGGCCGAGGTCGACGAGGAGCTGGTGCCGACCGAGCTGCTGTCCGCCGCCCAGGAGGCGTGGGACTCGGCCGTGGAACTGGGCGAGCAGTACGGGGTGCGGAACTCGCAGGCCAGCGTGCTCGCCCCCACGGGGACCATCGGGCTGCTCATGGACTGTGACACCACCGGGGTCGAGCCCGACCTGGGCCTGGTCAAGACGAAGAAGCTGGTCGGCGGGGGGACGATGTCGATCGTCAACCAGACCGTGCCCCGTGCACTCGCCCGCCTCGGCTACTCGCCCGAGCAGGTGGAGGACATCGTCGCCTACATCAACGAGCACATGTCGATCATCGGCGCCCCCCACGTGTCCGCCGACCACCTCCCCGTCTTCGCCTGCTCCATGGGCGACAACACCATCCACTACCTGGGGCACGTGCGGATGATGGCGGCGGTCCAGCCGTTCATCTCCGGCGCCATCTCGAAGACGGTCAACCTCCCCGAGGACGTGACCGTCGAGGACGTCGAGCAGCTCCACATCGACGCCTGGCGGATGGGGATCAAGGCCATCGCCATCTACCGCGACAACTGCAAGGTGGCCCAGCCGCTGTCGACCACGAAGAAGGAGACCGAGGCACTGGGCGGTGACGCCTCGCCGGCGGGCTCCGAGGCCGAGGCCCACGACCGGGAGCTGGCCGGCCGGATCGCCGAGCTCGAGGCGGCCCTGGCCGCGGCGGGTAAGGCGGAGACGGTGCTGGTGGGCGCGGTCCGTGAGCGCCTGCCCCGCCGCCGCCGGTCGTCGACGTTCGCCTTCCGGGTGGCCGACTGCGAGGGCTACGTCACCGTCGGCGAGTACGAGGACGGGCGTCCGGGCGAGGTGTTCATGAAGGTCTCGAAGCAGGGCTCGACCCTGGCCGGGATCATGGACGCCTTCTCCATCTCATTGAGCCTGGGCCTGCAGCACGGGGTGCCGCTGTCGACCTACGTCCGCAAGTACGCCAACATGCGGTTCGAGCCGGCCGGCATCACCGACGATGCCGACCTCCGCATCGCCACCAGCCTGGTCGACTACATCTTCCGGCGCCTTGCCCTCGACTACCTGACGGTCGAGGAGCGGGCCGAGCTCGGGGTGCTCTCCACCGCCGAGCGGATGCAGCCGACCCTGCCGGGGGTGGAGGAGACGGCCACGGAGTCGACGGGGATCGTGGAGCAGGGCGTCGTGGCCGGCGAGGCCCCGAAGCTGGAGGACACCGGTTCGGTCCCGGCCCAGCCGGCCGGCGCCGCAGCGGGTGCGGGGACGGCGGCTCCGGCTCCCATCGCCCGGGCCGAGCAGCGCGACGCTCCCTACTGCTACCAGTGCGGCAACGTGATGCAGCGGTCGGGGTCGTGCTACGTGTGCTCGTCCTGCGGAACGACCAGCGGCTGCTCGTAAGAGGTGCGCTGAACGAGGCGGTGGCGGGGGGCGTGCATGATCACGGCGCCCCCCTCCCCGTCGCCGACGGCGCCAGCGGGGGAGCGAAGTACTGGACGACGGCGTCGACGATCCCCTGGGCCATCACCGACTGCCCGGTGGTGCTCGCCGCGATCGACGCCTCGAACGGATCGGTCAGGTAGAGAGGCTCGATCACCGCTCCCGGCATGCGGCTGGGGGACGTGAAGTAGCCGGCCTCGGCCGGGCCGAGCAGGAGGAGGTGGGGGTAGGCGGCGGCCTTGGCCGCCAGACCGCTGGTGGTCGGATCGCCCGACACCGAGCCCTCCGAGGTGTCGGGCACGACCCCGTCGTCGGGGATGCCCCACCCCCGGGCGTTCATCGCACCCAGCACGTCGTCCTGCAGCAGGGTGGCGAGCCGTTGGTTGGCGGCGGCGAACGGCCGGGCCGTGTCGTAGGTGGTGACGCTCCCTGCCTCCGACAGCGAGCCCCCGGCATCCATGTAGATGCCGACGAGGGCGGCAGCGTGCGCGTCGTTGGCGCACTGGTCGCGGGCGGCGACGTCGTCGTGCACGCCCCTGACGGAGAGGAGGGACCCGTCGGTGTCGGCCGCTTTGAGCCGGAGCACCGTGGTGTCGGCCGTCCTCGACACCACGACGGCGAACCCCCGGGCACGCAACCCGCTGGCCGCGTCGAGCTCGACGTGCAGGTTGACGGCGGACTCGCCGATCTGCCTGCCGGACTCGGTGGTGCCGACGCCCCCCGGATCGGGACCACCGTGCCCGGCGTCGAGGAAGACGGTCAGGTGCCGATCACCCATGGTCGGTGGCAGGAGCACGCACGCCCCGGGGGCGAAGAGGGAAGCGTCGACCGGTCCCGCTCCTGCCGCCATGGCCGGCCCGAACAGGTGGTCCCAGGCGGTAACGGCGCCGACGGCGAGGGCTGCCACCAGCGCGACGGCCACGGGAAGGCGCCGCGCCGCCCGCCTCCGCCGCCTCGCCCGGCTGGGCGGTCGTCGACGGGGTCGATCGGCTCGGGTGGGCACGCCCCAGGATCGCACCGGCCGGCCGCCGGGCGGTGGCATCCTGCGTGGCAACATCCGGACGGGTGACCGGTCGGGGAGTGCGGCGGAACGGCAGTCGGCACAACGACGGTGCCGAGCGTGTCATCAACGCCACGTTCAGCGTTCCCAGGTACACTTCGCCATCTTCGTGCTGGATGTGGACTCTGGGGAGGTCTGATGGCGGTTCGATCGTGGCAGCGGCGCACCTCGCTCACCCTGTTGTTCGCCGGGGTGTGCGTGGTGGGGGCAGCGTGTGGCGGCGGTTCGGGGACCAGCTCGGCGGGATCGTCGTCGGCGACGACATCGGCGACATCGGGATCGCAGGCATCGTCGGCCACCGTCGACGGCCTCAATCAGGCCAAGCTCGGTGGACTGCAGAACTACACGTTCACCTCGGCGAACGACGCCGGCAGCGTGTCGATGACCTGGACGGGCAAGGTCCACAGTCCCACCGACTGGGAGGTGCAGACCAACGAACCGGCGGTGACGATCTACGACGTGAACGGCCAGGGAACGTCGGTCGCTGTCGGCCAGGTCGAGCCGACCCAATTCAAGACGCCCCAGGGCAACAACCACCTGTTCGGCGAGCCGGCAGTCGCTGCGTCGCTCTTCGGCTACACGCACGTGGCCGGCATCAAGATCACGAAGGGAGCCCCCTGTACGGTGGCCGGCGCCTCCGGGGTGACCTTCCACGTGCAGTCGCCAAATGCCTCGATCGTGAACGAAGTGGCCACCGCATGCGTGGACTCGTCGACGGGCGCCCTGCTCTCCTACTCGACCGGCGTGACGGGCGGCTCGGCTGCCAATGCGACCGGCTTGTCCGGTCACGGCATCACGTTCACCGTCACTTCGATCGGCGGTGTGCCCCAGATCTCGGCCCCGTCCGCGTCCGCGTCGTCGACCATCCCGACCCCGAGCGTCCCGGCGTCTCCGTCCTCGACCGGCGTCCCCGCCGGGTTCCCCTCCCAGGTCCCGGCGCCTCCGGGGAGCTACACCATCGCCCAACAGCTCAGTTCGAACAAGTGGCTGATCCAGGCTGACGAGACCAGCGCCAGCGCGGCGGACGACTACGCGAAGACCCTGAAGTCGGCCGGCTTCACCGAGACCTCGTCGACCAACAGTGCCGCCGGCATCGAATTGGTGTTCGGCATGGGGGCGATCAACGTCCTCGTCCAGCAGATGTCGCTCCCGGGCCAGGGTCCGGTCCTCGAGGTCACGGTAGGGTCCTGACCGACCGCCAGGCAGGGAGCCTCAACCGAGGCGCTGCCAGGTGGTCCCGTCGGACGTCGACCGGCCTCCGGCGCCAGCACCCCGGCCCGAGAGGGCGACAGGACGTCGAACGACGTGAACGGTGATTCGTCGAAACGCGGCCCGCTCACCTGGCTCCAGGTGGCGCCCCCGTCGGTGCTCTCGGTGAGATCGACGGCTGTCGCCAGCCACAGCAGGTCGGGACCGCCCGCCTGGAGCGTCGCCGGTTTTGCCCGGGGGAGCGCCCCCGCCACCAGCGGGGCTCCCAGGTCGGTGAGGGCCGCCACCACCGTCCAGTGCAGACCGCCGTCCGTCGTGGCCAGCAACGACTTGGTCGAGCTCCCGGCGGCCGCGCCGCCGATGCATAGCATCCACCAACGCTGGCCGATTCCGGTGAGGAAGGGGGTGCCGTCCTGGTGCGCGCACCACCCAACGGGTCCGGCCGGTACCTGATCCACGGCCCAGTGATCTCCGGCATCGGTCGTGACCACCAGCTCGTCGAAGGCGCTGGCGCCCGCCCCTCCGGGGACGTCCGGAAGGTGGAGGGTCACCACTGCCGTCGTCGGTGAAGTGACGGCCATCGCCGGTCGGGCCCGTACCTCGCCGACCGGGAAGGGTGTGCGGTGCCAGCTACCGCCGGGGTCAGGCGCGGTCTCGACGATCGGGGTGCACACCAGGGACCCGGGGGTGGTCGGCGGGCGCGACAGCACCCAGACGGTGGAGGCGGCCAGGGAGAGCTGGACGACCGGCGCGGGAACGGGCTGGCCCGCCCAGTGCTGCCCACCGTCCGTCGTCGCCTCCAGGCGTCCGTTCCCGATCGCGATCCACACCCGCTGGGTCGACGCGGCGACCACCTGCATGGGCTGGTCGGGTGCAACGGACCCGGGGACCGCCGTCCCCACGACACGTCAGTGGCTGCCGCCGTCGTCGCTGACGGCCATCCGCACCGTTCCTTGGCCGTCCGGTGGTGGCGCACACGCCCGGCTGGGGGAGGTCAGCGCCACCCCCGCCTGGGGCGAGACGAAGTGCACGGCGGTCAGGCATGCCGGAGCGACCGTGGTCGCGCTCGCAGGCGACGCGTTGGCCGGTGCGTCCGTCGACGTGCCACCCGGTCGGGAGCTCGAGGTCGAGTGCGTGCAGCCGGTCGCCAGTGCGGCGGCCACGGCCAGGGCTGCCACCGCCGGTCCGTACCCGTGCCGCCGCCTCCCGTGGATCCGCCAGCGATCGCCATCCGCCATGGAGCCGACGCTACCGAGGAGGATGGCTCGGCGCCACGAGTGGCCGTTCTCCGGGCCGGTCAGCGGGGTGCGATCCCCGACGCCACCGGAAGCGACACGTGGACGCTGCTGAAGGTGATCGATCCTCCCAGGCGGGGCCGGGCGTAGGCGACGGTGGTCGCCACCAGCTGGAGGGTGAGACGCGCCCCCGGGTGCAGGGCGGCCACCACGATCTCGAGGGGAACGGTGGTGGTGTGGGCGGCGCCGTCGAGGGTGACGTCGATGGGGGTGATCTGGTTGCCGAGCACCATGCCCGTGGCGTCGTCGACCACCTGGGCGAACACCCGCTCCGGCGCGGCACCCGGCGGCACCGTGCCCCGGTAGGTGATCGTCAGGTCCGGGGAACCGACGACGAGAGCCGAGCGGCTGCCGGTGGTGATGGGCACGTCCACCGCGTTCGACGCCTCGGCCGGTGTGACCGGAGCGGCGAAACCGGCCAGCGGGTCGGTGACGCCTGCGGGGACGTGGGCCGGGCCTGATCCACCGGCGGCGGTCAGGGCGAGGGTCCCGTGCCCCGTCGCGGTGAGCGGGGAGGCGGTGGGGACCGGGTAGCCGGCCGCCTGGTAGGACGCGCCGTTCTGGTCGACGAACTGGAAGGTGGGGCCGGTGTCGACGCCCGGCTGGCCCTTCAGGTAACGGTCGAGCCAGGCGATGGTGTCGGTGGTGATGACCTGCTGGTCGCCGGGCGGGGTGAGGCAGGCGCCGTGCCCGCCGCAGAACCAGATCATGTGGGTTGGCACCCCACGGGAACGGAGGGCCTGGTAGTTGGCCACCCCTTCGTCGAGGGTGAAGAGGTTGTCGACGGTGCCCTGGATGATGAGGGTGGGGGCGGTGATCTTGGACACGAGGGCGCCGGGGCCGGCGTCGGTGAACCAGTTGACCTCGGCCGGCGACAGCGTCCCCGAGCCGATGGCATTGTCGGCGGCGACGATGTGGGGATCGAGGTGCATGCGCGCACCGGCCTCCACCAGGAGCCCGGCCCACCCCGCCTTGATGGTGTCCGCCTTGTAGAGGCTGGTGGCCAGCGAGTGCCAGGCGATGGTGGGGACGATGGCGTCGATGCGGCAGTCGACGGCCGCCGCGGTGAACTGGATGCCGCCGCCGTAGGAGGCGCCCACCATGCCGACGGCCGGATCGTCGGGGCCGTTCAGCGCTACGCCGGGAAGGGTGGCCACCCAGTTGATGAGCTGCTCGACGTCGCGGGCCTCGTAGGCGGCGCTGTCGAGCTCGGCCGTGCCGGTGGAGGGGGGGAAGCCGCGGGGGTCCCACGTCAACACGTTGAAGCCGGCCCGGTTGAGCTGGCCGATGGTGAGCCCGCCGAACAGTGCGGCCGAGGTGAGGCTGGTGTCGGCCGTCTCGCCCCACCCCGGGCCCATCAGGACGGTGGGTGCCTTCGGCGAACCGCCCGGTGTCGCCGGGAACCAGTAGGCGCGCAGCTGGGTGCCGTCGAACGACGTGACCGTCCACGCCGAGGGCGCGCCGGTGACGGGCACGGCGCGCACGGGGGTGGCGGGGGGCGTGGGGTGGCAGGCGGGGCGGTGGTAGGCGGTGCCGGCCGACGAGGTGGTCGCCGTGCCCGACGCGCTCCCCGACGTGGTCGAGCACGCGGCGGTGGTCGCCAGGGCCAGCGCCCCGAGGGCACCCAGGGCGGTGCGCCACCGCGGTGGTGGGGTCCCCTGGCCCGGGCGTCGCCCGCGGTCGGCACGGATCGGGTGCATGGTCCCCCCAGTCGGTCGGCAGGTGGCGAGCACCCCCTGGGCCCCGCGCGTCTCAGGGTACCCGGGGTGGCCGGGTGCGCCCGGACGGCGCCCCCGCCGGCCCCGCGCCCGTCCCCCGGTCCGCCCCGGTCAGGGACGGCGACCGGAGAGATCGAGGAGACGGGTCTGGAGGGGGGCCGACTCGTCCACGTCGCCACTCGGACCGGCCCCGAAGAAGCCGGTCTGCCCGATGAAGGGCGCCATGGGTTGGAGGGATTCCCACACCACCTCCACCAGTTCGGGGTCGAGGTCCTCGTCGGCACCGATGGCACGGGCCAGGTCCCACGCATGGAGCGTGTAGTCGCCGATCCGGAACCCGAGGAGCTGGGCGCCGGGGATCTCGCCGGCGATGTGGTGGCAGGTCCGCTCCATCGCCCCCGGTACGGCGAACGTCGCCGCCAAGTCGTCGGCACCCTGGCCGAAGGCGGCGACGGGGTCGTCGCCGATGTCCTCGGCTTGGACCTCGGCCAGTGCGTCCTCCCACGCCTGGCCGTCGAGGAGGCGGGTGGCGATCAGGTCACCCCGCACGACATGGTCGACGAGCTCCCGCACCGTCCACCCCTCGCAGGGGGTGGAACGTTCCCAGTCGGCGTCACCCACCAGCCGGAGGCGGCGTTCGAACTCGGCGCGGGCGGTGGCGAAGGTGTCGAGCGGTTGCATGTGGGCAGGCTATCCCTGCCCCTCGCAGTCCGCAGTCCGCAGTCCGCGGCCCGCTGCCCGGGCTCCGGGAGCGGGCGACCGGCACGGCAGGCGCCGGGGACACGGCCGACACCGGGGGCACCGGGTCGGTCCCGTGCTCTCGAGCCACGTGCACCGCCTGGCGTCCGTCTGCCATGATCACCTCTGGGTCATCCCGGAAGCGGTGTGCCTCGTGCACGCGGCGGGCATGTGGCCCGGAGACGAGCGCAAGGGGGGTCGACCCATGAAGGTGCCGCTGACCATCGGGGATTTCCTGGAGCGGGCTGCCGACGTCTACGGCGATCGCCCGGCCGTCCTCGACGAGCCGGACACGCCGGGCAGCTTCGGGCGCATCACCTACGGCGAGCTCCACCACCGGGCCCGGGCCATGGCCGTGGCCTTCGACGACCTCGGTGTCGGCGTCGGCGAGCGGGTGGCCATCGTCAGCCCCAACGCGTCGCGCTTCCTGGCGTCGTACTTCGGGGTGAGCGGCTTCGGGCGGATCCTGGTGCCGATCAACTACCGCCTGACGGCCGACGAGATCGCCTTCATCGTCGAGCACTCGGGCACCTCCGTGCTCCTCTACGACCCCGACATGGACGAGCAGGTGTCGGGGATCGAGGTGCCGCACCGGTTCCGGCTGGACGGCGTGGAGGACGCCGCCCTGTTCGACCCGGAGGTGGGCGCCAGCCGGAGCCCGGCCGGCTGGGAGGCGGACGAGGACGCCACCTGCACCATCAACTACACGTCGGGGACGACCGCCCGCCCGAAGGGTGTCCAGCTGACCCACCGGAACTGCTGGCTGAACGCGGTGTCGTTCGGATGGCACACCGGGCTGTCCGACCGCGACACGCTGCTGCACACCCTCCCGATGTTCCACGCCAATGGATGGGGCATGCCCTACGCGGCAACCGCCATCGGTGCCCGCCACGTGGTCCAGCGCAAGATCGACGGCGAGGAGATCCTGTCCCGTATCGAGCGGGAGGGGGTCACGATCATGTGCGCCGCCCCTGCGGTGGTGGCCACCGCTCTCGAGGCCGGCGTGGCCCGCCGCGAGCGGGGCGAGGAGGTCCCAGGACGCGACCAGGTCCGCATCGTGGTGGCCGGTGCGCCGCCGCCCTCGCGGGTGATCGAGCGGGTGGAGGAGGAGCTCGGCTGGGAGTTCATCCAGCTCTACGGGCTGACCGAGACGTCGCCGTTGCTCACCTTCAACCGTGCGCCGGAGGAGTGGGACGACCTGCCGGTCTCCGAGCGGGCCACCCGGCTCAGCCGGGCCGGCGTGCCGGCCATCGGGGTGCGCGTCCGGATCAGCGAGGTGGGCGAGGTCCTGGCCCGTTCCAACCACGTGCTCGACGGCTACTGGCACCAGCCCGACGCCACCGCCGAGGCGCTGGAGGGAGGCTGGTTCCACACAGGCGACGGCGGCTACATGGAAGGTCCCTACGTGGTCATCTCCGACCGGAAGAAGGACGTCATCATCACCGGAGGGGAGAACGTGTCCTCCATCGAGGTGGAGGACGTGCTCTACAAGCACCCGGCGGTGGCCGAGGTGGCGGTGATCGGCGTCCCCGACGAGAAGTGGGGCGAGGCGGTCATGGCTCTGGTGGTGACGCGCGACGGGACGTCCGTCACCGAAGAAGAGCTCATCGAGCACTGCCGGAGCCTCATGGCCCACTTCAAGGCGCCCCGGCGGGTCGAGTTCCGCGACAGCCTGGTGCGCACGGCGACCGGCAAGCTCCAGAAGTACAAGCTCCGTCAGGAGTTCTGGTCCGGCAGGGAGCGCCAGGTCAACTGAGCCCGATAGCCGGGCGGCATGGGCGTGCCCAGCCGCCGGCCCGCCGGCCACCGCGCCTGCACCGCGCTCAGGGCGCGCTGCGTGCCGGCTCGATGTCGACGTTCAGGCAGCGGTCGGCCGGTACCGGTTGCCACTCGGTGGGCGCGTAGGCCAGGTGCCCATAGCCGCCGGCCAGCCCCAGCCACTTGACCAGTCCCGGCTCCACCTCATTGGGGCCGGCCCCTCCCTCGAACATGAACCCCTCGAACCCGTTGTAGACGGTGAGGGCACCGGGTCGCTGGGCCGGGCTGGTGCGGGCGTGGACGACGAACTCGCCCACGTCGTTCCAGACCCGCACCGGTGCGTCGTCGTCGATGCCCAGCTCGGCGGCGTCGTCCTCGTTCACGAGGATGAAGGGCTTGCCCCGGTGTGTCTGGAGGAGCACCGGGTTGGTGGTGTTCATCGAGTGGATGCTCCACCGGTTGTGCCCGCCCGACAGGCGGAAGCGGTGGTCGCCCCCCATGGGAGGCGGATCCTTGTGGGCCGGCAGGTCTTCGCCGGCCTGGACGAACCACGGGTGGTCGAGGAGGAACTGGGCCCGCCTGGTCAGCGTCGGGTACGGCAGCCCCCGCTCCACGTGGTCCCGCAGGGGGGCGTGGGTCTCGCCCTCGGGGAAGGGTGACGCCTGGCCCTGGGCCATGCCCATGAAGCCCCAGTCCCGGTAGCGCACCCAGCCGTCACGGCGGAGGGTGTCGAGGGTGGTGTCGGGGGGCAGGTTGCCGGTGTGGACCGAGTCGCGCACCATCTCGTCGGCCAGGTCCTCGTCGGTGACCATGGTCCCCCCCAGCGTGTAGCGGTCCCACAGGTCGGCGTAGCGGTGCTCCATGCCCATGGCGTCGGTGAAGGACTCGAGGCCCCGTGCCGCGGCACGGTCGGCGATGACCGTGCACAGCTCGCCCAGCATGTCCCACTCGGTGCGTGACTCGCCGGCCGGGGGGACGGCCCGGTCGCTGTAGGAGAGCATCATCGTCCACGGGGTGGGCATGCCGAACCCGGGCTTCTCGTAGTGATGGGCGGCGGGCAGCACCAGGTCGGCGTAGCGGGCCGTCTGGGACATGCGGACGTCGCACACCACGACCTTCGACAGCTGGGGCCACAGGTGCTCGAGGAGGACGTTCATCCCGCCCCGGGTGCGCCGGAGCGTGTTCCCGGCGATCTCGAGCAGGACCCGGGGCGGCTTGTCGGGCCCGGGAGCCGCCGCCGGACCCCACCACCCGGCGGCGATGGCCTCGTCCAGCAGCTCCCCGAACGGCTTGGGCATGGCCGGGTCGTTGACAGTGGGGTCGTCCCACCGCTCGCGGAAGCCTGCGTGCCAGTACCAGAAGAAGGCGGGGGGGACCATGCCGAGCGACTGGCCGACCGACCGCCACAGGGCGGCGCTGGCCAGCGTGCCGGTGAGGGTGGGGTCGGCCGACCGCATCGCCTCGGTCATGGCCTCGAGGCCCCCCATGAACGCCTCCGTCCCGGCGATCCCCGGCTCGTCCTTGCCCATGGCCAGGGTCTGGCCGTCGAACATGCCGACGGCCCAGGCACCGCCCCCGGCGCCCTTGCGTCCCCAGTTCCCCGTCAGCCCGAACAGGAGGAGGATCGACCGGGCGATGAGGTCGCCGTGGTAGTACTTCGCCATCCCCGCGTTGGTCACCAGGCGGGTCCGCCCGCCGGCCACCCAGCGCGCCACCGTCCGGATGGTGTCGGGGTGGGCGCCGCAGGTGTCGGCGACCGCCTCGGGCGTGTAGCGCTGGTCGAGGACCCGCCGGACCCGTGCCAGCAGCGGCTCGACCTCGATCGACGCACCGTCGTGGGTGGTCACGGTGAAGGTTCCCTCGAGGGCGGGCTCGAAGTCGAGGTCGAGGCTGGTCGGGTCGGCGATGACCGGCCCGCGGCCGGGGTGGGCGTGGTAGAAGCGCTCGGCGCTGCCGCCGGTCACGTCCGCCTCGCGCAGGAACCGGCCGTCGTCGCAGCGCACGAGGAGCGACAGGTCGGTCTGGGCCCGCACGAAGTCGAGGTCGGCCAGCCCCTCGTCCAGCACCACCTGGCACATGGCCAGCGCCAGCGCGGCGTCGGTCCCGTGGGCCACCGGGACGTGGAGGTCGGCGTGGACGTGGCTGGGGCTCACGTCGGGGGCCAGCAGGACGACGCGGGCGCCCCGGTAGCGGGCCTCGGTGATGTAGTGGAACGAGGGGATCCCCGTGTAGGCCGGGTTGGCGTGCCAGATGAGGATGCAGTCCGAGTGGAAGGTGTCGTCCACCGACGGCGTGACGTAGAACTTGCCGAACACCTGGTGGAGACCGGCCCAGAAGTCGTTGATGGACCCGTTGACGTCGAGGTTGGTGCCTCCGATCAGGCGGACGAAGCGGGCAGCGGGGACGAGGGCGGCCAGCTCCGGCGACCCCTCGTGGACGACCGACTCCGGGCCCACCTCCTCGATGGCGTCGAGGATGGCGTCGGCCACCTCGCCCAACGCCTCGTCCCAGGTGATCTCCTCCCACGACCCCGATCCCCGCTCGCCCACCCGCCGGAGGGGGTGGAGCAGCCGGTCGGGGGCGAGCATCTGCTGGCTCCAGGCCAGGCCCTTCTGGCACACCATGGGGTTGGCGTCGGGGACGCCGTCCTCCACCGGCGGCAGGTCGCCCGGCGACTCCTCCCGGACCACGACACCGTCGCGCACGTAGGCCACCAGCGGGCACCCGGTGGGGAGGCAGTCGACGCAGTGCGACACCCGGGCGACGTGGTCCCACGGTCCGGCGATGCGCGCCCGGTAGTGGTCCTCCGTCGCCATCTGGGTGGTGGTCGGATCCATGGCGTGCCCTCCCTGCCCTGCGCCGGTGCCCAACGGTAGACCTGGCGACAGCATGTCCGCCCACCCGGACCGGGACCACCTCCCTGGCATCGGGCGGGGTGGAGGTGGGCGGTGCGCCGGACACGCCCGGGCGGGGAGTGGTTAGCCTGGGGGACGACGGGTCGCACTCGCCGCCACCAGGGCCCGAGCCCGATCCGAGCGAACCCGCATCGAGGGAGGGTCCCATGGCAACGGACAGCGACACCAACACCGCCACCTCGTCACTCAGGAGCCTGCCCGACCAGCGCTTCGACCGGGCCCGCCTCGACGCCCTGGCCGAGCGGGCCGTCGCCGCCGGGGAGCGGGAGCCACTCGTCGTCGAGGCTCCCTTCACCGGCCAGCCCATCGGATCGGTGCCCCGTGGCACGGCCGAGGACGTGGCTCTGGCCTTCGAGGGCGCCCGGGCGGCACAGCGTGCCTGGGCGGAGACGCCCATCTCGGACCGGGCCGCCGTTTTCATGCGCCTGCACGACCTGGTGCTCGACCGCCAGGAGGAGATCCTCGACCTCATCCAGCTGGAGAGCGGCAAGGCCCGCCGCCACGCGTTCGAGGAGGTCCTCGACGTTGCCCTGTGCAGCCGCTACTACGCGCACACCGCGGCACACGCGCTCCGGCCCACCCGCCGCCAGGGCGCCATCCCCGGCCTGACCGAGACGTGGGAGCACCACCACCCCAAGGGCGTGGTGGGGATCATCTCGCCGTGGAACTACCCGCTGACCCTCGGCATCAGCGACGCCATCCCCGCCCTCCTGGCCGGCAACGCGGTGGTGACCAAGCCCGACCAGCGCACGCCGTACTCGGCGCTGTGGGCGGCCGACCTGCTGGCCGAGGCGGGCCTGCCCGAGGGCGTGCTCCAGGTGGTGACCGGTGCGG
Source organism: Actinomycetes bacterium (assembly GCA_021806045.1). Classification (GTDB taxonomy): domain Bacteria; phylum Actinomycetota; class Acidimicrobiia; order Acidimicrobiales; family RAAP-2; genus JAJZDI01. The sequence goes on from JAJZDI010000009.1 coordinate 114,772, forward strand.
GGTCGGAGCTGGGGACGCCCATCGTCGAGGCGTCGGACTTCGTGATGTTCACCGGCTCCACCGCCGTGGGCCGCACCGTCGCCGTCCAGGCGGCGAAGCGCCTCATCGACTACTCGATGGAGCTGGGGGGCAAGAACGCCCTCCTGGTGCTGGCGGACGCCGATCTGAAGAAGGCGGTCCCCGGTGCCATCCGGGCGTCGTTCTCGAACACGGGCCAGCTGTGCATCTCCATGGAGCGCATCTACGTCGCCGCCCCCATCTGGGACCGGTTCGTCGACCGGTTCGTCGCCGAGACCAAGGCGCTCGTCCTGTCGGCCGGGTTCGACTACGAGGGCGACATCGGTTCGCTCGCCTCGGCCAACCAGCTGGCGACGGTGGAGAAGCACGTCGACGACGCCGTCGGGCACGGCGCCACCGTCCTGGCCGGCGGCAAGGCCCGGCCGGACATCGGCCCCTACTTCTACGAGCCGACCGTGCTGGCCGACGTGGCCGACGGGATGATCCTGTGCCGCAGCGAGACGTTCGGTCCCGTCGTCTCCCTCTACCGGGTGGAGACGGAGGAGGAGGCGATCGAGCGGGCCAACGACAGCGAGTACGGGCTGAACTTCAGCGTGTGGACGTCGGACACCGGGCGCGGCCAGCGGGTGGCCGCCCGCCTGCAGGCGGGCACGGTGAACGTGAACGAGGGCTACGCCGCCGCGTGGGCGTCGATGGACGCGCCCATGGGCGGGTTCAAGGAGTCGGGCGTCGGTCGCCGCCACGGCGAGCACGGGATCCTCAAGTACACCGAGCCCCAGACCATCTCGGTGCAGCGGGGCATGCCGATCGCGCCGCCCCCGTACCTGTCGGCGGCCCGCTACGCCCAGATGATGAACCGGGCCCTCCGGCTCCTGCGGCGGGTCCCTGGGATCAAATGAGCGCCCGTCACGTCGGTCGGGCCGCAGCCTGCGGCCGCGCCGGCTAACCGGGCCGGACGGGGGCAGGGGGGTGGCCGTCTACGTCGACGACTGGCGCCAGCGGGCCCGGCTGGGCCCGATCACCAGTCGCTGGTCGCACCTCATCGCCGACGGGGAGGACGAGCTGCACCGGTTCGCCGAGCGGCTGGGCCTGCGGCGCGCCTGGTTCCAGTTCGATCACCGGCACCCGCACCGGGGCCATTACGACGTCCCCGAGCACGTGCGGCGCCGGGCCATCGAGCTCGGCGCCCAGGCCGTCACCTGGCGGGAGCTGGGTGCGCTGCTGCGGGCGCGGCGGGCGCTGCCACCCGCCCCGGCCGGGCTGGAGGCCGGAGGGGCGGCCGGCGCCACCGTGCCGTGACGGGGGCCATCGATCCGCGGACCCCGGTGCTCGTCGGCGTGGGGACCGCCGCCGGCTCGGGCGCCGAGGAGGCGTCCGACCTGATGGCGGCGGCCGTGCTGGCAGCGGCGGCGGATGCCGGCGTTCCCGGCCTCGCGTCCCGCGCCGACCGGATCGGCGTGCCCCAGGGGACGTGGTCCTACCCGGATCCGGCCCGCCTGGTGGCTGCCGCAGTGGGCGCACGCGGTGCCCGCACCTGCCTGGTCGAGGTGGGTGTCCCCCAACAGGCGCTGGTCAACCAGGCGCTGGCCTCCATCGTGGCCGGACGGTCCGACGTGGCCGTGGTGGTGGGCGGCGAGGCCAAGGCTCGGGCCGACGCGGCCCGGAGGGCGGGGAGCGACGCGCCGGAGACGGCCCAGCCGGGCGCCGTCCCCGATGCCGTCGTCCGTCGGCCCGGCCCGGTGGTGGACGCGGTCGAGGTGGCGACGGGCCTGTGGGAGCCGGTGGTCCAGTACGCCATGATCGACAGTGCGCTGCGGGCGGCCGAGGAGCAGACCGTCGGCGCCCATCGCGCCGGTATCGCCCGGCTGTGGGAGCGCTTCAACCAGGTGGCGGCGGCGAACCCGGCGGCCGCGTTCGGCACGCGGCGGACGGCCGGGGAGATCGACACCCCGGGGCCGGGCAACCGGCTCCTCGCCTTCCCCTACAACAAGTGGCACGCCACCCAGTGGGGGGTGGACCAGGCGGCCGCCCTCCTCCTGTGCGCGGCGGAGGTGGCGGAGGATGCCGGCGTCTCCCGCGACCGGTGGGTCTTCCCGCTCGTGGCGCTGGAATCGAGCCATGCCGTGTCGCTCCTGCGCCGGGCCCAACCGTGGCGGTGGCCGGCCATGGAGGTGCTGGGTCGGGCAACGGCCGCCCACCTGGGGCGACCGGTGGCAGAGGTGGAGGTGGCGGAGGTCTACAGCTGCTTCCCGGCGGCGGTGCGGGTCCAGCAGCGTGCGCTGGGCCTCGATCCGGACGGGACCCCGACGGTCACGGGGGGCATGACCTTCGCCGGTGGCCCCTTCAACAACTTCACCTACCAGGCCCTGGCCGCCGTGGTGGCCCGGCTGCGGGCCGATCCCGGTTCGCTCGGGATGGTCACCACGGTGAGCGGGCTGCTGACCAAGCCGGGGATCGGCGTGTGGGGCACCCACCCGCCGGGCGCGCCGCCCCTGGTCGCCGACCTCGCCGCGACGGCCGAGCTGGCCACGGATGTCGTCCCCGCCTTCGACGCGCTGGATGCCTACAGCGGCCCGGGTGTGGTGGTGGCGTACACCGTCACACCCTCACCGGGGGCACCTCCGCCGGCGGGGCCGGGGCGCACCGTGGTCCTGGCCGATACGCCTGGCGGCATGCGGGCGGTGGCCACGTGCGAGGAGCAGGCGCTGGCCGAGCGGGCGATGGCCGAGGAGCTGGTGGGGGTCCCGGTCCACCTGGAGCAGGGCTCGTTCCGCCTGGCGTGAGCGGGGCGGGCGGACACGCCCCGGGGGCCTCCGGCGGCCCCCTCGCCGGTCAGATGGCGCAGCTCCCAGCCTCGCAGGCCTCACCGCCGTCGGTATCCGCCCCACCGGCGGGAGCGTCCTCGGCTGCGGGCCTGCCGTCGGCCCACGCCTGGTCGAGCACCCGGAGGATGGTGTCGGCCGGCTGGGCCCCGGAGATCCCCCAGCGGCCGTCGACCACGAAGAAGGGGACGCCCGTGATCCCGAGCTCGGTGGCCCGACGCTCGTCGGCGCGAACGTCCTCTGCGAATGCGTCGCCGTCGAGCACCGACCGGACCTCGGCCTCGTCCAGGCCGACATCGCCGGACAGGTGGGCCAGCACCTCAGGGTCGCCGATGGCGGCACCCTCGGTGAAGTAGGCGGCGAGGAAGCGCTCCTTGGCCACGCCGGCCAGGTCGTGGGTGGCCGCCAGGTGGATGAGGCGGTGGGCGTCGAAGCTGTTGCCCATCTGCACCCGGTCGAGCCGGTACGGGAGGCCCACCTGAGCGGCCAGTGATGTGAGCCGGGCGTTGCCGGCGGCCGCCTGCTCCGGGGTCATCCCGTACTTGCGGGCGATCAGCTCCTGGAGCGACCCCTCGACGCGGCGGGGGGCACGGGGATCGAGCTCGAAGCTCCGCCACTCGACGGTGATCTCGTCCGCGTGCGCGAACCCGGCGAGCGCCGCCTCGAGGTGCCGCTTGCCCAGGTAGCACCAGGGGCACACCACGTCCGACCAGACCTCCACCAGCATGCGTGCTCCTCTCTGTCGCCGTACCGCGTCGCTTCCCTGTCGTGCACCACCCCGCTCCCGGCAGGACCAACGCACGAAGGCGGCGTGCGATTCCCCCCGCCCCCGCCCCCTGCCGCTCCCCGGCGGGGTCGCGCTTGCGGCGGGAGATGCCGTCGCCTAGAAGCTTCCCATGATCATCGAGGTGGCCGACATCCGCGTGCGTCCGGGCGCCGGGCCCGAGTTCGGCGACTGGCGTGCTGCCATCGGCGGCTACTTCGCATCCGATCCGCTCGTCGAGCACTTCACCGTGGTGGCGGCGCCACGATGACGCTCCTGCCCGGGCGTCGGGCACTGGTGACGGGCGCCGGCTCGGGTATCGGCAGGGCGACCTGCGAGCGGTTGGCCGGCGAGGGCGCCGCTGTTGTCGCGCTGGACGTCGATGCAGACGCCGCTCGTGCGGTGGCCGGGGACGTCGGCGGTATCGCACTGGTGGCCGACGTGGCCGACCCGGCCGCGCTCGAGGCGGCCCTGCGGGCGGGCATGGAGGCCCTGGGCGGGATCGACATCCTGGTCAACAACGCCGGCGTGGGCGCGGTCAGGGCATTCGACCGCTACGGGGACGAGGAGTACGGGCGGATCGTCGACACCAGCATGCGGGCCACCTACGTGGCCACATCGGTGGTGGGACCGGCCATGGTCGCCGCCGGATCGGGCGCCGTCTGCAACGTCGCCTCGGTGAGCGGCATCCGGCCGACCCGGGGTGAGGCGCCCTACTCGGCGGCCAAGGCGGCCGTCATCGCTCTCACCGCGTCGGCCGCGCTGGAGTACGGCCCGGCCGTGCGGGTCAACTGCGTGTCACCTGGCGTGATCGACACCCCGCTGACTGCGCCGCTGCTGGCGTCCGACGGCGTGCGGGCCGCCATCGAGGCGGGGACGCCGCTCCGGCGGGTGGGGACGGCCGGAGAGGTCGCCACCGCCATCGCCTTCCTGTGCTCGGACCTGGCCTCGTACGTGACGGGGGTGAACCTGCCGGTGGACGGGGGCAGCCTGGTGCCGAGCGCCCAGGTCGACGGCGTGCTGGCCGGCATCGTCGCCTGGGAGCGCCGGCCACGTCCGTGAGCGGTCCCCGGACGGCGGCCGGGGCGTGGGTAGGCTCGTTGCGGTGAGCGAGACCCAGCCCCCGGCGCAGGGCCCGTACCCGCCGCCGCAGAGCCCCACCGAGCCATCGCCGGTGCCGCCAGGGCCACCTCCCGACGTGTCGGGCCCGCCAGCGGGCGGCTACCCGCCCCCTGGTTCCTACCCGCCGCCCGGGGGTGCCTACCCGCCGCCAGCGGGCGGCTACCCGCCCCCTGGCTCCTACCCGCCGCCCGGGGGTGCCTACCCGCCCCCGGGCTCCTACCCGCCCCCGGGCTCTTACCCGCCCCTCGGCTACCCGGGCTCCGGCTACGGGCCGGAGCGGACGAGCGGCATGGCCATCGCCTCCCTGGTGCTGGCCGTGCTGTGGATCGGTGGGCTCGGCTCGCTCCTCGGGCTGATCTTCGGGATCGTGGCGCTGAACAAGATCTCGAAGGCCCAGGGTCGGCTGGGCGGCAAGGGGATCTCCATCGCCGGCACCGTCATCGGAGCGCTCGGGGTCCTCGCCACCGCAGCACTGATCGCCGTGAGCGTGGTGGTGGTGCAGAACGTGGATCGCCACCTGACGGTTCCGCTGGGATCGGTCGTGCAGCTCAACTCGAGCCTGAACGGCGGTCTGTCGTCGATCGTGGCCACCTCCGTCCAGGTCGTGCCCTCCGCCCCGTTCGTCCCCGGCCCAGGGCTGGGCCAGCAGTACGTGGCTGCCTACGTCCGGGCGTGCGGCGCGTCGGCCTCCGGGTCGAGCATCCTGCTCCGTTCCAGCCTGAGCCTGCACTCGTCCGACGGCTCGACCACCTCACCCGCGCTGGTCGACGCCCGCACACCCGCCATCAGCGGATCCGCCACCGTGCCGTCCAACGGCTGCATCCAGGGGTGGGTGACCTTCTCCACCCCGGCGGGGACCACGCCCACCAGCATTGAGTTCTCGTGGTTCTTCCTGGCCCACGTGACGTGGACGATCCCGGCCGGGAGTACGTCGGGCTGATCGCCGGGCGCCACTGGCCCCTGCAGCCCGCCGGCGGGGGCCGGGCACGTCCGCTGACCGGCCGGCGGTCAGCCGCCGGCGGTCAGCCGCCGCCGGTGGTGGTGCAGCGGGTGCTGCCGGGCAGGAGGTGGCGCCACCGGGCCACCGCTGCGTACAGGGGGATGGCCAGCCAGGCGATGGGCGGGACGGCGATGGCCCGCCCGGCCAGCCGGGGCCATCCGACAGCCGCCTGGAGGGCGTCGGCCACGGCCAGGTGACCTCCGCGGCGCGTGCCGTCCGGGTGGACCACCCAGGCGGCGGCGTCGGTGTCGGCCCGGGTGAGCCCGAGCTCGCCGAGGGCGCCATCGTCCAGCCGGTTGGCGGCGACGGGGACCACGGCCGTACCGGCCCGAGCGGTGATCCACCGGGCGGCGCGGGTGCAGATGCCGCAGTCGCCGTCGTAGAGGAGCAGGAGGGGACCGGTCGACGTGGCCCGCGGGCACGCGGTCACGGCGCCAGCGCCCCAGTGGCCAGCGCCCCAGTGGCCAGCGCCCCGGTGGCCAGCGCCCCGGTGGCCAGCGCCCCGGCGGCCAGCTCGGATGCGGCGCGCAGGTGGCCGGCAAGTTCCTCCGGGCGGGCATGGGCGTTGGCCCCGCTGGTCGACGGCATGACGTACACGGGTCGGCCCGCGATCCCACCAGGCTGGGGTCCCGGACGGGCGCCCGGGTCGACGGCGGCACGCCACCCGGCGAGCCCGACGAAGCACACGGCGGTGGGCACCAACCACGCCACCAGACGTTCGAGCCGGGCGATGCCGGACGCGTACTCACCGGCGGTGAGCTCGGAGGCCGAGCGGGTCGTCCGCTTGACCAGGTCGGTCATGCCCACGCCATCGGCGTCGAGGGCATGCCACGGGTCACGGTCGGCCGTGACGACGCCGGCGGCCAGCGCCGCGCTCCAGAAGCGGTTGGCCGGGTGGGCGAAGCCGACACCCGTGCTGGCTGCCAGGGGGCTCGGGTTGAGACCGCAGACGAGGAGCCGCATGGCTGGCGCCACCGTGTCGGCCAGGGAGTGCGCCCGGATGGCCCGGATGGCCCCACCCGGGAGTGGGTCGCCGACGGGCACGAACCCGGCTCCGACGACCACGTCACCGAGGGGGACGGGCGCCGAGGGCCCGAGGTCGGGCACGTCGACCTCGGCACCGACGGCCAGGCGGGCATGGAGCTCGGCCAACCGGCGGGGGAGTCCGGTGAAGTCGTGGGAGCCCACCTGGACCGGGACCTGGGCGGGGACGGGGGGCGACGAGGGCTCTCCGGTGGTCGGGCCGCCGTGGCCCGGTGCCCTGATCGTGGCGTCCATCGCACCTCGACGTTAGCGGCGGCCGCCGGCACCGGTCCCTGGCCGTCGCCTACCGTGCGAGCATGCGCCTGATCACCTTCACCCATGGCAACGAGCGCCGCACCGGTGTGGTGGTGGCGGACGAGGTAGTCGATCTGACCGACCCGTCGGTCGGGCTCCCTGCCGATCTGGCTTCCCTCCTCGCTGCAGGGCCGGGGGCGATGGAGGCGGCGCGGAACGCTCCGGGAGGCCCGGCGCGACGGTTCGCCCTCGAGGCCGTGAAGCTGGAGGCGCCCGTACCCCGGCCGCCGTCGTTCCTCGCCATCGCCCGCAACTACCGGGCCCACGCCGCCGAGCTGGGGTCCGAGCCCCCGGCGGAGCAGCAGTGGTTCTCCAAGCAGCCGACGTGCGTCATCGGGACCGGCGCGCCGATCTGGGTCCCGCGGGTGTCGGACCAGGTGGACTACGAGGGCGAGCTGGCCATGGTGATCGGTACCAGGTGCCGCCATGTGCCGGTCGAGCGGGCCCTCGAGGTGGTGGCCGGGTTCACCGTCGTGAACGACGTGAGCGTGCGCGACTGGCAGTGGCGCTCGCCGACCATGATGCTCGGGAAGGGGTTCGACACCCACGGGCCGATGGGCCCGTGGGTGGTCACGGGGGACGAGCTGGGCGATCCCCAGGATCTGACCCTCACGACGCGGGTCAACGGCGAGGTGCGCCAGCACGCGTCGACGGCCGACATGGTGCACGGGTGCGCGGCGATGATCGCCCACCTGTCCGAGGCGTTCACGCTGGTGCCGGGGATGGTGCTGTCCACCGGCACGCCGGCGGGTGTGGCCATGGGGGAGGCCCAGCCCCGCTGGTTGCGTGCCGGCGATCGTGTCGAGGTCGAGATCGAGGGGATCGGCGTGCTCGAGAACCCGGTCGTCGGCGAGCCGCCGGGAGCGATGGCGCCGTGACGGGCGACGGGGCGGACGTCGTCCGGGTCACGCCCACGCTCTCCATCCCCCGGGCCGAGCTCAGGTTCCGCTTCGGTCCGTCGGGCGGGCCGGGCGGACAGCACGCCAACCGTGCCTCGACCCGGGTCGAGCTCCGTTTCGACGTGGCGACGTCGCCCAGTCTCGGTCCCCGCCAGCGAGCACGGCTGGTCGAGCGGGTGGGGCCGGAGGTGCGCGTGGTGGTCGACGAGGAGCGGTCCCAGGCCCGGAACCGGGCCATCGCGGTGGAGCGGCTGGCCGAGCGCTTGGCCGGCGGGCTGCGGGTCGAGCGACCCCGGCGCCCAACCGTGCCCGGGCGGGCGGCGAAGGAACGGCGGCTGACCGAGAAGCGCCTCCGGTCCGAGCGCAAGCGGGAGCGCCGGGCCGGGCCGGACGAGGGCTGAGCGGGCGGTCAGCCGGCTCGACGCCGGGGGCGCCGTGCCGCCCAGGCACGGTCCAGGAAGGCCGAGATCTCACCGGTCAGGCGCTCCGGGCGGAAGCGGAGCTCGAGCACCGACGTCGCCTCGACCAGGGTGGCGTCGGGAAGGCGGCGGGACAGCTGCTCGGCGTCGGCGAAGGGGTGGACCCGGTCGACGCGGTGGCCGATGACCAGCGCCGGCATGGTCATGGCCCGGCGTTCGGCCACCGTGGGGGCGATGGGCCCGGCCAGGATCCCGTGCAGGACGGCGGCGGTCTCGACCGGGTCGTTGGCCAGCGAGTTGATCACGCTGTCGAGGGGGCCGATGCCGGAGCGTGGCAGGCGGCGTACGAGCTGGGCCGCCACCCGGACGGCGGAGCGGGCGAAGTGCACGGCCAGCAGCATGGGCACGAACGTCACGGCTGCGGCAGGTACGGCCCATTCGAGTACGGGCATCTCGACGACGAGGCCCTGGACCCGTTCGGGTGCCCGGGCTGCCACCATCAGGCCCACGTTCGCCCCCAGCGACACACCGCCGACGACGGCCCGGTCGATGTCAAGGTGGTCGAGCAGGGCCACGACGTGGCCCGCGTAGCTGTCCATGCGGTGGGCGGAGGCCTGGCGGGGTTTGGCCGAGCGACCGTGGCCGGGGAGGTCGAGGAGGACGACGCGGTTGCCGGCGGCGGCCAGGTCGACGGCCAAGCGGCGGTTCATGTTGGCGTCGAGGAGGATCCCGTGGAGGAACACCAGGACCCGGTCACCCGTGCCGTGGACCTCGTAGGCGAGCTCGGTGTCGCCGTCGACGAACGTACCCACTTCGTAGGGGGGCGCCGCAGCCGGCCCCCTCAGACCCCGTTCACTCATCACTCCTACGGTAGACGGCCGGACGGCGGGCTGTGAGCACCGGTAGCGACGTCCGTGCCTCGGCCGGCACGGATGCGTCGAGGTCGGCGGCGATGAAGCCGGCACCGGGCCCAGCCTCGGCCAGGACCCGGCCCCACGGGTCGACGATCATCGAGTGGCCGTGGCAGGCCGGCATGCCAGGAGGGAGCCGGCCCTCCTGGTCGGCGGCCACGACGAAGCACTGGGCGTCGATGGCCCGGGCCCGCACCAGCGTCTCCCAGTGGGCCGGCCCCGTGACCGCCGTGAACGCGGACGGCACGGCCACCACACCGGCGCCTCGGAGGGCCAAGGCCAGGAACAGCTCGGGGAAGCGCAGGTCGAAGCAGATGGCCAGCCCCAGGTGCCACTGGGCGCCTCCGACCGTGCCCAGGGCGACGGTGGTGACCTCCTCGCCCGGCTCGGTGGCATCCGACTCTCGCACGCCGGCCACCGGGGCGTCGAAGAGGTGGACCTTGCGGTAGGCGGCCGCCAGCCGGCCGTCGGGACCGGCCACGACGCACGTGTTGGCCGGCCGCGCCCTGTCGGGGATGCGTTCGGGGAACGTGCCGGCGACCAGCCAGATCCCGTGGCTCCGGGCGAGCCCGGACGCCCACGTGGCGAAGGTGCCCTCCAGCGGCTCGGCCGCCGCCGCCAGCACCTCCGGTCCGCCGGCCACGGCGACGTGCTCGGGGAGGACGACCAGGTCGGCGCCATCGGCGGCGGCAGCGCCGACGAGCTCGGCTGCGTGGTCGAGGTTGGCGTTCCTGTCGGCGGTGGCTCGGAGCTGGACGGCGGCGGCGCGCACCCTCCCAGGGTAGGGGACGTCCGGCACCGGGGACCGTCCAGGACTGGACCGTTGCCCTCTGGTCGACCACACTGCGGCGTGGCCTTCGACGACTCGCCCATCGTCCGGAACGCGACCCCGATCGAGGGGTTCCGGGACGCGGAGTTCGACTACCAGCTGGTGCGGGCGCTCGGCGTCGCCGCCTATGGGGGGTCCACCGTGGGGGAGTGCCTGGCGGCGGCGGCGGAGATCGCCGACGGCAGCCCGCGGAGCTGGTCCCGGGCGTTCGGGACGCTGGCCGGACGGGTGGAGGAGGAGGGGCGGGCGTGCCTGGCCGGCGGCCACCACGTCAGCGGGCGGGACCACCTGCTCCGGGCGTCCACCTACTACCGGACGGCCGAGTACTACACGCCGGGCGCCGACGGCGCCCACTTCGGGGACCGGTCGCGGGCATGCTTCGTCGACGCGGCGGCGCACGTCGTCCCGCCCGTAGAGGTGGTGGAGATCCCCTTCGAGACAGGTGCGCTGCCCGGCTACCTGGTGGCGTCGGGTGCGTCCGGGGCTCCCACCCTGGTGGCGATGGGCGGGTTCGATTCGAGCGCCGAGGAGCTCTACTTCCACTACGCCGTGCCCGGTGCCGAGCGGGGGTGGAACGTCCTCGTGGTCGACGGCCCCGGCCAGCCGGGGTGTCTGCGACGGTATCCCGACCTCACCTTCCGCCCCGACTACGAGGAGCCCGTCGGCGCCGTGCTCGACCACCTGGCCGGCCGGGACGGGATCGACCGTGACCGGATCGCCCTGGTCGGGCAGAGCTTCGGCGGCTACTTCGCCGCCCGGGCCGCAGCTGCCCACCCGGTGGCCGCCCTGGTCGTCGATCCGCCGGTGGTCGACCTGCGGCGCTACATGGAGGCCTGGGTCGGACCGGAGGTCTTCCACATGGCCAACGACGTCCGCCCGGAGGATGTCGCCGGCGTCCCCGAGGACCTGATGCCCCGGCAGATGCAGTGGGGCATCGAAGCCATCTGCCGGCGGTTCGGCGTGGCGTCGTTCCACGGGTGGCGCGACGCGCTCAGTGCCTACGTGCTGGGCGACGCCGCCTCACGGATCGCCTGTCCCGTGCTCGCCCTGGTGGGGGAGCGGGAGGGGCCCGAGCCCCTGGCGCAGTTCCAGGCGTTCGTGGACGCGCTCCCCGGAGGGGCGACCACCCACCGCTTCACCGTGGCCGAGGGCGTCTCGGCCCACTGCCAGGCGGACAACGTCCGGCGGTCCGCCCAGGTCATCTTCGACTGGCTCGACGACCGCCTCGGGTGAGCCGGTCGCCAGCTCAGCCGGTGCCGGCTCAGAGGCCGAGCTTGACCGAGCAGGCCGGCCACTGGCCCCAGCCGCGCAGGGCCTGGAGGTGCTGGGCGGCAGCGTCCTGGACGGCCGGTGGGGCGTCGCTGGGGAGGCCGGTGTAGCCGAGGCCCTCCCAGGTGGCCAGGGCGAACTGGTAGGCGCCGAAGTAGCCGTTCCCCGTGTCCTCGGCGTAGTTGCCTCCCGACTCGCACTGTCGGAGCTCGGCCCACACGCCAGGGGCGGGCGGTGCCGGTGCCGGCACCGGCGGGGGCGTGGGGGCCGGCCGGCTGGGTGGCGCGACCGGGGCGGCCACGTGGACCACGGGCGCCGGGGGGACGGTGGTCGTGGTGACGGTGGTGGTCGTGACGGTCGTGGTGGTCGTGGTGGTCGTGGTGGTGGTCGGGACGGGGACCGCGGAGCGCAGGGAGGCGAGCGCGGCCGGGACGGCCCTGCCGGCACCGGGAGCCGTCGCAGGGATCAGGGAAGCGTCGGCCAGCTGGGTCATGGCCAGCGAGGCCGTGGCGCCGGACGGTCCGACCGACGGGTCGGGCCGGGCGGCCGCCACGCCGCCGACAGCTACGGCGGCCAGGAAGAACGGGAACAAGCGGTGCGTGCGCATCGTGCGCCTCCTCGAACATCGCTGAAGCCGGTGGGCTTCGAGGTGGGCCTGGAATGCGGGCAACCGTCTCTGGGGCATTCGTCTCGCAGGCCGCGTCCGGGAAGGGAACGCCGGCCCTGGACTCACAGACAGGTCCGTACGAGGTGCAGACGGGGAGACCCTCGGCTTGTCAGCGTGAGGCCCCTCCGTTGCTGCGCTCATGGCGCTCGGCGTGCGTGTTCGAAGTTCGCATGACGCAGATCCGCATCATGGGGGCACCGGCATGCCGGTGCCCGATGGGTGACGTCGTCGACGCCGGTGCCACCGGAGCCGGGAGTCCTCCACTCCCGGGTGACAGCCTCCGCGCTGCCACGTGGCCCCATCAGCCATGTGCTGATCGAGGGCCCTTACCCTAGAGGGGGAGTGACATCCATGCAATTCGAATGCAACGAGTCGCATGGGGGTGACGTTCCGTGGCGGCGGCGGTTCCCTGGCGCGCGGAGGGTTCCCCGGTGTGCGGAGGGCGTCGCGGGCCGCCGGTCGGGCTTGTGCCGGGGCGTCCCCGGCAGGCAACGGGGCTCAGACGGTCTCGGCGGCCGCGCCGAGGAGGGCGGCTGCTGCGGCCACGGCGGTGGGCAGCAGGTCACGGTGGGTCCCGCCGTCCTCACGCACGCCGGCCAGGGGGGTGATGGTGGCCCAGCCCGCCGCGAGTAGGGCAGCGTCCGAGTCGGGGTCGAGCCCGTCGGTCGCCCCCGGTTCCGTGCTGGCGTCACGCAGTGCCAGGCGGACGGCCCCGGCCGTCCCGGGAGCGGGCAGTTCGCCGGTGGCGGGTCCGCCGATCGGGGAACCGTCGGCCAGGTGGTGGGAGCGCACCGAGCGGATGAGGCCCGACTGGCTCAGCCGGGCGTGGCGGACGCCCCGGACCTGGTGGAGAGGGAGGGCAGGCACGTTGAGGTTGAGGACGGTGCCGGGCGGGGCGCCGGCGATCACGTCGAACAGGCTCTCGGCCACGGCGACCGGGGTGTCCCACGGCACCGGGTCGGCGCCCCAGGTGGTGGAGACGGCGAGACCCCGGAGCCCGAACTGCGCTCCGGTGAGCGCGGCGCCGATCGTGCCCGAATGCAGCGCGGAGCGCCCGACGTTGGCGCCGTTGTTGACGCCGGAGATGACGATGTCGGGCCGGGGGCCGAACCCTTCGATGCAGGCCAGGATGGTGGCCAGCGCAGGCGGACCGTCGACCCCGAAGGTCGGCACGTGCTCCAGGCCGGGGATCTCGACCGCCTCGTAGGGGATGGACTCGCGCTCGTAGACGGCGCCCACCGCTGCTCCGGCGCCGCTGTGGTCGGCCAGCGGCGCCACGACCACCACCTCGTGATCGCCGCCCGCGGCTCGGGCCATCCCCTCGGCCAGGGCCGCGATGCCCGGCGAGAAGACCCCGTCGTCGTTCGTCACCAGGATGCGCATCGGGGCCCTCGGTTCGTTCGCCTCTCGCCGCTCGCCTACCATACCGGGCGACCCGCCCGGCCCCTTCCGGCAACGCCGGCGTCCGGTCGAGACCACCATGACCCAGCCCGCACCCTCCCGATCGCCCGCCCGCTCCCTCGCCACCGGCGACCAGTGGGTGATCGGACACGGATCCCAGCGCGCCGTGGTCACCGAAGTGGGCGGGACCCTCCGCTCCTATGCCGTGGGCGATCGCCAGGTCGTCGACGGGTTCGGCGCCGACGAGTGGAGCCACGATGGCCGCGGCCAGGTCCTGGCTCCCTGGCCCAACCGGCTGGGCGACGGCCGGTACACGTTCGGCGACACCGCGGCCCAGGCGCCGCTGGACGAGCCGGCACGGAACAACGCCATCCACGGCCTGGTGCGGTGGTTGCCGTGGCGGCGGGTCGTCCAGGCACAGAACCGGGTGGTGGTCGCCTACACCCTCCGGCCCACTCCCGCCTACCCGTGGGCTCTCGAGCTCGAGGTCGACTACCACGTGGGCCGGACGGGACTGACGGTGCGGACGTCGGCCTCGAACCCGGGTGCGGGTCCGGTGCCCTTCGGCCTCGGATTCCACCCCTACCTGCTGCCGCCGGGCGGATCGCTGGACTCGGCGGTCCTCACCGTCCCGGCCGACCGGTACGTCGTCACCGACGAGCGTGGGCTCCCCGTGGGGGGGCGCCCGACCCCGGGCACCGAGCTCGACTTCTTCTCCGGGCGCCCGCTCTCGGGCGTCCGGCTCGACACCTGCTTCACCGGGCTGCGGCGTGACGCCGCAGGCACGGCGGAGGTCCGTCTGGCCGACCCCGCCGGCGGGGCCGCCGCCGTGGCACTGTGGGTCGACGAGCACTTCCCCTACGTCATGGTGTTCACCGGCGACACGCTGGCGCCGGAACGGGCCCGCCGTTCGGTGGCCGTCGAGCCGATGACGTGCCCGCCTGACGCACTGCGCTCCGGCACCGACCTGATCGTCATCGAGCCGGGCGCTCGCTGGTCGGGCTCGTGGGGCATCCGCCCCTGACCCCCGGGAGCTGAACCGGGCGGGTTGCCGCATGGAAGGCCGCCGATGTCTGCCGGCGGTCACGAGGCGACGCGCACCGCCAACATCGACTCCGTGTCGGGGACCGACAGGGGCTTCGCGAAGTAGTAGCCCTGTGCGAAGCGGCATCCGAGCTCGACCAGCCGGTCGCGCTGGCCTCGCTGCTCGACGCCCTCGGCGACCACCTGGAGCCCGAAGGCGTCGCCCACGTTGACCACAGCCGAGACGACGGCGTCGTACTCGCTGCCCAGGCCGTCCACGAACGCCTTGTCCACCTTCACGATGTCGACGGGCAGGTGGGAGAGGGAGAACAGGGACGAGAACCCGGTGCCGAAGTCGTCGATGGCGAGCCGCACCCCGAGGTCCTTCAGCGCGTGCAGCCTGCGCAGGGTGGCGTCGAAGTCGCGGATGAAGATGCTCTCGGTGATCTCCAGGACGATGGCCTCCGGGCTGACCGACGACCGGTCGAGCACATGCGCGACCTCCGAGACGAACCGGTCGTGCTCGAGCTGCCGTCCCGAGACGTTGATGCTCATGGTGATGCCGCCGAGGCCGGGCACGCGCCGCTGCCACTCGGCGAGCTGCCCCACCGCCGCCTCGAGGACCTGGCGCCCGATGGGGACGATCAGGCCGGTGTCCTCGGCGACGGGGATGAACGCCCCCGGGGGCACCGGCCCCCGCTCGGGATGGTTCCACCGGATGAGCGCCTCTACCCCGACGACCTTCTCGGTGGCGAGGGAGACGACCGGTTGGTACGCGAGGTGGAACTCGTCGCGGTCGAGCGCCTGGTGGAGCGCTGACTCCAGGGCGACGCGCTGGGCCGCCTCGGCGGTGAGGCCCTCGTCGAAGAACTCGATGCGGGCCCGACCGTTGCGCTTCGCCCGGTAGAGGGCGGCGTCGGCGTTCCGCATGACGACATCGGGGGCGTCGCCGGTCGAGCCGAAGGCGATGCCCATGGACGCGGTGATGTAGGTGTCGATGTTGTCGATGAGGAACGGCTCGGCGAAGACGTCGAGGACGTGGGTGGCGAAGCCGAAGGCGTTCCCCTGTCCGGCGAGCCCGTCGGCGACGATCCCGAATTCGTCGCCCCCGATGCGAGCCAGCATGTGGTCGGGCACGCGCTCGCGCAGGCGCCGGGCGACGGCGGTCACCAGGAGATCGCCCGACCGGTGGCCTCGGCTGTCGTTCGTGTACTTGAAGTGGTCCAGGTCGATGAGGCAGACGGTGGCCAACCCGCCGGACGTCGTCCCCTCCGAGAGGGTCGCGGCCAGGTGGTCGACGAAGAGATCACGGTTGGCCAGTTGGGTGAGCTGGTCGTGGCTCGCCTGGTGGGCGAGTCGCCGCTCGAACTCACGGCGCTCGGTCACGTCCCGGATCGCTGCCACGTACACCGTCTCGCCGTCGGTGTCGATGGCCGAAAAGGTCACCTCCACGGGGACCTCTTCGCCGTCGGAGCGCAGGATGAAGATCTCGCGGTCGTGGCCCACGACGTCGTCGGCTGCCCCGCTCATCCACGCATCGACCAGGGAGAGCTGCGAATTGCGTACCCGCTCTGGCATCAGGTCGCCGGTCCGCCTGCCGATCAGGTCCGATGCCGGGCAGCCGAACAACGTCTCGGCCCGGTTCGACGCCCGCACGACACGTCCCGAGCTGTCGGCCACGATCACGGCGTCGGGCGACGACTCGAGGATGCGGCGGATCTGGTCGGCGTCGGCTCGCTCCTCGGCGAGCTGCTGGGCGTGCTCCACCGCCCGGCCGGCCTGGGCGGCGAGGGTCTCGATGGCGGCGATCTCGTCGGGTTCGAAGGTGTGCGCGGCCCGAGTGCCCGCCTCGAGGACGGCGACCACCGTGCCTCCCGCCCGGACGGGGACGGCCACGGCGGCCTGGTAGCCCGAGCGGCTCACCGAGCCGATGGCGCCCGGCATGAGGGCGTAGTGGTCCTCGACCACCGTCTCCCCGCTGACGATCACCCTCCCCACCAGGCCCTGGTCGGTCGGGTGCACGGCAGTGGTGTACTCGTCGGGGAGGCCGCGGCTGTGGAGGACGCGGTAGGTGGCGGCGTCCTCGTCGACGATGCAGATGTCCGCCGCCTCGAGGTCGAAGGTGGCGAGGGCGTCGACGACGGCGGCGAGGACGGCATCGGTGTCGGGTGCTTCGATCCGGTTCATGAGGTCGGAGACCTGCCGCCACAGGTCGGCTCGGCGATCGATGCGCTGCCGGCGGGTCTGCTGGACCCGCAGGCCGCGGGTCACCTCCGCTGCCAGCAGTCCCACCCCCAGGGCGGTCGCGGCCAGGATGACCAGGCGGAAGCCGGCGTCGGCCGGTGCGATCCCCGCCGGTTTGACCACCAGGACCAGCCCGTAGCCGGCGACCGCCACCACGTTGACCAGGATCTCCACCGCGACCGGGTAGATGGGGCCGGCCTGGAAGCAGATCACCGCCACCAGCATCACGAACAGCTCGGAGCTGCCGCCGCCGGTGATGTAGACGCCGACCTCCACCAGCCCGACCCCGGCCAGGGCCCACAGCCAGGCCAGCGCCCGGCCGTTCGGTCGCACCAGGATCCTGCGCCACGGAGCCAGCGCGGTGGCGACAGTGAGCGCGGCACCTGCCGCCACCAGGAACCACGCGGCCCGTCGATCGTTGACGGTGCTCCCGGGCAGCAGCAGGTACGCGGTGATCAGGCCGACCAGGAGCACCGACGCGAGGCTCGCCCCCCGGAGGGAACGGACGCTGTACTCGACGGTGAGGGGATCGAGCGGCCCGGACAGCGACAGGCGGGATCGATCGTCCCCGACCGCCACTTCCTCGCCACGACCGGTCATCGAACCAGCCCTTCCCCCCGGTTGTGTCCCCTGCCCTGGACGGTGCCCAGGGTCCCTATCCCTGCGTACCGATCACCGCATCGTACCCGCCGACGGTGGTCCCGTCCCAGGTGATCCCCAGTTGTGCCCTTTGGGCACCTGGGGGGCAGATTGCCTCAGCCGTTGACAGTACGCTCACGTCCCGTGCAGGGGGAGGGCAGACCGTGCCGATCGGGCGTGGTGCGGCCGGCGACGAGCGAGACGGGGGACGGAGGATGACGGCTGCCGGGCACCCTCGGGGCAACCTGACCCGGAGCGAGCGCCGGTGGGCGGCCGGGCTCCTCGTGGCTGTGGCCGTGCTCGGCCTGCTCTACGTGGCGTTCGCGCTGTCGCGTGGCTCGAGCCTGGCCAACCGTCCGGTGCCGGGCGCTCCCGCGGCGCTGCCCGCCTCGCGCATCGACCTCCGGGTGACGATGGTCGGTGTCGACGTCCTCAACAACCGGATCAACGTCGAGGTCGACCCCGTCCTGCGCGGTACCGTCGGCCGGCAGTTGGGCACGGTGGGCCAGGCGGCCGAGCCGATCCGCCTCTTCGTCGACGGAGCACGGCCGGCCGTGCAGGAGATCGCCGCCGGTGCCCTGGTGGAGCCGTTCTCCGCGTCCGTGCCCATCACCGACGTCCACCCGCTCGTCGACTTCCCGCTCGACCGCTACCGGGGCCAGCTGGTGGCCACCGCGTCGTCGGGGGCGACGCCCATCCCCGTGGTGCTCCAGCCCGTGTCGCCGGGGGTGGCCGGCTTCGCCATCACCACGTCGGCACCGGCCGGCTTCACCACCTCGGGGGCGCTGGCCGCGGGCAGGTGGGTGACGTCGATCGCCATCGCCCGGGACGAGGACGTCCGCTTCATCACCCTCCTGGTAGGGCTGCTCCTCGTCTGCTCGGCGATCGGCGTGTTCGCCGTCGGGCTCCCGGTGATCCTCGGGCGACGGGAGGTCCACGTCGAGATGCTGGCCTGGATGGCGATCTTCCCGTTCGCGCTGATCGCGCTCCGGGGGGTGATCCCCGACGCGCCGCCGGACGGGATCACGTTCGACGTGCTCGCCTACTACTGGGCGATCGCCCTGGTGTTCCTGACGTTCATCGCATGCGTCGTCCGGTGGCTGGCCACCCGTGGGGCCCGCTGACGTCGGCTCGCCGGATCGGGCTGCCGGGGCCGAAGGATCGGGCGGCCGGGGCCGCTGATGCCGGGGCCGCTGACGCCGATGAGCCGATGATGGTGAGGTCTTCACGTTTGGCGTTGACCTGGCACGATGCGACGTGATCGGGGGCCCGCCCACGGCATAAGCGGGCGCCGCCCACATCCCGGGGTGGTCAGCGCCGCCGGGGAGTGCGGGGGTCTGCCTCA
>JAJZDI010000026.1:0-3987 GCA_021806045.1 Actinomycetes bacterium
AGCACCAGGGCCTCGCCGCTGCGCCCCACCGCTCCCGCCTGGATGACGAGCTGGACCGCCTCCTCCACCGTCATGAAGTAGCGGGTCACCTCGGGATCGGTGACGGTGATGGGGCCACCCGCCGCCACCTGGGCCCGGAAGGCGGTCAGCACCGAACCGCGGCTGCCGAGCACGTTGCCGAAGCGCACGCTCAGGTAGGTGCCCGGGCAGGTGGTGGCCACCCCGGCCGTCAGCCGCTCGGCCAGCCGCTTGGTGTAGCCGAGGACGCTGGTGGGGTCGGCCGCCTTGTCGGTGGACACGTTGACGAAGCGGTCGACTCCGGACCCGCAGGCGGCCTGGAGGACGTTCCAGGTGCCCACCACGTTGGTCTTGACCGCCTCCAACGGCCACATCTCCAGCAGCGGCAGGTGCTTGAGGGCGGCGGCGTGGAACACCACCTCGGGCCGGTGCTCGGCGAAGACGGCGGCCAGGGCGTCGGGGTCACGGATGTCGCAGACGACGAGGGTCCGGCTGTCGAGCATGGCCCGCCCCTCGATGGACAGCTGGGTCTGGTGGAGGCCCGACTCGTCGCGGTCCAGCATGACCAGGCAGGCCGGGTCGAAGCGCACCAGCTGCCGGCACAGCTCGGAGCCGATCGACCCGCCCGCCCCGGTGACGAGCACCCGGCGCCCCTGCAGGTAGCCGGCGATGGCCTCGACCTCGGTGTCGATGGTGCGCCGGCCCAGCAGGTCCTCGTCCGACAGCGGCCGGATGTCGCTCACCCCGATGGCCGGGGCGAACAGGGAGGCCACCGGGGGGAGGACGAGCACGCCCAGACCGGCTTGCTCGGCCGCGTCGGCCAGGTCCCGTACCAGCTCGGAGCCGGCCGAGGGGATGGCGATGATGACCTTGGTGGCGTGGTGGGCGGCCGCGGCCCGTGCCAGCCGGTTGCGCCCGCCGGCCACCGTCAGGGTGCGGATGCGGAGGTTGCGCTTGTCGGGGTCGTCGTCGAGCAGGGCGACGGGGAGGTAGGGGCTGTCGGGGGCGGCGAACAGGGCGTCGATGACCTGTCGACCGCCCTGGCCGGCGCCGAAGACGATGACCCGCTCGGCGGCCGAACGGGGACGGTTCCGGTACTCCCACAGCATGCGCCACAGCCCGCGGTAGGTGGAGGTGGCGAGGAAGGTGGTGCCGGTGGAGACGGCCACGTCGCGCACGGGGAGGGGGTGGCTGAGGAAGGCGAGGTCGGCGACGAGCACCACCACGCCGGTGGCCGTCACCACCAGGGCGAGGGTGATGATCTCCTCCAGGCTGCCCACCCGCCACCGGACCCGGTAGAGGACGGTGGCGAAGCCGAGGACCACCTGGGTGGCGGCGGCCACGGCCAGGATGACGGCGAAGTCGTCCGAGGTGAGGTGGGGCGTCGACAGGCCGACGCGCAGGACCGACGCGATGACGATGACGGCAACCCAGATGAGCGCGTCGGCGGCCGGCAGGGTGACCGGGCGCGTGCGGACGAGCAGGTGCACCAACCGCTCATCGGGCCACGTACGTCGGGCACCACCGGTGCCTTCCGGCCGCCGATCCCCCCGATCGG
This sequence comes from Actinomycetes bacterium, assembly GCA_021806045.1. Taxonomy (GTDB): domain Bacteria; phylum Actinomycetota; class Acidimicrobiia; order Acidimicrobiales; family RAAP-2; genus JAJZDI01. Next base: position 1,577 of record JAJZDI010000026.1, read on the forward strand.
GATCGTGCGCCCTCCGCCCCTCCGCCGGGAGGCCGCCCATGGCCGGCCTACCTGTCGGCCTCGGGTGGGTCCGGCACCCGCCCGCCGTCCGGAGTCAGGGGCGCGGCTGCAGCACGCTCGGGCACCGCTCGCGGTGTGCCGTTGCTGCCTCCGTGCCCGTTGGTGGCCGATGATCCCGCCCGTGCCGCCACCCGGCCGCCGTCGCCGTTGGTGTGTGCCGCGCCGTTCGTGACCGCGCCGGCCGGGGGGCCCGTGCCCGGCCCGTGGCCGTTCACCGCCGGCTCCCCGCCGCCGTAGCCGTAGGGGCGGGCGTAGCCGTAGCCGTAGCCGTAGCCGGTGGCCTTGGTCACCTCGTTCAGGACGATGCCGACCGTGCGGGCATCGACCAGTGCCAGGTTCTCGACCGCCCGCCGTAGCGCCTTGCCGTGGCTCTGGCCCGACGCCACCACCAGGAGGGTGCCGTCGGCCACCCGGGACAGGATGGCGGCGTCGGTCACCGGGATGACCGGGGGGCTGTCGATGAGGACGACGTCGAACCTGCCGGCCAGCTCGGCGATCAGGTCGGCCAGGGCCCCCGAGGCCAGCAGCTCGGCCGGGTCGGGGGGGAGGGGGCCGGTGCCGAGGAGCGACAGGCGCTCCACACCGGGCACGTGCTGGAGCGCGTCGGCCAGGGAGGCGTGGCCGAGGAGGACCGAGGTGAGGCCGATGTCCTCACGCAGAGCGAAGAAGCTGGCCAGGCGGGGCTTGCGCAGGTCGCACGAGATGACCACCGTCCGCTCGCCGGCACCGGCCAGGACCACGCCCAGGTTGGCCACCGTGGCCGTCTTGCCCTCGGTGTCGCTGGCGCTGGTCACCAGGATGGTGCGCAGCGAGTGCTGATGGGCGACGAACTGGAGGGAGGTCCTAAGCGACCGGTAGCTCTCGGCCACGCTGGAGCGGGGGCTGGCCTGGGCCGCCACCACCGGCGTGTCCCGGTCCTTCCACGAGTCGACCACGGGGATGAGGGCGAGCACGGGGGTGCCGGGGGCGAGGCGCTCGACCTCCTCCTTGGTGTACAGCGTGTCGTCGACGTACTCGACGGTGAAGGCCACGGCCATGCCGAGCAGCAGCCCGAGGAAGAGGGCGACGACGGCGTCGCGTGACGGCCGGGGCGAGCTGGGGGAGCCGGGCGGTGTGGCGGGCGTGACGACCTCCACGCCGCCGGTCGACACCGCCCCGTTCACCTGGAGCTGGGCCAGCTGGGCTTTCAGTGCCGCCTGCTGGGTGGCCAGGGCACTGGCCTGGGTGGCCTGGGCCGGGTTCGACGGGTTCAGCGCGCTGATCTGCTGGCTGAGCGAGGCGATCTGCTGCTCGAGCTGGGTCTCGGCCGCCGTCAGGTTGGCGATGGTCACCGACCGCCGGTAGGTGACGAACGCCTGGGCGTAGGTGTTGGCCACCAGTGCGGCACGGGCCGGCGTGGCTGCGGTGGCCGCCACCGCGATGACGTTGGTCTGGCCGACCTGGGTGGCGCTGATGTCCGGCGCCGAGCCCAACTTCTTCGTCACGGCCGCCGTGACGGGGGCGCTCGTCACCAGCTGCAGCTCGGTCAGCACGTCGGTCGGCGTGATCTGCTGGGTGGCGCTGCCCGTGGTCAGGCCCGGGTTCTGCGGCTGGACGAGGAGCTGGGCGGTGGCCGTGTACTGCTTGTGCTGGGTGCTGACGTACCCGAGGGTGCCGGCCACCACCACGACCACCGTGGCCACCAGCCACCACTTGCGGCGTCGCAGTACCTGCACGTAGGTGCGCAGGGTCGGCTCGGGAGCCACCGCTTCCTCGTTCACGCCGATTCCACCACTGGGGATTCCACCGATCGCCACCCCGCATCGTCCACCGTCGGGCCGCTACGCACTCAGATGCCCCTTCGCATCCACCGACTGCGCGCAGGGGCAATGTACTACGTTGCGGGTCCACCCTGTCGAGCCGCCATCGCAGAATTGTGACGGTGGACAGGACAGATCGCGGCTGGGCGAGGTCACCGATGGTGGGGACGGAACGAGGAAAGGCGGTGCGGTCGCGGTCCGTGCTGACCGTGCTGACCGTCGGCGCCGCCGCGGTGGCCACGGTCGCCGGTGTGCGCCTCCCCGCCACCGGCGTGGGCGCGGTCGACGCGCTGGGAGCGTTCGCCCTCCTCGTGATGGTGGCCGGCACCGTTCCGGCCCCGGCGACGCCGGAGGGAGGCCTGTCGCCCACGCCGGTGGCGGCTGTGCCGCCCGGTCCGGCGGTGGCCGAAGTGGCTGCAGCCACGGTGATCGCCCTCGGCTCGGTGGGGGCCGGGCTGGCCGGCCACCTGGCCGCCCACCCGCTCGCCGTGCCGTTCGCCGCTGCCGGTGCCGTGCTGCCCCTGGTGGCCACGGCCATGCCTGTCCGGCCAG
>JAJZDI010000026.1:4087-30425 GCA_021806045.1 Actinomycetes bacterium
GTGATCGCCCTCGGCTCGGTGGGGGCCGGGCTGGCCGGCCACCTGGCCGCCCACCCGCTCGCCGTGCCGTTCGCCGCTGCCGGTGCCGTGCTGCCCCTGGTGGCCACGGCCATGCCTGTCCGGCCAGCGGCCCGATCGGTCATCTGGGTGCTCGGCGCCGTGTCGTTCGGGGTGGCGGCCCTGATGGCGACGCGTGGCCTGGCTCCGAGTGCGGCATGGGCGGCACTGGTCGCCATGGCCGGGTTACCGGCGGCAGATGGGCTGACAGCAGGGCTGTCCCGCCTGCGGCACCCGGGGAGTGGCGGGGTGAGCCTCGCCGGCCGGTTGGCCGCTGCCGGCGGGCCGGGTCGGGCCGCCGTGGTCGTCGCCGGTGGGGCGGTCGTCGAGTGCGGGCTCGGCGCGCTGGGGGCGCTGGCAGCCGGTGGCCACGGCGCGCCGCTGGCGATCGCCGTCGCCTCGTCCGCTGTCATCGCTCTGGTGGTCGTCGTCGGCCTGACGGCGCCGGCCGGCCGGCGGGCCACCGCAGGGGGGCGCGTTCCCCGCTGGTTGGCCTGGGGCGGCGGTGCCGTCATCGTGGTGGCCGTCGCCGGCCTCGTCCCTCCTGGCGTGGCGGCTGCCAGCGCCAGGGGGACGGCTCTGGCCGGCGAGGCCGCCGCCCAGCGGGGGCTGGCCTCGGGGAGGTCGGGGCACCTGCACGCCGCCGCGGCCGACTTTGCTGCCGCCCGCCGGGACTTCGCCGCCGCCCGAGGCGACCTGGCGGGGCCGTGGGTGTCCCTCGGCGAGGCCTACCCGGTGGTGGCCCCCAACCTGCGCGCCGTGCGGGTACTGGCAGCGGAGGGGACGGCCCTGGCCGGACAGGGCACCGAGCTGTCGCTGGCCGGTGACCGCTTCCGCTACGGGATCCACGGGGGGACGGTGCCGGTGGCCAGCCTGGCCGCCACCGCCCCCCGGTTCGGCGCGGCCGCCCGGGTCATCGCCGGTGCCGACCGGTCGCTGTCGGAGCTCGACCGGTCGCTGCTGGTCGGTCCCGTCGCCCGTGCCGTCTCCCGCCTCGATACCCAACTGGCCACCGCCCGACGTGACGTCACCACGGCCGACGGCATCGCCACCTTCGTGCCCGGGCTGCTCGGGCTGGACGGGACCCGCCGCTACTTCGTGGCCTTCGAGACCGACGCCGAGCAGCGGGCCACCGGCGGGTTGATCGGTCTGAACGGGGTGCTGACGGTGACGGGCGGGCACCTCACCCTGTCGGGGCTGGAGTCCTCCACCGCGCTCAACCTCGGGACCAACGTGCGGGTCCTCCACGCGCCACCCGACTACGTCGCCCGCTACGGTGCCTTCGACCCCGCCTACAACTGGCAGATGGTCAACCTGTCGCCCGACTTCCCCACGGTGGGGAAGGTGATCGCCGACCTCTATCCCCAGTCGGGGGGCACCCCGGTGGACGGGGTCATCGCGGTGGACCCGGCCGGACTGGCCGCCATCATGAAGCTGACCGGCCCCGTCACCCTGCCCGGCTGGCCGGTGCCCATCACCGCCGCCAACGTGGTGGCCGTCACCCAGAACCAGGCCTACATCGCCTACGCCGGCCACGAGGCGGCCCGCCAGGCGTTCCTCATCCAGTTCGTCCACGCCGTGTTCCACCAGGTGAGCAACCTCGACCTCCACGACCCGGTCACCCTGGTGGACGATCTGGCGCCGGCCGTCGACGGCGGCCATCTCCTCGTCTACGCCGGCCGGCCGGCCGAGGAGGCCTACCTGGCCTCCCTCCACATGACGGGGGCGGTGCCGCCGGTCACCTCCGACGCGTTCGAGGTCACCACCCAGAACGCGGCGGCCAACAAGATCGACTACTACCTCACCCGCTCGGTGGACTACCGGGTCCATCTCACGCCACTGGCCGGCACCGGTGGCTCGGCCGCCCCGGCCACGGCGGCTGCCTCGGGCACCGTGTCCGTCTCGTTGCACAACGGGGCACCCCTGGGGCTGCCGCCCATCGTCGACGGGCCGGGGTTCCCCGGGCTGGTGGCGGGGGAGGACCGCATCTTCGTCACCCTCTACACCCCCCTCCAGTTCTCCCACCCGACGCTGAACGGCGAACCCAGCGGCCTCGAGCCGCAGCGTGAGCTGGGGCGGTGGGCGGACGCCACGTTCGTGAACATCGCCGCCGGCCACACGGCGACCCTGACCGCCCACCTGTCGGGCACCGTGCACCTGGCCGCCGGCGGCTGGTACGAGCTCGATCTCCCCCTCCAGCCGTTGATCAACCCCGACCAGGTGACGGTCACCGTGACGCTGGCACCGGGGTGGCGGGTGGCGGCGGCCCGGGGCGCCCGCATCACCTCGGCCACGGCGGCCGGCGTGCAGCTGTCGATGTCGACACCCCACGTGGTGCGGGTGCGGCTGGCCCCGGCCGGGTGAAGTCATGGTCGAGGCGGCCACGGTGACGGCGGACGCCGTGCCGGCCGGCGGGACGGCGCCACCGCTGCCTGGGGCGGCCACACCGGCACGGTGGGCGGGACCGTCGATCGCCGCCGGCGTGCTCCTCCTGCTGGTGGCCGACCTGCCCCGGTGGTCCTCCGGGGTGTGGGCGCCGAAGATGGCGGTGCTGCTGGTCATGGGGGCGGCGGGGCTGCCCCTCGTGGTGGCCCGGGCGGCGGGCCGTGACCGGTGGCCCGATCGGCTGGCCACCCGCCCGGCTGCGCTGGCCGCGGTGGCCTTCGTGGTGGTGGCAGCGGCGTCGGCGGCGGTGTCGCCGGCGGGGATCGCCGCCGTGGTCGGCCTCTACGGCCAGGGGACGGGGCTGGTGTTCGTCGCCTGCCTGGCGGGGATGTGGGCACTCGGCACCGCCACCCACGGTGAGGCCGAGTGGGCCGGCCGGAGCGGGCGGGCGTGGGTCGAGCTGGCTGTGGTGACCGGCGCCGTGGTCAACGCCGCCGTCGGCGTCGGCCAAGAGGTGTTCCACCTGACCGGACTGGTGCCCGGCGACAAGTCGTTCGCCACCGGGTTGCTGGGCAACCCGGCCTACCTGGGGGCGGCGTGCGCGGCCGGGTTGGCCCTCCTCGGCGGCCGTACCGCGGCCCGGCCGTGGCGGTGGCTGGGGCCGGTCGTGCTCCTGGGGCTGGCCATCGGCGCGTCGGGGGAGCGCCTGTCCGGCCTCAGCGCGCTGGCCATCGCCGTCCTCGAGGTGGGGTGCGCTGCTGCCGGTCGACGCCAGCACCGCGATGCGTCGCGCCTGGGCCGTGCCGCCGGTTTCGCCACCGCCATCGTCGTCTCGGTGGTGGTGGGCTCGTTGCTGCCGGCCATGCGCACCCACGGAAGTGCCGGCGTGCTGGGCCGGGCCGCGCACACCACCGTGGCCAACACGGTGACCGGGCGGGTCGATGCGTGGCGGGCCGGGTTGGCCGCCCTCGGGCACCGCCCGCTGCTCGGCTTCGGCCCCGGTCAGTTCCGGGACGCCATCGCCACCACCCTCACCCCCCACCAGGCCCGGTCGGTCGACCTGTCGATCTTCGTCGGTGCCCACGATCTGGTCGTCGAGTACGCCACCACCACCGGGGTCCTCGGGCTGGTGGCGGTGGTGGCGTGGCTGGTGCTCGCCGCCCGTCGCCGGCGGGGGCGGCTGGTGATCGCCGCCGGTGCGCTGCTGCTGTGCGCGCTGACCCAGCCGATGGAGGTGGCCACCACCCCGCTCCTGTTCCTGCTGCTCGGTGCGGCCCGGTTGGCGCCCGCCCCCGCGGTGGACGCTGTTGCCGCCGAGCGTCGGGGACCGGAGCGGTTGCCCGGCAGGTGGCTCGTCGTGGTGACCGCCGCTGCCGTGGCGGTGGCAGCTGCCGGCGGTGGGGCACTGGTCGTCGGGGATCGCTCCTATGCCCGGGCGGAGCACGCCCTCGCCTCCCACCGACCCGTCCAGGCGGCAGCGGCCGCCCGTGCTGCCGACGGTGCGCTGTTCGCGTGGCCGGAGCCGGCGTCGCTCCTGGCACGCGCCGACGCGGCCGCCGGCCGCCACCAGGCTGCGTTGCGGGCGGACGACGTGGCCCGCTCCCGCGATCCCGCCGACCCAGCGCTGTGGGTGGCATGTGGCGAGGCCGCGCTGTCGGCGGGACGGCCCGCCGAGGCACGCACCGACGTGCGCCAGGCGCTGCGCCTGGAGCCGACCGATGGCGCGGCCCGGTCCCTCCTGACAAGGCCGGGACCATGAGGCGGGTGCCTGCAGTCCGGACCCGCTCCGGCCGCGGTGGTGATGGCTGCGTGCGCTCGATCGGTGCCGGTAACGTCTTCATCCATTCCAGCGATCGACACCGAGCAAGAGACACGTGGCGGGGATGACGATGCCGAGGTGAGTGGCCCGCGGCACAGGGCCGGCTCCGGTCGCCCGGGGTCGAGGACCGCTGTCTCTGCCGTGTGGCTGGCGAGGATCCGCCAGGATCCGGTGTCATGGGCTGTTTCCGCCGGCGTGTTCCTCCTCCTCGTCGGCGACATCCCTGGAGTCTCCTACAGCGTCTTTGCCCCGAAGCTGGCCGTCCTTCTCGTGATGGGAGCGGCGGGGTTGCCGGTCCTCGTCCTCCGAGCCATGGGCGCTGGTACCTCCGTGGATCGTGCGCTGACCCGCCCAGCGGCGGCGGCCGCCATCGTGTTCGTTCTCGTGGCCGCCGTCTCCACCGCGCTGTCGCCGGCGGTCGAGTCCGCGGTGGTCGGCGTGTACCAGCTCGGCACCGGGCTCGTGTTCGTCGCGTGCCTGGCCGGCGTGTGGGCACTCGGCACCTGCGTCTCCGACACCGGGCGGGAGACCCTGGTCTCGGCCATCGTGGCTGCGGCGATCGTCAATGCCGTCGTCGCGATCATGCAGCAACTGTTCGGATTGTCCGCTGTCCCCGCGTTCGGCGTCTTCGCCACTGGGCTGATGGGGAACCCCATCTTCCTGGCGGCATTGGGAGTGGCGGCACTCGCCCTTCTCGCGCCGCGGTTCCTCCGCGATCCGCGGCCCGCGGTTCTCCCGGTCGTACTGGCCTCGGTGGCAATCGGCACCTCGGGCGAACGTCTCTCGGCGATCTTGGTGTTCGTGCTCGTTGCATACACGGCTGCAATGACGGTCGTGCGGCCCGGTGAGGGCAATGAGGTTCGGCGAACCCGGGTGCGAGCCGGGTGGTTCGCGGCAGTGAGCCTCGTGTCGTTGGCGACCGGGTCACTCCTCCCGTCGGCCGCTGGGGCGGGCATCGGCACCGGCGGCATCTTCTTGAGGACGGAGGCGGCGACCGTCGCCAACACCTTCTCCAACCGTCTCGATGTGTGGCAGGCCGGCATTTCGGTGCTTGCCCGACGTCCTGCGTTCGGCTACGGACCGGGTCAGCTCCGCGATGCCATCTCGACCGTCTCGAGCACGCGTTTTGTCAGCGTGACGGGCGTATTGACCTTCGACGATGCCCACAACATGTTCGTCGAGTACCTGACAACGACTGGCGTGCTGGGTGCCATTGCCCTCGCCACGTGGCTCGTCCTCGCATTGAGGGGTCGACGGGGACCGTTGCTGATCGCAGCCGGGCTCCTCCTTGTCATCGGCCTGGTTGAACCGCAGAACGTGGCCGCTACGCCGCTCATGTTCCTGCTCATCGGAGCTGCTCCGGTGGCAGCCGGGCGGCGCCGGCGCGCCGGTCGAAGGGATGCGGTTCGTCTCGACGGACCGGGTGGTCCGGACCACGCAGACGTCGGCGATCCGGCGGGCGTCGGGCGCCCGCCGGGTAGCCGTTGGGTGGCGGCCGTCTCGACCACCTTGGCCGTGCTCGCCCTCCTGGCCGGCATCGGACTCGTCGTGGGCGATGCCGAGTATGGGACGGCGGCTGCCTCGTCGGCGGGCGGCCAGGAGCAGGCGGCGGTCCGCCAGGCTCGCAGTGCGGATCACCTGTTGTTCCCGTGGCCCGACGCCCAGGCATTGGTGGCTCGGAGCCTGCTCCTCGAGGGAAGTCAGCCGACGCCGGCCAACGCGGCAGCAGCGGCCAACGCCTACCGGATCGCCATCTCGAGGGACCCCACCGACGCCGACCTCTGGTCCGGCCTGGGGATGGCCGAATTGCACGCCGGCCAGCCCGCAGCCGCCTTCCGAGCTGCCTCCCGTGCCGTGCAGTTGCGTCCGTGGGACGTCGATGCCCTCGACAACCTGGGCCTGATCGACGTGGGACTGGGCAGGGTCGCCCAGTCCAAGCACTGGTACGGCAGGTCCCTCGTGGCCGATCCGAACCAACCGGTGGCTCGCGCTTTCTACCGATACGGGTGCGTTCCACTGTCGATCCACGCGTTTCTCCCCGCCCGGTATCGCTGCCACCCGGCACCCTGATCCGAGCCGGCGGGTCGGCGTTGACGGCCGGCACCGCCCTCAGCCTGGTCGGCCACGATCGCCGATGGGGCGGGGGCGATCGGTCCCCTGTCCGCACCGGCCTCGGACCCGCTCCGACGCTCCGGTCCCGCCGTTGTGCCTGGTGGCCCCGGCACGATCTCCGGCACCGCCACCGACACCGGCACCGGCACCGCCGGAGGTGGTCGGAGAGCGGGGACCCCGCTGCGCGATCGGCCAACGATGGGTCTGGCGCTAATGATTACTACTTTAGTAAAGTAGTCATGAATAGACGGGTCACCGGGACCCGGGTACGGGAGGTTGGACCCATGCACCATCGGGTGGTGATCGTCGGGGGTGGCACGGCCGGGATCAGCGTGGCGGCACGGCTCCGCCGGCCGGGGATCGAGGACGTGGTCGTGGTGGAGCCGTCGTCGGTCCACTACTACCAGCCGCTGTGGACGCTGGTCGGCGCGGGCGTGACGGCCGTCGAGCGGACCAGGCGGCTGGAGAGCTCGGTCGTGCCCCGCGGTGTCCGCTGGGTGCAGGACGCGGTGGAGGCGATCGACCCCGACGCCCAGGAGATCGTGACCCGGGCCGGGGCCCGCATCGGCTACGACGCCCTCGTGCTCTGCCCCGGGATCGAGCTGGCGTGGGACCGGGTGCCCGGGCTGGCCGAGGCCATGGAGACGCCGTTCGCCTCCACCAATTACACCGTCGACCTGGCGCCCAAGACGTCCGATCTGGTGCGGAAGTTCCGTGGCGGGGACGCCCTCTTCGCCGCGCCGGGGACGCCCATCAAGTGCCCGGGCGCCCCCCAGAAGGCCGCCTACCTGGCCAGCGACCACTGGCAGCGGGCCGGCACCCTGGGCGCCATCGACGTCACGTTCGCCACCGGCGCCGGCGGGATCTTCGGCGTGCCGGAGTTCGCCCGGGTGCTCGAGGGTGTGGTCCGCCGCTACGGCATCGACACGAAGTTCGGCCACGAGCTCCTCCGGGTCGACCCCGACGGCCGTACGGCCACCTTCGCCACCGGTGACGGCGAGGTCGAGCTGCACTACGACCTCCTCCATGCCGTCCCGCCCCAACGGGCCCCTGCCTTCGTGCGCTCGAGCCCGCTCGGGGGCGAGGGTGCCTTCGGGTGGGTGCCCGTCGACCGGCACCGCCTGAACCACGTGCGCTACCCGAACGTCTTCTCCCTCGGCGACGTGTGCGATGCGCCCACCTCCAAGACGGGTGCGGCCATCCGCCGCCAGGCCCCCGTGGTGGTGGCCAACCTGACGGCGCACCTGGACCAGCGGGAGCCGACCGCCCGCTACGACGGCTACGCCGCCTGCCCGTTCACCACCGCCCGCGGCAAGATGGTCCTGGCCGAGTTCGACTACAGCCTCTCCCCCCACCCCACCATTCCGGTGATCGACACCCAGCGGGAGCGGACGGACATGTGGCTGGTCAAGCGGTTCGGCCTGCCCGCCTTCTACTGGAACCTGATGCTGCGGGGGATTGGCTGAGCGACGGGCACGGCAGGGAGCGTCCGGTGCAGCCGGATCCACTCCGGTCACCACGTGTTTCATTGCGGCCCGGCGGCGGCCGTGCTACGAACGCACCTAGCGGAGCGTCCGAGGTTCGCGATCGGGGGAACGACCGGGCATGCTCGATGACGGGGGCCATCTGATGAGTGCGGGCGACGCACGGGGAACGGGGGCGTGATCCGCGCTCGACGCCCAGCGCGCGTCTCCGTCGTCGTGGTGGTCGCCACCGTCGTGGTGGCGGGTGTGGCGGCCTCGCAGTGGGCCTCGGCCTCTCCTCGTTCGTCCCACCCGGTCCCGGCGAGTGGGCGCGCCGTCACGGCCTGGCTGGCATCGACGCACGTTCCCCGGACCTCGTCGGTCTCCCTCACCTACAGCTGCGCGGTGCCGGTGGCCGGAACCCAGACGTTCCCGGCCACCGCGTCGGCCACCCCGCCGGCCTCGGTCGGCGCCGGCGCGTCGTTCTCGGTCCCCGGCTACACCCTGTCGGTGACGATGCCGGCCAGCTTCGTCAACCTCCTCATCTCGCTCAAGGCGTCCAGCCTGTCCGGCACGATCGGACCGGCGGACGTCGTCGCCACCGGCGCCTCCCCGGCGACGGTGAACGTGGCGCCCACGCCGGTGCCGTTCTCCGTCGCGTTGGTCTCCAACCAGCCCGCCACCCTGGCGTTGCCGGCAGTCGCCGCCGGACCCTTCACCGCTTCCCCCTCGGGAACCGCCGTCATCTCGCCGGGGCCCGTCACCATCAACGGGACGTTCCCGGTGCTCGGTGCCACCTCCATCCCGTGCACGGTGGCTGCGCCGGTCCCGACGGTGGCCACCATCCCCATCGTGGCCGGCCCGCTGGTGGTGACGACCACGTCGCTGCCGGCAGGGACGACGGGCCGGCCGTATGCGGCCACGCTGGCCGCGGCCGGTGGTATCCCGCCCTACCGCTGGGCGCTGGCCTCGGGCAGCGTCCTGCCGGCCGGGCTCCAGCTCGACGCGTCGACCGGCGCCATCACCGGCGTGCCCGTCTCCACCGGCTCGACGCCCCTCCGGGTCCAGGTGACCGACGCCGCAACCCCGCCGGCCACCGTCACGTCGGGTGTCCTCGGTCTCGTCGTCCGCCAGCCCCTGGTGCCCCGGCAGGCCGATGTCTGGGGCCGGGTCGGGCAGGAGGGAAACGCCGCGTTCCCCCCGGCGTCGACGCCCGCCACCGTCTCCCTTCCTGCCGGGTCCGGCCAGGCCGTCCAACTCGTCACCGGGTTCGCTCACGCCGCCGCCCTCACGTCGACCGGAGCCGTCTTTGCGTGGGGGCACAATCCCGACGGGGAAGTCGGTGACGGCACCACCGTGGACCGCCCGGCTCCCGTCGCCGTGTCGCTTCCCTCGGGCACGGTGGTCACCTCGCTGGCCGCCGGAAGCTTCGACACCCTGGCGGTGACGGCCACCGGCGCCCTCTACTCGTGGGGAGCCGGGTTCGATGGCCAGTTGGGGGACGGCACCACCGGCAACGGGACGAGCCCGGTCGCCGTGACCCTGCCGGGCGGTGCGCTCGTCACCGGCGCGGCCGCCGGCGGGGCCCACGGCCTCGCCCTCACCTCCACCGGTGCCGTCTACGCGTGGGGGGACAACGCCCAGGGCCAGCTGGGGGACGGCACCACCACCCAGGAACTGGCACCCGTCGCCGTGTCGCTGCCGGCCGGCGTGCACGCGGTGGCCGTGGCTGCCGGCGGGGCCCACAGCCTGGCCCTCACCTCCACCGGTGCCGTCTACGCCTGGGGGGACAACGCCCAGGGCCAGTTGGGGGACGGCACCACCACGCAGCGCTCCACGCCCGTCCTCGTCCACCTGCCGGCCGGGGTCACCGTGGTGGCGATCGCCGCCGGCGGGGCCCACAGCCTTGCCCTCACCTCCACCGGTGCCGTCTACGCCTGGGGGGCGAACGGGAGCGGCCAGCTCGGTGACGGGACCACCGCACCGAGCGACATCCCGGTCCCCATCCCGGTCCCCGGCCGGGTGACCGGACTGGCGGCGGGCATGGCCCACAGCCTGGCCCTCACCGCCACCGGTGCCGTCTACGCCTGGGGCTATGGCACCAGCGGGCAGCTGGGCGATGGTTCGAGGGCGCCGAGCGACGTGCCGGTGGCCGTGCACCTTCCGCCGGGATCTGGCGCCATCGCGGTCGGGTCGGGTCCCGGCGCCGACGCCAGTTCTGCGCTGATCGCGCCCTCGAGCGGCATCCGACTGGCCGCCGCGGATGGTGGGGTGTTCGACCTCGGCGGCGCTTCGTACGACGGATCAGTGGCGAGACAACCGCTCAACGCCCCCATCGTGGGCATGGCGTCGGACCCGACCGGCACCGGCTACTGGTTGGTGGCCTCCGATGGTGGCGTGTTCGCCTTCGGTGGCGCCCACTACGCCGGCTCCATGGGGGGCCGCCACCTCGACGCACCTGTGGTCGGCATCGCTCCCACCCCGGACGGCACCGGCTACTGGTTGGTGGCCGCCGATGGCGGGGTGTTCGCCTTCGGCAGCGCCCACTTCGCCGGATCCATGGGGGGCAAGCACCTCGATGCCCCGGTGGTCGGCATGGCACCGTCACCTGATGGCCTGGGCTACTGGCTGGTGGCGGCCGACGGCGGGGTGTTCGCCTTCGGCACCGCCCACTTCGCCGGCTCCATGGCCGGCCACCACCTCGACGCCCCCGTGGTCGGCATCGCTCCCACCCCCGACGGCACCGGCTACTGGCTGGTGGCCGCCGACGGCGGGGTGTTCGCCTTCGGCAGCGCCCACTTCGCCGGCTCCATGGGGGACAAGCGCCTCGACGCCCCGGTGGTCGGCATCGCCGCCACCTCCGACGGTGGGGGCTACTGGCTGGCCGCCGCCGACGGCGGGGTCTTCGCCTTCGGGAGCGCCCACTTCAGCGGGTCCCTGGCCGGCACCCGCCTCAACCGACCGATCGTCGCCGTGGAGGCCTCGGCATGACCACCTTCTCCCGCCGGACGCTGCTGCAGGGAGGGCTGGCCGCCGGGGCCGCCCTGCTCGCTGGGGGCTCGGCTGCCGCCCGGGCGTCGGCCAGTGGGAGCCGGATCCTCCGCCCGCCCGCCCGACGGGCCCTCCGTGCCGCCGATTCGCTGCCGTTCCCGTCCATCGCGGCGGGCACCGACACCCTGCCCCAGATCGAGCACATCCTCGTGCTCATGATGGAGAACCACTCCTACGACAACTACCTGGGCATGCTGGGCCGGGGTCCGGGCCTGACGCCGCGGGGTGACGGGTTCACCCTGGGCACCGACGGGCTGCCGACGGCGTCCAACCCGAACGGCACCGGGGGGATCCAGCGGGCCTTCCGCATGCCCACCGACTGCCAGCTGCCGTCCAAGCCGGGCCAGGAGTGGGCGTGGTCGCACGAGTCGTGGGACAACGGGAAGCTCGACGGGTTCGTCACCAGTCCGAGCGGTCCGGTGTCGATGGGCTATTGGACGGGGGACGACCTCCCCTTCTACTACTCGCTGGCCAACACGTTCCCGGTGGGGGACCGCTGGTTCTGCTCCGTGCTCGGCCAGACCTACCCGAACCGCCGCTACCTGGTGGCGGCCACGTCGGTCGGCATGGTCGACGACGTCATGTCGCAGCTGTCCACGCCGCCCCCAAACGGCACCATCTTCGATCGCCTGGACCACTACGGGATCTCGTGGCGGGACTACTACCACACCTCGACCCAGCCGACCACGGGGGTGTTCGACACCGACCCGAGCAACGCCTCCCCCAACGTGGTCCCCATCGACGAGTTCTTCGCCGACGCCGCATCGGGCAACCTGCCCGGATTCGCCATCATCGACCCCGACTTCAACGTCCAGTCGGAGGAGAACCCCCAGGACATCGCCCACGGCGAGGCGTTCGTCGCACAGGTAGTCGACGCCGTCATGCAGAGCCCGGCGTGGGGGTCCACCCTCCTCGTGTGGACCTACGACGAGCACGGCGGCTACTACGACCACGTGCCGCCGCCGGCGGCCGTCGCCCCCGACGCCATCGCACCGATCCTGCCCACCGGGGAGCAGGCCTACAACGGCTTCGCCCAGTACGGGTTCCGGGTGCCGTCGGTGGTCATCTCGCCCTACGCCAAGCGCGACTACGTGAGCAGCGTCGTCTACGACCACACCTCGATCCTGGCCATGGTCGAGCGGAAGTGGAACCTGCCCGCCCTCACCCTGCGCGACGCCAATGCCAACGACCTGAGCGACTTCCTCGACCTGTCGGTCCCGTCGTTCCCCGAACCGCCGGTCCTTGCCGCGCCGGCCACCTTCCCCCAGGCGTGCGAGACGACCGGGCCGGGGACCATTCCGCCGGCGGGGTCGTTCACGTAAGAGGACCCGGGGCGGGGCCGGCGGCTCCGGTCACGCCGCCCGGTGCGTCACGACGTCTGCGACCGTCCCCGGTCGACGACGGCGGACCGGCGCCGCTCGAGCTCCTCGGGACGGGCTGCGCCCGACCGGATCCACTCGCTGGCGGCGGCCGCCTCGATGGCGCGGGCGTCGGCCACCGTGACTTCAGCCCCTTCCGCGTAGGTGGTGAAGATCCGCTGGACGCCGACCGAGTCGTTGGAGGCGATGTCGGCACCGAGCGACCGGCAGTAGGGGAGGAGGTCCTCGTGGGCGACCACGTGGTTGACCAGACCCCACGCAAGGGCGGTCGAGGCGTCGACGAAGTTGCCGGTGGCGCTCATCTCGCGGGCTCGCCGGATCCCGACCGCCTGGGGGAGGAGGACGGTGAGGCCCCAGCCAGGCTGGATTCCCACGCGAGCGTGGGTGTCGGCGAACCGGGCCCGGTCCGAGGCGACCAGGAAGTCACAGGCCAGCGCCACTTCGAGCCCGCCGGTGATGGCCACTCCGTTCACCGCGCCGATGAGGGGGGTGGCCAGGTCGGGCAGCAGCCCCCGGCGGCGGGTCCTCCGCACGGTGGTCGCCTCGAGGTCGTGGTCGCCGCTCCCCAGCTCCTTCAGGTCGAGGCCGGCGCAGAAGGCGGGGTCGGTCCCCGTGAGGATGATGGCGGACACGCCGTCGTCGGCGTCGAGCTCCCGGAGGGTGGCCGGGAGGGCTGATCGCAGCTCGGCGTTGAGGGCGTTGCGGGCGTCCGGCCGGTTGAGGGTGACGGTGGCCACCTGTCCGGCGGTGGAGACGATGAGCGAGTCGCTGGGCATGGGACAAGCGTGGCACGCGTGGACGTCGGGTGTCTGCCGGTCGGCAAGTCGACGGCCTCTCGAGCCGACGGCTACGGTGCCATCGTGCGGAAGGCGGCGGCTGTTGCGGTTGTGGTAGGAGTTCGGCGCATCGACCGACCTCGGGTGTCGTCGTGAACGCGCACGTACGCCGAATTCTCGAGGACGCCACGCATCGCTTGGTCTTCCGTCGACGTCTTCCACCGCCGTTCCGTGCTGTCCGTCTCTACGCCACCACCGAAGGCGGCTTACGGTACCTGCGGCCCTCCCTGCGTGAGATTGACCCCCCACTGCTCGCGGTGGCTCATCGCTACGTGAAGCGTGGCTCCGTCGTCTGGGACGTCGGTGCGAACCTGGGTTTGTTCACACTTCCAGCGGCGGAAGCGGTAGGTCCCACGGGCGCAGTCGTCGCCATCGAAGCCGATGCATGGATGGCCACACTGTTGCGCCGGTCGGTTCAGCTGAACGATTGGGGTGAGCGCGTCGACGTGCTCGCGGCGGCGTGCACGGACGCGTTCGGCATCGGGACCTTCGAGATCGCCTCCCGGTCACGGTCCACGAACCATCTCGCAGGATTCGGAAGCACGCAGACGGGCGGCGTCCGGGAGCGGCAGATGGTGCCGCTCGTCCCACTCGACGCGTTGCTCGATGACCATCGACCGCCGGACGTCCTCAAGATCGACGTGGAGGGTGCGGAGGTTCTGGTGCTCGAAGGTGCGGCCAAGGTGCTCGAGCATCGGCCTCTCATGATCATCGAGGTCGCCGGTGAGAACTCTCACATGGTGCGATCCATCATCGAGCCACACGGCTACGAGTTCCTCGACGGCGAGCACCTCGAGGCGGGACTTGTCGACGAGCTCCCCTACATGACCGTCGCCGTGCCCAAGGCCTGACGACCGGCCGACGGCAATCGAGCCCGAAGCGAACGGCGGCGCAGTTCGGATGCCGATTGCGTCCCGGCGAACAGCACAAGGTCCGCCTTCCCTGCGCCGAGCACAGGCATCATCGCGATCTCCGTGGTCATCCTTCGCTGCTCGATCCGTGGGTCGGCAGTGGCAGCTCGTCGGCCCTCGGCCTTGTGGCGTCTCCGCGTGGTGCCGTCGAGAGTTGCACGGGCACCGTCGATGCCTGCTCAGAGTGGTGGGGGCCGGCACGGCGAGGAACTGCTCGCCGGTGGCCGCATGCACTACCCTGACGGCGTGTCAGATATGAGCCGGGTGGGCAGCGTCGACGACGTCGTGGATCCCCGTGGCGACCTGGAGTGGGGGACCATCGCCGGCCTGGTCGACGATGCGGCAGCGCGCTTCGCCGGCAAGGAGGCCATCGTCGACCATCACGGGCCGGGTGGCTCGACCACCCGCCTGACCTTCGACGAGCTGGTCGAGGAGGTGTCGGCCGCCACCCGGGCGGTGCTGGCCAACGGCATCGAGCGGGGCGACCGGGTGGCCATCTGGGCGCCCAACTGTGCCGAGTGGGTGGTGGCCGCGCTGGGCGCGGTGCGTGCCGGTGCCGTGCTGGTGCCCCTCAACACCCGCTTCAAGGGGGCGGAGGCGGCGTACATCCTGCGGACCTCGGGTGCTCGCATCCTCTTCACCGTCCAGGGGTTCCTGGGCACCGACTACCCGGCCATGCTGGCCGACGCCCTGTCCGGCGGTCACTCATTGCCGGACCTCGAACGGGTGGTGGTCCTGCGCGACGACCGCGACCCGAGCGACCGCGCCGACATCGACCACCATGACGCCGACGGCGACCACCATGGCGCCGGCATCGACCACCATGACGCCGACGGCGACCACTACGGTGACGCCGGCGGGGGAGCGGCGCGCCGTGACCGGGTGGTGGCGTGGTCCGCGTTCGTGGCCGAGGGCGAGGCCGTCCCCGAGGACGTCGCCGCCGGCCGGACGGCCTCCATCACCAGCGGCGACATGTCGGACCTGGTGTTCACCTCGGGGACGACCGGCCACCCCAAGGGGGCCATGACCACCCATGGCCAGACGCTGCGGACGTTCGCCATCTGGGCCGAGGTGGTGGGGCTGGAGGAGGGGGACCGGTACCTGATCGTCAACCCCTTCTTCCACACCTTCGGTTACAAGGCCGGCGTGCTGGCCTGCCTGATGAAGGGGGCGACCATGGTCGCCGAGCCCGTCTTCGACGTGGACGTGCTGGTGCGGCGGATCGGCGAGGACCGGATCACCGTGCTGCCCGGCCCGCCCACCATCTTCCAGGCCTTCCTCGACCGCCCCGACCGTGACCGGCTCGACCTGTCCACCCTGCGGCTGGTGGTGACGGGGGCGGCGGTGGTGCCCGTCGAGCTGGTGGAGGCGCTGCGGGACGACCTGGGGATCGAGACGGTCCTCACCGCCTACGGCCTCACCGAGGCCACGGGGACGGTGACCATGTGCCGCCGGGGCGACAGCGCCGAGGTGATCGCCACCACCTCGGGGCGTGCCATCCCCGGCGTGGAGGTCCGGGTGGTCGACGCCGGGGGTGCCCCGGTGCCGCCCGGCGAGCCGGGCGAGGTCGTGGTCCGGGGCTTCAACGTCATGTGCGGCTACTGGAACGACGCGGAGGCCACCGACGACACGGTCGACGCCGACGGCTGGCTCCACACCGGCGACATCGGGGTCATGGACGAGGCGGGGAACGTGGCCATCACCGACCGGCTGAAGGACATGTACGTCACCGGCGGCTTCAACGCCTACCCGGCGGAGATCGAGGCCGTCCTCCGGGGCCACCCGGACGTGGCCCAGGTGGCAGTCGTCGGCGTGCCCGACGCCCGCATGGGCGAGGTGGGGTGCGCGTTCGTCGTCCCCCGCGATCCGGGCCGGTCTGCTGCCATCGTGGACGACCTGCCCGGGTGGGCCCGGGAGCGCCTGGCCAATTACAAGGTCCCCCGGGTGGTGGAGGTGGTCGACGAGCTGCCGGTGAATGCCGGGGGCAAGGTGCTGAAGCGGGAGCTGCGCGCCCGCTGGTCGGCGGCCGGCTCGACCGCGGGCTGACGTTCGAACGACGAAGGGACGAGGGAGGGACGCCGTGCGAGGCATCGTCTACACCGGAAGCGACGTGGAGGTCACCGACGAGCTGACCGTCGCCGACCCGGGGCCGACCGAGGTCCGGGTCCAGGTCGCCGCGGCCGGCGTGTGCCACAGCGACCTGTCCGTCATCAACGGGACCATCCCGTGGCGGGCGCCATCGGTGCTGGGCCACGAGGGGGCGGGCGTGGTCGAGGCCGTCGGGTCGGAGGTGCGGTCGGTCAAGCCGGGCGACCACGTCGTCATCGCCACCCTGGCCAGCTGCGGCACATGCCGGGCGTGCTCGACCGGCCACCCCACCTGGTGCGTGCGCACCCTCGGGAACGTGTCGACCCCCTTCACCTACAAGGGCGAGCCGGCCTCCAACTTCGCGGCCACGTCGGTGTTCGCCGAGGCGACCATCGTGAAGGAGGTGCAGGCGGTCAAGATCTCGAAGGACGTCCCCCTGTCGTCCGCCTGCCTCATCGGGTGCGGCGTGCTGACCGGGGTGGGGGCCGTCCTCAACCGGGCCAAGGTGGAGGCCGGCCAGACGGCGGCCGTCTTCGGCGTGGGCGGCGTGGGCCTCAACGTGATCCAGGGACTGCGCCTGTCGGGGGCCAGCCGCATCATCGCCGTCGACACCATGGCGTCGAAGGAGGGGCTGGCCCGCCAGTTCGGTGCCACCCACTTCATCGACGCCAGCCAGACCGACGCGGTGGCCGCCATCCGGGAGATCGTCCCCCCCGGACCGAGCCGGGTGACCGGGGCCCTCGGGTGGACGGGCGGCGTGAACTTCGCCTTCGACTGCGTGGGCCACCCGGCCGTGCTGCGGAACGCGCTCGACGTCCTCGACTGGGGCGGGACGGCCCTCGCCATCGGCATCCCCCCCCAGGGGACCGAGGTGGCCGTCGACGTCAACGCCCTGGCCTATGTGGACCGGGGGCTGCTGGGCTGCCGCTACGGGTCGGCCCGCCCCCACCACGACATCCCCCTCATGGTGGAGCTCTACCTCTCCGGCAGGCTCATGCTGGACGAGCTGGTCACCGAGACGAAGCCCCTCGAGGGGTTCCGGGACATCGTGGAGGACATGGAGGCGGGCAAGCTGGCCAGGGGCGTCCTCACCTTCTAAATCGCGAGCGCTCCCCAGCCAGGAGACAGGTTCACCCTGGCCGGTAGACGGAGCGTCGATGCTGGATCCGATGCACGATCACGATGTGGGCTGAATCGTCGACGCTGTAGATGATCCGGTAGTCGCCACGACGGGCGGAGAACAGCCCTCGAAGATCTCCGACGAGCGCGTTGCCGAGTCGACGACGATTCTCGCTGATCGGGCCTCGGATGGCGACGAGCGCGGCATCGCGGACCTTGGCCGGAAGTTTGTCGAGGCTGCGGACACCCTCGGGGGTGATCCGGATCTCGTACGCCACGGAGGCCGCGCTTCAGGCTGGCGGCAACGGGAGCAGTTGGCCGCTCGCGGCCTCGGACCGCGATCGGGCCAGTGAGGCCGCAAGCTCGGGATCGGCAAGAATGTCGAGGGTCTCCTCGAGCGACTCGAGATCTTCGGGGCTGACGAGCACGAACGAGGGGCGTCCGTTCCGAGTCACCAGGATGCGCTCATGCTCTCGCTCGACCCGCTCGGCGAGCTCGGACAGGTGGGCCTTGGCTTCGGAGAACGGCAACGTGTCCGCCATAGGTCAACATTCTGACCTCTCTTGACGATGGACGCACTACCTCAGCCGGGGAGTCGAGCGTTCTGCCGGTCTGGTGCTGCGTCAGTGCCGCCACGGGACCGGGGACTGCTGGGCTGCCGCTACGGGTCGGCCCGCCCCCACCACGACATCCCCCTCATGGTGGAGCCCTACCTGTCGGGCAGGCTCATGCTGGACGAGCTGGTCACCGAGACGAAGCCCCTCGAGGGGTTCCGGGACATCGTGGAGGACATGGAGGCGGGCAAGTTGGCCAGGGGCGTCCTCACCTTCTGGATCGCACCCGTCCCGGCCGGGGCGGGCCGCCTGGCCGTCCAGGCCACCGCGTTCGGTGTTCGTGGCGGAGCGAACACGGCCACGGCCCGTTCCCACCGGGTGGCGATCGGGGGTCAGGCCGTCGAGCCGGCGAAGCGGGCGTCGCCGAAGGCGAAGATCCCGCCGTCGGCCGCCGTGAGCCAGTAGCCGCCGCCGTCAGGTGACGGTGCCACGCCGACCACCGGTTGGTTGAGGTGGTGGCCGGCCGTCGAGCCGGCGAAGCGGGCGTCGCCGAAGGCGAAGATCCCGCCGTCGGCAGCCACCAGCCAGTAGCCCCCGCCGTCAGGTGACGGCGCCACGCCGACCACCGGTTGGTTGAGGTGGTGGCCGGCCATCGAGCCGGCGAAGCGGGCGTCGCCGAAGGCGAAGACCCCGCCGTCGGCAGCCACCAGCCAGTAGCCCCCGCCGTCGAGGGTGGACGCCATGCCGACCACCGGTGCGTCGAGGCGGCGGCCGGCCAGCGAACCGTGGAAGGTGGCGTCGCCGAAGGCGAAGATCCCGCCGTCGGCAGCCACCAGCCAGTAGCCCCCGCCGTCAGGTGACGGCGCCATGCCGACCACGGGAGCGTCGAGGTGGTGGCCGGCCAGCGAACCGTGGAAGGTGGCGTCGCCGAAGGCGAACACCCCGCCGTCGGCAGCGACCAGCCAGGTGCCCCCGCCGTCGGGGGTGGGAGCGATGCCGACCACCGGCCGGTTGAGCGGGTGGCCGGCCATCGACCCGGAGAACGGGGCGTCGCCGAACGGCACCACGCCCCCGCCGGCCGTCACCTCCCAGTAGCCTCCGCCGTCGGGGGACGCGGCCATGCCGGCCACCGGCCCGGTGTGGAGCTGGCCGGGGGGAACGGCGGTGGCGGTGCACGTGGACCCGCCGACCAACCCGCCGGCCGCTCCGGTCGGCACCGGGGTGCCACCGCAGCGGGCGCAGGGTGTCAGGCCACAGGGTGATCCCCAGCCGGTCACCGGGTCCCATCCCGGTCCGGCGGAGAACCCGGGGACGCCGTTCCACGTGTTGGTACCGGTCGTGACGTCGTGCATGATCCCGGCCAGGCCCCCGCTGCACCCCAGGCGGTAGAGGAGGGGGTTGAGGAACCCGAGGGGAGTGCCGGCCCGCTGGTCCAGGTCGGCCACGATCCCGGCCCAGGCCGGCGAGCCCTCGCTGGTCCCGCCGACCAGGAAGAACCCGTGCAGCGATCCGGGCAGGTTCATGACGATGGGGACAGGGGTGGTCCAGTCGGCGTTCAGGGCCACGTCCGGCAGGCCCCGGTTGCCGTGCAGCAGGCTCTGGTCGGCGGCGGGCAGGCACTGCTGGTAGGCCGGCTCGGGCTCGAGCTGGCTGACGCCGCCGCCCGTGGCACCCGAGGCGTCGTCCCACGCCACCTCGCTCCGGTACTGGCCGGTGACCGTCGCCTGGAGGCTGGTCCCGCCGACGGCGGTCACCCACGGGGAGGAGGCGGGGAACTGCACGGACGGCGCCGGCCCCCCGCCCTGGGCGCTGCCGTGGTCGCCGGAAGCGGCCAGCACGGTGATGCCTGCGGCAGCCGCCTGCTGGTAGAGGGCGTCGAACTGGGAGATGAGCTGCCGCCCGGCCGTGGACACCAGGGTGTTCTCCGGCGATCCCCAGCTCTGGGTGAGGATGTCGCCGAGGTGGTTGGCCAGGGCGTACTGCTCGAGCTGGAGGAACTGCGGCAGGCCGGTGGTCCCGCCCGTCTCCGCCACCGGGCTGGTGAGGAGCACAAGGCCGGCACCGGGCGCCATGGCGTGGGCCCACTCGACGTCGAGCGACGTCTCCTCCGCCCAGACGATCATGGAGAAGTTCGAAGCGTCGAAGGGCACGGTGCCGAGGGGCGCGTCGATGGTGAAGCTCGGCGGCGGCGGCAGGCCGTAGGCGGTATCGAACTGCTGGAGGTCGCTGCGGATGTCCGGGCTCCCGAAGGAGTCGATGATGACGATGGTCTGCCCGACGCCGGTGTCGCCTGCGGAGGTCAGGGCGTTCACGCCGTACGCGGTGCGCAGCTCCGAGGGGCTGTAGCACGGGTGGGCGTAGGTGCGCCGGCAGAACGGGTCGGTCGGTATGAGCTGCTGTGCATGAGCCAGCGCCACACTGAGCCCGGTCGGCGGTCGAGCCGGCGTCGGGGCGCGATGGGGACCGGGCACGCGTGCCTGCGCGGCAGCGGGAAGCGCGGCAGCGACGGGGAGCAGGAAGGCGGCGAGTGCGGGAACGGCCATGAACGCTGCCCGGAGGGTCGGGCCCCGGCGGTGGATGGCGCGGGGTCGAGGCCGGTGTCGCGCACGCATGTTCACTGCCCTCCCAGCCCTGGTGCCGGCCCGGGCCGCCTCAGGGGGCGTCGCGCTCCCCGCGGCGGCACCCCCGCCCGGTCGGACTGTAGCGGAAGGCTCGACGGGGGTCGTGGCCGGTGCCGGGCAGGCGAGCTCCCGGTTGCCACGCCACGGGGTGCCGGCTGGGCGCCGCCTGCCGCCGGTCAGCCGGGCCGGCCGTCGGCGGCGGTCGGGCCCTGGCCGGCCTGCCGGCTGATGATCTCCCCGAGGATCACCATGCCGTGTGCGACATCGACCAGGAACGCCTCCAGCGGCTCGATGCTGCCGAGCCTCGGTTCGAGGTTGCCGTAGAGGAAGAGGGTGGCGAAGCCGTGCAGGGCCGACCACGCGGCTACGGAGGTCGGCAGCAGCTCGCCGATCTGCTCGGGAGACAGGCCGTCCTGGACTGCCCGGTAGAGCACGTCGAAGCTGGCGTCGCGGGCGGCGATCAGGTCGGGGTCGTCGGGCCGGTAGAGGTCGGGGCGGAACATGACTTCGAAATGCGCCCTGTGGTTCAAGGCGAACCGGACGTACCCGGCCGCCGCGTGCACCAGGCCTCCAGGCACGAGGCCTCCCGTCTCCTCGGCCAGAAGCTCGAACCCCCGGGTGGCGATGGCGGTGAAGATCCCCGCCTTGTCGCCGAAGTGGTGGGCTGGCGCGGCGTGGGAGACGCCGGCCCGGCGGGCTACCTCGCGCATGCTCAATTCCGAGGTCCCCACGGCCTCGATCTCGGCGATGGCCGCCTCGAGCACGGCCTCCCGGAGCCTGCCGTGGTGGTAGGGGCGGTCTCGCTTCGTGGAGTCGGCCACCACCCGATCCTACGGCAACTGGTGGCCACATCTGGACATTGACAAGATCCCGACCCTGCGGTACGGTAACTTGTCAATGCCTAGATCGGCAGGGAACGAGAGGAGCAGCACCATGGACCTGTGGTCACGTGGGTTGGGGCGGCGGGAGCTCGTCATGGACTTCACCCACTATTCGGTGCGCCGGTCGGGCGACGGGGGGATCGAGATCCTGGGGGTCACCGAGGAGCCGGTGGCATGGGAGTTCCGCGTGCACATCGGTCCGGACGACATCCCCGGCATGGTCAACATCGCGGTGGCCCGGCCCGTGATCGCCATGTTCGCGAGGAAGCCGGGCACCGCGCTCGCCGCCTTGTGGCGCCGGCGGAACTACGAGGTGCAACCCGGGCTGGAGGAACGGGTGGGCGCCGCGCACGCCCACGTCATGAACAGGGCGCGCCCGGCCCGGGCAGTGAGATCGCAGGCGGGTGCCGGCGCGGACGAGGCCGGGATCCGGGCCGAGGGAGTGGGCGGCTCGCTCGAACTGGGGCTCGGTCCGGACGCGTCGCCGGGCAGCGACGGCGCGACCGCACCGGCGGCAGCGGGCGATGGCGCGGGGACGAGACGTGAGCGCCGGCGCCGGGCTTCGGCCGGCGGAGCGAAGGAACGGGTGGCCATCTGATGGAGTACGACGTGGTCGTCATCGGCGGCGGCATCAACGGGCTGACAGCCGCCGGTTACCTGGCGGCATCGGGCCTGAGCGTCGGCGTCTTCGAGCGGAGGGGCCAGTGCGGCGCCCACTGCGACACCATCGAGGTTGGGGCACCCGGCATCTGGCACAACCTCCATGCGACGTGGCTCCTCGCCGGCATGAACCCGGTGATGGAGGACCTCGATCTTCCGGGGCACGGGTTGGAGCTCGTCGCCACCGATGTCGCCTACGCGAAGGAGTTCCGCGGCGGCACCAACCTCCTGCTGTCGGCCGATCCGCAGGTCACCCTGGACAGCATCAGCGCGCTGTCGCCCGCCGACGGCGAGACGATGCGCCGGATCGGCGAGTTCTTCGTCGAGCACTGGGACGAGACGATCGGCGGTTTGCGATCGTTCTTCACCAGCTCGGCCGGGCCGGCGATGGGCGCCTCGGTGTTGCCGGTGGACGGGTTCCTGAAGGCGCTCGGCCTCTCGGTGGGGCCGGACGAGCTCGAGGGCATGAGCGGGTTCGAGGCGCTCGACCTGATCTTCGAGTCCGACGAGCTGAAGACCACCCTGGCGTCGGTGTCGTGGTTCGCCGGGTACCCGCCCATCCACCGGAGGATCGGTGCCCTCGGTGCGCTCGTCGCCGGCGGGTTCACCGGGACCCTCTTCCCGGTCAACCAGGCGACGGGCGGCTCGCACAGCCTCACCCACGCACTGGTGCGGGCGGTGGTGGGCAACGGCGGTGAGATCTGGACGACATCGGCCGTGGACAGGATCATCGTGGAAGGGGGAAGGGCCGTCGGTGTCCATCTCGATCCGGACGGCGTGCTCGGTGGCATCGACGTGCGGGCCCGGACCGTCCTGTCGAACCTGACGGCCGTCCCCACCTTCGATCGCCTCCTCGGCGAGGACGTGATCGGCCCGACCTGGGCCAGCCGGATCCGTAGCTACGGGTACGACGAGCAGGTGGTGATGGCCGTGAATTTCGCCCTGTCCGGTGATCCCGAGTTCGCCTCGGCGCAACGTGCCCCGGGGGTGCAGCGGTGCTTCGCCGGCTGCTTCGGCGGCGAGACCCTCGACGACCTGCGGCGCTTCGGCGTTGACCTCGTCACCGGGGTGATCAGCGACATCACCTTCGCCAACTGGTACGTCCCCACCCGGGCGGACCCGACACAGGCTCCCGACGGGGTCCATACCGCCACCTTGTGGATGGACGTCCCGGCGGCACCCAGAAGGTGGCGAGGGGAGCGCCTGGGAGGCTGGGAGGAGTGGCCGCGGATCGCGGGGCAGCTCGCCGACGAGATGACCGACGCCTTCGACGCCTACGCGCCGGGGTTCAAGGACCTGGTGCTGGAGCGGTTCGTCATGACGCCGGCCGACCAGGAGCGCAACAACCCCTCGGCCGTGCGGGGCAACTGGTTCGGCGGGTCGATGCTCCCTGGCCAGAGCTTCTCCAACCGGCCGGTCCCTGGCGTCGTCAACGGCGGCTCCGTCTCCCGCACCTTCGTCCCCAACCTCTACCTCTCGAACTCGGTCCATCCCGGCGGCATGACCTGGCTCGCCTCGGGCTACCTGGCTGCGGCAGAGATCGCCCAGGACATGGGGACCTATTCCAACTCGGTGTGGAAGGCGCAGGCCTTCGACTGGTGCCTGGCACACCTGGGGTCCATCCCGAAGAACCGGGGCGTGGCTCCCCGGTGGCTGGCGAACGACGGAGGAGCGGCCTGATGGCGGTTACGGGGAAGGCAGCGGGGGAGGACGGTGCATCGGAGTTCGACGCCATCGTCGTCGGGGGTGGGCCCAACGGGCTGCTGGCGGCGTCGTACCTGGCACGCGCCGGCGCCCGGGTGGTGCTGTTCGAGCGCCGGATCGAGACCGGAGGGGGGCTGAACACCGACGAGTACTTCGGGTTCCGCTTCAACCTCCACGCGGTGTACCAGATGATGGCCGACGTCATGCCGGCGTTGGGCGACCTGGAGCTGGAGGCGTTCGGCCTCCGCTACGTCCGGCCTCCGCTCGGAGCCGCCTTCCTCCTCCCGGACGGAAGCTCGATGCTGTTCGGGGACGACCCGGTCGCCACCGCAGGCGAGATATCGAAGTTCTCCCCCGGCGACGCCGCCCGGTACCGGGCGATGTGGGACGACTTCCAGCCCATGCTGGACCGGTACCTCATCCCCTGGACCTACGAGCTGCCGATGCCGCCGCTGGAACAGCTCGAGGTCATGGAACAGGACGACGTGGGCCGTTCCCTGGCCCGCATCTCCGAGCTGTCGTTCGTCGACGTGCTCGACGACTACGGCTTCGAGGACCCCACGGTCAGGATGGCCCTCCTCAGCTTCCCGGCGATGTGGGGGCTGGACCTCTACGAACCGCTCGGGTTCCTGTTCCCGCTCTACCTGTGCCGGATGCTGAGGGCATCGCTGGTCAAGGGTGGATCGCACCGGCTGTCCTCGGCCATCTACCGGTCGTTCGTGAAGGCGGGGGGCGTGGTCCGGGACGCGTGCCCCGTGACCGGGATCATCATCGAGGACGGAGCGGCAACCGGCGTGCGCACCGCTGCCGGCGAGACGGTTCGGGCCCCGCTGGTCATCTCCACCCTCAACCCCGAGCAGACGTTCATCCATATGGTCGGGAGCGACAACCTGGACGAGTCGTTGCTGTCCGCGGTGCGTGCATGGGAGTGGGAGGAGCGCAGCCTCTTCGGCGTCCATCTGGGCGTGCGGGGTGACATCACCTACACGTCAGGCGCCCCCGGGGCGCAGGACGCGCTGGTCGCGTTCATGGGGTTGGCGACGGAGGACGACCTGCACGCGCATCTGGCCCGGGTTGACGCAGGGGAGTGCACCACCGCGGAGTGGCTGCACGTGACGGTTCCCACGCGCTTCGACGCGACGCAGGCATCACCCGGCCACCACACCATCCGGATCGAGTCGATCGCCTCGTACCACATGGCATGGGACGAGATCACTGATTCGTACGCGGCGTCGTGCCTCGACCTGATGCGCGACCATGCGGACATCGGAGAGATCGTGGTGCAGCGGGCCTGCCCGCCCACCGACATCGAACGGCGGCTCACCACGATGAAGCACGGTTCGATCAAGCACGGTGCCTACACGCCCATCCAGCTCGGCTACCTCCGCCCCAACGATCTGTGCTCTCGCATCGAGACACCGGTACCCGGGCTCCTCGTCGCCGGTGCCTCCGTCTATCCGGGAGGGATGATCCTGGGCGGCCCCGGCTACCTGGGGGCCAAGGTGGCCATGGACATCCTCGGCTTCTGAACGCGGCCATCCGGTCGGTCCCGCCGGCGGCGGCCGCCGACGCGCCGGTGCTGCCGGGCGGCCCGCTGCCCGGACCGCCAGCCGCTCCCTCCCGCGGCACCGGGCCCGCAGCGAGGCAGTCGACAGCACCCCGAGGCCATCACCGCCTCGGCGCCGGCCCACCCGACCTCAGCCAGCACGCCCGTCTCTGCGCATGCCCGGCAGGGCCGTGATCGCGATCCGTGGGCCGACGTCGTCGCCGGCGCTACCATTACCCGGATGCGTGTGCACCTGGCACCACAGGCGTTCCGCATGCCAGTAGCTGTCGTGCGCGGCACGTCAGTAGTGATCGCCCTCGTCGGCATGTCAGTTGCGGCTGCGGCGTGCGGCGGGTCGAGCCCGTCTTCGTCAGCGGGCACGACCACGACGAGCGCGTCCCGACCAGCGCCAGGCAGCGCGCCGGTCGCGGCCAGCACCCCCAGCACGGGCGGCACGGGCGGCACACCCGGTACGGGCGGCACGGGCGGCACACCCGGTACGGGCGGCACGGGCGGCGGGTCGCTGTGCACGGCGATCTTCGGAGCTCCCTCCGCGGTCGCGGCTGAGTTCGCCGCCGCCCAGCCGCTGGTCCTCCTGAGCTCGGGCGGCGACAGCAACGGGCTCGAGTGCTACTACGCCGTCAGTGGCGCATCCTCCCCGGAGCTGGGCCTGCTCGTCGGCCCGCACGTGAGCGCGTCCGCCCCGGCATCGGGGCACGCGGCCAACGGCGTGACGGCGTCTGCGCTGCCCATCAGCGCGAGTGGCGTGACGGTGGGCCCATCCGAAGACGGGTGGCTGGCACAGGCAGCTGCACGCGACAAGCCCGGTTCGGCCTGAGGGCAGGGAGCAGCTCTGGGGTCAGACCGGGGTCCCGTTTCGTCCGGGGTTGACGGGCTCTGGAGGAGCCGTGCCCCGTCCTCCGGGAACACCGCTGCCGGAGGTATGCGGTCCCGGTCCGCATGGGATGACCGTGACGACGTCGACGCCACGGGTGCGAGCCCGTAGCGACGGGGTCATCCCTCGACCCCGACTCGGAGCGGCGGGCAGCGCCGGTCGGACCGGTGGCGTGCCCGGCCCGCTGCCCCGCCTGCTGTCGGGCCCGTCCGGCTCGCCGAGTGCCAGTGAAGAGGCGGCGGCGGCGATCTCCGTAT
>JAJZDI010000038.1 GCA_021806045.1 Actinomycetes bacterium
GCGCCGGTGACCGTCGTGAACTCGGTGAACCCGTACCGGATCGAGGGCCAGAAGACCGGCGCCTTCGAGATCGTCGACGAGCTGGGCGACGCTCCCGACGTCCACTGCATCCCCGTGGGGAACGCCGGGAACATCACGGCCTACTGGAAGGGGTACCTCGAGTACCGCGAGGCGGGGCGCTCGACCCGGCTGCCGCGCATGCTCGGCTTCCAGGCGGCCGGTGCCGCCCCCATCGTGGCCGGCCATCCCATCGAGCACCCCGAGACGGTGGCGACCGCCATCCGCATCGGGAACCCGGCCAGTTGGTACGGGGCGACATCGGCGGCCAGCGAGTCGGGCGGCGGCATCGCCGCGGTGACCGACGACGAGATCCTGGCCGCCTACCGGTTCCTCGCCACCGAGGAGTCGGTGTTCTGCGAGCCGGCGTCGGCCGCGTCGG
This sequence comes from Actinomycetes bacterium, assembly GCA_021806045.1. GTDB lineage: Bacteria > Actinomycetota > Acidimicrobiia > Acidimicrobiales > RAAP-2 > JAJZDI01. The sequence goes on from JAJZDI010000038.1 coordinate 440, forward strand.
TGGCCGGGCTGCTGTCGAAGGGCCTCCCGGACGGGCTGGGCCCGGACGCCACCGTCGTCTGCGTGCTGACCGGCCACGGTCTGAAGGACCCCGACATCGCCATCAGCCAGATCTCCGTCCCCACCGCTGTCGACGCCTCGTTGGGTGCGGTGCTGGAGGAGCTCGGACTGTAGGCGTCCGGGCCCGGGCGGGGACCGGGTGGGCGGGGTCGGGGCTCCGGCGTCGATACTGGGGCCATGGCCGACCTGCCGCCGGTGAGCGCCGGCACCGCCAAGCAACGGATGCTCTCGGGGGAGCTCTACCGTGCCGACGATCCGGAGCTGGTGGCGGACGCCCTGCGGGCCCGTCGCCTCGAGGCGCGCTTCAACGGTGCGGACCCCGCCGACGATGCCGGGCGGTGGGCGGTGCTCGAGGAGCTGCTCGGCGTTGTCGGTGAGGGCACGGTCATCCGCCCCCCGTTCCGGTGCGACTACGGAGCGAACATCCGCATGGGGACACGGTGCTTCGCCAACGCCGGCCTGGTTGCTCTCGACGTCGCCCCCATCCTCATCGGCGACCACGTCCAGTTGGGTCCGAACGTCCAGCTGCTGACGCCGACCCACCCGATCGATCCCGACCTCCGGCGTGCCGGGTGGGAGGCGGCCGAGCCGATCGCCATCGGCGACAATGCGTGGCTCGGCGGCGGCGTCATCGTGCTCCCAGGCGTGACCGTCGGTGCCGACACGGTCGTGGGCGCAGGCGCCGTCGTCACCGGTGACCTGCCGCCGGGCGTGGTCGCGGTCGGCAACCCCGCTCGGATCGTCCGCCGGATCTGACCGTCGCCGCCGGCCGGAATGTTGCTCACCTGCGGCGCGACCGCTAACATGAGTACACCACCGCCTGTGCCGCTGTCCGTTCCCGTCCGGAACCGACGCGGTGAGCGGGATCCGCTGGAACCCTGAAGATCGTCGCGTCCAGCCCGTATCTGTCGGTGGGGGGAGTCGAGGCCTCGTACACAGGCCGGCTCCCGATCCTTGATTCTCCGGCCGTTGGCGACGACCCCGGCCCACGAGGAAAGTCAGCGAGGAGGCCGATGACTGCGGAACAGCAGCTCGAGCGCTCGGTATTGGAGGGCAAGGAGCGCGAGGAGCTCCATGCCATCGCGAAGTCGCTCTCGGTCAAGACGACGTCGCGCACGAAGAAGGCGGACATGATCGACGGGATCCTGCAGGCGGCAGGGGTCATCGTCACCCCACCTGCCAACGGGGACACGCCGTCGAACGGGGCCGCCAACGGCACGTCGAACGGGGCCGGCAACGGCCACGCCGACACCGCCGCACCGGCTCCGGCGGCACGCACCCGCCCCCGCCGGCCGGCACCGGCCGGCCAGTCGTTCGGACCCGATGACGACCTGAAGGTGGCCGACGCGACGGCCGCAGGCGCCAGCGAGGCCAGCGAGAACGGAACCGCTCCTGGGGGTGCGGCTCCCGAGGGTGATCGGGGCGACGATGTCTCGGATGCCGGGCAGGGGTCACCCTCGTCCGGATCGACGGCACCCACCTCCGATGCCGCCCCGCAGGTGCAGGGGAGCCAGGGGGGGCGAGGCAACCAGCAGCGGGGCCAGTCCAACCAGCAGGGCCAGCGCGGGCAGGGTGACCGCCAGGGCGGCCAGGGAGGTGGCCAGGGCGGCCAGGCCGAGCCGGGCAACCGTCGCAGCAACCGCCGCCGCCGCGGGCGCGACCGCCAGGGCGGCGGCGAGCGCGACCTGCAGGGTGGGGGCCAGGAGCAGCAGTACCAGGGTGAGCTCATCCCCGTCCAGGGGCTGCTCGACCTGCGTGACGAGGGATACGGGTTCCTGCGCTGCGACGGCTACCTGCCGAGCGGCAAGGACGTGTACGTCTCCATCAGCCAGGCCCGCCGGTTCGCCCTCCGCCGGGGCGACTTCGTCGAGGGCGCCTACCGTCCGGCCGGCAACACCGAGAAGTACCCGGCGTTGCTGCGGATCGACCGGGTCTCGGGGCTCGACCCCGAGGTGGCCCGCAACCGGCCTCGCTTCGAGGACCTGACCCCGCTGTTCCCCGACGAGAAGCTCAAGCTGGAGATGGCGGGGGACAAGGAGAACATGACGGCCCGGATCGTCGATCTCCTGTCGCCCATCGGCAAGGGCCAGCGCGGCCTCATCGTCTCGCCCCCGAAGGCGGGCAAGACGACGGTGATGAAGCAGATCGCCCACTCCATCGAGGCGAACAACCCCGATGTCCACCTCATGGTCCTCCTGGTCGACGAACGTCCCGAGGAGGTCACCGACATGCGCCGCTCGGTGCGCGGCGAGGTGGTCGCCTCGACCTTCGACCGGCCCTCCGACGAGCACACCACCGTCGCCGAGCTCGCCATCGAGCGGGCGAAGCGCCTGGTGGAGATGGGACGCGACGTCGTCATCATCCTCGACGGCATCACCCGCCTGGCCCGGGCCTACAACCTGGCCCAGCCGGCCACCGGGCGCATCATGTCGGGCGGCGTCGACTCGGGTGCCCTCTACCCGCCGAAGAAGTTCTTCGGTGCCGCCCGCAACATCGAGGAGGGCGGCTCCCTGACCATCCTGGCCACCGCGCTGGTCGAGACCGGCTCGAAGATGGACGAGGTGATCTTCGAGGAGTTCAAGGGCACCGGCAACATGGAGCTGCGCCTCGACCGGCGCCTGGCCGAGCGCCGCCTGTACCCGTCGATCGACGTGAACGCCAGCTCGACCCGCCACGAGGAGCTCCTCTTCGACCGTTCCCAGCTCCAGCAGGTGTGGAAGCTGCGCCGGGTGCTGAACGCCCTGGCGAACGAGGGGAGCGCGGCGGCCGGGCTCGAGTTGCTCATGGACAAGATCCGTACGACGGTGAGCAACGACGAGTTCCTCGCTGAGATCGCCAAGGGCCCGGCTGCGCCGAACTGAGGCAACTGCCACTACACTTTTCCCGCCAGCGAACCCGGAGAGAACGATGCAGACCGACATCCATCCTGACTACGTCGAGGCGACCGTGCACTGCTCGTGCGGCAACACGTTCACCACCCGTTCGACGAAGACCGACATCCATCTCGAGCTCTGCAACGAGTGCCATCCGTTCTTCACCGGCAAGCAGAAGTTGGTGGACTCCGGTGGCCGGGTCGAGCGCTTCCAGCGCCGCTACGCCCGCACGGCGGCCCGCAAGAAGAAGGCCTGAGCCGGACCGGCGTCGGCCACCGGACGCCCAACGAGGGTCAAGCCACTCGGGAGCCGTGCCGAGATGGACCCATGAGGTTGCGGACGGCGGTGGAACGAACACTGGTCGGCGTCGCCATCGCGACGGCGACCGTCGCCCTTTCGGTGGCGGCCCCACCGGCGTTCGGGGCCACGTCGAGCACGGCCGCCCCGGCCGGGCCGTCGGGTAGCCAGCTCGACCCACAGGGTCCCGTCGGTCCCCAGCCGGGGGTGAACGGTGGCACCCTGCACCCCCGCGACTCGGTGGCGGTGTCCACCATGTACTCCAGTGCCATCATCGCCCGGGGCGAGTCGTGGACCAACGCCGCCGTCCCCTACAGCCAGACCACCTACCTGAACGGCTACCGGACGGACTGTTCGGGCTTCGTGTCGATGGCGTGGGGCCTCACCGGCTCGTACGGCGAGCCCATCTCCCTCACGACCCAGACGTTGCCCAACGTGGCCACGCAGATCTCGCCGGGCCAGCTGATGCCGGGTGACATCCTCGACTACAACAGCACCGCCGACCCGGTCAACGGGTCCCACGTCGTGCTGTTCGGGGGTTGGGTCGACAGCTCCGAGCAGTTCTACTACGGCCTGGAGGAGGCCGGGGACTCGGGTGCCGTCGTCCACATCATCCCCTTCCCGTACTTCGCCGGGGCGATGGACGGCACGTCGACGTGGATCCCCTATCGCTACAACGGCACGGTGGTGGACGTGCCCGCCATCCCTCCGGTCCCCCTCTCGCCCCCGGAGCCGCCTGATACGCCGTGGGAGACGGCGTGGAACGGTAGCGCGGTGACCCTCGCCTGGTCGCCGTCCGTATCCGCGACCAGCTACGTGGTGCTCGACGATGGCACGGCTGTCGCCACCGTGTCGGGGACGTCTGCGACCGTCGGGGGATTGGCTCCGGACACGACCTTCGAGTTCCAGGTGGAGGCGGTCAACGCCAAGGGGCCGTCTCAGCCGTCAGCGGCAGCAGTCCTCACCTCGCCGACCGGTGCCGTCGGCATCGTGGCCGATCCCGCCGGCGGGTACTGGGTGGTGGCGGACGACGGTGGGGTGTTCAGCTATGCCGGAGCGCGTTTCTACGGCTCCACCGGCGCGTACCACCTGAACAAGCCGGTGGTGGGCATGGCCGCCACCCTCGACGGGAAGGGCTACTGGCTGGTGGCGGCGGACGGCGGCATCTTCTCCTTCGGCGACGCCCATTTCTACGGCTCGACGGGGGCACTGCACCTGAACAAGCCGGTGGTGGGCATGGCCGCCACCCCCGACGGCGGCGGGTACTGGCTGGTGGCGGCGGACGGCGGCATCTTCTCCTTCGGCGACGCCCA
>JAJZDI010000039.1 GCA_021806045.1 Actinomycetes bacterium
AGCGGGGTGGGGACCTGGTGGGTGAGGACGAGGGTGCCCACCCCCGCCTCGGCGGCGGTGCGGGCCGCCTGCTCGACGGTCGAGTGGTACTCGATGGTGTCGCGGAAGCGCTGCATGGGCACCTGGTTGACGAGGTCGTCGCGCAGGACGGTCTGGACGTAGACGTCGGCGCCGCTGCACAGGGCCGTCAGCTCCGGGCAGGGGACGGTGTCGCCCGCCACCACGACCGCCCTGCCCCCGTGCTCGAAGCGGTAGGCGAGCGAGGGCTCGACGGGGCGGTGGTCGCTGGCCGCGGCCACCACCCGGATCTCACCGTCGTCGAGGGCGACCCCCGGCTCCACCTCGGTCACCTCCACCTGGGGCACCCATGTCAGGTCCTCGTGGTGGGCCAGGCGGTAGCCGATGTCGGGAGCGAGCATGGCCATGATCCCGTCGACCACCTCGGCGGTGCGCGACGGACCGAAGAGGCGCAGCCGGCGTTCGTCCGGGCTCATCACCCACTGCGTCGTCATCACGTCGTTGAGGTCACAGATGTGGTCGCTGTGCAGGTGGGTGAGGAAGACGGCGTCGAGGAGGATCGGGAGGGTGCCGGCCGCCGCCAGCCGCATGCAGACGCCCCGCCCGGCGTCGACAAGGAGCGTCCGGCCGCCGGCCCGGATGAGGGTCGCCGCTCCCGCCCGGTGGGGGTCGGGTAGGGGGCTGCCCGTCCCCAGCAGCACGGTCTCGATGGTCATGGGTCGCTCCTCTCCTGTCGCTCCCGCCGGCGCCCACGAGGCGCAGCACGTCTAGAGGACGGAGCGTACTCTATAGTGGTCGGGGATGCGGCACACCACACCTCCGGCGCCTCCGGCACCTGACCCCGTCGCCGCCGACCACCGGACGGGCCCCCGGCGGCGCGGCGTGGTGCTGGAGCGGGCCATCTTCGAGGCCACCCTGGCCGACCTCGAGGCCGTCGGCTACGCCAGGCTGACCATGGACGGGGTGGCCCACCGGGCCAGGACGGGCAAGACCTCCCTCTACCTGCGGTGGCCCGGCAAGGCCGATCTGGTGGCCGCCGCCGTCGAGCACGCCGTTGCCGACCAGTCCGAGCCGTCCGACACCGGCACCATCCGCGGGGACCTCCTGGCCGCTGTGACCGTCATCGCCACCCGCCTGGACGGCGCCTTCGGCGAGGCGGTGCGTGGCCTCGCCGCCGAGACCCTGGCCGATCCGGAACGGACCCGCCGCGCCCGCGAGTCCGTGGTCGGTTGGGCCGACCGGCGGGTGGCGACCGTCTTCGAACGGGCCGTCCGCCGGGGCGAGATCGCAGCTGCGTCGGTGTCGCCATGGGCGATCCGCCTGGCCCCGGTGCTCGTCACGCACGAGTACCTCGCCCACGGGGCACCCATCCCCGAGGCGGCACTGGCCGACATCGTGGACCAGGTGGTCCTGCCCGTCGTCGGGGTGGCACCACCACCCCCGGCGGCGGCCTGACCGTTCCCGCTGCGTCGCCTGTACTCAGGAGCCGGCTCGCTGGCCGGCGAGGCCACGGCGCACCGCGGCAAGCAGGCGCCGCCCGCTGGCCCGGGCGTAGGCACCCGCTGCCATCTCCGCCGCGCCGGCGTCACCCCGGCGGACGGCGTCGGCCACGGGCACCAGGCCGCTCACGACCGTGCGGGTGGAGCCGAACGCGTCGATGAACAGTGGTGCGGTGGCCCCGTAGAGCTCCTCAAGCCACCCCATCATGACCCGGAGTGGCCGGTTCCCCCCCTGGTCGACCAGCGCCGAGAAGAAGGCCAGCTCGGCCGCCTGCAGGTCGGAGCCGGGCACGGCACCCCGCACATCGTCGAGACGGGCGTCGAGGACGTCGGTCGCCCCCGCCCCCTGCTGGGCGGCCAGCCGCCCGGCCAGTTCGGCCAGCGCGGCGCGCACCTCGAGCAGCTCGGCCACCACGTCGGGACCGGCCACCGCCAGGGCCCGCAGGACGATCCCGCTGTCCGATGAGCGCAGCGGGTCGCGCACGACGGTGCCGATCCCCTGGCGGGACTCGACCAGGCCGGTCTGCTCCACGCGGGCGATGGCCTGGCGGAGCGAGGTGCGGTTGATGCCGAGCTGGCCGGCCAGCTCGCGTTCGGGCGGCAGGGTGGTCCCCGGAGGGTAGCGACCGGCCACCACCGCGTCGATCAACGCCTCGGCCACCTGGACGGGAAGCGAGCGCCGGTCGGGGGCGGGGTGGGCCACGGGTGCCGGGACGGGTGCGTCGGGTGGTGTCATTGGTTGAGCCACTGTACCATTGGTGACGCCGGGCCGGCGAGAGACCCGGGACGCGTCCGGGACGTGTCGGGGCGCACGGCCCCGGTGTGCGGGCGGAGAGGAGAGGGAGCGATGCCGACGCCGATGCGCTTCGCCGAGTCGATGGAGGGGAGCTGGCACCCGGTCGGACCACCGGCATCCGGCGACGGTGTGGCCGGGGGACCGTTCGGTTTCGACGTCGCCGTCGAGCTGCCCCGGCCCGTCCGTCCCTTCGGGACCGTGTCGGGCACCCTCACCGGCACCATCCACGGCCGGGGGCTTGCCGAGCGGGCCCGTGCCACGGGGACGATCGAGATCTCGCCCGTCGAGCACCGGCGGGTGCGTTACATCCTCGACTTCACCGGGGACGACGGGACCCCCCTCCGCTTCGACGGGTGGAAGTCGATCCGGTGGTCCCACATCGCCTCGACGTGGACGACGCTCCCCGGCACGGTGACGGTGGCCAGCGGCCCGGCAGCGGGCACGGCGGTGGGCACGGCCACCGCGTGGTTCGCCTGGCGGGACGCGCCGGCGCTGGCCGCCAGCGTGCGTCTCGGGACCCGTCGGCCGGTGCCGGCCGGGGCCGACCTGGCCGACCGGCGGTGGGACGGCCGGCCCGGCCGCCTCGAGGTCTGGTACGACACGTTCACCGACCCCGGCAGCGGGACGGGCTTCTGGCTCCACCACGAGCTGGTGTCCCCCACCGACCCGGGTCGACCGGCCGAGGTCCACGGTTGGGCGTGCGCCTTTCCCGCCGACGGCGAGCCCGTGGTCGGGCGGTTCGGGCCCGAGCGACCCGGCCCCGGACCGGCCTTCGACGCCGGCGAGGTGGCGACGGCCGACCACGCCACCCGCCGCGGCACCGCCGGCTCCCTCCGGTGGGACCTCCAGGTGGACGGGGGCGGGCCCACCCTGTGGACGTTCCCGTCGGCCACGTGGCGCCGCGAGCTCCTGCCCGGGGCCCAGATCGTGCCCCGGCCGGCGGCCACCTACCGGGGCACGGTGACGGTCGGCGACCGCACCTACGAGCTCACCGGTGCGCCGGGCGCGGCCGCACGCATCTACGGCCACGGGAACGCCGAGCGGTGGGGGTGGCTCCATGCCGACCTGGGCGGTGGCGACGTGCTCGAGATCGTGGCCGCCGTGTCGCGCCGACCCGGCCTCGACCGCCTGCCCCCCCTGCCGATGGTCCGGTTGCGTCTGGGTGGCCACGACTGGCCCGCCTCGCCGTGGGCGGCCCCCGCCTTCCGGGCCCGCCTGGACCTCCCGACGTGGACGGTGTCGGGTCGGTGGGGGCGCCGGCGGATCCGGGTCACCGTCACCCAACCCGACGAGCGGTGCGTGCGGATGGACTACCGCGATCCGGACGGTGCCACCGCCACGTGCGTGAACTCCGAGCGGTCGGACGCCCACGTCCTGGTCGAGCGGCGGGTGCCCGGTGCCTGGGCGGTGGAGGGCGAGTGGGACCTGCGGGGGACGGCCCACGCCGAGATCGGGACCCGGCCGTGACGGTGGCGCCGGCGCAGGTGCGCCCGCCTGCGGGACGCGCGCTGGCGGGGGTGTGCGGGGCCGTCCTCGACCTGGACGCCGGCGAGGCGGACGGGGTGGCCGCCGAGGTCTCCGCCATGACGCAGCGCCTGCCGGCCACGGCCCGGGTGGCGTTGGCCGCCGGCGTCGGTGCCGTGGACCTGGTGGCGCTGGCCCGCACCGGGCGCCACCTCGCCGCGATGGAGCCCGGGGCCCGGGCGAGGTTCATGCGTGACCTGGCCCGGTGGCCGGGGGCCACCGACCTGGTGGACCTGCTGAAGGTGCCGGTGCTCCTGGCCTACGGGTCGACGAAGGCGGCGCCCACCCTGGCGGCGAGGCTCACGGTCCCGCCCGCCCGGCCTGATGCCCCGCTGGATGTCACCCCGTCGCGGTGGTGGCCGTCGCGCACGGTGGCTGACGTGGTGGTGGTCGGATCGGGCGCGGGCGGGGCGGTGGTCGCCCGTGCGCTGGCCCGGTCGGGAGCGTCGGTGGTGGTGGTGGAGGAGGGCCGCCGGTTCGGGGTGGAGGAGTTCCGGTCGCGGGGCACCCTCGAGCGGTTCGGCGATCTCTACCGCGACGGCGGCGCCACCGTCGCCCTCGGCAGACCCCCGGTGATCCTGCCCCTCGGGCGGGGCGTCGGGGGCACGACCCTCGTCAACTCGGGCACCTGCTACCGGACCCCGTTGCCCGTGCTCGTCCGCTGGCGGGACCGGCACGGGCTGTCCCTGGCCGATCCGGACCGCATCGGCCCCGTGCTCGACGAGGTGGAGGCCATGCTGCAGGTGGCACCGGTGCCCCTCGACGTCATGGGGGCGAACGGCGCCAGCGCGCTCCGGGGCGCGGCCAACCTCGGGTGGTCGGCCCACCCGCTCCGCCGCAACGCTCCCGGGTGCGCGGGCATGTGCCAGTGCGCGGTCGGCTGCCCCACCAACGCCAAGTTCGGTGTGCACCTGAACGCGCTCCCCGACGCGTGCGGCGCCGGGGCGCGCATCGTGAGCGAGGCGAGGGTGGAGCGCGTCCTCCACGGCGGTGGCCGGGCGACCGGCGT
>JAJZDI010000040.1 GCA_021806045.1 Actinomycetes bacterium
GCCGACGGCTGGCTCCACGATGCGCTTGCCGCCGTCGTCACCGAGGGGGAGGACGCCTACGCCCGTCCCGACCTCGGCCACGGCGAGCGGGTCCAGGTCGAGTTCATCTCGGCCAACCCGACCGGCCCCATCCACGTGGGCAACGGCTGGTGGGGCAGCTACGGCGACGCCCTGGCCCGGGTGCTGTCCCGTGCCGGCTACCAGGTCAGCCGCGAGTACTACGTGAACGACACCGGTGGCCAGATCCGCAGGCTGGGCGAGAGCGTCCTGGCCCGCAGGGCCGGGCGTGAGGTTCCCGAGGACGGCTACGCCGGCGAGTACGTGACCACGCTGGCCGCCCAGTACGACGGGCCCGACGACGTGACCGCCGCCGGCCGGTGGGCGGCCGAGCTCATCCTCGAGGACATCCGCACCACCCTGGCCTCCATCGGCATCGTCTTCGACGAGTGGTTCTCCCAGGCGTCGATCGAGGAGGGCGGCGCTGTCGAGGAGACCATCGCCCTGCTCGACGCCAAGGGGTTGGTGTTCGAGGAGGACGGCGCCACCTGGTTCCGCTCCACCGAGCTGGGCGACGTGCGCGACCGGGTGCTGGTGAAGGCCAACGGGGACGCCACCTACCTGGCCGGTGACATCGCCTACCACCGCAACAAGTTCCTGGTGCGGGGGTTCGACCGGGTCATCGACGTGTTCGGCGCCGACCACCACGGCCAGGTGGCCAGCCTGGTCGCCGGGGTGGAGGCCCTCGGGGTCTCCCGGGACCGCCTGGAGGTGAAGCTGGGCCAGATGGTCTCGCTGGTCGACGGCGACGCCACCGCGAAAATGTCCAAGCGGGCCGGCAACTTCGTCACCCTCTCCTCCCTCATCGACGACATCGGCCCCGACGCCACCCGGCTGCTCAGCCTGATGAGCTCCCTCGACCAGGCCACCTCGCTCGACCTGCCGGCCGTCCGCCAGCAGTCGATGGAGAACCCCGTCTTCTACGTGCAGTACGCCACCGCCCGGATCGCCGCCATCGGGCGCAAGGGCGCCGAGCGCGGGATCGAGCGGGCTCCCCTGGCCACGTGCGACCTGTCGCTGCTCACCCACGATCGCGAGCTCGACCTCCTGCGCACCCTGGAGGAGCTGCCCGAGGTGGTGGCCGACGCCGCCGCTGACCGGGCGCCGACCAAGATCACCGCCTGGGTCCGCCGGCTGGCCGGCTGCTTCCACGGCTTCTACCACGACTGTCCCGTCCTGGCCGAGGACGTCGAACCGGCCCTGGCCCAGGCCCGCCTGTGGCTGGTGGAGGGGGCACGCATCGGCCTGGCCATCGGCCTCGGGCTGCTCGGGGTGTCCGCCCCCGAGGAGATGTAGGTGGCCGGCGACCGCCCGAGCCCGGGTGACGGCGGCGGTCCGGACGCGGGCAGCGACGCGGGGCCGGACGGCTCCGCCGCCCCCGGCGATCCCACCCGGGCCGGCCGGTGGACGGCGCCCACCGACCCGCTCTCCCCCCACCTCCTGCCGTCCAGCGCCGCCACCAACGGGGCCGGCCACCTCACCATCGGCGGGGTGGACCTGATCGAGCTGGCCGAGGAGCACGGCACCCCCCTCTTCGTCTACGACGAGGACCACCTGCGTGCCCGCTGCCGCGAGGCGGTCACCTCGTGGGGCGACGGGGTGGCGTACGCCACCAAGGCGTTCCTCTGCCTGGCCATGGCCCGCCTGGCCCACGAGGAGGGGATGGTGCTCGACGTGGCCACCGGCGGGGAGCTCCACGTGGCCCTGGCCGCCGGTGTGCCCGCCGAGCGGATCGTCCTCCACGGCAACAACAAGTCCGACGCCGAGCTGGCCGCCGCGCTGGCTGTCGGGGTGGGGCGCATCGTGGTCGACTCGTTCGACGAGCTCGACCGGATCGACCGCCTCATGCGGGCGGGCTTCGGCGACGTCGGCCCCGACGGCGCGGACTCCCGCCGCCCGGCCCCCCCACGGGTGCTGGCCCGCATCACCCCCGGCATCGAGGCCCACACCCACGAGTTCGTCCGCACCGGCCAGGACGACACCAAGTTCGGCTTCGGGGTGGCGTCGGGTGCGGCCGACGCCGCCGTCGCCCGTCTGGAGGACATGGACGCAGCCGGCACCGTCCGCTTCGTCGGGCTCCACGCCCACATCGGCAGCCAGGTGTTCGCCTCCGAGTCGTTCGCGGCCGAGGTCGAGGTGCTCGCCACCTACGCCAACCCGCTGGGCCTGCCCGAGCTGGTCATCGGGGGCGGGCTGGGTGTCCCCTACGTCAACGGCGAGACGGCGCCCACCATCGCCGAGTGGGCCGCCACCGTGCGGGCCGCCTGCGTCAGGGCCGGGGTGCCTTCGTCGGTGCGGGTGACGGCCGAGCCGGGGCGGTCCATCGCGGCGACGGCCGGCGTCACCCTCTACACGGTGGGCACCATCAAGGACGTGGCCGGGCACCGCACCTACGTCTCGGTCGACGGGGGGATGAGCGACAACCCCCGCCCCGTCCTCTACGGTAGTGGGTACGAGGCCTTCCTCCCCCGTGCGCCCTGGGCCCCCCGGCCCCGTCCGGTGCGGGTGGTGGGCAAGCACTGCGAGTCCGGCGACATCGTGGTGGCCGACGGGCGGGTCCCCGAGGACCTGGCCGTGGGGGACGTGCTGGCCACGCCGGTCACCGGCGCCTACGGGCACGCCATGGCGTCCAATTACAACAAGGTCCCCCGCCCGGCCGTCGTCTTCGTGTCCGGGGGGAGGACGAGGACGGTGGTCCGCCGTGAGACCTTCGACGACCTCGTCCGCCTCGACGTGCCCCCGCCCGGCGCGCCCGGTCGATCGGCCACCCTGGGGGACCCGGCCGGCGGTAGCGTGACCGGATGACCGCGGCCGGCAGCCCGACGACCCCCGCACCGCGGCGCGTCCGCGTCGCCCTGCTCGGGTGCGGCAACGTCGGCGCCGCCCTGGTCGGCCTGATCCGGGCCCGCCACGACGCCCTCGTCATACAGAGCGGGGCCGAGCTCGAGCTGGCCGGGATCGCCGTCGCCGACCTGTCGCGGCCGCGCCCGCCCCACGTGCCCGTCGACCTCCTCACCGCGGACGCCGCAGCACTGGTGGCCGATCCTTCGGTGGACGTGGTGGTTGAGCTGATGGGTGGGCTGGAGCCGGCCGGCCAGCTGGTCCGGGCCGCCCTCGACGCCGGCAAGCCGGTGGTCACCGCCAACAAGGCGCTGCTCGCCTCGTCCCAGGGGACCGAGCTGCGGGCGCTCGCCCACCGGCGCGGCGTCGACCTCCTCTACGAGGCGGCGGTCGCAGGCGCCATCCCCCTCGTGCGGGCGCTGCGGGAGTCGCTCACCGGTGAGCGCATCGACCGGGTGCTCGGCATCGTGAACGGCACCACCAACTTCATCCTGACCCGGATGGCCGAAGGCGGGGCCGGCTACGCCGAGGCCCTGGCCGAGGCCCAGTCCCTGGGGCTGGCCGAGGCGGACCCGACGGCGGACGTGGCCGGCCACGACGCCGCGGCCAAGGCGGCCATCCTGGCCGGGGTGGCCTTCGGCTACGACGTCGCCGCCTCCGACGTGGCCTGTGAGGGCATCACCGGCATCGACGCGGCCCTCGTCGCCTTCGCCGACCGCCTTGGCCACGCGGTCAAGCTGCTGGCCGTGGTCGAGCGGGTCTCGGCGGCGGGCGGCCCGGCATCCCCGGCCGACGCAGGTGAGCTGTCCGTGCGCGTCCACCCGGCGCTCGTGCCCCGGGCCCACCCGCTGGCGTCGGTGAACGGCGCCTTCAACGCCGTCTTCGTGGTGGGCGAGGCAGCCGGCGAGCTCATGCTCTACGGCCAGGGAGCGGGGGGGCTGCCCACGGCGTCGGCCGTGCTGGGCGACGTGATCGACGCCACCCGCAACCTGCTGGCCGGCACCACCGCGCCGACCCCGGAGCGGACCCCGGCCCGGCTCCATCCGGCCAGCGACCTCACCAGCGCGTGCTGCGTGTCGGTGGAGGTGGACGACCGGCCCGGGGTGCTCGCCTCGGTGGCCGCCGTGTTCGGCGACCACGGCGTGTCGATCAAGGCGATGGAGCAGCACGACGGGCCCGACCGTGGCCAGGCCCGGCTCGTGTTCCTCACCCATCACGCCCGCATGGGTGACGTGTCGGGCACCCTGGCCGAGCTGGCCCGCATGGACGCGGTGGAGCAGGTGGGCCCGGCAGTCCCCGTCATGGAGGGAGGTGCCTGATGACCGGAGGCGCACGGGCGTGGCGGGGGGTGATCGAGGAGTACCGGGACCACCTCCCGGTGACCGGTGCGACCCCGGTGGTGACCCTGCTCGAGGGGGGGACCCCGCTCCTGGCCGCGCCGCGGCTGTCCGAGCGGGTCGGGGCCCGGGTGCTCCTCAAGATCGAAGGGGCCAACCCGACCGGGTCGTTCAAGGACCGGGGGATGACCGTCGCCATCACCAAGGCGCTGGAGGAGGGGGCGAAAGCAGTCGTGTGCGCCTCGACGGGCAACACCTCGGCGTCCGCTGCCGCCTTCGCGGCCCGGGCCGGCCTGACGTGCGCCGTGCTCATCCCCGAGGGGCACATCGCGCTTGGCAAGCTGGCCCAGGCGCTGATCCACGGGGCCAAGGTCCTCCAGGTCCGCGGCAACTTCGACGAGGCCCTCACCATCGTCCGGGAGCTGGGGGAGCGTGCGCCGGTGACCGTCGTGAACTCGGTGAACCCGTACCGGATCGAGGGCCAGAAGACCGGCGCCTTCGAGATCGTCGACGAGCTGGGCGACGCTCCCGACGTCCACTGCATCCCCGTGGGGAACGCCG
>JAJZDI010000001.1:0-8417 GCA_021806045.1 Actinomycetes bacterium
CTACGGATCAGAAGGTTGGGGGTTCGAATCCCTCCGAGCGCGCCAAACCCCAGGTCAAAGGCTTGTGTCCGAAGCTACCCCTGTGGGTAGAGGCGAAGACCCAACAATTCCCGTGCGGGCATCGTCCACCGGCGGCGCCGCGAACCTGAATTTCTGCGGCCTGACCCGAATCCGGCGTTCGGGGGCGCTGCGGTCCATCGGCGGCCTACTCCATGGGGGAATCCGTTCGGCAGCGCTGCTGCTACGCGGCGACTTCGGCAATGACAGCAGACACGTTGTCTCTCCCGCCCTTGGCGATCGCCAAGCCGACGAGGTCCTCGGCAGCTGCCTGCACGTCTCCCTCGAACGCCATCAAGCCGGCGATCTCCGCCGCGGAGAGCTCGTTGACCAGTCCATCGCTGCACACCATGAGGCGGTCTCCCGTGACGACCGACCGGCGCGCACCATCGATCGCGACCGCTGGAGCCACGCCCAACACCCGAGTGAGGACCCCGAAGTGAGGATGTCCGGGAGCATCGTCTTCGGAGATCTGCCCCTGGTTCACCAGATCGGCGGTCACGGTGTGATCCGCCGTCAGCTGTGACAGCTCACCCGCATGCCACAGGTATGCCCGGCTGTCCCCCACGTTGACGACGGCGAGGCCGCCGTCGTCGAGCAACCCGACAGCGCAGGCCGTGGTACCCATGCCTGTCAGTTCGGATCGGCTGCTGGCTCGGTCCCAGATCGCCCAGTTTGCAGCCCGCAGCGCCGCTTCGAGCTCATCCAGCGAGCGCCCCGTGAATGTTGCCCGGATCAGCGTGGCGGCGACGCGAGACGCCACGTCACCTCCCGGAAGCCCCCCCATCCCGTCGGCCACCAACGCCAGGCGCTCGGTGGACACGACGACGTCCTCGTTGGTGTTTCTCAGTGGACCGGTCTCTGAGCATCCGGCCGTGATCAGCTTCATTGTGGTCGCCCTTTCAAAGTCGTCCGTTGATCCGGGTGGAGGCACCCGCTGCAGGCTGGCCACGATCTCCCGGACCCGGGCCAGCGCTCGTCGACGTGCTGCAGCGTCGGCATCCACCTGTCGCTCCCAGGCGTCGAGGTGGGCTTCAGAAAGGTCGGTCATCAGTTCGCGGATGACGGCGAGGGGCACGTCGGCCTGACGCAGGGCATCGATCACCTCGGCCTGGCGCAACTGGTCGCCTGAGTAGAACCGATAGCCCGACGCAGCGTCGACCGCTGCAGGAACAAGCACTCCCTCTGCCGCATAGACGCGAAGACGCTTGTGCGAGATACCAGAGCGATCGGAGAATTCCCCGATCTGCATGAGACCGTCCATGGGAGGAAGTGTGAACCCTTCCCGGTGGTCAGGGTCAAGGGTGGAGCGTCCAGGTCTCGTCGGAGGCCGCTCGGAGCACCTGGCGGTGGGGGGTGGCGACCAGGGACACGCTCGGGCTGAGGGTCGGATCCTTGGTAGGTGCCGGTGAACTGTCAGCTCGACGTCGGCTGCTCGTCGATCCGCTGCACAGGGGCAGCGACCGCATCGCGTAGACGTGGGAGCTCTTCGGTCACGGCCTGGGTGACGATGGCGTGGTCGGTGTCGAAGTAGTGGTGGGCCAGCTGGTTACGTATCCTGGCGATTGCCCGCCACCGGATATCGGGTACCGACTGGAGCAGCCCAGGGTCGAGATGCTTGACGGCTTCACCGATCTCGATGAGCCGGGCCCGGCACGCGTCGTAGACGATCCCTTCGGCGAGGGTGCCTGCGTCGAGGTAGCGCTCGACGGCGGTGATGGCGTCGGAGATGTCGGCCAGCCAGGCCGCCTGGCGTCGGGTCACAGGTCGAGTGCTTCGGCCAGGACCTCGTCCCGCAGGAACGGGCGAAGCGATGAAGGCGCGCCGACATCGACGTGGACTCCGAGCTCGTCCTCGAGGTCGCATCCGAGCTCGAGCAGGTCGAAGGGTGTCGCCTGTTCGTCGACGTCGACGAGCAGGTCGACGTCGCTGTCGGGGCGGTCCTCGCCCCGGGCCACGCTTCCGAAGACTCGGACGTTGGAGGCGTGCCGTCTGGCGGCGGCTTCGATGATCGCGTCCCGGTGCTCAACCAGGCGCTTACCCAACGGAGACCGAGGCACGAAATGCGCCGTCATGGGCGGCATCGTACCGTCCACTTCCTGCGACAGCCCGCCCCAACTGGTCGGAGCACCCACCTCCCGCCCAGGAATTGACGCCGGTCCTCTGGCGTACAGCTCCTGCCACCTGCTCGGGCGGGACCAGACCGGCCACATGACACAACATCTGATGCCAGACCCCATGACCAGAAAAGTCATAGCAACGACCAGAGGAACGTCGGCGTGTCGACAGCGCAGCTGGTGCGTGAAGCGCGGCGGGGCAGCGGTCTCACCCAGCGCGACCTGGCGGCCCGTTCCGGGGTTCCCCAGTCCGCCCTGGCCGACATCGAAAGCGCCACGCACAATACGCGCTGGAGTGCTCAACCGCCTGGTGGGCGCTGCCGGCTACCAGCTGTCCGTGCTCCCCACCAGGGCCCATTCTGCCGCCGACTGGGCCGACGTCATCTACCAGGAACTTCGATCGGGCCGTCGGAGCGAAGAGGTGGCCTTCCGTGCCCTGATCGGCCTCCACGACGACCTCGTCGGCGAGTCGGCCCCACTGAAGGTCGCCCTCTGCGTGGCTCCGCCCGGGCCGTCCGGTGACCGTCGCTTCGACGCCGCCATCGCGGCGGTCGTCGACCACCATCTCTCGACCGGCCGGCTTCCGGTGCCGACCTGGTCCCGGGATCCGTCGAGGACGTTGGACGTGCCGTGGGTCGTGTCCCAGCACACAAGCCCCGAGGCAGTGCCGAGGGCGTTCCGGCGGCACGGTGTCCACCTTGTTCCGCCCGAGCTGGCGAGCGTGTGACGTGCTGTTCACACGGGAGGACGTCGATGAGGCGCTACGGGCGTTCGTCGGCGAGCTGGTCGCCGCCGGTGTTCCGGCCGCGATCGACGTCGTCGGTGGGGCAACGGTCTCCCTCCAGGTCGAGCGTGAGGCCCTGCCCCAGGACAAGGACGCCCTCCACCCGGCGACGAGTGGCTTCACCGACGCCGTGGGGCACGTCGGTGCTGCCCGCGGCTGGCCGGATACCTGGCTCAGCGATGCCGTGACGATGTACGTCAGCCACTTCGACACGATGGACGACTGGGAGATCCGGATCGAAGGCGACGGGTGGTCGTGCGCGTCGCACGAGCCGAGCTGCTCCTGGCCATGAGGCTCCTCGCCGGATGGGGACGCCATGATTCGGGGGACTTCCACAGGCTGCTCGATGCCTGCGGCATCACCACGCTGGCCGCTGCACGGTGCGTGATCGACCGGTACTACCCGGACGAGGTGATCGCCGACCCGGCGTGGCGCCACCTGCAGGAGCGCTTCGACGGTCCCGGTGGACGGAGCCGAACTGCCCAAGCCTCGATGAGCCGGCATCGACGACTCGACGGGGACCTGTTGACTGCGTGCTGACCTCTACAGGTCAGCTTCGCGTGAGCGCGTGAGATGCACGGGGCAGGTGACCGTGAGCCCCAGGCGTTCCTAGAAGGAGCGCTCTTCGGCCAGGTCGCGCACGTTGAGTACGGGAGCCAGACGAACGAAGAGGCGGGCGTCTCCGGTAGCCACGGCGCCATCCTCTGTCTCACTCACTCGGGTTGGGCCTGCCGACGCCGGTCGTGATCAGGCTGTACAGCGACTCGCTGATGTAGAACGTCCAGGCGCCAGAACATCCCGCGAAGCACTCCATTCTGGGTGTCAGGCCGGCGTGGGTGAAGCGCACTTCGGTTGCGGCAGCCGTCAGCAGGATCTCGAACCTGAGTTTGGTTCCGACCCACTCGTCAGGCTCCGAAGTGAAGCTCAGACGTGCGTCGTCGACGTGCCAGACGACGCGTTGGCCAGGAACAAGTTCAGAGATCGTCTGCTGGCTGAAGTGGACGTCCGCATAGCGATAGCTGAACGTGGCGCCCAGGACGTCCGTCTCCCCCTCGATGTCGCCGGACCACCACCCTCGGACGTCGTTGATCGCTGCAAAGACAGCCTCCGGAGACTCGTCGACAGTGAAGCTGATGGTGAAGTCGCTCTCGTCCACGATGCTCCTCCTCCAATGCCACTTGCGTGATGCAAGTAATAGTACAGGGGTAAGTAGTATGATGCAAGTAGTCCCGAAGAGATGGAGGTGGCATGCTCGGGAACACGTACGACACCCAGGTGTGCTCGATCGCCCGTGCCCTCGAGGCTGTCGGGGAGCGATGGAGCCTCTTGATCGTCCGTGATGCGCTCTTCGCCCAGGTGACCCGCTTCAGTGACTTCCAGCACAACCTCGGCCTGGCGACGAATGTCTTGAAGACCCGGCTCGACTCGCTGATCGCCGCCGGCATCATGGAGCGTCGCCGCTACTCCGAGCGACCTGAGCACTACGAGTACCTGTTGACGGAGAAGGGACGCGACCTCGCGCCGGCGCTGATCGCGTTGACCGCCTGGGGGGATCGCTGGTCAAGCCCGAACGGGCCGCCCATCCTCTACAGGCACGCCGAATGCGGAGGCCCGATCCAACCTGAGCTTGCCTGCTCGAACTGCGGAGCAATCGAAGGTTCCGAGGTGACCGTCCATCCCGGTCCGGGCATGCCGGCCGACTACCTCGCCAATCGTCGCCCCCGGGCGACGGCTGCTCATCTGTAGCGCTGAAGCGGCGCGTCGCCGAGCGTCTGGCTCGGGCGGCCCTCGGGCGCTCACCCGCATGGGGGCAACTCAACGCCAGTCCTCACGTGAGCGCTCCTCACTAGGAACACAAAGGCCAGTGTGGCGGACGCGGCGGGAGGCCGGCGATGGCGGAGAGGGGATCCGCCGACGCTGGTCGGTAACCCGCTCGCACAGGTGGCCCACCCGGGTCAAATTCGTCAAGGCCCGGCTCAAGCGACAGCGAGCAGTGCTCGCACAGCGGGTTGATCAGGCACGGGGTACCGACCGCTCGCGTGAGTGGACGCGTTCGGGTGGACCGATCAGCCCGAGCACCCCGACGCGGAATTGTCGAGCACCGGATCTGGGTCAGCGGTGCGGGTTCAGGTGCCTACGACAGCGTCTCCGGTACCGCTCACCGCCACGCAGAACGTCGACGACGGGCATGAGACGGACATCTGGAGACCATTGGGTTCGATGGTTGCGGGAGAGCCCCAGGTCGTCCCCGTGAACGTAAGCGCGAAGCCGTTGCCGGTCGCCACGCAGAACGACGACGAGGTACAGGCGACAGACCACAGCGCGGCGCCCGGGTCGATCGCGGTCGGAGCCGCCCACGACGTGCCGTTGTACGTGGAGGCGTTGCCGCTGCCGTCCACCGCCACACAGAACGACGACGAGGTGCACGAGACGGATGTGAGGCCGTCGCCCGGATCGAAATTGGTCGCAGTGCTCCACGACGAACCGTCGAACGAGAACGCATTGCCACTCCCGTCGACTGCCATGCAGAACGTCGACGACGGGCACGACACGGACGTGATGTCGCCGATCGGGTTGATGTTGGTCCCCGAGCTCCACGACGTGCCGTTGTAGGTGAACGCATTGCCACTCCAGTCGACCGCCATGCAGAACGTCGACGACAAGCACGAGACGGACGTGAGCCTCGTTCCGAAACCGACCCCGAGATCGATCGGACCTCCGCCGCTCCAGGTCGAACCGTTGTACGAGTAGGCACTCTCGTTGGTCCCCACCGCCATGCAGAACGTCGGTGACGGGCACGACACGGATGTGAGGCCGCCGATCGGGTCGAGAGCATTCGGGGCGCTCCAGGATGTGCCGTCGAACGTGAACGTGTTGCCGCTTCCGTCAACTGCCATGCAGAACGTCGTCGACGGGCACGACACGGATGTGAGGCCGCCACCGTCCGGATCGATGACCACCGGGGCGCTCCATGATGTGCCGTTGTAATCGGCTGCACTTCCCAAATTCCCGGCGGCCAGGCAGAACGTCGGCGACGGGCACGAGACAGCGGAGTTCACCGAGATCAGTGCGATCTGCGGGTCAGTCAGCTCGACGACCGTCGGCGAGCTCCAGGACGTGCCGTCGAAGGTGACCGCACTTCCGAGGCTGTCCACCGCCGCACAGAACGTCGACGACGGGCACGAGATCGATGCCAGCGTGGCGGAGGCGGACGAGTCGACGGTGACCGGCGAGCTCCAGGTCGTCCCGTTGTAGGTCACTGCTCCGCCAGCGGCATCCACCGCCGCACAGAACGTCGACGACGGGCAAGAGACGGACATGAGGCCCGTGGACGACGACGAGACGACGACCGGCGAACTCCAGGCTGTGCCGTTGAACGTGTAAGCGTTCCCGCTTCCGTCGACGGCCATGCAGAACGACGTCGACGGGCACGAGATGGATTTCAGGTAGGCCGAAATGCCCGCTACCGTGACGGGCGATCCCCAGGTCGTGCCATTGAACGTATAAGCGTTCCCGCCGCTATCGACGGCGATGCAGAGGGATGTCGACGGGCACGAGACGGATGTGAAGTTGGGATAGGTGTTCGGGTCGACGACGGTGCGGGCGCTCCAGGCCGTTCCGTCATAGGTCAGGGCTCCGTCGTCGTTGTCCACCGCCTCGCAGAAGGATACCGATGGGCACGAGACGGATGTGAGGAGTCCCGCCATGTCGACCTCGGCCGGCACGCTCCACGACGTTCCGTCGTACGTGAGCGCACGACCGGCGGAGTCGACCGCCGCACAGAACGATGGGGATGGGCACGACACGGATACGAGCGTTGCGGGATCGATGCCTGTGGGCGCGCCCCACGTCAGTGCGCCACCGCTTCCGCCGCTGCCGCCTCCGCTTCCTCCTCCACCACTTCCACCACCACCGCTACCACCACCGCTACCACCACCGCTACCACCACCACCGGTGGGAGGAGGCGACGTGCCACTGGTGGCGATGGTCGTGCACAGCTGGAGGAGGCTCGGATTGCTCCAGTTGACGTCGAGGACCGGTACCGCGAAGCCGATGCCGGCATACGCGCAGCCTTGGAGCGTCCACCACGGGCTGGGCTGCGGGATCCCCACCGCCGCGGTGAAGACGGCACCCACGCCGACATCCACGGTAGGTCCAGCCACTCCGTAAAGGAGGAGATCGAGCGTGGGGTAGACGCCGATGCTGGCACTCGCCGTCCCCTGAGCGGAGAACGAATGGTTGAAGGAATTCTTCAGACTGTGGAACGGCGTGTACGTGCCGTGCGCATAGGTCACACCCACACCCGCGGTGAATTGCTGGGTGACGCTGGCGGTGACGACAGCACTGACACTTCCCGAGCCCCGCAGATAGAGCTGGAGTTCGGGAGTGATGACGACGGGTACCGGTCCGACCTGGATGTCGATGTCAGGCAGGTCCACCGGTGCGGGCAGCAGCGCGATCCCGGGCCCGCTGGTCTGGCATTGGGCGCCTGCCTGCGCAGACGCGGACACGGTTGCCGTCTCCGTGGCGGAGATGCCGAACGAGGCATAGTCGAGCCGTACACCCACGGGTCCGGCAAAGGGATTGAAGTTCACGCTCCAAGCGGTGTGGAGCGAGATTCGGGGCTGCAGGTTGATCGACCCTTTCACGCTCATCCCGGCGGATGTCGAACAGGTGAATGGCTCGTCGAAGTCCTCGGTGTTGGCGCGCAGGTTCCTTCCGGTGGCCCAGTCCGCACTGGTAGCTGCGCTGAGGGGCGAGCCGGGGGCCGAGCTCACCAAGGTCGCGTCCACATTGAGAGCGCCGGTGGTGAGTGCCTGGGGAAGCGTGGCGGGCACAACGGAAACGATCTGATCCCCGCTCGATGTCGTGACGGACGTGACCTCGACGAGGTACCCACTGCCGGCTGCCGGATCCGAGCCAGACGCGAGGATCTCCCCAGCTTGGACGTGAGGCGCCGCCGGTCCGAGGGTCAGCGTCTGGGGACCGCCCGCTGGGCCCGTGAGGGCCACCGTGTCCCCTGGTGACACGACGACTGTTCCTGGTGCGACGTTGTCGACGAATGTGGCCATGCCGACAATGGGTCGATTCAGGTGGATGGATCCCGTCGATCCGCTGAATCCGGCGTCACCGAACGAGAACACCCCACCGTCGGACGCGACCAGCCAGTACCCACCACCGCCCGGCGTCGCCGCCATCCCGACGATCGGCTTGTTCAGCGTGATCGCTCCAGTCGAGCCGTGGAAGTGGGCGTCGCCGAAGGAGAACACCCCACCGTCGGATGCGACCAGCCAGTAGCCCCCGCCGTCGGGGGTGGCGGCCATCCCGACGATGGGCTTGTTCAGCGTGATCGCTCCCGTCGAGCCGTGGAAGTGGGCGTCGCCGAAGGAGAACACCCCACCGTCGGATGCGACCAGCCAGTAGCCCCCGCCGTCGGGGGTGGCGGCCATCCCGACGAT
>JAJZDI010000001.1:8517-321016 GCA_021806045.1 Actinomycetes bacterium
TGGGCTTGTTCAGCGTGATCGCTCCCGTCGAGCCGTGGAAGTGGGCGTCGCCGAAGGAGAACACCCCACCGTCGGATGCGACCAGCCAGTAGCCCCCGCCGTCGGGGGTGGCGGCCATCCCGACGATCGGCTTGTTCAGCGTGATCGCTCCCGTCGAGCCGTGGAAGTGGGCGTCGCCGAAGGAGAACACCCCACCGTCGGATGCGACCAGCCAGTAGCCCCCGCCGTCGGGGGTGGCGGCCATCCCGACGATGGGCTTGTTCAGCGTGATCGCTCCCGTCGAGCCGTGGAAGTGGGCGTCGCCGAAGGAGAACACCCCACCGTCGGACGCGACCAGCCAGTAGTTGGACAGGGCCGCCGCAGTGACGTTTGGCCGGGCGGGCGCTTTTGCATACGCGGGCGGTGTGTCGAGCGTCAACGCCCCCGCCGGTGAAACCTGGACCAGGAACGTAGCCAGTCCGATCGCTGCGGCCGCCATGAGCACGCCCGTGCGCCTGATGCTCCCCATGTCGCCACCTCCGCCGTCTGTCAACGAGAAGGTAACAAGGCAACGTCCGTCGGTCTACTGGAACCCGCCAAGGGGGTCTGTGCCGCTGGGGGCGGCCTGGTCCGGTCGCCGTGAACCCGAACCGCCGGTGCCGGCCGGTGACCGGCCGTAGCTTCCGGCTGGTGCGGGCCATCGACGCCTGCTGACGCGTGCGGTCCGGCCAGAAGATCGGCACTGTGGTGGTCACCTCTGGTCCGAATCCGAGGGGTGACCAGCCAGCCAGGGAGGAGCCCGACCGATGACGAGGAGTCGAGGATGTCGATGGGTGGCAGCCGGCGTCGCCGTGGCAGCCGTCGGCGTCTACTGGCGGATCTTCACGCCCTGGCAGCAGCGGTGGGGTGCCACCGACGGCGAGGTGGCGGGGCCGCTACCCGGCGACGACCTGGTTGCGGAACCCGCGGTGCAGACGACCCGGGCCATCAGCGTCGCCGCACCGGCCGCCGCCGTGTGGCCGTGGATCGCGCAACTCGGAGCTGACCGGGGCGGTTTCTACAGCTATGACTGGCTGGAGAACCTCTTCGGGCTGGGGATCCACAGCGCCGACCGGATCATCGAGAATTGGCAGACACGTCGTGTCGGGGACCTGGTCCATGGCGACGCCAAGGGGCGGAGCGGCTGGTATGTCATGGATGTGCGCCCCGACGACGTCCTCGTGCTGAAGATGGGCGACATGAAGCTCGGCCGGCCGGCGGAGCGCCACGAGGGCATCGGATGGGAGTTCCTCTGGACCTTCGCCGTGCGGGAGGAGGCGAACGGCTCCACGCGGCTGGTGGTCCGCGAACGGGTGGGCTTCGCCAACAGCCGGGTGAAGCTCCTCCTGACGCCGCTCGGGCCGGTCGGTTTCGTCATGACCAGGAGGATGCTGGCGGGAGTCAAGTCCCGCGCCGAGTCGGCGTAGCGGTACCACCCGCTCGGGCCGGCGGGGCGCCGGGCCGCCGGCTGGCGCGGATCACCGGGATGACGACGAGTACGGCTCCGGCGACGAGCAGGATCCCGCCGAGGGCGAAGAACCCCCCGGCGATCCACCCGAGCGCGGGAATGGTCGCTCCCGCAGTGGCGGTGACCGACACGCCCGGGCTGGCGTCAGTGTTCATGACCACGACGGTCCAGTCGCCGCTGGTCGGCTTCCAGGCGAGGGTCTGGGTGCCCGGACCGCTGGTCGAGGCCACCCAGATCGACGAGCTGGTCGGCGGAACCGGTGGGGCCCCGCCGCCCTGTTGGCGTTGGTCGACCGTGCCGCTCGCCCAGTCGGTGACCACGGCCCGTCCCACCCCGGCCAGGTAGGCGTCGGCCGAGCTGCGGGGAGCGATGCCGACGAAGACCTTCTGCGCCGGGTCGCGTGCTGTCACCACGAACCTGACCGTCCCGAGGACGGCTGAAGGAGCCACCACCTCGGAGGTCCCCAGGTCGATGCGCTCGCTGGTGATCGCGGGCGCCGGGGTGGTGAAGGTGCGGGGATCGCTGGTCAGGTACCCCGTACCGTCACGCTGGGTGTTGTTGAGCCAGGTGGCCCCGCCGCCCGCGGCCAGCAGCCCCACCGAGACCACCGCCATGAGCGACCCGGCCACCACCGACACCACCCGCAGGGCCGTCCACCCCCGACCCGGAGCCGGCGGCGGTGCACCC
Source organism: Actinomycetes bacterium (assembly GCA_021806045.1). Lineage (GTDB taxonomy): Bacteria > Actinomycetota > Acidimicrobiia > Acidimicrobiales > RAAP-2 > JAJZDI01. The sequence goes on from JAJZDI010000001.1 coordinate 10,691, forward strand.
GGGGCGGGAGGCGGTGATGCCGGGACCGGCGGGATCGCCTCCGGTGGTGCCGGCGTGGTCATGGCGCCCGCCGGTGAGGGGACCGTCATGGTGCCGCCGGCCTCGTGGCCGCCCATGTCGAGACGGAACGGCGGGTACTGGTCGGTCATGAGGGCGGCGTACGCCGCCACACGGAGCACCCAGCGGTTCATTCCCAGGACGAAGTCGAAGATCTGGCGCGGGTAGCGGCCGGTGACGGTCAGCACCACCGCGGCGATCACCACCAGCAGCCCGATCAGCCCGCCACCCCAGCCGGCGGCGTTGCGGTCGGTCTCCCACGCCACCCATGACCCGCCGCCGGCGAAGACGGCCACGACCAGGTAGTGGGGGATGGCCAGCAGCCACCACTTCACCAGCACCAGCCCGCGCGAGAGGTGATCGGGGTGCTCGACGGTCAGGTGGGCCGGGTAGTCGGCCACCTCGGCGAGCGTGAACGGCGGATAGCGGTCCGTGCCGAGCGCCCCGTAGCTGTAGTAGGCCACCCGCCAGCTCCAGCGCAGCACCCCCACGTTGAACTCGAACATCGACGCGGGGTAGCGGCTGGTGAACACGATGGCGAAGAACGCGGCGACGCTCACCACCACGAACGCCACCCACAAGAAGAACAGCACCACATAGTGCGGGATGGCCAGCAACCACTTCACCAGCCACAACCAGCGGCTCAACCCCTGATCCAGCGTGGCGTCCACCCGCACCGGGTATACGGAGCCCAACGACACGATCGTCCACCTCCAAGACCACGAGGCCAGAGGCCATCATCACCCGGCCGCTCCCCGTCGGCCAGGGTCGCAGGTCATCTCCGGGGGACAGGTGAGACGCAGACCGAAGGCAGCGAACTGCCCGTATCGAGTGGCGCTGCCGATCCCGGGCCCGTCACGTCGCAGACGGTACGAGCTGGCGGTCGTCGTCATGGTGGGGACCGGTGGGGGCATCGAGTTCGTCTGCTGCGCCCGACCGCGCTTCTCGAGTGCAGCCTTCAGGGCAGCGAAGTGCCAGCAGCTGGCAGAGCTGCTGCAGTCCGCAGTCGTCGGCCTCGCTCTGGACGGGGGTGACGCGGCCTGACGCCGTCCGCCCCGCTCCCGGCTCCGGGTCCGGGCACCCCGCGCGACAGCAACGGCACGTCGCACTGCATGGCCTGGATCCCGCGGGTGGCCCGGAGGCTCCACCGACGATCGGCACCGTCTCCCAATCGGTGCGTAGGCCGCATCCGGCCCTTCACCATCGGCGAAGCAGCGCCTCCGCACCCTCGGTCATCTCGATGACGACCTCGTCGGCGGCGCGTTCCTGCGACAGGGAGCCCACCCCTTGGCCGGCGTAGATGAACGCCGTGTCGTAGTCGCCCGCCTCCCTCGCCCGGGCGACCCGTGCCCCCTCGTCGGGTGCTCCCGCCAGCTCGTCCTCCCGGCCGTGCCACCGATCCGCGAAGGCGTTGACGAGGGCTCGCCCCCGGTACTCGGGCGGCCACGGTATGCCCTGAGCAACGTCGAACACGCGCGTCGATCTCGTGTCCAGTTCGGTCGCGTCGAGGAGGCGCCGGCGTGCTGCAGGTGGTGTGAGGGCCTCGCTGGAGGCCAGGAAGGCCGTGCCGATCCATGCGCCGTCCGCACCGGCGGCCAGCACGGCGGCGAGACCACGGGCGGTTGCGATCCCACCGGCGGCGAGCACGATGGCCTCGCCGCCTACGGCGTCGAGGACCCCTTGGAGGAGTGGGAGGGTGGCAACGCGGTCGTCCCCGTGGCCACCGCCCTCACCGCCCCGGGCGACGATCACGTCGATGCCATCGTCGAGCGCGGCCCTGGCGCCGGCGACGTCGCCGACCTGGGTGGCGATGGCGATCCCGGCCTGGTGGAGCGGGTCGACCGCCGGGCGATAGTCACCGAAGCTGACCGAGACCAGCACGGGCCCGGCGGCGATGGCGGCGTCAAGCTGGTCGGGACGGTGCTCGAGGTTCCAGGCCATGAGCCCGATGCCGAACCGGTCCGTCGCGTTCCGGACGTCGGCCGCCGCGTCGGCGATCCAGCGCGGCTCGGCGGCCGATCCCGCCCCGATCATCCCCAGCCCGCCGGCCGACGACACGGCCGAGGCGAGCGCCGCTCCTCCCGGTCCCGCCATGGGTGCACCGATGATCGGGGCCTCCAGGGAGAACCGTTCCGTCAGCGTCGTGCGCAGCATCGTCGCCTCCTTGTCCAGCGTATGGAGCAAGGCTCCCATGCCCGTGAGGGTCGGGCACGGGGCGGATGTGGCACCCGCGCGCAGCTGCGATCCGTTTGCCAGGAGCGGGACGATGTCGCTGGAACGCCAACTGCGTCGCCGTCGCCGTCACCGGAGCCGGTGGCCCACCTCATGGTGGGCCGGCCTCGCAACCCCGCCACGTGACGGGCCCCGATCGCGGTGGGAGCGCCTGCGTGCCGCCACTGCGGCAGTCGAGCGTCACACCCCGATGCGATCCTGCTGCCGATGGCCGTCACCCTGGGGGCACCTCCCGCCCGGAAGCGAGGCCCGGCCCGCAGCCGGCAGTTCGGGGTCGTCGTCTCGGGCGCGTTGACCGGCGTGCACGCGGGGCTCGTCCACTTCTACCTCGACGAGCTCTACCGCTCATGCCTCGAGGACCGCGAGACCATGGTCGTCCTCGAGGGCGGTCGCTCCGGGGCCGATCGCGCTGCGCAGCTGTGGGTGCGGGCGCACCACCGCGAGGTCGGCCACGTGCAGATCGCACCCGACTGGCGGAGCTACGGGCGTTCAGCCGAGGGCATCGCCAACCAGATGCTGCTCGATGCGGTGGCGCCCGTCGCCGTCCTGGTGTTCTGCCGGTCGATGCGGCGGAGCTACCGGGTACGTGATCTCGTCGCACGCGCCGAGGCCGCGTCGATCCCCTACCTGATCATCGGCAGCATGCCCCCCGAGGTCGCCCGTTTCATGCCCGATCCGGCGCCGGGCGCGACCCGCCACCACCAGGGCGTGCTGTTCGATGGCTACGGCACCCCGTCGGCGACCTGGCGGCGGCGCATGGACCGGGCCGCCTGCTCGCTGTTCCGCGACTGACCGGGTTCCGTGGGTCAGGGAGTCCAGGCCACGCCGTCGGGCCGGGGTGCCTGGTACGCGCCGTCGTAGCCGCTGACCATGATGACCTGGCTGCCCGTCCACACCAGGTCGGGGTTGTCGCGTGCGGTGGCGACCGCCGTTCCTGACGGTGGGAGGTGCGCGGCCAGAGCCGGTGCGGGTGCCACCGCCGCCCACGTGTTGGACGCCGGATCGAAGGTGGCAACCGCTCCCGACAGGTTGGCCACGGCTGACGCACTCGGGACATCGAGCTGCCCACCGGCGACGAAGACGGTGCTGCCGGTCCACACGGCGGCCGCGTCCGTGGTGGGAGGCAGCACGGACCGCGCCATCGCGGTCCACCGGTTGGTGGACGGGTCGTACATGGCGCCGGTGGCGAGCGGCGTGGTGCCGCTGACGCCACCCCAGACGACCAGGTCCGTGCCGGTCCAGGCGGCAGCGGCCCCGACGCCCAGTGGGGTGGGCGGCGCCGGCAGTGCCGTCCACCGGTTGGTCGCCGGGTCGTACGCGGCGCCGTCCGACATGGGAGCGGCCGAGCCGCCGGTGTTCGATCGCCACACGAGCAGCTCGGAACCGGCCCACACGGCGCCGGTACCGCCGGATGCGACGCCGCTGATGGTTTCGGGTGCGGGCATGCCCGACGGTGGTAGGACCTTCCAGGCGTTGGATGTCGGGTTGTAGGACAAGAACGTCTCGTGACCCGTGGGATCGGACGACCATGCGAGCACCTGGCTCCCGGTCCAGACCGCGCCCCCGCCGCTGGTGACTACGAACGGTTCGGGCATGGCGGCGATGGCGTGCCACCGGTTGGTCGCCGGGTCGTAGGCGGCGGCGTCGGTGAGGGGATGCATGGGCGGGCCACCCGTGGCACTGCCGGTGCCCCCGAAGGCGATGACCTCGTCGCCCGTCCACACCATGCCAGGGTCGTTGCGGGGCCAGAGGGGAGTGGTGGCGGTCGCCTTCCACGTGCCCGTCGCCGGCACGTAGGCGTCCAACTGGACGTCACCGGCGCCGGCACAGCAGCCGTTGTGGTCGACCATGACCTCGGAGCCGGTCCACACGGCGATGCTCCCCGGCGTCTTCTGCCCCAGCGTGTCGGCGGGGATCAGCGACCACGTGGCCGGTGGGAGGGTCGTCGACGGCGCCGGATGCTGCGCGTTCGTGATGTTGGTGCCGCCCGTCGTCGAGGTTGCCGACGTCGCCGAACTGCAGGACCCGGCCAACCCGGCAACCACCACGAGGCAGGCGACCGCCGCCGTCCGGCACCGAAACTGGGATCGACGCAGGAAACGGGCCATCTCGTTCCTCTGATCAAAGCGAAGCAGGCGTCCCGAGAGCACCTCGGCCAACCCGCCAAGCGGTGAGCCTAGCGAGCACCCCCGGCTCCGGGTGCCCCCGACACCCGACACCCGAGCGTGGCACTTCCCGGACCCGCCGCCCCGGGTCGGGCCGTTCGACCCTGTCCTCGCGACCGACGGGGAGTCGACGATGGGGGTATGGCCGTCGGAAGGATGCACGCCCGGCGGGCTGGTCGCGAGCCGGCCCGGACGGGCATCGGACCGGTGCCGATCGAGGCATCCGTGCCGACGATCCCCGAGCCGGCCGTCGCCGTCCAGCACCTGCGCAAGCGCTTCGGCGACTTCGACGCCGTCCGCGACGTCAGCTTCGAGGTGGCCGCCGGTGAGACGTTCGGCCTCCTCGGGCCCAACGGCGCCGGCAAGACGACGACCGTCTCGATGCTCTCCACCCTCCTGGCACCGACCAGCGGGCGGGCCAAGGTGGCCGGCGCTGACGTCGTCACCGAGCGGGGCAGGGTCCGCAGCCGCATCGGCCTCGTGTTCCAGGACCCGACCCTCGACGAGTACCTGACGGCCGAGGAGAACCTGCGCTTCCACGCCGAGCTCTACGGCGTGCCTGCCGCCACCCTCGACGCACGGTTGGACCAGATCCTCGACATGGTCGAGTTGAGCGACCGTCGCCACGACGTGGTCCAGAACTTCTCGGGAGGGATGCGCCGCCGGCTCGAGATCGGCCGGGGGCTGATCCACTCCCCCCGGGTGCTCTTCCTCGACGAGCCCACGGTCGGGCTGGACCCCCAGACCCGCGCCCACATCTGGACCTACATCGAGAGCCTGCGTCAGTCCGAGCAGATCACCATCCTGCTCACGACCCACTACATGGACGAGGCTGAGCACTGCGACCGGATCGCCATCATCGACAACGGCGAGATCGTGACCCTCGACTCGCCGGACGCCCTCAAGGCGAGGGTCGGCCGTGACCGCCTCGAGATCGCCGTCCCCGACCCGGAGGCGGCCATCGCCGCGCTCGGTGAGCGGTTCGGCATCGAGGCCACGGTGTCCGAGGGCATGGTCGCCTTCTATGTGTCGCACGGCGAGGAGTTCGTCCCCCGGCTGTTCGCCGAGAGCGGTCTCACCATCCATTCGGTGCGGATGTCACGCCCCACCCTCGACGACGTCTTCATGGCCTACACCGGCCGCACCATCCGCGACGCCGAGGCCTCGGCCTCCGACCACCTGCGGGAGAGCGCCCGCAGGTTCGCCCGGAGGCGGTGATGGCCGCCGCCGCCGGCCTCCACGCGGTCTTGCCGGTGCGTGAGGCCGGCGGCACGCTGGCCACCGACCTCCGGGGCGTGCGAGTGGTGTGGCGGCGGGAGCTCATCCGCTTCGCCCGGGACCGGCTCCGCATCGTGACCTCCCTCGTCCAGCCGGTCCTCTTCCTCCTGATCCTCGGCGAAGGGCTGTCGGTCATCGCCCGGACCCCGCCCGGGGTCAGTTTCAAGACGTTCATGTTCCCCGGCATCGTCGGGATGACGGTCCTCTTCACCTCCGTCTTCTCGGCCATGTCCATCGTCTGGGACCGGGAGTTCGGCTTCCTGCGGGAGATGCTGGTGGCGCCGGTCGATCGGTGGGCGATCGTGCTCGGCAAGTGCCTCGGCGGCATGACGGTCGCCACCCTCCAGGGGGTCATCTTCCTCGCCCTGGCCGGGGCGGCCGACGTCCCCTACGACCCCCTCATGCTGCTCGAGCTGGTGGCGATCATGGCCCTGATGGCATTCGCGCTCACCGCGTTCGGAGTGCTGCTCGCCTCGCGCATCCAGCAGATGCAGTCCTTCTCGGTGATGGTGCAGTTCTTCGTCATGCCCATGTTCTTCCTGTCCGGCGCGGTGTTCCCACTGGTGGGGCTTCCGTCGTGGCTCAACGCCCTCACCAAGATCGACCCCCTCACCTACGCCGTCGACCCGCTGCGACACATCGTGTTCGAGCACCTCACCGTGCCGGCGGCCGCCCTCGCCTCGCTCGATCCCGGTGTGAGCTGGAACGGATGGCGGCTGCCGGTGGGCATGGAGCTCGGCATCGTGGCCGCCTGTGCCGTCCTCCTCCTCGGAGCGGCCATGGTCGCGTTCTCCCGGGAGTAGCTGGGGCGACGGCTCCCGCAACGGCTCCCGCCCACATGCCATCCCGCCGGTGCCGGTAGCGGCCGGCGGTGCCGGGAGCTCAGCCGGGCCGCCCGGGTCAGCGGGTGGTGGTCTCGGTCCGCACCCCGGTCAGCAGGGGCGCCTTCAGGAAGTCCAGCCCCACGGTGATCACGACCAGCGACGCCAGCAGGACGAGGACGTCGACGAGCGGCACGGCCGCCATCAGGATCCCCCTCGTCGCCAGCACGGTGACGACGACGATGTCGGCGGCGGTGGCGGTGATCATCCACGTGCTGGGACGTGACCCCCACAGATGGCCCCGCTCCCGCACCAGGTACACGGTGGCCTGCCCGGTCGCCACCAGCATGACGAAGACGAGGGTCTGGGTGGGGGCGAGGCCGAGGTGGAGGACGTGCCGCCCGACGGCGTAGGTGGTGAAGGAGACGGCCAGCCAGGGGACGGCGACGCCCAGTGCGCCCAGCGACAACGAGGGCACCCGCCAGCGGTCGGGCCTCGGCGAGAACCCGACCCGGTCGGTGGCCAGGGACATGGTCACGAAGTCGTTGGCGAACAGCAGCAGCAGGACCAGCCGCGGGGTGGTGACGAAGGTCCCGGTGGCGAGGAGCCCCACGCCCAGGAACAGCGACACCTGGAAGGTCTTGGCGATCTTGTTCAGGGTGTAGGTGAGCATCCGCTGGTAGACGCGCCGCCCGGTCTCGACCGCGGCGACCACGTCGCCGAGACCCTCGCCGGTGAGGACGAGGCTGGCGGCGTCCTTGGCGACGTCGGTGGCGCTCGCCACCGCGATGCCGACTTCCGCCCGCTTGAGGGCCGGTGCGTCGTTGACGCCGTCGCCGGTCATCCCCACGACGTGCCCCGAGCGCTGCCCCCGCTCGACGAGCGCCAGCTTGTCGGCGGGGAGCACGCCGGCGACGACGTCGAAGTCGATCTCGCCGCGCCGCCGGGACCGCAGGTCCTCGACCGACCCGAGCCGGGAGCCCAGCCCGACCTGGCCGGCGACGGCGAGGGCGGTGGGGGCGGCGTCACCGGTGACCATGACCACTCGCACCCCGAGGTCTCCCAGGTGGGCCACCAGGTCCGCGGAGTCGGGCCGGACGGGGTCGCCCAGGGCGATCAGGCCCACCAGGTCCAGGCGGTCCCCGCCGCTTGCCACCGCCAGCACGCGGTCCCCGTGGGCGGCCAGGTTGGCCACCGCCGATTCGACGTCCCCGGGCGTCGGGCCTCCACCGTCGGCGAGCGAGGCGACGACGGCCGGTGTGCCCTTCACCGCGCGCACCTCGCCGCCGCCCGCCCGCACCTCGCTACCACCCGCCCGCAGCGTGGCTTCCGAGCGCTTGGTGGCGGGGTCGAAGGGGACGAAGCGGATCCGGGCCCCGGGGCTCGGCACCCCGGCGTCGGACGCCGCCCGGAGGACGGCGAGGTCGATGGGGTCCTGGGTGGCCTCGTCGGACGCGGCCGCCGCCAGGCCGAGGACGTCGGTCTCGCCGTGCCCGGCGAACGGGTGCACGGCCACCACCGACAGGCGGTTCTCGGTGACCGTGCCGGTCTTGTCGGTGCACAGCAGGTCCATGGCGGCCGCCTCCTCGATGGCCGTCAGGTGGGTGACGAGGACGCCGGCCCGGGCGAGCTCGAGGGCACCGACGGAGGTGGCGAGGGTGAAGGTGGCCGGCAGCGCCACCGGCACGGTGGCGACCACGAGGATGAGGACGAAGGGCAACAGCTCCCGCATGGGAAGGTCGGTGACGAGGCCGTAGGCGATGATCGCCAGCACCAGCGCGCCGTCCAGGGCCAGCAGGGCCCAGACGATCTGGAAGATCATCGTCTCCAGGTGGCTCGCCGTCTTCGCCGTCCGGACCAGTTCGGCCGTGTGGCCGAAGTAGGTGTGGGACCCGGTGGCCGTCACCTCGCCGGTGGCCTCGCCTCGACGGACGATCGATCCCGAATAGCAGGTCCCGCCATCTGTCACCTCGACATCGGCCGACTCGCCCGTGAGCACCGACTGGTCCACCGACACCGACCCGGCACCGTGGACGACCAGGTCGGCGGGGACGATGTCGCCGACCCGTACGTGGACCACATCGCCGGGGACCAATAGGGAGGCGTCGACCAATTGCCAGCGACCCTCACGCCGAACCCGGGCACGGACGGCGAGCCGGCTGCGCAGCGACGCCAGCGCGTTCGCCGCCCGGCCCTCCTGGATGAACGCGAGGACGCCGTTGAAGAGGAGGAGCGCGGCGACGATGACCGCCTCGGTCACCTTGCCGACTGCCACCTCCAGCACGATCGCCGCCTCGAGGAGGTAGGGGACAGGGCCGGTGAGCGTGGCCGCGAACCGCCGCACCAGGTGCCTGCGTTCCTCGGGGAGCGCGTTGGGGCCGAACCGCTCCAGCCGATCGGCCGCTTCCGCAGCGGTCAGGCCGGCCGGGACCTGGCCGTCGTCCTCGGCGGCGGGTACCGCGCCGAACGCCATGACTCGACCATCGCGCACCTGCCGGGCCCAGCGAAGGGCCAACGTGCCCCATCTGCATGGCCGGTGCTCCGCTACCCGGGCGGGCCGTGGCCGGTGCTCCGCTGCCCGGGCAGCCCGGAGTCACTCGACCTTGGAGAACCGCTCCCACGCCGATTGGCGCGTGATGCCCAGGGCACCTCCGACGGCGGCCCAGCTGGCCCCGAGCTGGCGTGCCCTGCGGACGTACTGCGTGAGGACGTGCTCGGCCTGGCTCTTCGCCCGGGCCATCCGGGGCAGGCTGGCCAGGACGGAATCGAGCCCCGTCTCCGCCTCCCACGGAGCGACGTGCGCTACCGGCGCGGTCGGATCGGGCACGGGCCTGTCGGCGATGAGCTGGCTGGACAGCGCCACGCACTCGTCGCAGATGTACACCCCGGGCCCGAACACCAGGGCACGGACGTCGGTGTACGGCTTCAGGCAGAACGAGCACGACGCCGGTGTTTCGGTGGTGGTCATGGCGCCTCCTCTCCTGTCAGGAGATACCTTACGCCCACCGATCCCGTGGCGCACGACCCGGTTCATCGCGCCGGGCTGCGGCCGCGGGAAGAGTCATGTGGGCGGCGAGCGGAACCGGTCTCCAGCGAGCGCAGCGACCAGGGTGCGCACCGCCTCCCGCCAGTCAGCGACGAGCCCGATGTCAGCGGAGGCAAAGCCCGGAGCGGCAGGATCGTGGTTGACCAGCACGATCGTTCCCGCCTGGGCCACACCCGCCAGGTGGTTGAACGTGCCGGAGGTGCCCAGACCCATGTACAGCACGGGAGCGAGGCTCCACCCGGTGATGCCGACCTGGCGAGAGCGGGGGAGCCAGCCCCGATCGGTGACCTTCCTCGTCGCTCCGAGCTCGGCGTGGAGTATGCCGAGCAGGTTGTCGAGCATTGGGTACTCGTCAGGGGGGACACCCTGACCTACGCAGACGACGACCCGGGCGTCCTGCAGGGAACGGGCGCCGATATCGTCGACGCGCTCGGTCCCGACGACCCGGTCGCGGCTCCGGCCCTTCACGAGCTCAACGGGCATGCCAGCGCTAGGACTTCGGGGGAGCAATGTCGCGAGGACCCCGGGGCGGATCGTCGCCAACTGGACGTCGGAGGTGAACGTCACCGAAGCCAACAGCCGGCCGGAGAACGCCGGCTTCCAGCACACCAGTCTCCCGTCGGCTACATCGAGCTCGATGGCGTCGCCGGCGAGGCCGGACCGACAACGTGCGGCAAGCCTCGCCATGACCTCGCGTCCCCACGAGGTACTTGGCCCGAGCACCACCGAGGGGGCGATCGTGACGCACCATGCCGCAAGTGCTTCGGCGACGTCCTCCTCGACGGCGGTGCCAGTGATCACAGCTGCCTGGTCCGCCCCCCATGAGGACAGTTCGGCAGCTTCGGGGAGCTCTGTGCCGGTGGCGACCACTGAGCGGTTTGCCTGGTGCGCGAGCTGTGCTGCCGCGCCGATGAGCTGCCGAGTGAGGTGCTCCCGCCCTGGCTCGACGACGACGGCGACCGGCCCGCGACGTGGACGATCGGCCATCTGGCCGCATGAGGATGGGACCATTGGGAGGACTCGAGACGGGCCGTCGCCGATACCGGATAGCACGCCGCGCTCGGCCAGCATCGCGACGGCACGGGACACCTGATCCTCCACCGCCCCTGTGAAGCGGAGCCTCAGGCGGTCGACGGCGACTGGCCGCGTGGAGCCCACTCTGGTGGCGCTGGCGGCCTCACCCCACGGGCCGGGCCCGAGCCCAGCTGCGGTGACTCGGCGTACCCTTTCGGCGGCGACATCGGCGCGGGCGCGCGGCGTTGCCTTGCACGGGGAGATGAGCCGCTCGGCGCATGAAATGACGGCTGGAAGAGCGACCCTCGTGTCGCGCCATCCTTCGCCGAGTTCGCAGCGTGCCCATGCCTCGCCGTCAGAGATGCGCAACGTTGCTGCCGCTCCGATGAAGGGGAGATCGAGGAGTTCGGCGAGCTGCGGGCCGATGTGCCCAGTCTCGGCGTCGGCCGAGCTGCGACCGCAGAGGACGACATCCCACGGTCCGTCCGAGCGCAGTGCTGCTGCGAGGGCGAGCGCGGTCGCCAGCGTGTCGGAACCGGCAAACGCCGGGTCACACAGGTGCACACCGGAGTCGGCCCCCCATGCCACGGCCTCTCGGATGACGTCCTCGGCATCGGGTGGACCCAGCGTGTACGCGATGCAGGAACCGCCGGTCGCCTTCGCAAGCGCCACGCCCTGGGCAACCGCCCGCCGACAGTGGGGATTCAGCTCCAACGCCAGGCCGCTGCGACGCAACCGGGTGTCGCCGTCGAGCTTCAGCGACTCGGTTCGCGGCACCTGCTTGGCAACGACGGCGACTCGCAGCCCGATTGTGTTCGACACCTCGGCCTTGCGGCTCACCTGATACCTGCCCTTCCGGCAGCCAGGCCGATCACGTACGCGACAACTGCGGCGAGCGCGGAAAGGCCGAATTGCCTGACGGCGGATCGCACCCAATTGCGCCCCGCAAAATGCCCGAGAAGCGCACCGACGAGGAGCGAGGTGACGGATGCGAGGACGATCGTGGCAACTACGGCACCGGCCCCCCGAGCGGCCAGCCAAGGGGCAAGCGGCACTGCCGCGCCCAAGGCGAAGCTGCCGAACGAAGCAGCAGCAGCCGCGACCGGAGAACCCAGGTCGGTGGGATCGATTCCGAGCTCTTCGCGTGCATGTGTTTCGAGCGCGAGGTCCTCGTCCCGCATGAACGACGCGGCCACACGGTGGGCCAGATCGGGCGCCAGCCCCCGTTCTTGGTAGATCATGACGAGCTCTCGGTGTTCGGCTTCTGGGTGTTGGCGGATCTCAGAGCGTTCGCGGTGGAGCTCGCGTTCAAGGAGCTCGCGTTGTGCCCGCATGGACACGTACTCGCCGACGGCCATCGAGCACGCACCGGCGGCAAGTCCGGCAAGACCGGCGAGCCGGACCACCCCAGGTGTGGGCCTCGCCCCAGCAAGCCCGATGATGAGCGAGACATTGGTGACGAGCCCGTCGCTGATGCCGAAAATGGCGGCCCGTGCCGCCCCTCCCGAGACCGACCGGTGCACCTCGTGGCCGTGACGGCCGGTGTGGATGGATTGGGGTGGAACTGACGTTGTCAACTACGCCTCCATGGGATGAGTGGGAGCGGACGGTGGGAGGGCTCGTCGTGGCCGAGGCGCGTGCCCGCCGGCCGGCATCCGGTGGGCAGCCGACCGGATCTCCTGTGGCGCGCCCGTGCCGGCGCGCAGGGAGGCACCCGGCAGCGTGACCCTCACGACCGCACCCCCGTCCGGATGGTTGGCCGCGGCGACGACACCCCCGTGGGCTTCGACGATCTTCTGCACGATGGCGAGCCCGAGCCCTGAGCCGCCGCGGTCCCGTTCCCGTGATCGATCGGGACGCGAGAACGGCTCGAAGGCGAGCGGGAGGAAATCGTTCGGGAACCCATCCCCGTGATCGCGCACTTCGAGCTCACTCGAGTCCGGTTCTTCGGCCGACCGGATGGATACCTCGACGAACGAGTCGGCCGGTGCGTGCCGGATTGCATTGTCCAGCAGGTTGTCGAGCAACTCACGAAAGCGCATCTCGTCGATCGCAGCCCGCACACCGGGATCTGCGTCGAGTACGAGTGCAACGCCACGTTGGTCGGCATGTGCGCGCTGGGCCTCGAGCGCATCGGCGACCACGGGCTGGAGGACCCGGACCTCGGCCTGGGTACGGAGGGCCCCTTCGTCCGCTTCGGCGAGAAGGAGGAGGCGATTCGAGAGCTGAACGAGTTGGTCGACGCGCCGTGCTGAGCCGGCCACGGTCTGGACGAGCTCCTTCTCGGATCGCCCTGGGCGCGCGGCGAGCTCGAGCTCTGCACGGAGCGCTGCCAGTGGTGTCCGGAGCTCATGGCTGGCGGCAGCTACGAAGTGGCGTTGGTCCGCCAGCGACCGTTGCACGCGATCCAACAGATCGTTCAGCGTCTTCGCAAGCGATGCCAGTTCATCGCGCGTGTCGGGAACGGGAAGTCGCGGTGAGTTCTTGGCTGCCGACACGGCAGCTGCCTCTGCGCGGAGCTTCTCGACCGGCCGCAGTGCCCGGCCGGCAAGGACCCAGGCGCCGATTGACCCGAGCAGGACGACGAGTGGACCTCCAAGGATGAGACCCTGAGTGACGTGTGCGGTGGAGTCCAGGACCTGGTCGAGCGAGGTCCCGACGATCACAACGAGGCCGCTGCCCCGAGGGCCGGACACGGCCAGGAGCAACCGGGGGTTGCGCCAGACGGAAAGGTGGCGTTCGGTCAAGACCGGTTTGCGTTGAGCGGCAGCAAGGCCGTTGATGCCGAGAAGGGGGTGTCTCCCAGCCGGCTCTGTCGTGTACCGGAGGACATCATTCGTGTCGACGATCTGGACGAGGCTCTGGTCGGGCGCAGGTGATGGTGGCTGCCGGCCCGACGAGAGCGGGAGCATCTTCGCTGCCAGCTGGGCATCCACCCGCCCGGCGCGCCGTTCGAGCGATCGGGCGAGCGTCGCTCGAAGGTCGTGGCCCATGTTCGTCGTGAACAGCAAACCGCCGATGGCCACCAAGGCAGTCGTGAAGACACATACGACGAGGGCAAGGCGCAAGCGGATCGGCACCTAACGAGCCCCTTCCACGTGCAGCCGCCATCCCACCCTGTGGAGGGTCTGGAGATCCGAGCAGCCGAACGGTCGGTCGATCTTGCGTCGCAGGCGGGCCACGTACTGGTCCACGACGTTGTCGGAGACGGTCGAGCTCCGTTCCCAGACGGCACCCATGATCGTCCTCCTGGTGAGGACCACGCCGGGGTGCCTGAGGAAGAGCTCGAGTACCTCGAATTCTCGCTTGGTGAGCTCCAACTCGGCGAACCCACGCCAGGCCCTGCGGCTGAGTAGGTCGAGGCGGAGATCGCCGACGACGAGATAGAACGAATCGGGGCGTCGATCCCGGCGCAGGACGGCGCGCAACCTGGCGACGAGCTCCCCGAGGTCGAAGGGCTTCACAAGGTAGTCGTCAGCTCCGGCATCGAATCCGGCCATCCGCTCGTCGAGCGCGGCGAGCGCAGTGGTCATGATGACGGGGACCGCATGCTGCTCCCGGCGGATGCGAACACACAGCTCGATTCCGCTGATGCCGGGGAGCATGAGGTCGAGCAAGACGGCACCGAACACGGAGGCGCCGAGCATCGACAGCGCCGACTCGCCGTCGGGCACCGTCGTCACGTCGAACCCCTCCTCGGTGAGATGGCGCTCGAGGGCGCACGCGAGCGCCTCGTCGTCTTCGACGACGAGGACGTTCGTGCCGCGCTCGGACAGAGGGGGTCGGTCGCAGGACCGACCGTCGTTGTCCATCTTTCCCTACAGCGCGCTGGCGCCGCTCATGTAGGAGTTGCCCTGCTGGTCGAGGGTGTGGAGCCCGGTGGCGACGCCCTGCTTGCCCTCGACGACCTCGAGAAAGGTCGCGTCGAGGGACGACTGTACTTCCTTGTAGCGGTCGCTGATCGGGCGGGGGTACGTGTCCGGTGACTCGGTGGCCGTGATGGTTGCCGACTCGCCGGGGTGACTTGCCAGGAATGATGAGGGCATGGCGGCCACACCGGCCTTCGTCTCGGGCGGGAAGCCGGTGTGCTCGGCCCAGTAGACCTGCTGCGATGGTTCGAACCACCACTGGACGAAGGTCCACGCCGCCTGGTCCTGGGTGTGCGTGTGGCCCTTGGGGAGGACGAAGCCGAGCCCCTGGGCCACGTTGTAGGCGCTGCCGGTCGAACCGGCTGGCTCGACGAAGGCACCCACGGGGAATTTGCCACCGACGGCGTCCAGGGTCTTCTGGTATCCGGCGGACGTCCCGTCGATCATGGCCATTTTGCCGGCAGCCAGGTCTTCACGGAGAGAGGTCCCGTGACCGAAGACGAGGTCGCCGTCCGCATACAGCGTGTGGAAGTACGAGAAGGTGCTGATGCCAGCGGGTGTGTTGAAGTCGACGGCGGTCCCGGTGGTGTTGCCGCCCTTCAACATCGTCCCGCCGTTGCTCATGAATGCCGGGAGAATATGGGCCGACGAGTCCTTCCAACCGATGGGGATGACCCCGATGGCCTTCAACTTCGCCGCGTCGGCTGCGAGCGCCGTCCAGGTCGCAGGTGGGGTCGTGATGCCGGCCTTGGCGAAGAGCGTCTGGTTGTAGTCGACGATCGATACCTTCGTATCGGCCTGGAGCCGGAAGTGCTGGCCATGTACCTCGCCGTTCTTCCACACGGCAGGGAGGACGTTGGCCTTGTCGACGACCGAGCTGTTTGCCATGAAGGTGTTCCACGACACGAGCGCGTGGGCTTTCACATACTGACCGTCGTAGTGGCTGATCTCCGCGAGGACGGGGGGGTCACCGGCGGCCGTTGCCGCGAGCAGCTTCTTCGACGCTTTGGTTACCGTGACGTCGACCCGGATGCTCGGGTGGGAGGCGTTGAACTCGGCGACCAGCGCGCTGACCGCGTCACCGACGGGACCGCCGTTGTGGGACTCCCACAAGCTGACGGTCGTCACCTGCGCACTCGAAGCCGACTTCGAAGCTGACGGTGCGCTTGACCCGCACGCCGCCAGAGCCATGCCACCGGCGGCGACCAGTACCGCCGTCCAACGGAGGCGTCCTTGCCGTAGCGTCCCATCGGCTCGCCGTGCGCGCCCGGTGCAGTGGCTGTGCACCTCAAGCGGGCGGTCGGGCCCGGTGACGCCCTGCATGCTCATCATGTGCCTGTCTCCTCCTGTTGGGAATGGTGATGGGTGGACTGGGGTATGAAGGGCTCTGCTCGCCGATGCTCGGCGAACCCGTTGGTCGTTCGTCGACCGGTCCGTGTTCTCGGGGATCAACGGTTGACTCCGCTGTCACGCCCGGCGACCCCGTTGACGATGTGACGTTGGAGCGCCAGGAAGACGATGACGATGGGGACGAGGGCGAGCAGGACCGCCGAGGTGAGCTTCCGCCAGTTCGCCTCGAAGGTTTGCATGTAGTGGCTGAGCGCCACCTCGATGGGTTGCACCGAGTGCGACGTCGTCATGATGAGCGGCCACTGGAATTGGTTCCACGACGTGATGAACGTGAGGAGGGTGACTGTCACGACGGCCGGCCTGGCCAGTGGGACGGCGACTCGCCGGATGTAACGGAGGTGGCCGACTCCCTCGAGGCGGGCGGCCTCCCAGTACTCACGTGGGAGACCCTTGAAGAACTGGCGGAAGAGGAAGACGCCGAACGTGCTGGCAGCGAAGGGCAGGATCTGGATGGCGTAGGTGTTCAGCAGGTGGAGGTGGAGCGCCACCGAGTACTGGGGGACGAGGAGTGCCTGGCCGGGGAGCATCATGACGCCAATGGTCATGAGGAAGAGCAAGTTGTTCCCCCGGAAATTGAGCTCGGCCAGCGCGTACCCCGCCATGGCTGACGTGACGAGGACGAGCAGCACCGTCGAACCCGAGACGAGGATCGTGTTCGCCATCGCCCGCAGCCAGTCCGTGTGGGAGACGACGTAGGTGAAGGCCCCGGTGTGCAGGCTTGGGACGAAGCGTGGCGGGATCGAGTAGACGCCGCCGTGCGTGTTGAACGCCGTCACCACGACCCAGTAGAGAGGGAAGGAGAAGGCGGCGGCCACGAGGAACAGGGCCACCTGGTGGGCGATCCGGGAGAGGCGCACAGGTCGGCCGCTCACCGGTAGAAGACGACGCGATTCGAGATCCACCGCTGGATCAGCGTGAGGGTCATGATGATGGCGAACAGGATGAGGCTCATGGCGGCAGCCAAGCTGAAGTGCCCGTAGACGAACGCCGTCTGGTACACGAGCAGCGCGTCGGTCGTTGTGGCGAACGCCGGCCCTCCCGCTCCGCCGTGCGGTCCGCCGGTCATCGTGTAGATCTGCGAGAACGCCTGCCACGTGTTGACGGTCGACAGCACCACGACAAAGAACGTCGTCGGCGAGATGAGGGGCCAGATGATCCGGGAGAAGATCTGGTGGCGCCGGGCACCGTCGAGCCGGGCCACCTCGACGAGCTCTCGAGGGACGCTCGCCAGCCCGGCCAGGAAGATGATCACGTAGAGGCCGAGCGAGTGCCAGAGGCTGTCGATCATCACGGCGGGCAACGCCCAGTGGACGCTCTGCAGCCACCCGAGCGCCGGCAGCCCCACGCTCGTGAGGACGAAGTTGGCCAACCCGAAACGGGGATTGAAGATCCAGACCCAGATGATGGCCGTGGCCACCACGGGGGTGACGTGCGGGAGAAAGACCGCACCTCGCCAGATCCCACCACCTCGCCGGGCCAGCCCGTCCTTCAACAGCAGCGCGATGCCCAGCGCCAGCAGCACCGTGGCCGGGATCATCACCAGGGTGTAGTAGGCGGAGGTGACGAGCGAGCGGACGAAGAGGGGTTGGGCGAAGAGGACGCGGAAGTTGTGCAGGCCGACAAACCTCGTCGCCGACGAGAGGATGCCCCAGTGGAAGAAGGCGATGTAGAAGAGATAGGCGGCCGGCACGTAGAAGAACACGATGAAGATGGCCGTCACCGGCAGCATCAGGCCATAGGCGGTCAGTCGGTCCTGCAGACGTCGAAAGCGAGGGGGGAGGAGGCTTCGCTTCGGGCGTTCCCTACCGGCACGAGAAGGGGCGCCCTCAGCCGAGACCGTCCGCGGCGCGGCGTCGACGTCGGCAGCGGAGACGGCCGTCACCGCATGGCCTCCGATGTGGCGAATCCTTGAGCCGCTGCGAGTGCGTCAGATGTGACCTTGGGCGGCATCGTCCAGGTCGGAGTTGCCGCTTGCGCCGGACCCCACCGACGTCCCGAATGGTCGCTCTCGATGCCCTCGGGCGCCCGGCGAGCGTCCTGCCCGCTGCCGGCTACATCGACGGTAGCGATGCGAGCAGCGGAGTTCGCATCGAAGAGGTGTACCGCCCATAGCGGGGCTGTCAACTGGACTGGGTCACCCGGCTCGGTCTCATATGACGCGTCGAGGCGGGCTATCACTCGCTGTCCAACCCTTGCGCCGTCCTCGAGCCGTGCATGCAGTTGGACGTGACTTCCGAGATGCTCGCTGAGCTCCGCCCGGCAAGTCAGCAGGAGCTCGGATCCCCCTGCCGGTTGTCCCTTACCGGCCCGATGGGCGGCGGTGGCGAGGTGCTCGGGCCTGACGCCGACCGTGACCGTTGGGCCGGTGCGTTCGAGGAGCGGGAGATAGGAGCGGGGAAGGCGTACCGCCCCACCGAGACAGACCGCCTCGCCCTGGTCCTCCCAGGGGAGGGTCCAGAGGTTCATGCCAGGTGAACCGATGAACCCAGCTACAAACGTGTCGGCCGGCCACCGGTAGATGTCGGCGGGTGTACCGTCCTGTGCCACCCGGCCACCGTTCATGACGACCACCCGGTCGGCCAGCGTGAGCGCTTCGCCTTGGTCGTGGGTGACGTAGAGGGTGGTGATCTTCAGCTCGCGGTGAAGGCGAGCGAGCTCGAGGCGGGTCTGCTCGCGGAGGTTCGCATCGAGATTGGAGAGCGGTTCGTCCATCAGGAAGACCGACGGTTCCCGCACGAGGGCCCTGCCCAGGGCGACGCGCTGCCGCTGGCCGCCGGAGAGCTCCTTTGGGCGCCGGTCGAGGAGGTCGGCCAATCCGAGCAGCTCAGCGATGTCGTTGACGCGTCGAACGACCTCGGACTTCGAGGTCCGTTGGGCCTGCATCCCGAACGCGAGGTTCCTGAACACGGTCATATGTGGGTAGAGGGCGTAATTCTGGAACACCATGCCCACGTTCCGGCGGTCCGGCGGTACGTCGTTCACCACCTTGTCGTCGAAGCGGACCTCGCCGTCGGACACTTGCTCCAGCCCGGCGACGAGGCGGAGGGTGGTCGTCTTTCCGCATCCCGACGGCCCGAGCAGCACGACGAATTCGCCTTCGGCGATGTCGAGATCCACGCCGTCCACGGCGGCTTCGGTGCTCTTTCCATAGCATTTCGAAAGGCCGCGCAGTGCGATCGATGCCATCAACTCCTCCTACCGGAGAGGCGTTCTCCAAGCCAGACCGACTCGCGGTGAGTCGCTCCGGTCGGGACCGTCGAATGACTCGGGTGGCGGTCACCCGTGCCTCGCTTGGAACCATATGGAGGGGTGATGACCGGCCCGTCACATGCACCTGACTGGTCCATGAACTGCTCACGAAACTTCTGTCAGCAAGCCATGTACTGCAGTTCAGAACCTCGGTCCGGTCGAGGTACCGGCTGGTGGGAGGCCTTCTCGCAGGATCTCGCCGTTTGGATTGACATGGGGCCAGCGGGACGGACCGGGCCGCGAACGTGCAGGCGCCGCCGGTCCCGCTGGCCTCCTCGCGCCCCCGGCAGCGGTGGCGGCTTCAGGTGCTGAGTTCAGAGACGTCGTCGAGGTCACCGAGGAGCGTGGCCACGTCGTCGGCGGTGGTGGCCCACGAGCACATGAGCCGGGTCACGCCGTTCACGACCTCGTGGAGGACCCACCCGCGCTCGAAGAGGGCTCGCACGTCGCCGCTGGAGAAGCGGGCGAACACGCCGTTCGCCTCCACCGGGTGCGCGAGCTCGACGCCCCGTGCCCGGAGCCCGTCGGCCAGCAGGGCGGCCATGGCATTGGCGTGCGCGGCGCGGGTGAGCCAGCTGCCGTCGGCCAGCATGGCCTGCCACGGTGCAGCCAGGAACCGCATCTTCGACGCCAGTTGCCCGCCCTGCTTGCAGCGGTAGGCGAACTCGGTAGACAACGTGCGGTCGAAGAACACCACGGCTTCGCCCATGCCCATCCCGTTCTTGGTCCCGCCCAGGCTGAGCACGTCGACCCCGGCGCGCCAGGTGATGTCGGCCGGGTCGCACCCGAGGCCGGCCACCGCGTTGGCGAAGCGTGCGCCGTCCATGTGCACGTGCATCCCGAGGGAGGACGCGACGCCCGACAGGGCGGTGAGGTCCTCCGCCCGGTACAGGGTGCCCACCTCGGTGGCCTGGGTGACGGACAGCACGCGCGGGGTGGGGAAGTGGATGTCCGAGCGTCTGGTGGCGAGGACCCGCACGGCCTCCGGATCGAGGCGGCCGTCCTCCCCTCCCGCCAGCCACAGCTTGGCGCCGTTGGAGAAGAACTCCGGCGCGCCGCACTCGTCCGTCTCGATGTGGGCCAGCTCGTGGCAGACGACGCTGTGGTATGGCTGGCACAGGGCGGCCAGGGCCAGGGAGTTGGCCGCTGTCCCGTTGAACACGAAGTACACGTCGCAGTCGGTGCCGAACAGGTCCCGGATGGCATCGGCCGCCCCGGCCGTCCACGGGTCCTCGCCGTAGGAGGGGGTGGCGCCGGCCTGAGCTGCGTCGATGGCGGCACGGGCCTCCGGGCACCATCCCACCGTGTTGTCGCTGGCGAAGTCGTGGCGCATCGGCCCTACCTTGCCAGCCGTGGCCGGTGCCGCGCTGATGCCGCCAGGTCCGGCACCGCCGCCCGCCGGCAGCGCCACCAGCTGTCAACTTCAGCCGGCGAGTGTCGGGCGGGCCGACATGGTGACGAAGTCGCGAGCCCACCATGACTCGAAGAACGTCCAGGGTCCCTGGACGGTGGTCGCCAGCAGCTTGGTCCCGTTCGACGGTGAGGCCAGACCGCCCGGCGGCGGGTCGTAGGTGGCGAAGTCTGGCCAATCGGGGTTGATGTCGAGCTGCATCCCCCGCACCACGCCCGCCCGTGCGAGGAGCTGGGCCAGCTGGAGCGGGGAGAGGGCGGGACCCGCCGCGTACACCAGCGCACCGTCTGCCGTGACCCCGACGCCCGAACGCCACTGGTTCTCGATCCCCGGCACCGATGACGCGCACGACGTCGCTCCACAGGTCGCGCCCCACGAGAGCCAGTCGGGACCGGCGGCCTGGGCGGTCGGTTGGCCGCTGGCGACGAGGGGCACCAGGTTCTGGCGGACGCTGACGACGTCGGGGGCCATGGTCACGTCGGTCCCCCAGGCGCCCACGTTCACGTTCCCCCCCGTCGTGATGACGAGGGACGCCGCGCCCTGCTGGAGGGGAACCACGGTTCGACCGTCGGTGTAGTAGCCGCCCCCGGCCACGTTCATCATGAACCCGCCGTTGAACGCGGCCACCAGCGACGCCGCCTGGGCGGGCTGGATGGGTGCGCTGTAGCGGTAGGGGCCGCCGCCCGGGCTGCGCGATCCCGAGTAGAGGCGGGCGGAGAGCAGGCGGGTGTCCATCCATGCGACCCCGGCCGGCTGCGAGCCGCCCGGGGGCACGAGCGTCGTCTCGTAGACGGCCGGGACCCCGCCCACCAGCCGTCCGGCCGGCTGCCAGGTGCCCTGGCCGGGGGTGGAGGAGCCGAACGGCGCCAGCGGGGCCGGTGGTGCCAGGGGTGCGTTCGGGCCCGGGATGGCGCTTCCCTGGGCACCGGTGCCGTGCGATGCGGGGCTCGTCCCGGCAGGAGCCGTCCCCGCCGCCCCCGCCGGCCGGCCGTTGGGTGCCGCGGGCCGGGCGGGACCCGGCCCGATCCGGCGGACGGGCGCGGTGGCGGCGACGGTGGTGGCACATCCGGAAGCGACGACGGCCACAGCGACGAGAGTCGGGGCCACCAGGGCGACGAGGGTGGAGCGGGCACGACGGCGTGCCGGCCGGCTGGCGGGCCGGTGGGGTGGTGGCATCACCCCCAGGGTAGGGACCGGCGGCGGCCATGGGTCGGCGCCCCCCGGAGCCGTTGTGTCTCCCTGCCGCCTCATGCCCCATCCTCCGGGAACAGTGGTTGACTACCTCATCGCGTTCCTCCAGTGCCCCTCCCTGCACGGTCGGTACGATGACCGCGATGCCGGAACCGGGCCGCCGCACCCAGCAGGAACGGAAGGCGGCGACCCGGGCGGCGCTGCTCGACGCCGCACTGTCGTCCCTCATGGACCGGGGCTACGCCCGCTTCACCACGACCGAGGTCGCCAACCGGGCGGGGACCAGCCAGGGCTCGGTGTTCAAGCACTTCCCGTCGAAGTCCGCGCTCCTGGCAGCGACGATCGAGCACCTCTTCGACGGCCTGCGGTCGAACTTCTCGGCCGCCTTCGAGTCGGTCCCCGCCGGCGAGCGGACGGTGGCACGGGCGCTCGACCTCCTGTGGGCGCAGATGCTCGACGAACGCCTGGGCGCCGCGTACGACCTCTACGGTGCCGCCTGGACCGACCCGGACCTGCGGGCCGCGCTCGAACCGGTCATGTCGGCCCACATCGACCGGCTGGTCGAGCTGGCCCGGTCGGTAGGGGCGGGTACCGGCCTGGAGCTGGCCGGGGAGTCGTTCGAGGCGTTGGCCGGGGTGGCCATCCTGTGCCTGCAGGGGCTGCGCCTGAACCAGATGGTGCGACCCGACCCCGGCGAGGTGGCCGACACCCTGCGGGTCCTGCGCCGCCTGATCGAGGTGGGGGCGTCGCCGCCCGCACGTGGAAGAAAGTGACTGAGTGATTACTAAGTAGTACCCTGCGGACATGGCCGGAGGGGATCGGGAGGTGGCGTCCGCCGCCGGGCGGTCACGCAGGCTCCCGGGCCCCGGGCTTCAGCCGCCGGCCCGTGCGGCCGGTATGCGATCGGGACCCGGGCGGTTGCGCCGGCCGGGCACAGCGAGAGGATGCGCCCCATGAAGCTGGTCAAGGCCACGTCGTACGCCATCGCCGTGCCCCCGCCCCACCACGGCGGGTTCGCCTGGTACTTCGTCCGCCTGGAGACGGACTCCGGCCTCGTCGGTTGGGGGGAGACGGCGGTGCTCACCGCCCTCATGGGTCACGAGCGCGCCTTCCACGAACTCATCGGCAGCATGTTCAACCGGTACCTGGTGGGTAGGGACCCGATGAACCGCGACCCGCTCAACAAGCAGATGTACGCCGGCCTCTCGTACCACCACAACGACTACATCGCAGCCGGGATCATCAGCGCCTTCGACATCGCCATGTGGGACATCTGCGGCAAGGCGTTCGGCGTGCCGGTGGCCGACCTCCTCGGTGGCCGCCACCGCGAGCGCATCCGCACCTACACCTACATCTACGACCTGGAGCACGAGCACGGCCTCCTCGGCTCCATCGCCAACTGGGTGGGCAATCCGGCACGGTTGGCCGAGCTCGCCCGCATGCTCGTCGACCAGGGGTTCACCGGGCTGAAGCTGGACCCGCTCGACTACCTCCCCCCCGGTTCGGTCCCCCTCCAGCCGTGGGAGATCCCCCCGGCCCAGTACGACCGGGCCGAGAGGTGCATCGAGGCCATCCGCACCGCCATCGGCACCGAGGCCGACATCTGCATCGGCACTCACGGCCAGACGACGCCGTCGGTGGCAAGGCGCCTGGCCCGGCGCCTGGAGAAGTACGACCCGCTGTGGCTGGAGGAGCCCTGCCCGCCGGAGAACTTCGAGGAGATGGGGAGGATCGCCCGGTCGACCTCCATCCCCATCGCCACCGGGGAGCGCCTGGCCTACGTGCACGACTTCCAGAAGCTGTTCGCGGCCGGCGCGTGCGCGTTCGCCCAGCCCGATCTCGGCTCGTGTGGTGGGATCACCGCGGCCAAGCAGATCGCCGGCATGGCCGAGGCCTACTACGTGCTGATGGCCCCCCACGTCTGGGGTGGGCCGGTCATCACCGCCGCCGCCCTCCAGCTCGACGCGGCGACGCCGAACTTCCTCATCCAGGAGAGCATCCACACCTCCCACGGCTTCTTCGACGAGATCGTGAAGGAGCCGTTCCGCTGGGAGGACGGCGACCTGATCATCGACGACCGGCCGGGGATCGGCATCGAGCTCGACGAGGAGCGGCTGGCCGCCTACGTCATCTGAACCCACCGGGCGCCGGACCCTCCGCCTCCCGCCGCGGTGGCGGGACGATCGACCCTGCCGGATCGGGTCGGCGGGGAGCACGCTCGTTGCCGGGGGTGTTGGAGGGCGAGGCGTTCGAGAGGAGGCGGCCATGGGGCGTCATCGCGGGGCCGCCACGATGGTCCGTCCGGAACCACCACGGGGCCGGGCCCGACGCCGGACCGTGCCGGTTCCGGCCGCCGCCGTGGCCAGGCGGGTCACAAGGCGGTTCGGAGGCCGGTTCTCGACCGAGCTGGGCATCGACGTCGACGCTGGCGACGCCGAGGTCGAGCGGTGGTTCCTGGCCGCCACTCTCTTCGGCACCCGGATCTCGGCAACGCTGGCCGAGCGGGCGTTCGGTGTCCTCGACAGCGCCGGGCTCCGGCGTATCGCCGACGCGGCGCAGTTCTCGTGGGATGACCTGGTGGCCCTCCTCGACGCGGGCGGCTACGCCCGCTACGACTTCAAGACGGCCTCCCGGCTCCATGCTCTGGCCGCCGCCGTCACCGAGTGGGCAGGAGGGTCGGTGGCCACGTTCGGCTCCCGCCACACCTCCTACCCGGAGCTACGTGACGCGCTCGACGACCTGCCGGGATGGGGGCCGGTCACGGTCGGCCTGTTCCTCCGGGAGCTGCGCACCGTCTGGCTGGGGGCCAGCCCGCCCCTCGACACCCGCGCAGAGGAGATCGCCCGCCACCTCCGCCTGTACACCGCGGCGGCGGGACGGGACCCGTTGGGGGCGATCACTCGACTGTCAGACGAGGCCGGTCTCGACGCCCGGGACGTGGAGGGTGGGCTGGTCAGGATGTGGCTGGCGCACCGGCACGCCATGGCCGGCTGTCCCGGTGGGGCGGCGTGCACCGGCCTCGCCCCTGTCGGCGGGTGAGCGCCCCTGCCACCAGGGGCACCACGGATACCACGCCCGGTTCCGTCAGCTCCCGTTGGCGCAGTCGATGCAGAGCACGTTGACAGGATCGGCCAGCTGGCGGCGGTCCTTCACGAGGAAGCAGGAGCGGCAGACGAACTCGTCGGCGCCCCGTGGCCGGTACTCCTCGGTGGCCGTGGCCAGGAGGGTGGGCGCCTCGTCCTCTTCGGGCTCCTCCTCCTCGACCTCCTCGCCCTCCGCGGCCGGCCCGCCACCCATCCGTTCCCGGAGGATCACGTCGAGGTCGGCCTCCGTCTCCTCGGCCTCATCCTCGTCCTCGTCCTCGTCGCCGGCGGCGACCCGGGCCACTGTGACGGCCGGCTGGCCCTCCTCGCCCTCCTCCTCGGCGAGCGCCTCCTCGTCCAGCTCCTCCTCCTCGATGGCGAGCTCGGCCGCCTCCTCGTCCTGTTCCTCGTCGAGCGCCTCGTCGGCTTCTTCGAGCTCGACGTCGTCGAGGTCGACCTCGAACACGGCACCCGCTTCCGGGTCCTCCAACTCGTCTTCGCTCTCGCCGCCGTGCAGCAGCGCTCGGGTGTCGGTCTGCATCGGTGCTCCCTTCGAGATGCGTTCGAGTCCGCGACCGCGGACGTGCCGGATCAGCCCACCAGGTGCGTCGTCGGGGCCAGATGGGTGCTGAACCAGTCTCGGGCGGCGGCGGCCGCTTTGTCGAGGGTGCCCGCCTCCTCGAACAGGTGGGTGGCGCCGGGTACGACCAGGAGCTGGGTCTCGCAGTGCATCTGGGCCTGTGCGGACCTGTTCAGCTCCAGGACCAGATCGTCGTGGCCGCCCACGATGAGCAGGGTCGGAGCGGTGACGTCGGCCAACCTGGGGCCGGCCAGGTCGGGGCGCCCGCCCCTGGAGACGACGGCGGCCACCTCCGCGCCCTGTTCGGCGGCGGCCCACAGCGCCGCCCCGGCCCCCGTGCTGGCGCCGAAGTAGCCGATGGGGAGGCCGCTCGCCTCCGGCTGGGCGCGTAGCCACGCGGTGGCGTCGGCCAGCCGGCGTCCCAGCAGCTCGATGTCGAACACGTTGGCCCGGTCGAGCTCCTCGTCCACCGTGAGGAGGTCGAAGAGGAGTGTCCCCAGGCCGGCGTCGTTGAGTACGGCCGCGACGTATCGGTTGCGCGGGCTGTGCCGGCTGCTGCCGCTGCCGTGGGCGAAGAGGACGATCCCGGTGGCGGTCTCCGGCACGCTCAGGTGCCCTCCCAGCCGGACCGGGCCGGCCATCACCACGATGTCCTCGTCGATCGCCGGCGGGTCGTCCGCACCGTCCCGCCCGCCTGCGCCCCTGCTGTCCGCGGTCATGGCCACGGGGGGGCGCTCGATGCCGGCCGCCTCCAGGAGGGCCACCACCTCGTCCTCGTCGACCTGGGTGAAGTCCTCGTAGAACTGGCCGATGGCGAAGAACTGCCCGGGCGTCTCCAGGCTGACGAATTCGTCGGCCACCGGCCCGATGCGGGCCTCCCATCCAGGCGGTGCCACCGGCACGGCCAGCACCACGCGCGCCGCGCCGTGCGCCCTCGCCACCATGCATGCGGCCCGCGCCGTGGATCCGGTGGCGAGGCCGTCGTCCACGATCACCGCCGTCCTCCCCGTCAGGTCGAGCCGGGGCCGACCCCGCCGGAACCGTCCGGCGCGGCGTTCGAGCTCGGCTCGCTCCCGGGCCTCGACGGCGGCCAGCTCGGCTCCCTCGACTCCGGCGGCCCGCACCACCTCGTCGTTGACGACGCGGACCCCGTCCTCGCCGATCGCACCCATGCCGAGCTCCGGCTGGAACGGCACGCCGAGTTTGCGGACCAGGATCACGTCCAGCGGGGCACCGAGCGCCCGCGCCACCTCGGCGGCCACGGGCACGCCGCCGCGGGGCAGGCCGAGGACGACCGCTGCCTCACCCTGCAGATCATGCAGGCGGCTGCTCAGCCGACGCCCCGCATCGGTCCGGTCCTTGAATCGCATGTCGTTCTCCTCCCGCGCCCTGCCACCTTGTGCTGGCGGCAGCGTGGTCGCCAGGGTCCATGGTCACCACTGGACGGCCATCACACGCGGCAGCAAAACGGCGTGCCGGGTCGAGCTCCGGCGGTCACGCCGGATGGAGGGTCGGCCGGCGCCCGTCCCGGAGGCGGGACGTCCCCGGCGTGCCGTCACACGGTTCCGGCGGTCAGCCCCGAACGCCCGCCGTCGACAGTGATGACCGCCCCGTTCACGAACGACGAATCGGCCGAGGCCAGGAACAGCGCGACCCGGGCCACCTCCTCGGGATCGCCGACCCGGCCGAGTGGTGTGACCTGGGCGATGTGGTCGCGCATGGCGTCGATCATCATCCCGGTGGCCACGCCCCCGCTGGCGATGCAGTTCACCCGGATCCCCAGCTTGCCGAACTCGTGAGCGCCGACGTGCGTCAGCGGGATCAGGCCTCCTTTGGCGACCGAGTACGCGGCGATGGACGGGTTGCCGAAGAGCGCATCGAGGGACGCGTGATGGATCACCGACGCGGCTGCTGACCGTTCGAGGCACGGAAGCAGCGCAGCCGTGCAGGTGAAGGCGCTCGTCAGGTTGACGTCGAGGAGCTCCTGCCACAGCTGAGCCGTCGTCTGCTGGAGGGTGGCGGCCACGTGGGCGCCGGCGTTGTTGAAGAGGACATCGACCCGTTCATGACGGTCGGCGATCGCCTCGGCGGCGCGTGCCACGTCCACCCGATCGGCGACGTCCGCCGTGTGGACCTCGATGGCCAGCCCTTCGGTGCGGAGCTCGGCGGCGAGGGAGTCGTTGCCGGCGCCGTCACGGTCGATCCCGACGACGGTGGCGCCGTGGCGGGCGAAGAGGCGGGCGCTGGCCCTGCCGATACCGGACGCCGAGCCGGTGATCACCGCTACGGCACCTTCCAGGCGCCGCGCCGGGTCGCCGGACCCCGTTGTTGGCGGTGCGGGCATGGCTCAGCCCACCTCGGCGTGCCAGGCGCGTGAGCGCACGTGGTCGGGCACCGGATGGCGGAACAGTTCGGCGGCGTTCGACCACGTCACCTTCTCCTTGATCCCTTCGGGCAACGAGGCGATCTGCGCGTGGAGGAAGGGCTGGGTGTCCGGCCAGGTTGAGTCGGCGTGAGGATAGTCGCATTCGACCATGACCCGGTCGGCGCCGATCCGGTCGATCATCTCGAACCCGGCGGCGTCGTCGAGTGCGCAGAACCAGAAATTCCGGCGCAAGACCTCGAGCGGGTGGAGATCCTCGTCCACCCACCCGCCGGTGAACTCCCGGTACCGGAAGCAGTGCTCGATCCGGTCGACGAGGGCCGGCACCCAGTCGATGCCCCCCTCGGAGATGGCGATGCGCAGCCGTGGAAACCGCAGGGCCACCTTGGAGAAGAGCCAGTCGGTGGTGGTGATGATCGACCCGACGAAGAACAGGGCGGTGGTGACCTCGGGCGGCGCGTCAGACGATCCGCCGACGATCGACGACGCCGACCCGACATGCAGGCAGAGCACGGTGTCCGTGTCCTCGCAGGCGGCGAGCAGCGGGTCCCAGTAGCCGGTGTGGATGCTCGGCAGGCCGAGCTTCTCCGGCATCTCCGGGAAAGACAGCGCCCGGAACCCCCGCTCGGCGTTGCGCCGGACCTCGGAGGCGGCCACCTCCGGGTCGCGCAACCACGTCACCTGCAACGGGATGAACCGTTCCGGATGCCCTCCGACCCAGGCATCGAGATGCCAATCGTTCCACGCCCGCATGGCCGCCAGCCCCACCTCGGGATCCTTGGCCTCGGAGAACCGTGCCCCGGCGAAGCCGGCGACCATCGACGGGAAGCACAGGGACGCCCAGATCCCCGCCCGGTCCATGTCCTCGACCCGTGCGTCGGCGTCGAAGCAGCCACGGCGCATGTGGTCGAACCGGGTGGGCTCCATCGAGTACTCCGCAGGCGGCCTGCCGGCTACCGCATTGGTCCCCGCGTTCGGGATGAGGCGGTCCTCGAACTGCCAGACCTGGCTGCCGTCGGCCTGCTCCACCACCCGCGGCGCCCGTTCCGCCAGTCGTGCCGGCATGCGCCCCTCGAACGTGTCCGGTGGCTCGACCAGGTGGTCGTCCACGGAGATGATGGTGTACTCCCTGGTCCTCGGCTCGACCTCGGGGAGGAAGGTGACCGAGCGGGGACGGCCTACGCCGATGGTGAGGCCTTCGAGTGTCGACATGGTGCTGCTCCTTACCTGTGGTGGCGGTGCGGGTGGTGGTGCGGCTTCAGCGCCCGACGGGGCGGTCAGGCCCCGGTGCCGGTCCGGTACTGGACGGCGGTCCGGCTGGCCAGGATGGGCCGGATGTGCTCGGTCACCAGGGCGACGTGGGCCGGATGGGCGGCATAGGCCCGGTAGCCGTCCTCGTCGTCGAAGTCGGCAACGACTGCCAGGTCTGCGTTGTCGGGGGCGAGGCCGGCGTCGGTGCCGAAGCTGTACGCACGGATGCCCGGGATGGCGGCCGGGAGCCCGGCGAGACCGTCGAGCACGGCGGACACCTGGTCGCCGGTGGTGCCGGGTCCCCAGGTCATGAGGACGACGTGTCGGAACATGGTTACCTCGCTTCTCGTGTCGGGGGTTTTGGTGTCGGTGCTTCGTGCGTGGGGGCAGGGGTGCAGACCGTCAGGTGGCGGCGGAGCGGTGCGACGACCTCGGCACCGAGCCGCTCGACCCGTTCGAGCTGTGCGCCCAGTTCCTCGTCGGGGAAGAGGGCACGCAGGGCGAGGTGCACCCGGGACCAGCCAGCCAGCCCATCGAGCACGGCGGTCAGGCCGTCCACCAGGTCGGTAGCCGACCCGAGGTGATGGACGTAGCGGGTGATGGCGCCGAGGGCCAGGCCCCCGTCGGCTACCGGCTGGCCGCCGATCCTGCCGGCGTAGACGTCGGTGCCGGCCTGGAGCTGCTCGTAGGTGGCCTGTTGGGCGGCGAACCCGGCGAGCGCCGACTCGGCGTTGCCGCCGGGGTCGGTGAGCACCACGGAGAGGTTCACGCCGAACGTGAACGGCCGGTCATCGCCGGCGAGCGAGGCGCGCAACCGGGCGGCGCTCGCCGCCACCAGGTCCGGGTCGCCCCGGCCGACCAGGTGGCCGTCGGCGTGCCGGCCGACCCGGTCGAGCGCGCCCGGCGCGTACCCACCCAGCCAGATGGGGATCCCACCGTCGCGGACGGGTGCCGGGGTGACCAGGGCGTCGTTGAAGGAGAAGTGCTCCCCGTGCCACGAGAACGGCTCGGCCCGCCAGCACCGTCGTAGGACCTGCACCAGTTCGTCCAGCCGGGCGCCTCGCTGCGTGGGGTCCACGCCGTAGAGGGCGAACTCGTGGGGGAGGTAGCCGGCGCCCAGCCCGAGGAGGAGGCGCCCGCCGCTCAGGTTGTCGACGACCGACGCTTCTTCGGCCAGCCGGACCGGGTGGCACAGCGGCCCGACCACCACGCCGGCGCCGAGCTCGATGGTCGTCGTGGCGGCGGCGACGGCGGCCAGGAGCACCAGCGGCGCCGGGAGGTAGCCGTCGACCAGGCCGTGGTGCTCGCTCGCCCAGAAGACGTCGAAGCCGGCGGCCTCGGCGGCGCGGGCCAGCGGCACGGCGTCCGAGTAGTGGTGCCGGCGCTCGCTCGGGCGCTGCTGGCCCGTGTAGAGGCCGATCCCGAACGACACCTGCGCCGGGCCGCGACGGCCGTCCGGGCTCATACGAGCGGCACGTCGTTCCCGCCCTCGTCGACCAGGGTGATGGCCCGCCCCGGGCAGTTGCGGGCGACGGCCAGGAGGCGGGCGTCGTCGGCGCTGCCACCCGGCACCACCTCGGCGAGCTCCTCGTCGTCGAAGCGGAACACGGCCGGTGCATCGGCGACGCACTTGCCCGAGCTGATGCACAGCTCCTGGTCGATCCGGATCGTGTAGCCCATGTGTCGGCTCCTTCGTTCGTTGCTCATGCTCCGACCGCCAGCCGCAGGAGCGGCCGCCGTTGCGTGGGGGCGTCCCGGCACGCGGACCGGGTGTCACCCTCGAAGCGTCGTGTGCAAGCGTCCTGTCTCGATGTCCCCTGTCGCCTACTGCAGGCCCCCTGCTGCGCCACCGTCGACGGGGATCGCCGCGCCGGTGATGAAGCGGGCCTGGTCGGAGCAGAGGAAGGCGACGATGGCACCGAAGTCGGCAGGATCGCCGACGGTGCCGGCCGGGATCTGGGCAGCGAGCGACGACATGTCATCGCCGACCAGGGAACGGACCCGGTCGGTGGCGTGGTAGCCGGGCTGGAGCGAGTTGACGGTCACGCCGTGGCGCGCCACCTCGGTCGCCACCGTCTTCACGAACCCGGTGGCGCCGGCCCGGGCCGTGTTCGAGGTGATGAGGTTGGCGATCGGCTGGCGGACGCTGATCGACGTGATGGCGACGACCCGGCCCCAGCCCTGGTCGCACATGCCGGGGATCGCCGCCTTGCACATGGCCACCACCGACAGCAGATTGAGCGAGAGGGCCTTCTCGTAGGCGGCCAGCTCCGTGGTCTCGAACGTCCCGGGTGGGGGACCACCGGCGTTGGTCACCAGGATGTCGAGGCCGCCGAGCATGGCGGCCGCCTGCTCGACGAACCCGGCGGCACCCTCGGGGGAGCCCACGTCGGCACCAACGCCCAGCGCACCGTGCCCGATGCGCCGGGCGGCGTCCTCGGCCCGCTCGGCGTCGCGCCCGCACAGGACGACGGAGGCGCCCTCGGAAGCGAGCGCACGGGCGGCCTCCCACCCGAGCCCGGCGGTGCCCGCCGCGACCGCGGCTCGACGACCGATCAGACCGAGTTCCATCTCCCCCTCCAGCGTGCTCGTGGCGCCGCGTGCAGCTCCTGCTGCGGTTCGCCGGTCCCTGTGCGAGGACCGGTCAGGTGGCACCGGCTGTGGCGCCGCCCGTGCCCGGCCGGCCGTGGACAGGTGCCCGACCCGTGGGTACTATAGCAGTAGTCAGTGTTATGACGACGGGTTGACATGAGCGGTCGCGCGCTGCTCACGCCGCACCAACGCCGGTGGCGGTGCCCGTCAGGTCGATCAATGGGGGGTCGCAAGCGCATGCCCGAGGTCCTGCTCAAGGGTGGTCGGCTCATCGACGGAACCGGTGGGCCGGTCCGACCGGACACGTCGGTCCTGCTCGGCGGTGACCGGATCGTCGCCGTCGGCGCCGACGCCGACGCGGCCGCCGGCCGGCCCGAAGGGGACGTCGAGGTGGTCGACGTCACCGGCCTCACGGTCATGCCCGGCCTCATCGACGCCCACTGCCACGTCACCCTGGGCGAGCCGGCTTCCAACGACGAGCTCTTCCACCACCGGGACCCGGCATTCACCGCGCTGCTGGCCGCGTTCAACGTCGGCAAGGTGCTCCGGGCCGGCGTGACCAGCTTCGTCGACGTCGACGGCCTGTTCGACGTGGGCATCGCCCTGCGCAACGCCATCGATGCCGGCATGGTCGAGGGGCCGACGATGAAGTCGGGCAGCTACGCGCTCATGACCTCGGTCGGCGGCACCGCCGGGCACATGATCCCGGACCGGGGGACGGCCGGCTACGCCGAGGTCGTCCGTTCGAAGGACGAGATGGTCCAGGTCACCCGCCGCCACATCAAGAACGGGGCCGACCAGATCAAGATCCATGCCACCGGCAACATCCCCAGCCGCAAGGGCGAGGCCCAGGTGTGGACGCTCGAGGAGCTGCGCATCGTGTGCGACACCGCCCACGACCTCGGCGTTCCCGTCAGCGCCCACTGCCGGGGATCGGCGTGCACCCGCGATGCCGCGCTGGCCGGCGTGGACGTCATCTACCACGCGTCCTTCATGGACGAGGAGGCCCTCGAGGCGATCCTCGAGCACGGCTCCGCCCTGTGCCCGGTCTTCACCTTCCTCGCCAACCTGGCCGAGCACGGTGCGAAGGCAGGCGCGACGTCGACCGCCCAGGAGGTGTTCCTCGGTGAGATGGAGCAGACGGGGGCCATGGTCAAGCGGGCGTTCGACCTCGGGGTGCCCATCTTCTGCGGCTCGGAGAGCGGGTTCTCGATCACCCCGTACGGCCACTGGCACCACCGTGAGATGGAGGTGTTCGTGCGCAACCTCGGCATGGAGCCGCTCGACGCCATCATGTGCGGCACGAAGAACGGCGCCATCGCCATGGGGCAGGTCGGGGAGGTCGGCACCATCGAGCCCGGCCTCCGGGCGGACGTCCTCGTCCTCGACGGCGACCCGGTGGCCGACATCGGGGTGCTCGGCGACAAGTCGCGCTTCCGTCATCTCTACCTGCGGGGCGCGCCGGTGGACCTCGACCGTCCGTGGCCGGAGCGTCGCCCGGTGTCCGGCGAGCACGTCGTCAACTGGTCGGCCGTCCCGTTGACGTGGGACCTCGTCCACCCCTGAGCGGCAGACGATCGTGCCCACCTCGGCGCCCCCTGGCGCACCCGTGAACGGTCGGTGGACCCGCGGCCGCCCCTCCTCGGAGCAGGTGCGGTCAGAGGTGGGCGGTCGCCAGCCGCTGGCGCCACGTGGCCAGGTCCACGTAGTCGCGGACCTCCGCGATGCGCCCGGCGGCCGTGTCGACCACGAAGACACCGTTGCACTCGATGGCGTACTCGGTGCCGTCGATCCAGAACCGGTCGACCCGTTCCAGCAGGGCGCGGTCCGGCAGGTACACCTCGCCCACCAGGTCCCACCGGACCCGCTCCGCCCTGCCGAGGATCGGTTCGAACATGGACCGGATGGCGGCCGGCCCCGTGGCCGGCGGGTTGGGCACGTTCGCGTACCGGGCCTCGGCGGTGAAGCACGCTCCGAGCCGGCCGAGGTCGAGCGCCTCCACCGCGTCGAGGAACTCCCGGACGATCGTTCTCGAGTCCACTGACGCCACCTACGAGAGGATAAGCCCACGTGACCATCGCACTTGTCACCGGTGCCGCCCGCGGCATCGGCAAGACCGTCGCAGAGCGCCTGACCGCCGACGGCTGGCGTGTCGCCATGCTCGACCGCACTGCGGCCGAGATCGACGCGGCCGCCGCCAGCGTTCCCGGGGCGGTGCCCCTCGCCGTCGACATCTCCGACGAAGCGGCGGTCGAGGCGGCCCTGGCGTCACTGGGCGAAGCCGTCGGCGTGGTCGTGAACAACGCCGGCATCGTCCGCTTCGGGCCCCTCCTCGACCTGGCCACCGACGACTTCCGGGCGGTGGTCGATGTGAACCTGGTCGGCACCTTCATCGTGTCCCGGGCCGCCGCCCGTGCCATGGCGGCGTCGGGGGGTGGGGCCATCGTCAACATCACGTCGATGAACGGGGTGGCGCCGGGACCGAACGCCGGCGCCTACGGCGCGACCAAGGCGGGGATCGCACTGCTCACCCAGCAGATGGCCGTCGAATGGGGCCGGTACGGCATCCGGGTCAACTGCGTGGCACCCGGCCTCATCAACGCCGGCATGTCGGAGCCGATCTTCGCCGACTCCGCGGTGCGCGAGGCCCGGCAGTCCAAGGTGCCCCTGGGCCGGCTGGGGAGCGGCGAGGACATCGCGTCGGCGGTCTCCTTCCTCGCGTCCGACCAGGCGTCCTACATCACGGGCCAGAACCTCCTCGTCGACGGGGGCGTGACCATGAGCATCATCGCCAACCTGCCGCGCCCGGAGTCGGTCGACTCGGTCGGGATGCAGTCGTGAGGGCGGTCGTCACCGGTGGGGCCCGCGGCATCGGCGCCGTGGTGGCCGACCGCCTGGCCGCCGACGGGTTCGAGGTGGTCACCCTCGACCTCGACGGCGCGGGCGGCTCGGTGCCCTGCGACATCGGCGATCCCGTCCAGGTCCGTGGGGCGGCCGAGACCGTCGGTCCGGTGGACGTGCTCGTGAACAACGCGGGGATCTGGCGCTTCGCCGCCCTCGAGGACGTGTCGCCGGAGGACTTCGATGCCGTCATGCGCACCAACGTCGCCGGAGCCTTCCACTGCATCCAGGCGTTCGGGACCCCGATGCTGGCCCGTGGCGGGGGCGCCATCGTGAACATGATCTCCATCGCCGCACCCCTGGCCGACCCGGGCGTGGGCGCCTACTCGGCCTCGAAGGCGGCACTGCTCGCCCTGACGCGGCAGGTGGCGGTGGAGTGGGGACCGCGCGGCGTCCGCTGCAACGCCGTCGGCCCCGGCCTGGTGCCCACACCGGGGACGAGCTTCTACGACGACCCCGAGGTGCGCCGGGTGCGCGCCGACGCCGTCCCCCTCCGCCGGCTGGGGACCCCGAACGACATCGCCGACGTGGTCTCGTTCCTCGTCTCGCCGCAGTCCGCCTACGTGACGGGACAGGCCATCTACGTGGACGGCGGTGTCTCCCAGACGTTGATGGAGCTCCTGCCCAAGCCGGGAGGCCGTACGTGGGCGCCGGCAGCCGGGAGCGGACCGTCGTGACCAGGAACCTCGTCCTCTCCGGCGGTGTGGCCCACCCCTTCGCGGCGACGTCCGCCCGCCTGGTCGAGCTGCTGGCCGGGCTGGGTGTCACCTCGGAGGTCGAGGAGGACCTGGAGGCGGGCACCGCCCGCCTGGTCGATGGCGGCTACGACCTGGTCACCGTGAACGCGCTCCGCTGGCGCATGCTGCCCGAACGCTACGCCCCCCAGCGCGCTGCCCATGCCTACTCACCCTCGCCCGCGGCGCGCCAGGCACTGGCCGGCTTCGTCGGCGGCGGCGGGTCCCTCCTTGCCGTGCACGCCGCGTCGATCTGCTTCGACGACTGGCCCGAGTGGGGCGAGGTGGTCGGGGGTGCGTGGAACTGGGACCGATCGTCCCACCCGCCACTCGGGCCGGTGGCGGTCACCGTGCGGACCGGCGCCCACCCCATCGTCGCCGGGGTCGGTGACTTCGAAGTGGTCGACGAGGCCTACGGGTTCCTCGACCTCCAGCCCGATGTGGAGGGGTTGATGTTCGCCGCCCACGGCGGGGCGGACCACCCGCTCCTGTGGGCCCGTCACTACGGGCTCGGCCGGGTCGTCTACAGCGGGCTCGGCCACGACGAGCGCGCCTACCGGCACCCCGCCTACCGGATCATCCTCGAGCGGGCCGCCGGCTGGCTGCTCGCGGTGGAGGACGCTCCGGACGCACTCCGACCAGATTCGAGATCCCACCAGGGAGGACCGAGATGACAACCGAGCTGATGGCCGAGCCCCGCAGCGTGACCGTGTCGACCATGGCCGGCGCCAAGGAGGTGTTCCGCCAGCGCAGCATGCGCCAGGCCCTCTACGACGCCGGGAAGGTCGTCATGTCGGACGTCCTGGTGAACCTCCACGGCGATGCCCACCGGAACCGGCGCCGCCTGGAGAACCGCCTCTTCCGGCGAGAGACCCTCGTGCACTACGAGCGCGACCTCTTCCCCGGGGTGGTCGAGCAGACCCTCGCCCCCCACGTGGCCGCCGGTCGGGCCGAGCTCGTCTCGCTCGGTCACGAGCTGATGATGAACCTGGCCGCTCTCAACGCGGGCGTGGACCGGGCCGAGGGAACGGCCGAGGAGACCCACCGCCTCTACGGCTACATGATGAAGTTCATCGAGGGCGCGACCATGGCCCACGCCACCCTCGACCGGGACCAGCTGAGCGCCGAGATCGCCGCCGCCCTGGAGGCGTTCGACGCCGAGTTCCTGCGCCCGTCGGTGGCACGGCGGTCGGTCGCGCTGGCCGCGGCCGAGCGCGGTGAGCTGGCCGAGGAGGAGGTGCCCCGCGACGTCCTCACCATCCTGCTGCGCAACGAGGACAACCTGGAGCTCACCGACGACATCGTCCTGCGGGAGATCGCCTTCTTCCTCCTGGCCGGCGCGCACACGTCGGCCACCGCGTTCACCCGGACCATCCACCACATCTTCGAGTGGATCCGAGAGCACCCCGAGGACTCGACGCGGGTCGCCGACGACCGGCTGTTCGTCCAGCGGTGCGTGCTCGAGACGGTGCGCCTCAACCCGTCCAGCCCCATCGCCGTGCGTCGCGCCCTCGACGAGGTCACGCTGCAGGACGGCACCGTGCTCCGACCGGGCGACATGGTGACGATCGACCTGGTGGCCATCAACCGCGACCCCGAAATCTACGGCGCCAACGCCGAGGAGTTCGATCCCCATCGCGACCTGGCCGAGGGCACCACCACCTACGGGCTGAGCTTCGGGCACGGGATGCACGCCTGCATCGGCCAGGAGCTGGCAACCGGCGTGCTGGTCGACGACGCCGACGAGGCCGACCGGCAGTTCGGCCTGGTGGCCACGGGCGTCCAGGCCATGTTCGACCGGGGCGTCCGGCCCGACCCGGACCGCCCGCCCGAAATGGACAGCCGGACCGCCCGCCCCTACTGGTCGCACTACCCAGTGGTGTTCGCATCCGGCGACGCCCGGGCCTCGTGACCGCCCGCCGACTGTCACTGGCCGCCGGAACCCTGCGCCGGTCCCGGCGACCCGACGGGGTGCGCGCCGCCGCCGCCGTCGGGTTCGATGCCGTCGGCGTCCGGTTCGACGTCGACCCGCCGTCTCCCGCCGACCTGGACGACCTGCGCCGGGTGCTGGCCGACACCGGTCTGTCCGTGCTCGACCTGGAGGTGGTCCGGATCGTGCCGGGGGACGACGCCGACGCGACGCGGCGGCTGGTCGACCAGGGCGCGGAGGTCGGAGCCGAGTTCCTGCTGGTGGTGAGCGACGATCCGGACCGTGCCCGCACGATCGACCGGTTCGCCGAGACGGCGGCTGTCGCCGCCGAGGCCGGCATGGGCACGGCCCTCGAGTTCATGCGCTTCACCGCCGTGCCCACCCTGGCCGACGCCCTGGAGGTGGTGGCGGCGGCGGGAGCACCGGCGTCGGGGGTGGTCGTCGATCCCCTGCACCTGGCCCGCTCCGGCGGTAGTCCCGGCGATGTCGCCTCCACCGATCCGCGGCTCCTGCCCTACGCACAGCTGTGCGACGCGCCGGGTGACGCACCGGGCGATCCGACGGATGCCTCCCTGCTGGCCGACGAAGCGCGCCATGGCCGGCTCCTCCCCGGCAGCGGCGATCTCCCGCTCGGCGAGCTGGTGGCGGCGCTCCCACCGGTGCCCCTCAGCGTCGAGATCCTCTCCGACGTCTTCGACGCGCTCCCGGCCGCCGACGTGGCCCGTCGGGCCATCGGGGCGACCAGGCGGCTGCTGGACGGCGAGGTTGCCGCCCGGGGGCCGGCGTCGACGGTGCGGGCGACCCGATGAAGCGGGCGGGAGGAGGAGCAGAGGGATGACGCACCCCATCGAACCCGGCAGCGGCGGACCCGGCAGCGGCGAACCCGTCGTCCTGTCGACGTTCGCCGACGCCCGGGAGGCGTTCAGGTGCCGTGACCTGCGCCAGGCCCTCTACGACGAAGGGCACCTGCTCATGTCGGGGGTGATCGTCAACCTCCACGGTCCCGCACATCGAGACCGCCGGCGGCTGGAGAACCGGCTCTTCCGTCGGGACACCTTCCTCTACTACCAGCGGGAGGTCATTCCCCGGGCCATCGGCGAGGTCCTGGCCCCGTCGCTGGCCGAGGGGCGTGACGACCTCCTCCCCATGGCACGGCGGACCATGATGAACCTGTCGGCAGCGATCGCCGGTGTCGACCTGCCGGCCGGGACGGGCGCCGAGTTCGACCGGCTGTACGGGCTCATGCTCCGGTTGCAGCGCGGGTCCACCCTCGTCCATGCCACCGGCGACAAGCGGGCCCTCGAAGCCGACGGCCAGGCCGCGTTGGCGGAGTTCGACGAGGAGTTCCTGCGCCCGTCCGCCGCCCGTCGCCGCGCCCTGATCGACCGGTGGCGCGCCGGTGACCTGGCCGAGGACGACCTGCCGCGTGACGTGCTGACCACGTTGCTGCGCAACCAGGACGACCTGGACCTGCCCCCCGACGTGGTGCGCCGGGAGGTGGCCTACTTCCCCTGGGTGGGGTCCTTCTCGACGTCCGACGCGTTCGTCCACGCCATGGGCCACGTCTTCGAGTGGCTCGATCGCCACCCGGAGGACAGAGGCCTGCTCCGCCGCGACGAGCCACTCCTGCAGAGGTTCGTCCACGAGTCGCTGCGACTCCACCCGGCGAGCCCCGAGTCGCGCCGGGTGGCGGTGGCCGACGTCGAACTGCGTGGCGGCGTCACCATCCCCCAGGGTGCCAGCGTGGTGATCGACCTGGCGGCGGCCAACCGGGACCCGGACCTCTACGGCCCGACGGCCGACGAGTTCGACCCGTTCCGCCAGCTGCCCGAGGAAGCCGCACCGTGGGGGTTGACCTTCGGGACCGGGTTCCACGCGTGCCTGGGCCAGGAACTGGCCGGCGGGCTGGCCCCCGAGGCGGGCGCCGACCCCTCCGACCACCTGGCGGGGGCCATCGTCACCATGGCCCGCATCCTCCTCGAGCACGGCGCCCGACCGGACCCGACCGACCCGCCCGAGCGTGATCCCGAGTCCATCCGGCCCCACTTCGGCAGGTACCCGGTGGTCTTCGATCCCGACCTGACCTGACGGCGTGAGCGGCCCGGACGCCGATCCGGCGCCCCTACGCCCCGGCGTCGTCTGGGCTGTGGCCAGCCTGGCCCTGCTCATGAACACGCTCGACGCGTCGATCGTCAACGTGGCCCTGCCGACGATCCGTCGTGACCTGGGTGCGAACATCTCGGAGTTGCAGTGGGTGGTCGACGCCTACACGCTCGCCCTGGCCGCGCTGTTGCTGTCGGCCGGGACGGCCGGAGACCGCTTCGGCCACCGGCGTGCGGCCGCTGCCGGCATGGCCGTGTTCGTGGCCGCATCGGCCGCGTGCGGCGCCGCCCCGGGAGCCGGGCTCCTGGTCGCGGCCCGGGCCGCCCAGGGAGTGGGCGCCGCCCTGCTGATGGCGTCGACCTTGTCCCTCCTCACGGTGGCCTTTCCCGATCAGCGCCGCCGGGCCCGGGCCATCGGCTGGTGGGCAGTCTTCTCCGGCGTCGGGTTCTCCGCCGGCCCCCCGGTGGGGGGCGTGCTCGTCACCTACCTGGGATGGCGGTCCGTGTTCCTCGTCAACGTCGTCCCCGGGCTGGCCTGCCTTGCCCTGCTGCGCACCGGCGTCGGCGAGACGCCGAGGGCGCACGCACATCCCATCGACTGGCGGGGCCAGGCCCTCGCCTGCATCGGCCTCGGATCTGCCATGTTCGGCATCATCGAGGGGCCGGCCGACGGCTGGACGTCACCGGCCGTGGTCAGCGCGCTGGCCGTGGCCGCCGTGGCTGCCGTGGCGTCCGTCCGGACCGAGCTGGCGCTCCCGGCGCCCATGGTCGAGCTCCGCCTCTTCGACCGGAACTCGGTGCGTTCGGGTGCGCTCGCCGCCCTGGCGTACCCGTTCGGGTTCCTCGGGATGCTGTTCGTGCTCAACCTCTACCTGCAGGTCGCGCAGGGTCGCACGCCCCTGGCCGTGGGGGCGCTCTTCCTACCGATGTCGACCGCCGTCTTCGCCATCGGCCCGCTGGCGGGGCGGATCACCGCCCGGCGGGGACCGCGGCTGCCGCTGGCCACCGGGCTGGCGCTCCAGGCGACGGGAGCGCTCCTACTCCTGGGGGCTGGCCCGGCCACCCCCTACGGGGAGCTGGTGCCGTCCTTCGTCCTCCTCGGCGCAGGCTCCAGCCTGGCAGCCACCCCGGCCATCGCCATCGTGCTCGGTGCCACCCCTGACCGCGCCGGCATGGGGTCGGGACTGGTCAACGCCCTGCGGCAACTCGGTGCCGCATGCGGCGTGGCCGTCCTCGGCAGCATCGCCGGACCACCCGGTGCTGCCGGCTTCGTCGGGCGCCTGCACGTGGCGGCCGTCCTCGCCGCGGCCGCACCAGCCCTGGCCGCCGTGGCAGCGCTCTCCGTGCGCCAGCGGCAACCGGTCGGCGCCGGGCGGTGAGCCGGTCGGGCCCGGGAGCGGCCCCGCCGATCAGTGCGTCCGGGCCCGTCGCCGCTCGAGTCCGGGGGCGCCGCGCCCCGTCTGGAGGAACTGGAGGGCGACGTCGTTGTCCCACACCTCGTCCACCTGGCTGGTCCCCATCCGCTCGACCAGGGCCTGCATGGCGATGTCGTGGCGCACGAACTCGACGGCGACCAGCACCACCGCGGGGTCGTCCGACCAGACGGCCCACATGCTGTCCGGTACGGCACCGCCGATGAGGACGCTGCGGCGATCAGCCGCCACCACGAGCAGCCGGGCGCCGGTCCGGGCCAGAACGACCTCGGGGGCCGAGAACTGATGGACGAAGTGGTGGCCGACCGACTCGCTCAGTTCCCCGAACGACATGACGACGACCCGTAGTCCTCTCCTTTCCGCCTTCCTGAGGGAGGGAACCAGCCCTTCGGCCTCGTCGGGCCATGCCGAGACGTACAGCTCCTCCTCCGCCTGTTCGATCAGGTCGATGGCGTGCTCGATGGCCCGGCGCCGCCCTTCGATGTGATGAACGAGGCTCGCCTGAGGGGTGGCTGATATCAAAGGAAGGCTGCGCGAAAGCGTGTCGATCGTCACGTCGAACTCCCGCTTCACACGGGAAAGCAGGGACTCGGCCGAAAGCGCGACGTAGTGGGTGCCCGGACTGTCGACAAGCTTGACCTCAAAGGCCGCACTGCGTTCCACCAGCTTGGTGAGCGTCTGGTAGACGGTGCTGCGCGGGACCCCGGACTCCTTTGCCACTTCGTAGCCGTTAAGGGGTCGCCCGGCAGCCAACATTGCGAGGTAGGCCTTTGCCTCATAACCGGACATTCCGAGTTCCCGCAATTGCTCCACCAGCGACGTCGGCATGGGGTGAGCGTATCCCATCGACGCCTGATGAGCCCATGGAAATTCCGCGCCCGCCTGACGGGACCGGCCGGCGCCGGTCCCGGCGCGGGCCGCCCGGTCGAAAGAGCGGCGTTAGGCAGTTGACGACTATTCGCCCCCGGCGTTAGCGTACGAAGGCAGGTGTTCCCGAGGGGGATGCGGTGGCGGGGCCGCAGGCGGAACGAACGGAGTGTGCATGACAACGACGAGGCCGTCGCCCGCGGCGAGTGCGGTCGACCCGCAGACGTTCAGCCTGGATGACAAGTACCGGGTGGAGGAGGGGACGGTGCTGCTCACCGGGGTCCAGGCCCTGGTGCGGCTGGTCTTCGACCAGGTGCGGGCCGACCGGCGCGGCGGCCTGCGCACCGCTGCGTTCGTCAGCGGCTACCCGGGCTCGCCACTCGGCGGGTTCGACCTGGCCCTCCAGCGCACCGGCCGCTACCTCGCCGAGCACGACGTCACCTGGGTGCCGGGGGTCAACGAGGACCTCGCC
The DNA here is from genome assembly GCA_021806045.1 of Actinomycetes bacterium. Classification (GTDB taxonomy): domain Bacteria; phylum Actinomycetota; class Acidimicrobiia; order Acidimicrobiales; family RAAP-2; genus JAJZDI01. Next base: position 52,762 of record JAJZDI010000001.1, read on the forward strand.
GCCACTGCCGTGTGGGGCAGCCAGCAGGACCACCTGGCGCCCCTCGCCCACCACGACGGCGTGGTGGGCATGTGGTACGGCAAGGCACCGGGGGTGGACCGCTGCGGGGACGTCTTCCGCCACGCCAACCTCCACGGTGTGGGGCGCAACGGCGGCGTGGTGTGCGCTGCCGGTGACGACCCGACGTCGAAGAGCTCGACGTTGCCGAGCGCCAGCGAGATCGCCTTCTACGACGCGATGATCCCGGTGCTGGTGCCGGGCAGTCCCGGCGAGATCCTGGATCTCGGCCGCCACGCCTTCGAGATCTCGCGGTTCTCGGGCTGTTGGACGGCGTTGAAGATCGTGACCAGCGTGGCCGACGGGCTCGGCATGGCCGAGGTCGGTCCATGGCGCCTCCAGACGTCGCACCCGACGCTCGAGTTCGACGGCCGACCGTGGCGCCACGTGCAGCAGCGCCGGCTGTTCGTCCCCGAGTCGCTCGAGATGGAGCGCGATCTCGCCTACCGCCGGCACGAGGCGGCCAAGGCATACGCCACGGCCAACGGGGTGAACCGCATCACCGTCGATCCCGCCGATGCCTGGCTCGGGATCATCGCTGCCGGCCGCACGTACTTCGAGGTCCGTGACGCCCTCGCCCAGCTCGGGCTGGACGACCGGGAGCTGGTCCGCCTCGGCGTGCGCCTCCTGAAGCTCGGCATGGTCTATCCGCTTGAGGAGCGGGCCGTCGAGACGCTGGCCCGTGGCGTGGACGAGGTCCTGGTGATCGAGGAGAAGCGGAGCTTCGTCGAGCAGTTCGTGCGGGAGATCCTCTACGCCCGGTCCGGGGCGCCGCGCCTGGTGGGCAAGCGGGATGAGCGTCGGGAGGTGCTCGTGCCGGCGGACGGCGAGCTCACCGCCGACCGGCTCGTTCCCGTTCTGGCCGCCCGGCTGGGCACGCGCCTCGACCTCCCCCGACCTGCTGGGGCGCCCCCGGGGCCCAACCGGAGCGCACCGGTGGCCGTCTCGCTCGGCCCGATACGTGGGGCGTCGGATCCGCCCCCGGCACGCACCGCCCACTTCTGCAGCGGGTGCCCGCACAACCGCTCCACGATCGACGTCTCCGGCTCGCCGGTGGGCGGGGGCGTCGGCTGCCATGCGATGGTCCTGTGGATGGACCGCGGCGTCACCAGTTACACCCACATGGGTGGTGAGGGCGCCCAGTGGATCGGCCGGTCGCACTTCACCGACACCCCCCACATGGTGCAGAACATGGGCGACGGCACCTTCTTCCACTCGGGGAGCATGGTGGTGCGGGCGGCCGTCGCCTCCGGGGTCAACATCACCTTCAAGATCCTCTACAACGGCGTCGTGGCCATGACCGGCGGCCAGGACCCCACCGGCCAGATGACCGTGCCGCAGCTGTGCCGGTTCCTGGAGATCGAGGGCGTGCAGCGGATCATCGTGTGCAGCGAGGAGCCCGGCAGGTACAGGCACCGGGACAACCGCCTGCCGCGGTCGGTGACCCTGTGGGACCGGGACCGGCTGGAGGACGCCGAGCGGGAGCTGGCCGGCACCGACGGCGTCACCGTCCTCGTCTACGACCAGGGGTGCGCCGCCGAGATGCGCCGGCTCCGCAAGCGGGGTCGCCTCCCGGAACGGACGACCCGGGTCGTGATCAACGAGCGGGTGTGCGAGGGCTGTGGCGACTGCGGGGCGAAGAGCAGCTGCCTGTCCGTCCACCCGGTCGAGACCGAGTTCGGTCGCAAGACCCGCATCCACCAGTCATCGTGCAACACCGACTACAGCTGCCTGGAGGGCGACTGCCCCTCGTTCGTCACCGTGCGGGCACCGGCCCCCGGCCGCCGCGCCCGCCGCTCCGGGGACGGCCCAGCCGGGCTGCCCGCACCGCCGCCACCACCGCTCGCTCCCATCGGGCCCGACGGCTTCAACCTCTACATGGCCGGGGTGGGCGGTACCGGGGTGGTGACGGTCAACCAGGTGGTGGCCACCGCAGCAGCGCTCGACGGGCTCAGCGTGACGGGCCTCGACCAGACCGGGCTGTCGCAGAAGGGCGGTCCCGTCGTCTCCCACCTCCGCCTGGCGGCCGCGCCCGTCGAGACGTCGAACGCGGTGGGGCCAGGTGCCGCCGACTGCCTGCTCGCCCTCGACCTCCTCGTGGCACTGGACGGTAAGAACCTGGTGCGGGCCGACCCGGCCAGGACCGCCATCGCGGCATCGTCCTCCGTGGTGCCGACGGCCCAGATGGTCATCGACAGTTCGGTCGCCTACCCGGCACCGGCCACCCTCATGCCCGCCCTCGAGGAGGCGTCACGGCCGGGTGCGTTCGTGCACCTCGACGCACTGCGGGTGGCCGAGGAGCTCTGCGGCGACCACATGGTCGCCAACATGGTCGTCCTGGGCGCGGCACTCCAGGCCGGGTTCCTGCCCCTGCAGCCCGCCTCGATCCAGCGAGCCGTCGAATTGAACGGCGTCGCCGTCGAGCGGAACATGCGGGCGCTCGCCGCCGGCCGCCTGGCGGTGGCCGACCCGGCCCGCCTGGCCAAGGCGCTCGACCGCGGAGCCGCCCGCCACCAGCGGGTCTCCCGCCGCGACGGCCGCGCTGCCGACCGCGCCGGTGCGCTGCTCGCCGGAACCCGCCTCGAGGGCGAGCTGGCCCGGGTGGTGCTGCGCCGGGCGGCCGAGCTCATCGACTACCAGGGGGAGCGGCTGGCACGTCGCTACGTGGAGGTGGTGCTGTCCGCCGCCGACGCCGAACGGGAGACCGGCACGGGATCGACCCGCCTCAGCGAGACGGTGGCGACGACCCTCTTCGCCCTGACCGCCTACAAGGACGAGTACGAGGTGGCCAGGCTCCATCTGCGCCCAGAGTTGCGCGATGCGGTTGCGTCAGCGGTGCCGGGTGCGACGGGTGTCCGCTTCCGGCTCCACCCACCGCTGCTGCGATCCCTGGGGATGCGTTCGAAGATCGCCATCCCCGCCCCGGTGGCCGTGCCCATGTTCGCCGTCCTGCGCTCGATGCGGGGCGTGCGGGGCACCCCGCTCGACCCCTTCGGCCACAGCCGCGTCCGGCGCCTGGAGCGGTCCCTGGTCGAGGAGTACACGGAGCTGGTGCGTGGACTGGCCCGGGACCTCACGCCGGAGCGCCTCGACGCCTCGATCGAGCTGGCGGGACTGGCTTCCATGGTGCGTGGGTACGAGACGATCAAAGAGGCCAATGCGGCCGCGTACCGCAGGGCTCTCGCTGAACGGCTCGCCGCCCTCGACGCAGCCATTCCAGCGCGGTGACGGTTGGGCCGATTTCCCACCGGGTGTCGGCAGGTTCTCTGACAGATCTGAGCCGGCGCCACGCGGCTACCCGGCCGGACGGCTGTCGGCCCGAGCCGCGGACGTGGTACCTCGACGCGGCGGCTCCCGTCCGGTGGCCGGTCGCCGCCGCGCCCCATGGGAGCCGACGACCTGGCCCGGCTCCGAAGGTCGCGTTCGACCGCTCGTCACGACATCCCAGGTCAGCGTGGTCAACTACGGACCACCGCCCTGGTCTGGGCCGCCGGAATCGAACGAATTCCAAAAGCGTAGGGTTGACACTGACTACGCACTCGCGTACTGTACGGGCACCACACGCATGTGGATGCGTACGACGCGAGTTCGGGCTGGGGGCGCGTCGCGCGGGCCACTGATTGGGAGGGATCGCACGCTGGTCGAGGGGGGAATTCCCGTACCCGATATGGGGTCGGTTTTCTTGTCGCAGCTCACGTCTGATTCCGAAACAGAACACTAGGAATTATCAACGCAGATATTCTGCGACTGAGGGGGGAGATTCATCCTTATGATGACCTTCAATGGCCACCGACGTCGGCGAGCAGCCGCAGCGGTGACGGCGCTGGCAGTCGGATCGCTGTTGGCAGCGTGTGGCAGCACGACGTCGAACGCGTCCGGTTCCGGTTCCGGTTCGAGCTCGAGCTCGAGCTCGGTCCCCGGGATCACGTCGAACACGATCACGATCGGCGCGACGGAGCCCATCACCGGCAAGGCCGCCACCGCCGGGCAGGGCCTGGAGGCGGGCATCAAGATCGCCACCCAGTACATCAACGCCCATGGCGGCGTGAACGGCAAGAAGATCAACGCCATCATCCTCGACGACGGGTTCATCCAGTCGCGCGAGATCGCCAACATCCGCCAGCTGGTGAGCCAGGACCACGTGTACGCGATCGTGGACCCCGCCGGTTCGCAGGGCATCGCCGGCACGTGGGACTTCATGAAGCAGGCGGGGACGCCGATGTGGGGACCCATCTCGCCCAGCGACCCCAAGCTGCCCAACGTGTACCTGCTCGTGGCGTCCAGGACGGCGCAGCAGGAGGTGGCCATCGACTACTTCGCCAAGCAGGGCCTGACCCGTATCGCCGCCATCGGAGAGGATGACGACCTCGGCCTGTCCCTGAAGGACGCCCTGGCCCAGCAGGTGCCGAAGCATCCGGGCATGAAGGTGGTCGCCAACGAGACGCTTCCGGTGTCGACCTCCGACGTCTCGGCCGCCGTGCTGGCCGTGAAGAACGCCAACCCGCAGGCGCTCATCATCAGCACCAACAACACCTCGGTCGGCCTCATCCTGAAGGAGATGGGCAACCTCGGCCTGCACATCCCGGCGTACGCAGACCAGGGTGCGGCCAACACCGGTGGCGTCGGCGCCGTCGGCCCGGCCGGCAGTGCTGCCAACGGGTTCCTGGGCGGTCTCCAGGTGGACCTGCCCACCAGCAACACCCAGGCTGTCCAGACATGGCGTGCCCAGGCGCAGCAGTACAGCGGACCGCAAGGCCTGAGCGCATTCTCCCTGCAGACCTACATGCAGGAGATGGCGTTCGTCGAAGTCCTCAAGCGCATGGGATCGGACTACAGCTGGTCCAACTTCCAGAAGACGGCCAACGGTCTGGCGAGCAACCCCATCACCCTGGGTGCCCTCCCGCCGATCGCCTGCGGACCGCTCCCCGACGGCCACACCTGTGGAAACCAGTCGGAGATCGCCAAGTTCGATGCGACAACCCAGACATGGTCGGTGATCCAGGGCTTCACCGCTCCCCAGAGCTAGTCGTCGGAGCCCGGACCGGGCCTCGAACGAGATGACGGGGTGGGGTCGACCCGTGGATCCGGAACGCATCGCCGGATACCACGGGTCGGTCCCACCTCCGACTCGTACCGAGCCTGGTCGAGGGGCGAGAGCCGCGGAGGCAGCATGCTGCAGTACATCATCAACGGCCTGCAGAGCGGCAGCTGGTACAGCCTGCTCGCAGTGTCGATCGTCATCGTCATGAAGGCATCGGACGTGCCGAATTTCGCCGTGGCCAACATGGGCCTGGTCGGCGCCTTCCTCGCCTACTCCTTCGTCAGCGCCCACCTGCCCTTCGGGGTCGCCGTGGTGCTCGGCCTACTCGGGGCCGCCCTGTTCGGGGTGATCATCGACCGGGCGGTCATCCAGCGCCTGGGGGACAAGGGGCACTTCCCCCTGCTGCTGATGACCATCGGCATCAGCCTCAGCCTGGCCGCCGCGCTCGAGCTGATCTGGGGCACCAACTCCCTGTCGCTCAACGCGCCGTGGTCGAACAAGACGGTCCACCTGGCTGGCCAGATCATCAACTGGGACGGCATCGTCACCATCGCCACCGGGCTGGTCATCGCCATCGCCATCACCTGGTTCTTCCACACGACCGCCGGCGTGCGCATGCGCGCGGTGGCCGAGAACCGGAGTGCGGCCCGCCTGGTCGGCGTCCGCATCAGCCGGGTGTCCGGACTGGCCTGGGGGATCGGCACGGCAGTCGCCGCCCTGGCCATGATCCTCCAGACCGAGTCGTCGGTACTCTCCTACACGGCCGGCGACGCGCTCCTCGTCCCCGCGTTCGTGGCCGCCACCGCGGCCGGGTTCACCTCGCCCGTCGGCGCGTACGTTGCCGGGCTGGTGATCGGCGTGCTCGAGAACCTGACCGGCGGGTACATCTCGACCGCGCTGCAGTCGGTGGTCGCCCTCGTCGTCGTCGTGCTCATCCTGCTCCTGCGCCCGAGTGGCTTCACCCGCACCGCCCTGGCGCGGCGCGAGGTGTGAGGCCGGAGAGTTGCCTGACATGCCCCCTCACGATCTGCTCCCCGACGGCAACCGGCGTGGCCGTCGTTGGGCGAAGCTGGCGTCGCTGATCGTCCTGATCACCCTGCTCGCCGTGGTCCCGCCGGCGATGAACAGCTACGACCAGTACCTGATCACCCTCACCCTCGTCTACGCCATCACCACCCTCGGCCTCAACGTGCTCATCGGCTGGACCGGTCAGCTGTCGCTGGCCCACGCAGGGGTCTTCGGGCTCGGCGCGTACCTCAGCACCATCCTGATCCAGCACGGGTGGGGCTTCGTCCCCTCGCTGCTCGTCGCCGGGCTCGGCTCGGCGATCGTCGGCGGGCTGGTCGTCTTCCCGGCCCTGCGCTTCAGCGGTTTCACCCTCGCCGTGGCCTCACTGGCGTTCGCGTCGGTCATCGTCCAGCTCTTCGACAACGGTGGCTCGGTCACCGGCGGTGGCGGTGGCCTCGCCGTGCCCGTGTTCCAGTTCAGCGGGCTCAGCCAGACGATGAGCACCTACTACGTGACGCTCATCTCCACCGTCCTCTGCTTCGTGGTGGCGCACCGCATGCGCCACCTGCGGTTCGGAAGGGTGGCGTTCTCCATCCGCGACACGGAGATCGCCGCCGTCGTGAGCGGGATCAGGGTGGTCCGCTACAAGGTCTTCGTCTTCGCGTTCGCCGCCTTCCTCGGCGCCATCGGCGGAGCCCTCTACGCCCAGCTCGAGACGTTCATCTTCCCCGTCATGTTCAGCACCAACACCCTGGTGCTGATGCTCGTCATGCTGTTCCTCGGCGGCGCCAGCTCGCTGTACGGCCCGATCTTCGGTGCCATCTTCGCCGTGGTCATGGTCGAGCTCCTCCAGTCGTTCGGCAGCTACCAGGACCTCCTCTACGGGCTCCTGCTCATGCTGGTCATCGGTGTCCTCCCGGGGGGCATGGCGTCCCTGCCCGAGCGACTCCGGACCAGCCACCTCCTCGGGCGCGCCGTCCGGGGCGTGGCGTCACGGTTCGGCCGCGGCCGTCAGGACGAGGCGACGGCCGCCTCCCCGGTTCCACCGACCGCTACCGGGTCGTCGCTGGTGGACGACCCGGGCGACGGCGTCGAGAGCGGGGTGGCCTGATGGCCGAGTCGCCAGCGAAGGGGACAGGAGACGTGGGCGGCAGCATCGCCTGGGACGACGTGAGCGTCGCCTTCGGCAGCAACCAGGTGCTCGACGGGGTCTCGCTGTCGTTCTCATCCGGTTTCAACGGCCTGATCGGGCCCAACGGTGCCGGGAAGACCACGTGCTTCAACGTCGCCAGCGGGTTCGTGGCGCCGAGCTCGGGGCAGGTCAGACTGAACGGGACCGACGTCCGCGGCCTCAGTGCGGTCAAGCGGTCCCGGGCGGGGCTGGCCCGAACCTTCCAGACCCCCCGCCTGGTGCTCGAGATGACCGTTCTCGAGAACGTGCTGGTCGGCACCGAGCGGCAGCATCGCGCCGGGCACGTGCGCGAGGTGCTCAGCTTCCCCCGTGCCCGCCGCGAGGCGAGGGAGCTGGCCGACATGTCGATGGACCTGCTCCGGAGGTTCGGGCTCGAGGGGGCGGCCGGCCAGCGTGCCGGGTCGCTGTCGTTGGGGAGCCAGAAGCTGGTGGAGGTGGCCCGGGCCCTCGCCACCCAGTCGACCGTGCTCCTCCTGGACGAGCCGGCTGCCGGCCTCAGTGCGTCGGACACCTCGGCGATGGTCGACGGGCTGCACCAGCTGGTCGAGGGGACGTCGCTGTGCGTCGTGATCGTCGAGCACGACCTCCAGCTCATCATGAGCCTGTGCTCGTCGGTGGCCGTGCTCGACTTCGGGCGCATCATCTCGCAGGGGACCCCGGAGATGATCCTGCAGGACAAGGCAGTGGTGGACGCGTACCTGGGAGCCGGCTTTGCTACTGGAGATTGAGAACGTCGTCGGCGGCTACGGCCGGGTGGAGATCCTCCACGGCGTGTCGCTCGGGGTCGAGGAGGGCGAGATCGTCAGCATCCTCGGAGCCAACGGCGCGGGTAAGACCACCCTGCTCCGGACGGTCTCGGCGCTGCTGCCCGCGTGGTCCGGTTCCATCCGCTTCGCCGGCAAGGAGCTCGTCGGGATGAAGACGGAGTCGATCGCCGCCCGCGGTCTCGGCCACCTGCCCGAGGGCCGGGGCATCTTCCAGATGCTCACCGTCCAGGAGAACTTCGACGTCGCCGCGTCGCTGCGCCGGGACTCGCGGGCCGAGGTCCGCAAGGACATCGCCCGGCTGCTCAGCGTGTTCCCGGCGCTCACCTCCAAGCTGAAGCACCCGGCGGCCCTCCTCTCCGGTGGGCAGCAGCAGATGCTCGCCCTGGCGCGGGCGCTGCTCGGCCGGCCCAAGCTGCTGATGATCGACGAGCTCTCGTTCGGGCTGGCCGCGGTGCTGGTCGAGGAGCTGTTCACCACCATCCAGCAGCTGCGCGACCAGGGAACCACCTTCCTCATCGTGGAGCAGAACGCCGGCGTCCTGGAGATCGCCGATCGTGTCTACGTGATGCGCGGCGGTCGCAACGAGGTGGCCGGCGCCGCATCCGAATTCGCCGAGAACCGCGACCTCCTGGTCCGCTCGTACCTGGGCGGATGAGCGGGCCACCCCGCGGCGCCCGCCCGCACCGCTGACGGTGGTGGGTCCCTCCCGCCGGCTCGGCCGGACCGTCAACGTGGCCGACGTGATGGCACTGGGCAGGCGGCGACTGCCCCGACTGGTGGCGGAATTCATCGACGGGGGCGCCGAGGACGAGGCGACCGTCGCCGCCAACCGGCGTGCGTTCGCCGACTGGGACTTCGCCCCCCGGGCCCTGGTGGGGGTGGCGCGCCGTTCGTTGGGTGTCACCGTCCTGGGCGAGCCGCTCGCCCTGCCGGTGGTGCTGTCCCCGACCGGCCTGGCCCGTCTCGCCCACCGTGAGGGCGAGGCGGCGGCGGCACGGGCGGCCGGGCAGGCGGGCACCGCCTTCACCCTGTCCACCGGATCGAGCTGCTCGATCGAGGAGGTGGCGTCGGCCGCCGCCGGGCCCCTGTGGTTCCAGCTCTACCTCTGGCGGGACCGGGCACTGGTCGAGCAGCTCCTGGACCGGGCGGCCGCAGCCGGCTACCGGGCCCTTGTCCTGACGGTCGACGTTCCCGTCATGGGGCGCCGGGAGCGGGACGTCCGCAACGGCATGACCATCCCACCGCGCTTCACGCCGGCCACCGCCCTCGACGTCCTGCGCAGACCGGCATGGCTGGCCGGCCTGGTGCGCGGCCCGAGCATCACCTTCGCCAACCTGGTCGGCGTGCCGGGACGGGGTCGGGGCGCCGCCGAGCTCGGCCGCTACACCAACGAGGAGCTGGTCAATCCGGGTGCGGACTGGGAGACCCTGGCGTGGGTGCGGCACCGGTGGAGCGGGCCGCTGGCGGTCAAAGGCATCCTCCGCCCCGACGACGCCCGCCGTGCCGTCGATGCCGGCGCCGACGGGATCGTGGTCTCCAACCACGGAGGCCGCCAGCTCGACGGCGCCCTCCCGGCGTTGCGTGCGCTCCCGGCGGTGGTGGACGCGGTCGGTGGTCGGGCCGACGTGATCCTCGACGGCGGCGTCCGGCGCGGTGCCGACGTGGCCAAGGCGCTGGCCCTGGGGGCGAAGGCCGTCTCGATCGGGCGTCCCTACCTGATGGGACTGGCCGCCGCCGGCGAGCCCGGTGTGGCGGCGGTCCTCCGAATGCTGAGGGACGAGCTCGACTCGACCCTGGCCCTGCTCGGGTGCCCGTCTCCCTCCGGGCTCGACCGCGACCTGCTCGTACCGGCCGGCTGAGCCCGTCAGGCCTCCGCCGGCGCGGCGCTGATCCGGCGTACCCCGACCTGTTGGGTCAGGAGCACGAGGGCGACGACGGTCGACGCGGCAGGGACGTCCACGCCGAGCCGGCCGGCCAGGTCGACGACCGAGCCGGTGATGGCGCCGATCTCGACCTGGCGTCCCTGGATGATGTCGGTCGCCATCGACGTGTAGTGGTCCCCGGTGCCCTCGAAGGTGGCCACTGCATGGGCCCAACTGGCGTCGCGGTCGACGGGCACACCGGCGGCGTGGGCGACGGCGACGACCTCGTCGTGGAGGCGCTCGACCAGGCCCCGGGCCGGTTGCTCTGCCCAGGTGGCACCGACCGTCGCGCCGAGCAGCGCGCTGACCGGCCCCATGACGGCCAGGGCCAGCTTCTTCCAGATCTCCTGGTCGATCGCGTCGGTCGGCGACACCGGGAGGCCGGCCGCATCCATGTGCGCGGCCAGGGCCCGGGCGCCCTCGAGGGTGCCGCCGGGTGCTCGGGGGGGGCCGACGTGCGTCACCGACGCCCCCCGGGCGGTGCTGTCGCTCACGTAGACGACCCCGGGTGCCCGCCGCTCGGCACCGATGGTGGTGAGCCCGGGCAGGACCCGCTCGCTGCCGAACGAGGCTGCGAGCACGGTGTCGTTCCCCAGCCCGTTCTGCACGGTGGTGACCCATGTGCCCGGGCCGACAAGCGGCTCGGCCGTCCGGGCGGCCGCAGCGGTGTCGAATGCCTTGGTTGCCACGATCACGTGGTCGCAGTGGCCGACGGACGCCGGATGGACGGTCGCCTCGAGCGGCGTGTGCCACGTGCGTCCGTCGGGCAGGTCGATGCGCAGCCCGTCGGTGGTGATGGCGTCGACGTGTGCGGGCGACCGACCGACCAGGACCACGTCGGAGCCCGACCTGGCCAGCAGGCCGGCGATCGCCGTACCGATCCCTCCTGCCCCGACGACGGCGATCGTTGCCATGGTTGTCCCCCTCGTTCCGGTGGCGGGTGTGCCCGGTGGGACGCGGCCTGCAGGGTCCCGTGTCCTCCGGCCGAGCCGAGCGTAGCAATAAGACTAGCCACGTAACGGTGTCGGGGTTACTATGACACCTGTTGCACAGTCAGTTCGGTGCCCGGGGGGGACGCAGGCGGCAGCTCCGGGTCGTCGTCCGGCGAGAGGAGCCCCATGCCAGCCACTCCGGTCATTCCCGAGCACGTGCTCGACGATCCCAAGTTCCGCATCGCAGCGGCCCGCCGCATGCTCCACCGCGAAGGGCTCGACAGCCAGATCGGTGGTCACGTCAGCCTGCGCGTCCCCGGCGAGGACGCCTTCTGGGTCACGCCCTACCAGTACTTCGACGAGACCCTGCCCGAACACGTGAGCAAGGTCGGGTTCGACCTGACCGTGCTCGAACCGGGCACGCTGCCCGCCTCGCCGGGGATCAACTTCCACGCCAGCGTGATGATGGCCCGCCCCGACGTCAACTGCGTGATCCACACCCACGCCCGCAACATGTCGGTCCTGACCACCACGGGCGAGCCATTCGGCAACTACTACACGTACGCGGCCCTCTTCCAGGACGACGTCGCCTATTTCCGCGATGACATCACGCTCACCCCCGATGAGGAGGGCGAGGCCATCGCCGCCGCCCTGGGCGACAAGCGTGTGGCGCTCATGAGCCACCACGGCTCGGTCCATGCCGGCGACACGCTGGAACGGACCGTGGCCGAGGCCATCGTGTTCGAGCTGTGCTGCGGCTACCAGCTGGCCGCCATGGCGGTCGGCGGCAAGCCGCTCGACGAGGAGACGGCGCGTACCTACCGCCGGGCCTACCTGAAGAACGAGTTCCGGGAGCTGATCTGGGAAGCCAACTTCCGGCGCATCCGCCGGTCCGACCCCGACCTGTTCGAAGCGGTCGGGCTCTGACGACCCCGGTGGGCACCTACGAGCTCCGGCCGCTGCCCGAGCAGCTGGCCGCGCTGCTCGCCGGTGAGCGCCCCGACGCACTGGACCTCGTCGCCCGGGAGCACGCCTCGTGGCACGAGCTCCACGACCGTCTGATCGCCATCATCGTCGCCTTCCTCGACGACGCCGTCGAGCGGGGCGAGGAGCTGGGTCCGCTGCTCGAGCGGGTCGTGGGCCGGTCCTCGGTAGGTGTCGACGCACTGGTGGGCCAGGTCCCGGCACCTGAAGCGGTGGCGACCCTGCTGCGCGCCCACCACTCGGTCGGCACCGGTGCCGACGAGCCGGACGGCACCGCCGTCTTCGACCATGCGTGCGGCACCGGGCTGGCCTGGTGGCGCGCCAATCCGGACGCGCCGACCGTGGCGGACGGCGAGGTGGCCGGCGTGCCGGGGGGCGTGCCGCGCTACTGCGCCCGCTGCATCACGACCATCGACTCGTTCTCCGGTGGCCGGTGGCGGGTCCGGCCCCCGGCCGGCCCGGCCGGCACGTGCCGCTGGGAGGTGGACCGGGCCGGTCCTTCCCCGGCCTGAACCCGGCGGGCGGGGCGGGCGGGGACGGCGTGGTGGCTACGCGTTCGTGGTCCCCAGCCCGAGACCGCCGTCGACGACCAGCACCGAGCCGGTCGTCCACTCCGCACGGGCCAGGTACTCGATGCCCTCGGCGATCTCCTCGGGCGTGCCGGGCCGCCCCAGCGCATGGGCGGGCCCGAGCGCTTCGAGACGCTCCTTCGCGGCGGTGTCGTCGAACAGCCCGGCCCGCTGGTTCAGCTCGCTGAACACGCCGCCGGGGCGGATGCAGCTGACCCGCACGCCCTTCGGGCCGAGCTCGGCGGCCAGCACCCCGGTGGCCGCTTCGAGCGCGCCCTTGGTCGCCGCGTAGGGCGACGCGCCGGGGAACGCCCGCTTGATGTGGACCGAGCCGAAGAAGATGACGCAGCCCCTGCTGGCCACCAGGTACGGCAGCGCTTCGCCGGTGAGCATCATGGCGCCGACCACGTTGCTGTGGAACGTCTCGAGCAGGCGGGCCTCGTCCAGGGCGTCGATGTCGCCGCGGTACATGTTCGCCGCCGCGTTCACCAGGACCTCGATGCCGTCCCCATGGGCCGCCGCCGTCTCGATGATCCGGGTCCGGTCGCTGGCCACGGTGACGTCGGCGACCACCCACGCGCACCGCTCGCCCAGCTCGTCCGCCAGCGCCCGCACCCGGTCCTCCCGGCGGCCGCAGACGGTCACCCGGGCACCGCCGGCCACCAGGTGCCGGGCCGTGCCCGCCCCGATGCCCGTGCCGCCGCCGGTGATGACCACCGACATCCCTTCCAGGTCACGCATGGTCGTCCTCGATTCGTCCGTCTCGTAGGTGGTGAGGGTCATGCAGTTGGTGCCGACGGCCGACCCTGTCCCTGCCGCCGGTCGGGCGGTCGGTGGGCGTGCTCAGCACTCCTGGCTCGTCGATCGCCACCCTCACTGTGCCGTGTAGCCGCCGTCGACAGCGAACATGGCGCCGGTCACGTACCCGGAAGCGTCGGACAGCAGGAACGCGGCCATGGCCGCGATGTCGGTGGGCTCGCCCGGCCGTCCCAGGGGGATCCGGTCGGCGAACCACGCCTGCTGGTCCGCATCGGCGAGCCGCTCGGCCGTCATCGGGGTCCGGATCAACCCGGGGACGATGCCGTTCACCCGAACGCCGATCGGTGCCAGCTCGACGGCGGCCGCCCGTGTCATCGCCGCCACCGCGCCCTTCGCCGCCACGTAGTGGATCTGCCCGGCCACCGCGTGGGTGGCCACCGTGGAAGCGATGGTCACCACCGCTGCCGGCCTGCCGTCCTGCCGGCACCGGCGCCCCAGGCCCCGGAGCCCCAGGAACAGCCCACGGACGTGGATGTCGACGGTGCGATCGAACTCGTCGGCATCGAGGTCGAGGAGCGGCGTCCGGATGCGGATGCCCGCGCAGTTGACCAGGCCGTCGATGGGCCAGTGGGCGTCGAGCAGGTCCTCCCACCCCTGCTCGTCGGTCACGTCGAGCGGGGCGATGCCGTCACCGGGTCGCACGTCGGCCCGCACGACCTGCCAGCCGTCGCGCTCGAGGCGCTCGGCGGTCGCCGCCCCGATGCCCGAGCCGCCTCCGGTGACGAGGGCTCGCTGGTCCATGGTCTCCTCCCCGATCGCGGGCACACCCGTCGGTGCGGCCGGTATGCCGGCCCGGACCGACGTTGCCGGCTGGTCGACCCACGGAACCTAGCACGCAGCCACGCCGGGCACTCGCAAGTAGTTAAGCAACTGACTACGCTACGGGGGCAACAGCGGCATCGCTCGAGGTGCTGTGTGTCGGGCCCGATGGGGCTCGTGGGGAGGGACAATGCAGGATCCACGACGCCGCGCCGCGGAGTCCGGGTGCGAAGTGATCGTGCTCGGGACCGGGCCCGGCGGTATGGCTGCGACAGCGGCTGCTGTCCACGCCGGAGCCACGGTCACGGTGGTCGAGCCCGAGCAGCGCATCGGTGGCAACGCCATCTACTCGACGGGCTACCTGGCCTTCGTCCGCTCGGCCGCCCAGGAGCAGCAGGGCATCCACGACAGCGAGGATGCGTTCGTCGACGACGCGTTGCGCATGGCCGAACTGGCTGGTGAGGACTACGGCATCCTGTGCGACGAGAGCCTGGTCCGGCTGTTCGCACGGGAGTCGGCGGCGACCTACCGCCAGCTGGTGGAGGGCGGTGTGCGCTTCGCCCGCTTCATCCCGAGACCGAGGCAGCACACGACGGACCGGATGCTGGCGGTGGAGGACCCGACGACACTGGCCAGGCCGTTCGAGCCGGTCTTCGCCGACCCCCGGGTCACGACGCTGTTCGGCACCGTGGGCGAGCGCCTCATCGTCGAGGGGGGGCGGGTCGCCGGTGTGATCGCCCGCCCCCGGACGGGGAGCGCCCTGGCCGGCGACGAGCGCTACGGCGAGCCGATGGAGCTGCGTGCCCGTCACGGTGTGGTCCTGGCCACCGGTGGTTACCAGGCCAATCCGGCCCTGCGCCGCCGGTACCAGCCCGGCTACCTGGCCGCCGGTCCCTACCTGGGCATCGACAGCTGCCGGGGGGACGGTCACCTGATGGGCCAGGCGGTCGGCGGGGACCTCATCAACATGACCTACGTGCCGCCCCTCGTCATGGTCGGTTCCGCGCTGGTCGAGGACACCATCGCGGTCAACCGGGACGGCGTCCGGTTCCACGACGAGGCCGGGCCCTACGAGGAACGGGTGCGGGCCCTGCTCGCGCAGCCCGACCGCGCCGGCTGGTACCTCTTCGACGCCGTCACCGCCGGCGGCAAGGCCCACCTCATCGACCAGATGCCGGAGCCGCCGGTGACCGCGCCCACCGTGCGCGAGCTGGCGGCGGCCGTCGGGTGTGCCCCGGGCATCCTCGAGGAGTCGGTCCGGGAGTGGAACGCCATGCTGGCCACCGGCACCGACCGCGATCCCGCCTTCGGCCGGGTGGTCCTCCCCGCCGGGCACCGTCCCCTGGCGGTGGCGCCCTTCAGTGCCGTGCCCATGGTCGTGGGGGTGAACTTCGTCTCCGGCGGGTTCTCGGTGACCGAGGACCTACAGGTGATCGACGTCTTCGGGTCGCCCATCCGGGGGCTGTTCGCCGCCGGGGACTGCGTCGGCGGCTTCAACCCGACCGCCGACCTCGGTGGGATCCGCATCGCCGGTGGGTTCACGCTGGGGCGACTGGCTGGTGATGCCGCAGCGCGGGGCGTGCACGGTACGGGGCGCTACCCGACAGCTCAGCACCGGGTGCGTCCGAGCACGGTGCACCGGGAGGTCGAGATCGTCCACGTGACCGGCCAGGCGCGTTGATGCCCCGGACGTCAGGTGAGGGCGAACAGGCGGCGGGCGTTGCCGCCGAGGATCGCTGCCTTGTCGGCGCTGCTTATGGCGAGCCCGTCGACCATCTCGACCGATCGCTCCTCCTGGTCCCATCCGGCGAAGTTGCACCCGTGCAGCACCCGGTCAGCCCCCTGGGTGCCGACCAGGAACGCCAGCGCATCGGCGCGGTGCACGGCCGAGTCGAAGCTGAGCTGGGCCCACTGCTCCTCGAACGGCCGGCGCAGCAGCCCCGGCCCCCACGGGCGTTTGGCCAGGCCGGCCTGGAGGCGCCCCATCTGGTAGGGGGCGAACCCCCCGCCGTGTGCGACGTGGACCGACAGCCCGGGATGGCGGTCGAGCACGCCGCCGAGGAGCAGGTGGGCCACGGCCATCCCCTCGTCGACCAGGAACCCGTAGAGCACGTCGAGGTCCCAGGGGGCGAACAGGGGGTCGCCGGGGTGGTCCACGGTCCTGGGCGCCGGGTGGACCGCCACCGGCACGCCGAGGCGTTCGTGCTCGGCCCAGAGCTCCTCGAAGCGGGGATCGGAGAGGGGCACCCCGTCCACGTCCGTGCCGATGTAGGACCCGACCAGGCCGAGGTCGCCGACGGCCCGTCCGAGCTCTCGTGCCGCCGCCTCCGGGTCCTGCAGGGGGAGGCTGGCGAAGCCGGCGAGCTGGTGATGGGAGCGGGCGATCTCGGCCACCAGGTCGTTGTGGCGCTGGTTGAAGTCCAAGGCCACCCCGATCGGCTCCCGGTAGAAGTAGGTGATGGGGTTGGGGGAGACGATCTGCCGGTCGATCCCCAGCCGGCCCATGTGCTCGAGGCGCCGCTCGACGTCGGAGAAGGGACTGTCGACGAAGCGCACGTTCTCGAGCACGTAGCTCCCCGCCCGGAAGAAGTGGACGCCGTCAGGACGTACGCCCATCTCGGGTCCGGACGTGCCGCAGCACCCCATGACCCCCGGCAGGAGGATGTGCGAGTGGACGTCGATGACCTCGCGCTGGCTGCTCATCGGAACCTCAGTTCTCGTCGCCGGTCGGCCGCCGTGCCCGGGCGCGGCCCGCTCACCGGCGTGCACCTTGCCCGTAGCCGGCACCGGCCAGCCACCGCCCGATCTCGGGCTCCACGGCGCGGTCCACGACCTCGATCCACAGACCCGACGGCGTCCGGTGGTAGGCGAACCGGCCCGGTTCTCCGTCCGGCCCAAGGTTGCGTACCTCGGCGGCGAACCCACTGGCCTGCAGGCGGTCGACGTCGGTGGCGAAGGCCGACGACCAGTAGCCCACGTGGTTCATGGCCAGGAACCGGGCACCCCAGATGTCCCCGCTGACCTCTTCGATGAGCTCGACATGGGGGGGACCGTCGACCGAGTACACGGCGAGGAGCTCCGCCGTGCGCCGCTCGCCGGCGACGAGCACGTCGACCACCCGGGTGGCGACGCTCGCCCACCGGAGCCCGAACGCCTGCGTGTACGCGGCCATGGCGGCGGCGATGTCGTCCACGACGAACCCCGCGTGGAACAGGTCGAGCCCGCACGGGGTGCCCGGAGGTTCATGCACGCGGATCACATCCCGATCTCATGGGAGCAATCTACGCGGATAAATCTCAATCTGTCCAGACCGTATGCACACATTTCCTGTGAATCTATAGCGATCCGATCAACGCTATATAGAAAGTATTGACGCGCCCAATGTTCAGAAACAATGCCAGCAGGATCAGCGAGGGGGTGGACCACCGTTATAAGTGGATCGCCCTGTCCAACACCACCCTCGGCGTCCTGATCGCGCAGATCGACGCGTCGATCGTCCTCATCGCGCTCCCCAACATCTTCCGGGGCATCCACATGGACCCGCTCCAGCGGGCCAACAGCTTCTACCTGTTGTGGATGATCCTCGGGTTCCTCGTCGTCACCAGCGTGCTGGTCGTGAGCGTCGGGCGGCTGGGCGACATGTACGGGCGGGTCCGCATGTACAACGCGGGGTTCGCCATCTACACCGTGTTCTCCCTCCTCCTCTCCGTGACGTGGGCATCGGGTCGCGCTGGTGCCATCTGGCTGCTCGTCATGCGGGTGTTCCAGGGTGTCGGGGCGGCATTTCTCTTGGCGAACGCAGCTGCAATCCTCACCGATGCATTCCCATCCCACGAGCGGGGTATGGCGCTCGGTCTGAACCAGATCGCCTCGGTGGCGGGCCTGTTCATCGGACTGCTCGTCGGGGGGCTCCTGGCGCCGGTCAACTGGCGCCTCATCTTCCTGGTGTCGGTGCCGGTGGGTGTCTTCGGGACACTCTGGGCCTACGTGAAGCTCCGGGAGCTGGGCCGTGTCCGGAGGGAGCCGATCGACTGGGCGGGCAATGTCGCGTTCGCTGCCGGCCTGGTGCTCCTCATGGCCGGCATGACCTACGGGATCGAACCGTCCGGCCGCCATTCCATGGGCTGGTCGAGTCCGTGGGTGGTCGGTGCCATCGCCGGCGGCACGGCGCTCCTGGCCGTGTTCGTCGTTCTCGAGCGGCACACGGACCATCCCATGTTCGACCTCGGCCTGCTGCGCATCCGGGCCTTCGCCGGGGGTCTGGCGTCCAACTACCTGGTCTCGCTCGGCCGGGGCGGCCTGATGTTCATCCTGATCATCTGGCTCCAGGGCGTCTGGCTGCCGCTCCACGGTGTGGACTTCGCCCGGACGCCCCTGTGGGCGGGAGTGGCCCTCATCCCCATGATCCTCGGGTTCGTGGTGGCGGGCCCGCTCTTCGGCGTGCTCACCGACCGGTTCGGTGCGCGGGCGATCGCGACGGGCGGGGCACTGGGCACGGCGGCGACCTTCGTGGCCTTCGACCGCATACCGGTCGACTTCCCCTACCCCGCGTTCGCCGTCCTGTTGTTCGCCAATGCGCTTGCCGTGGGCGCCTTCGTGGTCTCCAACCGGGCTGCCGTCATGAACAGCCTGCCCGCCCGGTACCGCGGCGTCGGGTCGGGCATGAACCAGACGGCCCAGAGCACCGCCCAGGTCCTCTCGATCGGCATCTTCTTCACCCTGATGGTCGTCGGGATGGAGCACCGGCTACCGGGGACGCTGGCCCGCGGGCTGGCCGCACAGGGCGTGCCCTCCCCGGCCGCAGTCCACGTGGCCCACCTGCCGCCGGTGTCGATGCTGCTGTCCGCGTTCCTCGGGTACAACCCGATGCACCACCTGCTCGGGGCGGCCACCCTTGCCCACCTCCCGGCCGGCCGGGCCTCGGTGGTGACGGGTCGCCGGTTCCTGCCCTCGCTCATCGAGGGACCGTTCCGCCAAGGACTCCACGACGCGTTCGTGTTCGGGATGGTCGTGTGCCTGGTGGCTGCGGCCGCCTCGTGGTCTCGCGGCCGCCATGTCCACGGGCCGGCGACGGGTGACGGCCCCGCGCCCCGACATGACGAGCGCACGGTGGAGGCGCGATCGCCGGCGCCGGCGGAGTCGGCGCCGGCGGAGTCGGCAGCGGCAGCGGCAGCGGCAGCGGCAGCGGCAGACGGCGAACATGCCGGTCGGGCCTGACGAGCGGGCCCGAACGGCCCGGCCCCTAGGCGCCGGCCGGCGTCCCGGTGGCGCTCGCCAGGGCTCCCGTCGCCATCTGGCGCAGGAGCCCCGACATTGCGGTGCGGTCGAGGCGGGCGCTGTGGGGCGTGGAGTTGATGAGGCCGAACACGGCATGGGCGGCGGCCCGTGCCGTGTCGTCGTCCACCGGACGGTACAGGGCGCGGATGGCGTCCACCCAGATCTCGACGTACTGGCGCTGGAGCCTGCGCACCGTCCGCTGCTCGGGGCCGGTCAGGCTGGCCAGGTCCCGGCTCTGGACGGTGATGAGGGCCGGGTTCTCCAGGGCGAAGGAGACGTGCCAGTCGATCAGGGAGTCGAGGGCCCCCTCCGGGTCGACGGCGGCCTCGACCCGTACCCGGCCGCCGTCGAGCAACGAGCGGCTGATCCCGACCAGCAGGGCGGCCAGCACGGCGTCCTTGCTCTCGAAGTAGCGGTAGAGGGCCGGGCCGGTCAGTCCCAGGGCGGAGCCCAGGTCGTCGATCGACACGCCGTGGAAGCCGCGCTCGGCGAACAGCGGGGCGGCGACCTCCAGGATCTGGTCACGCCGCGATCCGCCCGGGTCGGGTGCGGGGGCGGCGGCCGGCTTGCGGTCGGCACGGGGCACCCGTGCATCGTAGAGGGTGGACGGAACCGTGAACGATCGCTAACATGAGGCCAGCCATTAACGATCGTTAACGGCTGCCGGCTGTGGGAGGCTGGCAGCAGGAGCAGGCAGTAGGAGCAGGCGGCAGCGCAGGGGAGGAGCGATGACAGCCGGCCACGACTACCCGGTGCTGGCGTGCTCGGCGCCGACCCACGGCGACGCCTTCGATGCCAACGCCGCCGCCCACGGCGCGCTGGCCACCGAGCTCACCGACCGCCTCGAACGGGCGCGGGCCGGTGGGCCGGAGGAGGCGAGGGTGCGCCACCAGTCCCGGGGCAAGCTCCTGCCCCGTGCCCGCATCGACCGCCTGCTCGACGCCGGGTCGCCCTTCCTGGAGCTGTCGCCCCTGGCCGCCACCGGGATGTACGGCGACGAGGCCCCGGCGGCGGGGATCATCACCGGGATCGGGCGCGTGTCCGGCCGGGAGTGCGTGGTGGTGGCCAACGACGCCACCGTCAAGGGCGGCAGCTACTACCCGATGACGGTGAAGAAGCACCTCCGGGCCCAGGAGGTGGCACTGGCCAACCGGCTGCCGTGCATCTACCTGGTCGACTCCGGCGGCGCCAACCTCCCCCGCCAGGACGAGGTCTTCCCCGACCGCGACCACTTCGGCCGCATCTTCTACAACCAGGCGACGATGTCGGCACGCGGCATCCCCCAGCTGGCCGCCGTCCTCGGCTCGTGCACGGCCGGCGGCGCCTACGTGCCGGCCATGAGCGACGAGGCGGTCATCGTGGCCAACCAGGGGACGATCTTCCTGGGCGGCCCGCCGCTGGTGAAGGCGGCCACCGGGGAGGTGGTCACCGCCGAGGAGCTCGGGGGCGGGGACGTCCACGCACGCATCTCGGGGGTCACCGACCACCTGGCGACCGACGACGCCGACGCCCTGGCCACCCTCCGCTCCATCGTCGCCACCCTGCCGCCGAAGGGCCCGCCCCCGTGGGGGGTGGAGGCACCCGAGGAGCCGGCCGCCGATCCGGGCGAGCTGGCCGGCGTGGTGCCGGCCGACACCCGCACCCCCTACGACGTCCGCGAGGTCGTCGCCCGCATCGTCGACGGGAGCCGGTTCCTCGAGTTCAAGGCCGAGTACGGCCGGACGCTCGTCACCGGGTTCGCCCGCATCCACGGCCACCCTGTCGGGATCGTGGCCAACAACGGCGTCCTCTTCAGCGAGTCCGCCCTGAAGGGCGCCCACTTCATCGAGCTGTGCGACCAGCGCCGGATCCCGCTCGTGTTCCTGCAGAACATCAGCGGGTTCATGGTCGGGCGCGAGTACGAGGCGGGGGGCATCGCCAAGCACGGCGCCAAGATGGTCACCGCGGTGGCCTGCGCCCGGGTGCCGAAGTTCACCGTCGTCATCGGCGGGTCGTTCGGTGCCGGCAACTACTCGATGTGTGGGCGGGCCTACTCGCCCCGGTTCCTGTGGATGTGGCCAAACGCCCGCATCTCGGTCATGGGGGGTGAGCAGGCGGCTTCGGTGCTGGCCACCATCCGCCGGGACCAGCTCGAGGCGTCGGGCCAGGCGTGGCCGGCGGACGAGGAGGAGGCGTTCAAGGCGCCCATCCGCGACCAGTACGAGCTCCAGGGCAACCCGTACTACGCCACCGCCCGGCTGTGGGACGACGGGGTCATCCACCCCACCGACACCCGCACCGTCCTCGCCCTCGGACTGGCGGCCGCCGCCAACGCGCCGCTCGACCCCATCGCCTACGGCACCTTCCGGATGTAGCGGTGGCCTTCCCCTTCTCCTCCGTCCTGGTGGCCAACCGCGGCGAGATCGCCGTGCGCATCATGCGCACCCTGCGGTCGCTCGGCCTGCGGTCGGTGGCCGTCTACAGCGACGCTGACGAGGGCGCCCGCCACGTGCTCGAGGCGGACGACGCCGTGCGCATCGGGCCCGGGCCGGCGCTGTCCAGCTACCTCGACGCCGCCGCCCTGCTCGACGCGGCCGTCGCCAGTGGCGCCGGAGCCGTCCACCCCGGCTACGGCTTCCTCTCCGAGGACGCAGCCTTCGCCCGGGCGTGCGTCGACGCCGGCCTGGTGTTCGTGGGGCCGCCGCCCGAGGCGGTGGAGCTGATGGGCGACAAGATCCGGGCCAAGCTGGCCGTGGCCGAGGCGGGGGTGCCGGTGGTGCCGGGCCGCACCGAGCCGGGCATGTCGGACGCCCAGCTGGTCGAGGCCGCCCTCGAGATCGGGTTCCCCGTCCTCCTCAAGCCGTCGGCCGGCGGTGGCGGCAAGGGCATGCACCTGGTGGGCGAGGCGGCCGAGCTCGCTCCCGCCATCGCCACCGCCCGGCGCGAGGCGACGAGCGCCTTCGGCAACGCCGATCTCCTCGTCGAGCGGTGGATCGAACGCCCCCGCCACGTCGAGATCCAGGTCTTCGCCGACGCCCACGGTTCGGTGGTCCACCTGGGCGAGCGGGAGTGCAGCCTCCAGCGCCGCCACCAGAAGATCGTGGAGGAGGCGCCCTCCCCCCTCCTCGACCAGGACACCCGCGAGGCCATGGGCCGGCACGCACTCGAGGCCGCCCGCCGCTGTGGCTACGTGGGGGCGGGAACGGTCGAGTTCGTCGTGCCCGGCGACAGCCCGGGCGACCACTACTTCCTCGAGATGAACACCCGCCTCCAGGTCGAGCACCCGGTCACCGAGCTGGTCACCGGCCTCGACCTCGTCGAGCTGCAGCTGCGGGTGGCGGCCGGCGAGCCCCTCCCCTTCACCCAGGAGGACGTCGCCCTTCGGGGTCACGCGGTCGAGGCCCGCGTGTACGCCGAGGACCCCGAACGCGGCTTCCTCCCCACCGGCGGTCGCGTGCTGGTGGCGTCCGAGCCGGTGGCGGACCACGTCCGGGTGGACTCGGGGCTGCGCCAGGGCACCACCGTCACCACCCTCTACGATCCGCTGCTGGCCAAGGTGGTGGCGTGGGGACCGGACCGACCTGCCGCCCTCGCCCGCCTGCGCCGGGCACTGTCGCAGACGGCCGTCCTCGGCTTCGCCACCAACGTGGCCTTCCTGGTGGACCTGCTGGGCCATCCCGACGTGGTGGCGGGCCGGCTCGACACCGGCCTGGTGGACCGGCTGGCCGAGCGGGCCGCTGCCGGTGGTCCTGCCGGGTCGCCGGCGGCGGGCGGCGCCCCCCCGGCCCACGTGGCAGCGGCTGCCGCCATGGTGGTCGCCGCCGGGCGAGAGACGTCGCCGACCGGCGCTGACCGGTGGGACGTCCCCGACGGGTGGCGGCTGGGTGGCCGGGCGTGGATCGAGGAGCGGTTCGCGGTGAGCGGGGACGACGTCACCGTGCGGCGCCGTGCCGGAGCCGGACGGTGGGAGGTCGAGGTCGAGCTCGAAGGGGACGGCGTGTCCTCCTTCGGCGGCGTCATCCCGTCGGTGTCGGGCTCCGAGCTCGCCCTCCGTTCCGGCGACCGGACCCGCCGCTACCGGTGGGCCGTCGACGGCGGCACCGTGTGGATCGGGTGGCAGGGCGGCTCATGGGCGTTCCGACGCGAGGCGCCCGCCCGCCTGGCCGGGGCCGGGCCCGCCGGCGCCGGTGGCGGGGAGAGCGTGCGGAGCCCCATGCCGGGCACGGTGGTGGCCGTGCACGTGGCGCCGGGGCAGCGGGTCGGCGCCGGCGAGCCGTTGGTGATCGTGGAGGCGATGAAGATGGAGCACGCGCTGGCGGCGCCCCACGACGGGGTGGTGGACCAGGTGACGGCCGTGGTCGGCCGGCAGGTGGGGCTGGACGAGCTCCTGGTCACGGTGCGCCCCGACGGCGCCGACGACGGCGCCGTCGGCGGTGACAGCGCTGCCGGCGGCGGCACCGCAGGTGCCAGTCCCGACGGGGGTGGGTCGTGATCCCGGGCCAGGACCCCGTTCCCCTCGCCGGCCTCCCGGCGGAGGTGACCGTCTACGAGGTGGGACCCCGTGACGGGCTCCAGAACGAGCCGGGGGCCGTCCCGTCCGCCGTCAAGGTCGAGCTCATCGAGCGCCTGGCCGCTGCCGGCCTGGCGGCCATCGAGGCGACCAGCTTCGTCCGGCCCGAGTGGGTGCCGCAGCTGGCCGACGCCGAGGCGGTGGTCGCCGCCCTGAGCGACGACCTCCGGTCGCAGGTCACCGTGCTCGTCCCCAACCTGCGGGGCCTGGAGCGGGCCATCGGTGCGGGCATCGGCAGGGTGGCCGTGTTCGCCAGTGCCACCGAGTCGTTCGCCGCCCGCAACCTCAACCGGACCGTCGACGAGTCCCTGGCCATGTTCGCACCGGTGGTGGAGGGTGCCACCGGTGCCGGCATGTGGGTGCGGGGCTACCTCTCGATGTGCTTCGGCGACCCGTGGGAGGGCGCGGTGCCGCCCTCGGCCGTGGTGGGTGTCGCCACCCGCCTCCTCGAGATGGGCTGCGCGGAGCTGAGCCTGGGCGACACCATCGGGGTGGCCACCCCCGGCCAGGTGGTGGCCGTCCTCGACGCGCTGGTCGAGGCCGGGGTGGGTGTCGACCAGCTGGCCGTCCACTTCCACGACACCTACGGCCAGGCCCTGGCCAACACCCTGGCCGCACTCCAGCGGGGGGTGACCACGGTCGACGCCAGCGCCGGCGGCCTCGGTGGGTGCCCTTACGCCCGCAGCGCGACGGGCAACCTGGCCACCGAGGACCTGATCTGGCAGCTCCACGGGCTCGGGATCCGCACCGGCGTGGACCTCGACGCCCTGGTGGCCACCAGCACCTGGCTGGCCGGTCACCTGGGGCGGCCCAGCCCGTCCCGGGTGGTTCGGGCCCTGGCGGGGCCGGGCGGCGGCGAGGACAAAAAGAACGGCGGCGGCGACCACAGCGGCGGTGACGACGAGCACGAGGAGACAGCACCATGACCATCTCCACCCATCTGCACCTGAGCGACGAGCACGCCGCCCTGCGGGCAACCGTCGAGCGGTTCGCCCGCACCGAGGTGGCGCCGGTCATCGCCGACTACTACGAGCGCGAGGCCTTCCCCTACGAGCTGGTGGCCCGCATGGGGGAGATGGGCCTGTTCGGCCTGCCCTTCCCCGAGGAGTACGGCGGGATGGGTGGCGACTACCTGGCCTTCTGCCTGGCCCTCGAGGAGCTGGCCCGGGTCGACTCGTCGGTGGCCATCACCCTCGAGGCGGGCGTCGGCCTCGGTGCCATGCCCATCTTCCGCTACGGGACCGACGCCCAGAAGGAGGAGTGGCTGCCGTCGCTGTGCGCGGGGACGATGCTGGGCGCCTTCGGCCTCACCGAGCCCGACGGCGGCACCGACGCGGGGGCCACCCGCACGACGGCCCGCCGCGAGGGCGGCCAGTGGGTCATCAACGGCACCAAGTCGTTCATCACCAACTCGGGGACCGACATCACCGGCCTGGTGACGGTCACCGCGGTGACGAGCGAGCCGGGCCGGCCCCGGGCCATCTCGGCCATCATCGTGCCGGCCGGCACCCCGGGCTTCACCGTGTCGAAGAAGTACTCCAAGGTCGGGTGGGCGGCGTCCGACACCCGGGAGCTCTCCTTCGTGGACTGCCGGGTGCCCGAGGCCAACCTGCTCGGCACCGAGGGCCGGGGGTACGCGCAGTTCCTCCGCACCCTCGACGAGGGGCGCATCGCCATCGCCGCCCTGTCGGTCGGCCTGGCCCAGGGGTGCGTCGACGAGTGCGTCCGTTACGTGGCCGAGCGCTCCGCGTTCGGGAAGACCATCGGCTCCTACCAGGCCATCCAGTTCAAGGTGGCCGACATGGAGGCACGGGCCTACACCGCCCGCCTGGCCTACTACGACGCCGCCGCCCTCATGCTGCGCGGCCTCCCCTTCAAGAAGGAGGCGGCCATCGCCAAACTGGTGGCGTCGGAGGCGGCCATGGCCAACGCCCGCGAAGCGGCCCAGGTCTTCGGTGGCTACGGCTTCATGAACGAGACGCCCGTCGGCCGCTTCTACCGCGACGCCAAGATCCTCGAGATCGGCGAGGGGACATCCGAGGTCCAGCGGATGGTCATCGCCCGCGAGCTGGGGATCGCCACCGAGGGGTAGCGGCCCGGCCCGGCGCGCGCAGCGCCGGCTGGCGCGACGAAGCCGGCGCCCGCAGGCGCCGGCTTCGCATCGGATCGGCAGTGGGCCGGGTCACCGGCCCACCCGGACCGGTCAGCTCACTTGGGCTGCATCTTGATC
The DNA here is from genome assembly GCA_021806045.1 of Actinomycetes bacterium. Classification (GTDB taxonomy): domain Bacteria; phylum Actinomycetota; class Acidimicrobiia; order Acidimicrobiales; family RAAP-2; genus JAJZDI01. Next base: position 78,868 of record JAJZDI010000001.1, read on the forward strand.
CCGCCGTCGACCCGGATCGACTGGGCGTTCACGTAGCTGTTGGTGACCAGCTCGACCACCATGGAGGCCAGCTCGTCGGGATGACCGAGGCGCTTGGGGAACAGCACGCCCTTCTCCAAGTTGGCCTTGAACTGCTCGGACGCCTCACCCTCGCCGTAGATGGGGGTGTCGATGAGGCCGGGGGCGACGGTGTTGACGCGGATGCCCACCACCGATAGGTCCCGGGCGATCGGTAGGGTCATGCCGACCACACCGCCCTTCGACGCCGAGTAGGCGTCCTGGCCGATCTGGCCCTCGAAGGCAGCGACGGAGGCCATGTTGACGATGGCGCCCCGCTCGCCGTCGGCCAGCGGCTCGGTGGTGCTCATGGCGGTGGCGGCCAGCCGGATGCAGTTGAACGTGCCGACCAGGTTGATCTCGATCACCTTGCGGAACAGGTCCAGGTCGTGGGCCGACTCGTAGGCGCCGTCCTTGCCGATGACCCGTCCCACCCAGCCGATGCCGGCCGAGTTGACCAGGACCCGCAGCGGCCCCATGTCCTTGGCAAGCTCGATGGCGGCGATCACGTCGTCGGGCTTGGTCACGTCGACGTGGGCGAACGCCCCGCCGAGCTCGTCGGCGACAGCCTTCCCCTTGTCGTCCTGCAGGTCGGCGATGACGACCTTGGCGCCGCGTGCTGCGAGCTGGCGGGCCGAGGCCTCGCCGATGCCCGAAGCGCCGCCGGTGACGATGGCAGATACTCCGTTGATGTCCATGGCGGCATCCTAGGTTCGCGGCCGAGCCGGGCGCATACTGGCAGTAGGGGTCGGGGACCGGCGGTCGGACCGCCGGCGGACGGTCACGCCCGGAGCCGCTCCTGGAGCCCCGATGCCCGCATGACGGGCCGGCCGATGGCGGCACGCAGGGCGTCCTCGCCCGCCACCACGGTGACCCGCTGGCTGGCCCGGGTGACGGCCGTGTAGAGGAGTTCGCGGCTGAGGATGGGCGAGGTGGCCGCCGGCAGTGACACGACCACGTGGGGGAACTCCGACCCCTGGCTCTTGTGGATCGTCATGGCCCACCACGTCTCCACCCGGTCCAGTTTGGCCGTCGGGACGAACCGGGGCTCGACGGCACCGGGAAAGGCGACGGCCACACCGTCGCCGTGGCGGACCACCAGACCGGTGTCCCCGTTGTCCAGCCGGTTGAGCTGGTCGTTCGCCGTCACCATGACCGGCCGGCCGATGTACCACCGCACCCCGGCGCGCAGCCCCGGCATCCGGTCTGCCAGCGCATCCTCGATCGTCCGGCCCCACGCAAGCATGCCGGCCGGCCCCTGCCTGGTGGCCGCCAGCACCTTGACCTGGCGCATGGCGTCGAGACCACGTGCGACCTCGTCCGTCTGGGCCGCGTCGACGACGGCGGCGCCGGCCGCGATCACCTCGTCGACCAGTGCCACCAGGGCGCCGTCGTGCGACCCGTCGATCCACGTGACGCCGGGGCGGTCCGGGTCGCGCAGCAGGTCGAGCGCCCCGGCCGCGTCCCCGACACGCACGGCCCCAGCCAGTGCGGCGATGTCCGATTCGGCGCCGAACCGCCAGGACCGCTCGAGCACGGTGACCCGCCCGGTCAGCGGGCCCGGACCGGTACCCCCGCTCGCTCCCCCGTCGGGGTCGCTGCCGGTGCCGGCCGCCACCACGTCGGCCAGCACCGATCCGGCCTCGATGCTGGTCAGCTGGAACGGGTCACCCACCAGGACCAGGCGGGCGTCGGGGCGGAGGGAGTCGAGCAGGGCGGACATGAGCGGGAGCGACACCATGGAGGTCTCGTCCACCACCACCAGGTCGTGGGGGAGCGGGTTTCCGGCCCCGTACCGGAAGGATCCACCGGGGCGGGCACCGAGCAGGCGGTGGATGGTGAGGGCTGGCTGGTCCACGAGGGCGGCGGCCACCGTCGCACCCAACCCGCCCCCGTCGCCGTCGCCGGCCAGCGATCGGTGTACGGCCTCGGTCATGCGGGAGGCGGCCTTGCCGGTAGGGGCGGCCAGCGCCACCCGCAGGCGCTGACTCCGCCGGTCGGCCATCTCCAGCGCGGCGGCGAGCAGACCGGCCACGGTCCGGGTCTTGCCCGTCCCGGGACCGCCGGCGATCACCGCCAGGTTGCCGGACAGCGCCACCCGGGCGGCGCGGCGTTGCAGGTCGGGATCGGTGGGATCGTCTGGGCCGAAGGCGGCCTCCAGGGCGGCCTCCAGGTCGGCGTCGGAGCCGACGCCTGCCGGCCCAGCCGGCCCAGCCGGCTCACGGAATGCAGCGCGTTCCACCAGCCGGTCGGCGACCAGGAGCTCGTCGGCGAAGTAGCGCTGGAGGTAGACCCGCCGACCGTCGAGGACGACCGGGCACAGCGGCGGTACGAGGGCGTGACCGGGATCGGTGGCGATCGGCGACCGCGCCAGCGCGGCCACCCACCGGTCGACCTCGGGCCACGGCAGCGAGCCCGCTGCCTCCCCGTCGCGGTCGGCGACCAGCCGGTGGGCGTCGCCCAGATCGACGCAGACGTGACCGAGCCTCGGCCCACGGGCGGCGACGGCCAGGCCCAGGAGCGCCTCGTCCTCGAGGCCCGGGAGGGTACGGGCGAATGTGGCGCACAGCTGCAGCTCTCCAGCCCCGAAGATGCCGGCGTCGGCGAACGGCGCCAGGAACCCGAGTCCGGGTGGCGTGGCGGCGCCGGTCACCGGACAACCTCCGTCGTGGGGTGGCCGTCGAGCAGGTCGCTCAGCTCACCCACCAGTGCGGTCGGCACCCGCCAGCCGAACACGCCGTCGGGGTGGCCGTCGTGGACGGGCGTGTCCGGCCCGGCCATCCCCCGCACGAAGAGGTAGGCGGCACCGCCCAGGTGGCGATCGGGGTCGTAGCCGGGCAGCCGCCACCGCAGGTACCGGTGGAGAGCCACCAGGTAGAGGAGGGCCTGGAGTGGGTAGTGGTGCTCGGCCATGGCCGCGGCCATCGCTTCCCGCCCGTAGGCGCCGGGACCGGGCGCGGCGCCGGGCCGGGTGAGACGGTTCGTCTTGTAGTCGACGACGACGAAGCGCGGTTCGGTTCCGGGCAGCCGCAGCACGACGTCGATGGATCCGGTGAGGTGGCCGGCCAGCTCCACCTCCACCTCCCCGTCGGCCAGCTCGGCCGCCCACCCGGCGAGTGGGTCGCCGGCGGCCAGGTGGTCGAGTACTAGCCGTCCGATGTCGCGGACCCGGGGCCGGAACGCCGGCTTCCCCAGGGGGATCTCGAAGGAGAGCTCGGACAACCGATCGTGCAGCGGGACATCACGGAGAGCGATCCCGCCAGCGACCTGGCCGAGGGGGGTGGCGATGGCCGCGCCCAGGCCGTCGACCAGGAGGCGCCGGCCGTCGGCCGCGGTGCCACCGGGTTCCCCTGGTGGGGTGAGGTCGACCGGTCGCCAGTCGAGCTCGGCGGCGGCCGCTTTCTCCAGGTCGTCCTCGAGCTGCGGCGACGCGAAGTCGATCCGTTCCAGGACGGCGTGGACCACGGTGCCGAATTCGGCACCGGCCGGCAGCTTCGTCAGCGGGGAGACGAGTGGCCCGTCGGCGTGGCCCGGCTCGGGCCCGTCCTGGGGCAGGAGCGGAGGCGGGGCACCGAGGACGTCGTGCTCCCCGGTGGTGGGATCCACGGAGCCGGGGCTGCTCTCGTCGGCCGCACCGCGGTCGGCCAGGCTCGTGTCGGACGGGTCCAGGTGTGCCTCGTCCATCCGGTTCGTCATGGCGGTGAACGACCACCGGGTGGCCCACCGGTCCGGGTTGCGCTCCAGCCTGGCCACCTCGAGGGGGGACCCGGTCCCGCCGGCGCCCGGAGCCTGCCAGCTCGGGGAGGGACCGTGACGGCCGTGGGAGGCGGCGCTCATCGTCCCGCCCGACCGGGCGATGAGGGGTGCGAGGGTGTCGAGCGCCTGGGCGTCGGCGGGCGGCTTCACCGACAGCGCCCCGTAGGCGGCCGGATCGAGGCGGCCGTCGGGGTCCCGGGCGAAGAGGAGGTGGGCCAGCCCCGAGGCGCCGGCGGACTGGGCGTTGGCCCACCAGACGATGGCGTGGTGCTCGGCCCGGGTCAGCGCCACGTACAGCAGGCGCAGGTCTTCACCGAGGACCTCCCGCTTGGCGAGGTCCTTGCGCTGCTTCTCGGTGGTGCCGTCCGCCCACGTGTCCTTGCCGACGGTGTCGTACGTGCGCCTGCCGGTATCGGGGTCCTGGTACACGACGGGCGGACGCTGAACGGACGGGTTGGACCACATGGTGGGAACGCACACCACGGGGAACTGGAGTCCCTTGGCGTTCCACACCGTCATGATGCTGACGGCGGCGTCGTCCGACTCCAGCCGGCGGGCGGCCGGGCCACCGTCGGCGTCGGCGTCGTCGAAGGCTGCCGCCGGGGTGTCGAGCACGGCCATCAGCCCCGACGGGCCCAGCCGGTCGTGGACAGCGGCCGCCTGGAACAGCTCGCCGATGTGGGCCAGGTCGGTGACGAGCCGATCGCCGCCGTCGTGCCCCAGCACCCGAGCGGCCACGCCGCTCTCGACCCACACCTGGCGGAGCCACTCGGCCACGCCGAGGTGGTCGAGGGTCTCCGCCCATGACCACAGCCGGTCCTGGACGGCGGCCAGCCCGGCGTCGTCCAGGGCGGCGACCTGGTCGGCGCCGAGGCCGACGAAGACGGAGAGCGCGAAGGCCCGGGCGCGTCGGGGCTCGCTCGGCCGGGCCAGGGCGGCCAGCAGGCGCCGCCAGTGCTCGGCCGCCTCCGACTCGAGCACAGACGCACCCTTGGCCACCACCGCCGGCACGCCACGGGACTGGAGGGCGGAACGCACCGCCTCGCCGTCCTTCCTCCTCCGGGTGAGGACGGCGATGTCCGAGGGGAGGATGGGCCGGTCGCCCGCGTCCGTGGGGATCCGACCGTGGTCGAGGAGGTCGATCACCTGGGTGGCGAGGTCGGACCAGATGGCCAGGCGTGCACCGTCCACACTGACGCGGCCGTCCTTGTTGCGGTCGAGGCCGGGGCCGATGGCCAGACGCAGCGCCAGGGGTTCCACCTGTCCACCGTCCGTTCGCACGAGGCGCCGGTGGCGGTGTGCGTCCGCCGGATCGACGGGGGTGTAGGCGATGGCGGCGTCGCCCAGGGTGGACCCGTCGAAGAGGGTGTCGAGGGCGGAGAGGAAGATCCCGTCGGAGCGCCAGTTGGTGGCGAGCGACCGCCGCTCGAGGCCGGGCCGGTCGGCGACGGCCGACGTGTACGTGTGGACGTCGGCGCCGCGGAACGAGTAGATGGCCTGCTTGGGGTCGCCCACGATCACCAGGCGGTGGTCGGGGCCTGGTTCCCCGAAGATGGTGGAGAGGATCTGCCACTGGACGGGGTCGGTGTCCTGGAATTCGTCGATGAGGGCGACCCGGTAGCGGGACCGGAGGGCCGCGGCCACCTCGGCGCCGGAGGGGCCGCTGAGGGCGGTGGCCAGGTGGTCGAGGACGTCGCCGAAGCTCATCGAACCCCGTCGCAGGCGGCGGGTGGCCATGGCGTCGAGGCACCGCCGGACGAGCGCCGTCCCCAGGGTCGCCACCTCGTCGCCGTCGCGGCCGGGAGCCGGTCGCAGGTCGACGCCCGGTAGCGACGCAGCAGTGCGGACGGCCCGGACCAGGTCGTCCAGACCGGGCATGCCGTCGTCATCGGCGCGCTCGACGGCCGCCGCGGCCAACACGTCGCCGGCGACCTCCGTCACCAGCTCGGCATCGTCGTTGACCAGCACGGCGTCGGGATCGACACCAGCGGCGTTCCCCAGCGTGCCGAGCACCTGGGTGGCGAAGCCGTGGATGGTGGTCACGGTCATGGTGTCGAACTCGGTGACGGCCCGCTCCAGGTGACCGAGCTGTCGCTGCCGCCCGCCCGGGTCGGCGGCACGGAGGTTCGCGAGCCAGGCGTACTCGGGTGGCGGCGGTCCGTCGCCGGCGAAGAGCTCGGCGGCGGCGACCAGCTGGCGCCGGACCCGGTCCCGCAGCTCGGCCGCCGCCGCCCGGGTGAAGGTCACGACCAGGAGCTCGCCCGGTGCCGCCTCCAGCTCGACCACCGCCCGGGTGGTGAGGCCGGCCAGGGCGAACGTCTTGCCCGTCCCCGCGCTGGCGTCGATGGCAAGCGTTCCGGTCGGCAGCGGGTTGGCCGGGTCGAACGGCTCGATCGGTACCGCGGTCACGACCCACCGCCCTCGGCGCGGTCGATCGAGGTGGCGGTGACCGATCCCCACAGGTGGGCGGCGAGCCGGGCCGGACGGCCACCGGGCCCGGGAGGGTCGCCCTCCTCGGCCGGGAGCTCCAGGAGCTCGCCGTACTCCAGGTTGCCGTAGACGAGACGGTTGTAGGGATCGTCGCCGTCCCCCCGCCCGTCGTGGCGGGTCCACGCGTTGCGCGTGGCGGTTCCGTCGGCCAGTGCCGGTGACAGCTGGGCGAAGAGCGGCAGCGGCTCGCACAGGCCCCGGCGGTAGAGGGCGACGACGGTCCCGAGCGCATCCGCCGCTGCGTGCGCGCGCGTTGCCGGGTCGGCGGCCGCGGCGACCAGGTCGGACACCGCCGCCACCGGGGCGGACTTCGCCTCTGACTGGTTCCGGGCCACCACCACCGAGTGCCAGGCCTGCTCCGGCTCGTACGCCACCAGTGCCATCAGGTCGAGCCAGGCGGCCAGGCGGTGCGACGGCTTCATCCTGGAGTAGGTCAACCGGAGCGGACCCGGGTCCGGTGCCGGGAGATCACAGGGCACCGTTCCGGTTACCCGGGTCCCGTCGTCGAGGACGACCTCCACGGAAACGGGTTCGGGCACGCCGCGTTCCGCGCCCAGGACCGCGGCCCGTCCGAAGAGCTCCTCGGCCGGCTCACGTACCGCGTCGAGTGCTGGCCTGCGGAGTGCGCCGGGCGGTAGGCGGCCGGCGTGGATCTCGAACTCGGCCCAGCCGTCGGGGCTGCCGCCCGATCGCAGCGCTGCCAGCAGCCCTTCGCCCAGGGACCACGACTCAAGGCCGCTGAGCGAGAGGGAGAGGATCGACTCCAGCTGGTCTTCCTGCCGGGGAAGTGTGATCTGCAGGCGCCGCTCCAGGAAGGTGCGGACCGGGTTGCGCAGGAACTCGTGCAGGTCCGCCAGGTCGATGTCCGCAGTGGGCAGCGGCGGCAGCGGTCCGGTCAGGAACGGCCGGGAAGCCGGCCCCCGGAGGCGGCGGGCCCGGGCGGCGGCCAGGAGAGCGGGGTCAAAGCTCCAGGGACCGGCCACCAGGGCCCCCGGCTCGAAGCAGGCGGCATCGAACCCCTGGCGAGGGTGGGTGGTCTCGAGAGCGCGCCGCAACGGATCACGGTGCTCCTCGGGGACCATGGCCGCCACCGCGTCGACCAGTTCGGCGACCACCGGTGTGGCCGGGACCTTCTGGTTGGTCCGGATGTCGACCCCGGTACGGAACAGGAGCAGGCGGTCACCGGCGGCGAGCACCGCGTCGAGCAAGGCCAGGCGGGCGTCACCCCGCGGGTCGCGATCGCCCAGCCGGGGAGCGGCCGACATCAGGTCGTCGCCGTCGGTGGTGCTCCCCGGCAGTGCACCGTCATCCAGGCCGACCAGGCAGACCACCCGGAAGGGCACGCCCCGGAGCGGGGTCATGGAAGTGACGGTGATGCCGCCCCGGAAGAAGTCGGGACGGCCGGTGCCGGCCCGGAGCTCGTAGTCGAGGATCCGGCGGAGGTCGGCGAACGTCAGCGTCACCGGCGAGCACGCCCCGCCGGCCGATGCGTTGTCGACCACCGACGCCAGTACCCGCCGGAGCTGGTCGAGCTGCCAGGGGGCACCGGGGTCCGGTGTGAGCAGCTCCTCCGCGGCCCGGCCGATCAGCGCAGCCCAGCCGTCCACCGGCCGCGGCTGGTGGACGGCCCGCTGCAGGCCGTCGAGGGCGTCGACGAGCCACGCGGCCCGCCCGGCCAGCTCGATGTCCCCCGGGTCGGTAGTGACGGGAGCGATCGACCCGGTCGCCAGGTCGGCACCGCGACCGCGGACGGCCATGCCCACCAGGGCGCGGTCCAACCCGGCACGCCACGTGCCGTCGTGGACGCCGGCGGGCACACCGAACCCGGTCCGGTGGTCGGCGTCGATCCCCCACCGGATGCCGGTGGCCGTGACCCAGTCGGCCAGCCGGGCCAGATCTCCGTCGTCGAAGCCGAACGTGCGCCGTACCGGCGCCGTCGCCGCCAGGTCCAGCACGGCTGCCGCGTCGCACCGGCCGTCGATCATGTCGAGGAGCTGGGACACCGTCGCGATCACCGGGTTGGCGGCGGCGATCGAGCGGTCGGCGATCCGGTAGCGGAGGGAGGGCGGCTCGAGCCCACCGGAGCCGGCGCCCCCGTCGACCGGGCCGTGCGGTGCCTCCCCCAGGCCGGCCGGGCGGCCGAAGACCCCCTCGATCAGCGGCGCCACCTGTTCGAGATCGGAGCAGAGGACGAGGATGTCGTCCTCTGCCAGGTCGAGCTTCGGGTCGGCCAGCAGGTGGAGGAGGGCGTCGCGCAGGACCTCGACCTGGCGGGTCGTGCCGTGGCAGGCGTGGATGCGGATCGATTCGTCGTCGGGCGAGGGGATGAAGCTGCCGTCGGGTGCCAGGTCGGCACGCAGGCCGGCCTGGAGCCGGGTGAGGAGCGAGGTGTTCGGGTCGTCGCTCCGACCGCCGGTGTCGTCGGCCTTCCCGTCGGCGTCGGGGACCGGTTCGGTGGGCGCTCCTGCGACATCCAGCCCGGAGACGTCCAGGAGGCCGGCGGCGGTGGCGTCGCCGAGCAGCACGGCCGTCTCGCGGTGCTGGCGCCCCCATGAGCGGAGCAGGGGGTGGTGGACCAGCTGGGCGCTCTCGTCGTCGGTCCGCAGGCGGGTCCCGGCGCGCGCCGGGTCGGCCAGGGGGTCGACGCGCCGCCGCACCGCCACCGACGGCTCCAGGAGGAGGAGGTGCACGTCGTGGCGGGTGGCCAACGCGCCGGCCAGTTCCACGAAGCCGTTGCCCCCAGGGAGCTGGCTGAGGCCGAACAGCGCCAGGCGGCCGGGCAGGTCCACGTCGAGGTGACCGGTGCGCAGCTGCTCGAGGAGGTCGTCGAGACGCTCGGCCGGGCTCGGCTCGCCCAGGCGTTCACGGCACAGGCGCCACAGGTGAGGCTGCCACCCGAGGTGCTCACTGAGGCGCTTGCCGGTCCCGTCGATCAGCCGCCCGGCGGCCCAGGCACGGATCATGTCCGGCCGGTGGAGGTGGTAGCGGTCGAACAGGTCGGCTACCCGCCGGGCCAGCCCGAAGCGCGATGCGCCGGGCGGGGGGTGGGCGAGGTGGGCCAGGTGCGGATCGCCCGGTTGGTCGGCGACCACCTCGAGGATGCACCAGACCAGCCGCTCGAGCCGCCAGGGGTCGTGCGCACCCTCAGCGGTTCCGGCGGCCAGCACCCGCTCACGCAACGAGCCGGGGAACCGGAACTCGATGTTGGCGGCGACACCGTCAGACCGGCCGTCGCCCGCGCCCAGGTGGCGGGCCAACTCGAGGGCGACCCACCTGCCCATGGCGGCAGACGGCACCGCCACCCATTCGGCGGACAGGGGATCGGGGGGCGCGTCGGCCAGGATCCGGGCCAGGTGGGCCGCCAGCGGGCGGGCCCGGTCGGCAGCGACGACGTGGAGCACGTGGCGGACTGTAGCGACCGGGTGTATCGCGATGCCGGTGCGCCGGCTCGTCGCCGGTCCCGCACGGGCCGTCCGCACGCCCGGCGGGTGTCCCGGCTTCCCGAGCACCCGGCGGTGTGGCAGCATCTGGCCGACGTCGCATCGGCCGGGGGGAGCGGGAACGGCCGGGCGGCGGGGAACGAGGGTGCCGGCGCCGTGCCGCACCACATGGGGAGGGACACTGTGCAGACCGAGGCCGCCATCTGTTGGAACGCCGGGGAGCCGTGGTCGGTCGAGACCATCGAGCTCGACCCGCCGAAGGAGGGCGAGGTCCTGGTGCGCATGGTGGCGTCGGGCATGTGCCACAGCGACGAGCACCTCCGCACCGGCGACCTGGCCGGCATGTACCCGGTCATCGGCGGGCACGAGGGTGCCGGCATCGTCGAGGAGGTGGGGCCGGGCGTCGAGGGCCTGGCGCCGGGGGACCACGTCGTCTTCGGGTTCGTGGCCGCCTGCGGGCGGTGCCCGTCGTGTGTGCGGGGACACTCCAGCCTGTGTGACGTGGGCGGCCTGCTGATGATGGGCGCCCAGGCCGACGGCACCTACCGCCACCACTCGTCGTCGGGCCAGGACCTGGGCACCCTCGTGTGCCTGGGCACCTTCGCCCGCCACACCGTCGTGAACCAGGCCTCGTGCGTCAAGGTCTTCGACCACTACCCGCTGGACAAGGCGTGCCTGGTCGGCTGCGGGGTGACGACCGGGTGGGGATCGGCCGTCTACGCCGCCGAGGTGAAGCCGGGCGACGACGTCGTGGTCATCGGCATCGGTGGCCTGGGCGCGGCCGCCGTCCAGGGCGCCCGGCTGGCCGGGGCCGAGCGGATCTTCGCCATCGACCCCGTCCCCTACAAGCTGGAGATGGCGACCAAGTTCGGTGCCACCCACACCGCCTCCTCCATCGGCGAGGCGATGCCCCTGGTGAACGAGGTCACCTGGGGGAAGAACGCCGACAAGGTGATCTGCACCATGGGGGTCGGCGAGGGCGGCCTGATGGAGCAGATCATGCAGCTGGCGGCCAAGGGTGGCCGGGTGGTGGTGACCAATATCCACCCCATGTCGGAGACGGAGGTCACCATCTCCCTGACGTGGCTGACCCTCCTCCAGAAGCAACTGGTGGGCACCATCTTCGGCTCGGCCAACTTCCGCTACGACATCCCCCACCTGCTCCGCCTGTACGAACAGGGCCAGCTCGACCTGGACTCGATGGTGACCAACACCTACTCCCTTGACCAGGTGAACGAGGGCTACGCCGACATGCTGGCCGGTAAGAACATCCGGGGCGTCATCCTCTTCGACTAGCGACCTGGACCAGTGCTCCGCTGCCGGCGCCCGGCCAGGGATCCCGAGTTCCCGCAGGTCGGTTGCTCAAGTGGGTCGAACTGCCGCCGGAACCGTCGACGAGGTCGACCTGCATCACTTCTACCTCGGACTCCGTGAACCGCGGATCCTCGAGGTGTGTCAGCGTGGCCTCGGCGGAACGTCGGCGGCCTCAACTCGACGGTCGATCTCACCGGATGTCCGCGGCAGGAAGAAGAAGTTGTACGCGTACCGGGTCGCGAGGATCGGATCGCTAGGATCGAGGAGTCGTCGGACGTCCATGGGTGCCAGAATGCCGTCATCGTTCAGAACGTATCCGTGGTAATCCAGATGCTGGAGAAGCTCGATGAGCTTTGATGGATCTCGTCCAGAACGACGGTCTATCTCGAGGAGCAGGAATGGCTTCGAAGTTTCGAGAGTTTCCATGGCGCCACTCAGGACGCCGAGTTCGTGGCCCTCGACATCAATTTTCATGAAACGCGGAGCGAGGCCCAGGCTATCGAAGGGGACCGTTTGCACCTCGATACTCCGCCCTCCGGATTCTTCCAATGTCGCATGACCGAGCGCAGGAGCACCGTCGAATAAAGGAACAGTCAGCGTCGCGATACCCCTGCTGGCACTGAGCGCAAGCTCGTGGACGAGGACGGTTCTGCTGCCCCTGAATGCCCGCTTCAGGTAGTCCGAAAGATCTGGTTGCGGCTCGAACGCATGGACCGATCCGGATGGACCAACCAGGCGCTGGAGGTGCCACGAGTAGAGTCCCTTGTGGGCTCCCACGTCGACGACGAGATCACCGCACCCAACAAATTTGGGCAGAACGGAGAGCTCGGCTTCCCGCGATCCGCCGAAGCGTGACCGGAGAATGACCGAGGTCGAAGGGAACAGCTGGTCGGCGGCGTCGACGGCGACCTGATAGGCATTGCCGACTGGACCCGATTGCTTCATTCTTGCTACAGCAGAGGAACATCTGCTGCGAAATCGGTCCACCGATGCCACCAGTCACCACCGCCAGAGATCTGAGCCAACACGGGCAAGAGGCATCCTATCCTGGGCACCAAGACGGGACATTGGGTGGTGCCGGACCGATGGCCGTCCGACCGCCGCGTCACCGCCGGACCCCACCTTGAGGCTCGCTCCTGGGCGGCCACTCCGGGTCGCGTCTCGGGTGTCCCCGTTCCGCATGCCGGGTCCGGTCGCCATCGATTGCTGCCGGTCGCGGACGACGGACGGCGAAGACGCCCTCGACGTCGCGATCGGTCCGCCGCCGGCCCCGTGGGTCAGCCGGCCGCGTCGCTGGCGGCCAGCTCGACGAAGGGCCGGAGGCTGTCCGGGTCGGCCACCGATGCCAGGGTGAGGGCCTGGCCGGCGGGGACGCCGGCCAGGATCCTCTTGACGGGCACCTCGAGCTTCTTCCCCGACAGCGTCTTCGGTACCGACGGGACCCGCACGATCCGGTCGGGGACGTGGCGGGGCGACAGGTCGTGGCGCAGTGCGGCACGGAGGCGGTCCTCCAGGGAGCCCGGTCCGTCGGGGGGGCCGGCCTCGTCGCCCGCGACCACGAACAGCCACAACGAGCCCGGCCCGCCGTCGGGGTCCTCGACGTGGACGACCAGGCTGTCGACGACGTCGTCGAACGCCTCCGTCACCGCATAGAACTCGGCCGTCCCCATGCGCACGCCGCCCCGGTTGAGGGTCCCGTCCGAACGCCCGCTGATGACGACCGTCCCCCGGCTGGTCAGCGTGGCCCGGTCGCCGTGGGCCCAGATGCCGGGGAACCGCTCGAAGTAGGCGGCCCGGTAGCGGCGGCCCTCCGGATCGCCGACGAAGGCCACGGGCATGGACGGGAGGGGGGCGGTGATGACCAGCTCACCCTCCTCGTCGACGACCGGTCGGCCGGCGTCGTCGAACACCTCCACCCTGGCGCCGAGGCACCGGCACGAGATCTCGCCCGGCCACACCGGGTGCATCGGGCTGGCGCCGACGAACCCGGTGCACACGTCCGTCCCGCCGCTGAAGGACGCCAGCAGCAGGTCGGACCGGACCGCTTCGTACACCCAGGCGGCGGCGGCGGCCGGCAGGGGGGAGCCGGTGGCGCCCAGGGTGACGAGCGCCCCGAGGTCGTAGTGCTCGCCGGGGACGGCTCCGGCCTTCATGCCGGCCACCAGGTAGCCGGCGCCCACCCCGGCGCACGTCGTCCCCGTCTCGGCCATGACCTCCCACAGGCGCTCGGGATCGGGCCATGCGGGATCGCCGTCGAAGAGGACGACGGCCGCCCCCACCACCAGCCCGGAGACGCAGAAGTTCCACATCATCCAGCCGGTGGTGGTGAACCAGAAGAAGCGCTCCCCCGGACCGAGGTCGAAGTGGAGGCGCAGCGCCTTGGCGTGCTCGAGGAGGATCCCCCCGTGGCCGTGGACGATGGCCTTCGGCTTTCCGGTGGTGCCCGACGAGTAGAGGACGTAGAGGGGGTGGTCGAAGGGGACCGGCTCGAACTCGAGCGGCCCCTCCTCCGCGGTCAGCTCGTCCCACGCCTGCCAGCCGTCCGGCGTGGCCGATCCGGCCCCCCCGAGGTAGGGCAGCCACACCGCCGCCCGCAGTGACGGCAGCCCGGCACGGATCTCGTCCGCCTCGGCCTGCCGGTCGATCGTGCGCGTGCCGTAGCGGTAGCCGTCCACCGCCAGGAGCACGACCGGTGCCACCTGGGTCAGGCGGTCGAGGACGCCCTGGACGCCCATCTCGGGAGCGCAGCAGGTCCACGTGGCGCCGAGGCTGGCGCTGGCCAGCATGGCGGCCAGGGTCTCGGGGATGTTGGGCAGGTAGCCGGCGACGGTGTCCCCCCGCGTAACGCCGGCCTCGACCAGGCCTCGACGCACCCGGGCCACGAGCGACCGCATCCCGTCCCAGCTCAGCTCGGTGCCGTCGCGGGTCTGTGACACCGCGATGACCGCGGTGGCGCTGCCGTCGCCGGCCGGCGGGGTGAGGGCCCGCTCCGCGTAGTTGACCAGGCCGCCGGGGAACCACCGGGCACCGGTGACGTGATCGGGGTCCGCCTCGAGGGCGGCGGTGGGCGGAGCGTGCCAGGTGACGCCGGCCTCCGAGGCGATGTCCGCCCAGAACGCCCCGGCCGTCGACGGGTCGGTCGACCACTCCCACGCCTCGTCATAGGAGGCGAAGCCGTGGGCCGCCAGGAACGCGGCCAGCGCCGATCTCCCGGACCGGGCCGCGCTGGGCTCCCACAGGGGCGCCGGCACGGCCCCTCCGTCACCGGCCGTCATCGGCCGGCCGCCGGGACGCGCCGGTCCGGCAAGTTCGATCGAGCGGATCTCGCGTGGTGCACTGCTTCTCCTCGTGGGCTGCGGGTCCGCCGGAGGTCGTTTCCGTCGGGGTCGATCGTAGGGGGTCGTGCCGCCCTGCACCACCGGCGCCGCCATGTGCGACGACCGGTGTCATGGCCCCTCCGCCGATCTGGCACGCTGGTAGCGGTGCCCGCCGTCCTGCCCGTCCTCGCCACCGACCTCCGCTACATCCCCATCAACCGCAACTTCGGCGCGACCGAGATCGGCGCCGTGCCCACCGTGATGCTGGTGGGGGTTCTGGTCCTCTACCTGTGGGGCGTGCGCCACTTCAACGCCAACCACGACGAGCGCTGGTCGGGCTGGCGCACGGCTGCCTTCGTCGCCGGCCTCGCCGTGACGGCGGTGGCCATCGAGAGCTTCATCGGCGCCTACGACGACGTGGTCTTCTTCGACCACATGATCCAGCACCTGATGCTGGTCATGGTGGCCGGCCCCCTGCTCGCCCTGGGCGCACCCCTCGACCTGGCCGACCGGGGCACGACGGGGGGTGTGCACCAGGCGGTCCGTTCCGTCCTCGGCTCCCGGGTCGCCGAGTTCATCGGCCACCCGATCGTGGCCTTCCTCCTCTACGCCATCCTCATCCCGGTCACCCACCTGACCAACCTCTACAACCTCACCCTCACCAACGACCTCATGCACGACACCGAGCACCTGGCGTTCGTGGTCGTCGGCTACCTGTTCTGGCGGCCGGTGGTGGGCATCGAGCCGAGCAGGCACCCGCTGATCATCCCCATGCGGCTCGTCTACCTCTTCTTCGCCGTGCCCATCGACACCTTCACGGGCGTGGCCCTCGTCTCCACCGGGCACGAGCTCTTCCCCTACTACCTCACCTTCCACCGGGGATGGGGGCCGAGCCTGGTCGACGACCTCCACATCGGCGGGACCATCATGTGGGTGTTCGGCGACAGCCTCATGGGGCTGGCCATGGTCCCGGTCGTGATGCAGTGGTTCCGCGACGAGGACCGCCGCACCGCCGTGCTCGACGCCGAGCTCGACGCCGAGCTGGCCCGCCAGGCTGCGGCGGACGCCCACGAGGGCGGGCCACCGGGGACCGGTGGCGGCCGGCCGGACGGTCAGGCCCGTGTCCCCCCAGACGCCCGGCCCGGCCCGGCCAGCAACGCCTCGTAGGTGCGCAGCGTCGCCGCGTCGAAGGCGACGAGGACCACGTCGTCCACCGGGGTGTCGGCACCCGACAGCGCCTGCACGGCGACGGCCGCCGCCTCGGCCGGCGGGTACCCGAAGATCCCGGTGGAGATGGCGGGGAAGGCGATCGAGCGGGCACCCAGGTCCCCGGCCACGGCCAGCGAGCTCCGGTAGCACGAGGCCAGCACCTCGGGCTCGCCCGACGTCCCCCCGTGCCACACGGGCCCGACGGTGTGGATGATCCACCGTGCCGGCAGGCGGAACCCCGGGGTGGCCCGGGCCTCCCCCGGTGGGCAGCCACCCACCTGGGCGCAGGCGGCCGCCAGCTCCCGCCGGCCGGCGGCCCGGAAGATGGCGCCGCACACCCCGCCCCCCTCGGCCAGGGCGCTGTTGGCCGCGTTGACGATGGCGTCGACCTCGAGGGCGGTGATGTCGGCCTGGAGGGCACGGAGGTGCGCTGGCGTCACCGTCCCATCATCGCCCGCCCGGAACCGCGCCGGCGGCTGCCCGTACCGGTCCGGCCCACACCTGGAAGGTGGCCGCCGCCCGGTGCGGTGACCACCCTGCAGCCGCCCGGCGGATCGCCGCGGCGCCGGCCGGACGGCCGGTGCCCGCCCCCACCGCCCGGCGGACGGCCAGGTCGCCCGCGGGGAACGCGTCACGCTCGCCCAGGCGCATGGCGAGCGCCTGGGCCGTCCACGGCCCGATGCCGGGCAGCGCCTCGAGCGACGCGGTCAGCCGCTCGAGCCCGGTGCTGCCGTCCAGGACGACCTGGCCCCCGGCCACGGCCGCGGCGAAGTGCGCCACCGCCTGCTGGCGGGCCGGGGTCAGGCCAATGCCCGCCAGGGAACCGGGGACGACATCGGCCGCTGCGGGGAACGCCGTGCCCAGCCCCAGGGGGTCGATGCCGGGCACCGGACGCCCCAACCGGGCGGCGACGGCGCCGGCCATCCTCGACGCGGTGGCCACCGCCACCTGCTGGCCGGCGATGATCCGCACGCCGGTCTCGAACCCGTCCCAGCACCCGGGTACCCGCAGGCCCGGTCGGGCCCGGAACAGCGGCCCGACGACGGGGTCGTCACCCAGGGCCCCGACGGCCTCGGACGGGTCGGCATCGAGGGCGAAGATGCGCCGCACCCGGGCCACCACGTGGATGAGGCCCTCCCAGTGGGGCAGGTGGGCGACAAGGCGGAGCTCACCGGGCGGGCCGGCCGACACCTCGATGACGCCGGGGTCGCCGCCCACCACGACGGTGCGGCGGTAGGCGCCCCCGCGCACCGACTCCACGCCGGGGATGGCCCGAGCGGCCAGGAAGGCCAGCATCCCGTCCCAGTCGAGCGGACCCTCGTAGGGAAGGCGGAGGGGGAGGCCGCCGTCGGCCACCAGCCGGTCGTCCCGTCGCCGCCGGGCGCGCAGGGCGAGCGGCGCGGCCCGGAAGATCTCGATGCACGCCCGGTTGAGCTGGCGGACGCTGCCGAACCCCGAGGCGAAGGCGATCTCGGTCACGGTCAGGTCGGTGTCGTCGAGGAGGCGGCGGGCGAAGTGGGCCCGCCTGCTCCTCGCCACCTGGTCGGGGGTGGCCCCTACGTGCTCGACGAACAGGCGCCGCAGGTGGCGGGGGGAGACGCCCAGCCGTGCCGCCAGGTCCGTCTCGGTGCCCCCGTCGAGGGCGCCCCCCACCACCAGGTGGACGGCACGGCACACCAGGTCGGGGCCGGTGGCGCCGACCGGCACCGCCCGGCGGTAGGGGCGGCAGCGCAGGCACGCCCGGTAGCCGGCCGCCTCGGCCGCCGCCGGGTCCGCAAAGGAGCGGACGTTGCGGGGGTCGGGGCGGGCCGAACAGTCCGGGCGGCAGTAGATGCCGGTGGTGGCGACGGCGGTCACCGGGGTCACGGCCACCGGTCTACCCCGCGCGGTGCGCCGGCACCGGACGGATGCGGACACGTCCGGGGGCCTGTCCGGATCTGTCGGGCGGCGGGTCCCGGGGCGGGGCAAGGTGGTGGCATGGCACCTCCCACCACCGGACCTTCCCGCCCTTCCGGCCGGCCGCCCCGGGGGCGGGGCAGTACAGGACCCCGGAGCCAGGGGCGGGCCCGGAACCGCGCCGGCGCCGACATCACCTGGGTGCCGCTGCCGACAGAGCCCGAGGCGTGCACCGCCGTCGACACGCCCATCGGTCGGTTCGTGCTGGCCGGCCGGGGCGGGGTCCTCACCGGGGTGTGGCTGTCCGGCCACGAGCGCAGCCCGGCCGGCCCGCAGGCCGGTGGCGACGGCGCGCCGGTGGAGGCGGCCACCCAGCTGGCCGCGTACTTCGCCGGGGAGCGCCGGGAGTTCGAGCTGGCCGTGGCGGCGGAGGGCACGCCGTTCCAGCTGGCCGTGTGGCGCTCGCTGGCCGCCATCCCCTACGGCACCACCGTCTCCTACGGCGAGCTGGCCGGTCGCATCGGCCACCCGGGAGCCCAGCGCGCCGTGGGCAGCGCCAACCGCGCCAACCCGCTGTCCCTGGTGGTCCCGTGCCACCGGGTCGTCGCCGCCGGGGGCGCCCTCTCCGGCTACGGGTGGGGCCCCGAGCGCAAGGCCTGGCTGCTGGCCCACGAGCGAGGCGAGACCCTGCCTCAGCTGCGCTGACCCGGCGCCGCCGCTGTCCTGACGCTGCGCTGACCGGTGGGTGCGATCGGCCCGGCCGCCCCTGCCGCCGGTCAGGAGTCGGCCGGTGCCGGCTCCCACCCGGGCGGGCGCACCAGGCGCTGGGCGGCACGCCACCACCCGGTGGTCCGGGCCACGTCGCGGGCCAGGGCGGCGTACTCGTGGGTGGCGATACGCAGCGGGTTGAAGGTGGCGATGTTCGTGGTCAGGCCGTAGACGACCGGCTCGTCCGCCGCCTCTGCCTCGAAGGTGTGGAACAGCCGGTCCCAGATGATGAGGATGCCTCCGTAGTTCCTGTCCAGGTACCGCCGGTTGGAGCCGTGGTGGACGCGGTGGTGGGACGGGGTGTTGAACACCAGCTCGATCGGGCGGGGCAGGTGGTCGATGGCCTCGGTGTGGATCCAGAACTGGTAGACGAGGTTGATCCCGCCGGCGGCGAACACCAGCCACGGCTCGATGCCGAACAGACACAGCGTCGGGAAGAACAGCCATTCGTTGAACGACGTCACCGGCTGGCGCAGCGCGGTGGACAGGTTGTAGTGCCGGCTGGAGTGGTGCTGGACGTGGTTGGCCCACAGGATCCGGATCCGGTGCCCGGCCCGGTGGTTCCAGTAGTAGGAGAAGTCCCACGCCACGAGGGCGGCGGCCCATCCGAGCGCCCCCGTGCCCAGGTCGAGGAGGCGGTGGTGCCAGGCGAAGAGGGAGATCGGTACGTCAACCGCGGCGATGGCCAGCCCGACGACCAGGCTGCCCACCCCCATCGACAGGCTGGCCAGGGTGTCGGGCGTGCGGTAGCCGACGGCTCGGGACCGTGCGCCGGCCCGGGCGCGGCCGAGGGCCATCAGCTCCACGGCGATGGCCAGCGCGTAGAAGGGGATGGCGTACGTGGTGATGGGGATGTGGCGGGTCAGCACGGTGCGGCCGCCAGGGCGGCGGAGCCGAGCAACGCGGCAGCGGTCTGCTCGAGCGAGGCCAGCAGCGCGGTGCCGTCGACCGCCTCGGGCAGCACGGTGGCGTTGACCACCTGTCCCTGCATGGCCATGACGGCCAGGTAGGAGGCCCGCTCGGCCAGCTCTGCATCGACCCCGGGGATGCTGACGAGGACCTCCCGTCCCACCTGGGCCAGCCGTTCCAGGTGGGCCCGGACCACCGGCTCGATGGCAGACCGGAGCGCGTCGTCCGTCCGGGCGGACGCGTACGCGTCGTAGACGGCGGCCAGCCGGTGGTCGACCATCACCCCCCACACCAGGGCCAGCAGGTCCGAGACGTCGAGGCCGGCGCCCCCGGCCCCGCCGGCGGCCGCGTAGGCGGCGTCGAAGTCGGACCGCAGCTGCCCGAGGACGTGCTCGACGGTGGCGGCCAGCAGGCTGTGGCGGGTGGGGAAGTGGCGGAAGAGGGCGCCGTTCGAGAGCCCGGCGCGCCGGACGACCTCGGTGGTGGTGAAGCGGGTGGCGCCGTGGTCGCACAGGGTGGCGGCGGCCGCGTCGAGCAGCTCGGCACGGGTGGTGGCCCGGCGTTCGGCCTGGGTGGGCATGGCGGCACGGTAGCAGAAAAAGGGAGTGGCTACTCTCTAATCAAGTCGGCCCACCCGCTGGCATCCCCCGGCATCCCCCGGCGTGGCCTGGTCCCGAGCCCGGTCGCCCGGCGGGGAGAGCGTCTGCCAAGATCGGTCCGTCCGGGCCCGAGGCCCGGTCGGAGAGCCACGCACCGCCGGGGTGCGGCTCCGAGGAGGAAAGGGGGCGCCATGGCTGACGATGCCATGGTCGACGCCACCGGCCAGGCCGACCTGGTCCGCCGGGGGGAGGCCACGCCGGCTGATCTCGTGGAGGGAGCCATCGAGCGGATCGAGCGGCTCAACGGCCAGGTCAACGCCGTCATCCACCCCCGGTTCGAGCGGGCCGTGGACGAGGCCAGGGCGGGCCGCACCGGCCCGTTCGCCGGCGTGCCCATCCTGCTCAAGGACCTGGGCGCCCCCATGGCGGGCGAGCCGCACTACGCCGGCACCGCGTTCGCCAAGGCGGCCGGCCACCGGTCGCGCCGCGACAGCACCATCGTCCAGCGCCTCACCGGCGCCGGCTTCGTCGTGGTGGGCCGCACCAACTGCCCCGAGTTCGGGATGACCATCACCACCGAGCCCGACACCTACGGCCCCTCCCGCAACCCGTGGGATCTCGATCACACCACCGGTGGGTCCTCGGGCGGCTCGGCCGCCGCGGTGGCGTCGGGCATGGTGGCGGTGGCCCACGCCAACGACGGCGGCGGCTCCATCCGGATCCCCGCCTCCAACTGCGGGCTCTTCGGGCTGAAGCCCAGCCGGGGCCGGGTCAGCCCCGGTCCCGATCCCGTCGAGTTCGGGTGGGCCGGGTCCACCATCGACCACGTTCTCACCCGCACCGTGCGGGACTCGGCCGCCCTGCTCGACGTGCTGGCCGGCGAGGAGCCCGGCGACCTGTTCGTGGCCCCGCCGCCCGCCCGGCCGTTCGCGGAGGAGGTCGGTGCCGACCCTGGGAGCCTGCGGATCGCCTGGTGGGACGGACCGGCCATGGAGGCCTTCGGCATCGACGACGAGTGTGCCGCCGCCGTCCGCGGGACGGCGGCGCTACTGGAGGAGCTGGGGCACCGCACCGAGCGGTCCCTTCCCCGGGCCATGGCCGAGCCCACCTTCGAGGACCACTTCCTCGTCCTGGTGACCACCGCCCTCCTCACCGAGCTCGCCTCCTGGAGCGAGGAGCTGGGCCGCGAGATCGCCATTGACGAGCTGGAGCCGGGCAACCAGGTGCTGGCCGCCCTGGGGGCCGAGCACAGCGGGGTCGACTACCTCCGGGCCGTCCTGTGGTGCGAGACGTGGCGGCGGGAGCTGGCGGCCACCTTCGCTGGCGGGATCGACCTTCTGTGCGTCCCCGTGCTCGCCTACCCGCCCGCCCGCATCGGCGAGCTGTCCGACCCGGTCGAGGGGTTGGGCCGGGTGATCGCCACCATGCAGTACACCGCCCAGGCCAATGTGGCCGGGGTCCCGGCCATGTCGGTGCCCCTCCACTGGACGCCGTCGGGCCTGCCGGTCGGCGTGCAGTTCATCGCCCCCTACGGGCGGGAGGACCGCCTCATCCGGCTGGCCGCGCAGCTCGAGGCGGCCCGGCCGTGGGCGGCGCGGGTGCCCCCGGTCCACGGTTGATCCGCCGGCGGGACGGGAGACGGGACCCCCGGGTACTGCTGGGCGCGAGTCCCGGGCCACGGTGCTGGTGCGCGCCTGAGGCGCTGCACCCGTCGTCACCGACCGGCTGACCGCGGTCGCCGGCCCGACGCTGCACGAGCCGAGGTGTTCCCGATCCGGCGGTCCCGTGTGGCCGGACCGCCCGCCGGCCGGCTCGCTGCTTCCGCCGGGGCCTACCGGGCGGCGATCTCGGTCACCGAATTCCCGTACTCGTTGGCGACCCAGACATGGGTGCCGTCGAAGGCGATGGCGGAGGGTCCGTTGAATCCGTAGGAGGAACTCGAGAACGTGTTGATCCAGGCACCGTTCGACGCGTTCAGCTCGGTCACCGAGTTGTTGCCGAAGTTGGCGACCCAGACATGGGTGCCGTCGAAGGCGATGGCGGGGGGTCCGTTGAACCCGTAGGAGCCGCCTGAGTAGGTGGCCACCGATGCACCGGTGGATGCGTCGAGCTCGGTCACTGAGTTCCCGTTCCCGTTGGTGACCCAGATGTGGGTGCCGTCAGAGGCCACGCCGGTGGGGAAGTTGAACCCGTAGGAGCTGCCCGAGTAGGTCCCCACCCAGGTTCCGGTGGACGCATCGAGCTCGGTGACCGACCTCCCGAACAGGTTGGTGACCCAGATGTGGGTGCCGTCGAAGGCCACACCGTAGGGCCAGTTGAACCCGTAGGAACCGCCCGAGTAGGTGGCCACCCAGCTGCCGGTGGACGCGTCGAGCTCGGTCACCGAGTTCCCGTTCGAGTTGGTGACCCAGATGTGCGTGCCGTCGAATGCCACACCGTAGGGCGAGTTGAATGCGTAGGAGCCGCCCGAGTAGGTGGCCACCCAGGCGCCGGTGGACGCGTCGAGCTCGGTCACCGAGTTGCCGCTCTCGTTGGCGACCCAGATGTGCGTGCCGTCGAATGCCATACCGGAAGGCGCGTTGAACCCGTAGGAGCCGCCAGAGTAGGTGGCCACCCATGCGCCGGTGGCCGCGTCGAGCTCGGTCACCGTGTTCCCGTCCTGGTTGGCGGCCCAGATGTGGGTGCCATCGAAGACCAGAGCACGAGGGAAGTTGAACCCGTAGGAGCCGCCCGAATAGTTGGCCCCCCACCAGGCGAGGGTGGCCACCCTCTGGAGATCGGGGGTGGTGGGAGCGCCAGCCGGGCCGACCAGGCTGGCGCCGTTCGCCGGCCATGCCCCCGATGCCTTCGGCCCGTAAAGCACCTCAGTGGCGGTGTCGAGGTAGAAGTCACCGTTCACCCCCTCGGACGAGGTCGGTGCCGACGTGCCGTTCAGGATGGTGTTGCCGTTGGTGCCAGCCGGTCCCGCCTGGCCTGCCGGGCCGACCAGGCTGGTGCCGTTTGCCGGCCATGCCCCCGATGCCTTCGGCCCGTAGAGCACCTCGGTGGTGGTGTCGAGGTAGAAGTCACCGTTCACCCCCTCTGGCGAGGTGGGTACCGATGCGCCGTTCAGGATGGTGTTGCCGTTGGCGCCTGCCGCGCCGGGGGCGCCTGCTGTGCCTGTCGCACCGGCAGGTCCGGGCACGCCCTTGGGCCCTTGGGGCCCGGGACAGCCCGTCACCGCCGCGGCTGATGACGCCCCGACGACGGGGGCGGCCAGGTGGAGCCCGGTCGGGTTGCCCTCGTACTTCGCGTCCCCGAACGCGAAGATCCCGCCGTCCTTCGCCACCAGCCAGTAGCCGCCGCCGTCGGGGGTGGCCACGATCCCGACGATTGGAGCGTTCAGGTGTCTGCCGGCCATCGAACCGTAGAAGGGAGCGCCGCCATAGGAGAACACCCCGCCGTCAGCCGCGGCCACCCAGTAGCCACCGTGGGCCGAGCCGGCCGCACACCCCGACTGGACCGCCGAGGCCAGGAGGGAGGACACACCCGGAGTTGGCCCCGACGACAACGCCGCCGACGATCCCGCCGTCGCCAGTGTCAGCACACACGCACCGACGACCAGCACCAACCGCATCCGTGACCGCATCCGCATACCGCCTGCCCCCTCCCCTGATCGCTGCCCAGCGGCAAACACCTTACCGACGGTCCTGATCGCCGGGTCGGTCGGGGATGGTCGGGTGTCCGTTGCCGAGATGGTCGTTCGTGCCTCCGCCTCGGATCGTCCCGCCGGTCCGCTGGACAGGTGCTCGTCACCGAAGGGCGACGTCCTCCAGGTCCTCGTCCCGCCAGTGGGAGAAGTGCTCGTCAGGGAGGTGGAGCCGGTGGGTGGGCGCCAGTGCCTCGACGAAGGCGCGGTCGTGGCTGACGGCGACGATGGTCCCCGGCCACGACGCCAGCATCGCCCCGACGGCCAGTACCGAGGGCGGATCGAGGTTGTTGGTCGGCTCGTCGAGGACCAACACGTTGGCCTGGCCGGCGGCCAGCATGGCCAGGCCCAGCTTGGCCCGCTCGCCTCCCGACAGCGTTCCCGGCAACTGTTCGATGGCCTCGCCCCGCAGCCCGAACGACCCGAGCAGGGCCCGGCGCTCGGCGTCGGTGGCGAGCACGCTGCCCTCGAGGTTGGCCAGCGCGCTGCGCTCCGGGTCGATCTGCTCGTGCTCCTGGGCGAAGTACCCGAGCGAGACGTTGGCGCCGACCGCCACCTGACCGCCGGTGGGAGCCTGGACGCCGGCCAGGCACC
The DNA here is from genome assembly GCA_021806045.1 of Actinomycetes bacterium. Classification (GTDB taxonomy): domain Bacteria; phylum Actinomycetota; class Acidimicrobiia; order Acidimicrobiales; family RAAP-2; genus JAJZDI01. The sequence goes on from JAJZDI010000001.1 coordinate 102,905, forward strand.
GCAGCAGGCTCGACTTGCCGGCGCCGTTGCGGCCCACCACCACGACCCGGTCACCGCGACGCACGGCGAAGCGGACGTCGCGCAGCACCACGTGGTCGCCGTAGGAGACGGCGAGGTCGCGGACGTCGAGCGGTGTCTCGCCCGAGCGGCGCGGCACCGGCAGCCGGAATGTGGTGGCCCGCTCCCGCGCCGTCACCTCCGTGCGTGACCCCTCGAGCCGGGCCACCCGCCGGTCGAGCGACTTGGCCACCCGGGCCCGGCGGCTGGTCGAGCCCCGCATGGAGTCGGCCAGGGTGGAGAGCCGCTTGATCTCCCGACCCTCCAGCGCGGCGGCACGCTCCCGGCGCTCCTGGTCGGCGGCGAGCTGGGCCCGGTAGCTGGTGTACGTCCCCTTGTACTCGGTGAGGCGGCCGCCGGCCAGGTGCAGCACCTTCGTGATCGACCGGTCGAGGAGCTCAAGGTCGTGGCTGATGACGAGGAGCGCCCCCGGGTACCGGGCCAGCTCGTCCATCAGCCACCGCTTGGCCCCGATGTCGAGGTGGTTGGTCGGCTCGTCCAGCACCAGGAGGTCCGGCTGCTGGAACAGGACGCGCACCAGGTCGAGGCGCCGGCGCTGGCCGCCCGACAGGGCCTCGATGTCCTCGAGGAGGCTCTCCTCCCGCAGGCCGACGCCGGCGGCCAGGCGGGCCATCACCGACTCGGCCTCGTAGCCGCCGAGGGACCGGAACTGCTCCTCCAGGTCGGTGAAGAGGGTGATGTTCTCGGTGCTCGGGTCCTTCGCCATCTGCGTGCGCGCCTTGCCCAGCGCGTCGTCGAGCACGTCGAGCCCCCGCCCCGACAGCACGTGGGAGAACCCGATCGGCTCCAGCCCGCAGCCGCCCGGTTCGGGCACCTGGGGCAGGTGGCCGACGGTGCCGGTGATCCGCACGTTGCCCCGGTGGGCGACGACGGAGGCCGGGGTCCCGAGGAGCACGGAGAGGAAGGTCGACTTGCCGGCGCCGTTGCGGCCGACCAGGCCGGCCTTGTCACCGGGGCCGACGACGAAGGAGCCGTCCTCGACGAGCACGCGCCCGCCGATCTCGATGTGCAGGGAGGAGCCGACGATCATGGGAGGGGGCCGCCGGCGCCGGGCGCGCAGCGGGAGATGCCAGCGTAGCGAGATCGGGCACCGCCCCCGTCCCGGCCAGGGGAGGCAGGGCGGCGTGGGCGGCGTGGGCGGCGGCCGGTGTCACACGGGAGGTGCACGCTTGCCCGCTGATGGGATCGGTCACACCACGCGTGCCGAGAACGCGCCGCCGCCCCGTTCCACTGTGCTCTCGACTGGTGCGCGGTGAAGATGGAGACCCGGAATCCGACCGTCGGTCGGCCCTGGCATTCCGACAGCGATGGCCCGACTGGGGGCGCTATGGGCTGTCTGCCTTCTATGCCGAGGATGACGACGCTGTCGATGGTCTGGCTGCAGGACAATTGGAACGGTTTCCGGTGCTCAACCTGTACCGACCCGCCGACCTCGCCGCATTCGGGCTCGGCGTGGTCCCGACATTTCGGTCGCCGCACGTCACGCTCGTCTTCGCCCATCTCGAAACCGGCCTCGCTGCCCTGCGGCGCGCACCTCATGAGGCCTGGTCGAACCCCTACCATGAGACCTGAGAGGAGGAGCCCGTGGACGACCGACTCGACCTCGTGGTCGACCTGAACACGATGGATGACTCAGGCCTCCCGTGGGCCTTCCTCGCTGACGCCCCTGATCCGTCAGTGATCGTTCCCGGGGCCAACGTCGTCGTCGGCTCGGGAACGGTGCGGGCGGTGGCGACGGTCGTAGATGTCACGGACGGCATCGCGCATGTGCGGCCACTCAAAGGTCCCGTAGATGAGCACGCCCACCTGCTCCGGGGTCGGCAGGCTTCCTGACCAGCGGACGGACTCCGACGGGGCGCCGAACGTGGCCGCGTGGGAGGAGCGAGGTGGTCGGTCTCGTCGCCGAGGTGGGGGGTGATGACGAGCGCGATGCCAGCAGCGTCGAATCGCTGACGAGGGTCGAACCGCCCCGTCGCCGGGCGACCTCCGGGTGACCTCCGGCCCTATGCCCGTCACCGGGCGCGGGCGGACGATGGCCGTGGGCTCGGCGCGGCGATCGGAGGTGCCCCGTGGATGCGATCCGGTGGTTCGACGAGATCGGGCTGGGCGACACCGCCCAGGTGGGCGGCAAGGGCGCCAACCTGGGTGAGCTCACCGAGGCGGGGCTCCCGGTCCCGCCCGGCTTCGTTGTCACCGGCGACGCCTATCTGGCCGCCCTCGACCACGCCGGCGTGCGGGGGCGGCTCCGGGCCCTGCTCGCCACCGCCCGCCCGGACGACATCGACGAGCTGGACCGGGTGGCGACCGAGGCCCAGGCGCTGGTGCGCGGCGTCGCCGTGCCCCCCGACCTCGCTTCGGCCGTGCTCGACGCCTACCACCGGCTGGGGACGGGCATCTCGGTGGCCGTGCGGTCGTCGGGGATCGGCGAGGACGCCGAGGGCACGTCGTTCGCCGGCATGAACGCGACCTTCACCAACGTCAGCGGCGACGAGGCCGTCCTCACCCGCCTGGTCGACTGCTGGGCGTCCCTCCACGGCGCCCGGGCCCTCGCCTACCGGGCCAGCCGCGACCTGACGGGCGAGCCCACGGTGGCCGTCGTCGTCCAGGAGATGGTCCCCTCGGAGCGGGCCGGGGTGATGTTCACCGCCGACCCGTCCAACGGCGACACCAGCCGGCTGGTGATCGAGGCCGCCTTCGGTCAGGGCGAGGTCGTGGTCAGCGGCCAGGTCGAACCGGACACCTACGTCGTGGACAAGGAAGGGCCACGGCTCGTCCACGTCCGGGTGGGGACCCAGTCCTTCGAGATCGTCCGCGGCGCGGCGGGGACCGATACCCGGGTGGAGCTGTCACCCGAGGCGGGCGGTGCCCGGGTCCTCGACGACGCAGAGGTGCTCGCCCTGGCCCGCCTGGGACTGGCCGCCGAGTCCCACTACGGCGCCCCCCAGGACACCGAGTGGGCCATGGCCGGCGACCGCACCGTGCTGGTGCAGTCCCGCCCCATCACCACCCTCGCGCCGGCACCTCCGCCGCCACCCCAGAGCGGCACGCCCGCCGGGAGCGCGGCACCGTCGGGCACGGGCCGGGTCCTCGTGCGGGGCCTGGCCGCGTCGACGGGCCGGGCCACGGGCCCGGTGCGGGTGCTGGCCTCGCCCGACGAGGGCGACCGGCTCGAGCCGGGCGAGATCCTCGTCGCCCACGTCACCAGCCCCGACTGGGTGCCGGCCATGCGACGGGCAGCCGCCCTCGTCACCGACGGCGGGGGCATGACGTGCCACGCCGCCATCGTCTCACGCGAGCTGGGCGTGCCCTGCGTGGTCGGGACCCGCGACGCCACCACCGTCCTGCGTGACGGCGAGGTGGTGACGGTGGACGGGGCCCGCGGGCTGGTGACCGAGGGAGCCGTCGTGGCACCCACTGCCGCTCCGGTGCCCGCCGCACCGGCGGCTCCGGCCTCACCGGTGCCGCTGGCCACCCGCATGTACCTCAACCTGGCCTTCGCCGAGCACGCCGAGGAGGCGGCCGAGCTGCCGGCCGACGGGGTCGGCCTGTTGCGTGCCGAGTTCATGGTCACCGAGGCCCTCCACGGTGTCCACCCCCGGCTGCTGCTCGAGCGGGGCGAGGAAAAGGAGTTCGTCGACGCCATGTCGACCTCGCTCCTCACCATCGCCCGTGCCTTCGCCCCCCGCCCCGTCGTCTACCGGAGCATCGACTTCCGCACCAACGAGTTCTCCAACCTCGAGGGCGGCGCCCGCTTCGAGCCGGTGGAGGCCAACCCGATGATCGGTTACCGGGGGTGCTTCCGCTACGTGAAGGAGCCCGACCTGTTCCGCCTGGAGCTCGACGTCCTGGCCGCCGTGCGCGAGCAGTCGGACAACCTCGTGCTGATGATCCCGTTCGTGCGGACGGCCAGCGAGCTCGAGGCCTGCCTCGACGTGGTCGAGTCGAGCCCGGTGGGCGGCGAGCTGCCGGTCTGGGTCATGGCCGAGGTGCCGTCGGTCGCCTATTGGATCCCCCGGTACGCGTCCATGGGGATCAGCGGCGTGTCGATCGGTAGCAACGACCTCACCCAGCTCATGCTGGGGGTCGACCGCGACTCCGAGGTGTGCGCCGAGCTGTTCGACGAGTCCGACCCCGCCGTGCTCGACGCGGTGGACCGGATCATCGGTGCCGCCTCCGACGCCGGCATCACCTCGTCGCTGTGTGGCCAGGCGCCGTCCAACGACCCCACCTTCGCCGCCCATCTGGTCGAGCAGGGCATCACGTCGATCTCGGTCAACCCCGACGCGCTGGAGCGGACCCGCCGGGCGGTGGCCACCGCCGAGTGGCGCATGGTGGTGGGTGCCGCACGGGATCGGGGCACGACGGCGACCCCCAGCAGGTCGGCTCGCTGACCCCGGACCCCCGGCCGGTCAGCCATCCGGCAGGTCGGCCGGTCAGCCATGGGGCCGGTCAGCCGGGCCGGCTCCCACTGTGGGGTGGTGCCGGCGGGCGCGGCCTCCCCGGCGCCCATCCCGGCGGCGGCGTTGCCGGCGGGGGCATCGTCGGGGGCGGGTAGCCGGGAACTGGCCACATGCCGCCGCCGGGCCCCGACCAGGGGGGCGGTGCACCCCAGGGCGCCGGACCACCGCCCGGGGCGCCCGGAGCGCCCGGAGCGCCGGGTGGCTGCATCTGCTGCATCTGCTCGCGCTGCCACCGCTCGACGGCTGACCGGGCGGCAGCCTGCTCCTCGGCCGCCGCGCCGAGGAACACGAAGATGCCGATGAAGATCAGCCACAGGTCGTAGAAGAGGCCGGCCACGATCATCACCACGGCGATCCCGCGGGCGATGCGCCCGGCCAGGCGGGTGGCCGTCAGGGGATCCCGGCGCCGCTCCAACCACGCACGCAGGACCCGACCGCCGTCCATGGGCAGGGCGGGGAGCATGTTGAACGCGGCGAGCAGGATGTTCAGCCAGCCGAGCCGGGCCCACCACGATCCGGCCAGCAGCGTGGGCGGCCACGCGGCCGCTCCGGTGGCCAGGGCCACCCCGAGGAAGGCGATGCCGAGGACGAAGCTGGTGAGGGGGCCGACGGCGGCGATGGCCAGCTCGTCGGGCGGGCGCTCGGGCATCTTGTCGATCTGGGACACGCCCCCGATGGGCAGGAGGATGATCCCGAGGACGGTGGCCCCCCGGCGCCGGGCGACGATGCTGTGGGCCAGCTCGTGGAGGACCACACAGGCGAAGAGGGCGCCGATCCAGGCCAGCAGGTTGACGATCGCCGCCGGGCCGGCCGACCATCCGGCCGCCACGATGAAGGCGATCAGCAACAGGAAGCTCCAGTGGACCCGGATGGTGATACCGGCGACGCGGGCGATGGGCATGCCCGACGGCCGGCCCGGGGGCGGCTGGTCACCGGAAGGCGGCTGGTCACCCATGGGGGGCCCACCCGGCACCCGCCCGTAGGGCGAGCCGCCGGCAGGAGCACCGGGGACACCGGCCCGAGGCGGCCAGCCGCGTGGGTCCGACCAACCTGCCGGTGTGCCGTCCCGCCCACGAAGCTGGGGAGTCTCGCCCATCTGTGTCACCGATCCGTACCGTTCTCCGTCCACCCTAGGGGGCCGTCGCTCCACCTCCAGCGTGCGCCGACCCGCCCGGCCCGGCCAGGGCCCTTCGCCTCGCCTGCCACTGGCGGGCCAACCCGATGCCGGCTGCTCCCACGAGGATCCCGCCCACGTCGGCCACCACCGCCACCCCGACCAGCCACACCGGGGGCACGGCCAGGTCGAACACGTCCCGGCCGACGGGGACGGCGAACAGCAGGGCCAGGCCGGCGGCCATGGCCACCACCAGCCCGATCCGCCACGGCACCAGCGGCCGGGCCACCAGGGCCAGCACCCACAGCCCGGCGCCGAACAGCGCCAGCATCGACGCCGTGCGGACCTGGTCCGAGGGGACCGAGGACGCCGCACGCCCGACGCCGTAGGTGGCCAGGGTGGCGAGCGCGCACCCGAGGCCGGCGGGCATCGTGAAGGTGAGGACGCGGCGGACGAACCCCGACCGTGCACGGGGGGCGCCGGGGGCGAGGGCGAGGAAGAAGCCGGGGATGCCGATGGTGAGCGAGCTGATCACCGTGAGGTGGCGGGGGTAGAAGGGGTAGGGGACACCGCCCACCGCCACCACCACGGCCAGCAGGGAGGCGTAGACGGTCTTGGTCACGAACAGGTTGGCCACCCTGGTCACGTTGGCCACCACCCGCCGCCCCTCGTCGAGCACCCGGGGCAGCGGCCCGAAGGAGTCGCCGAGGAGGACGATGCGGGCCACGGCACGGCTGGCGGCGCTGCCCGAGCCCATGGCGATCCCGAGGTCGGCCTCCTTCAGCGCGCTGAGGTCGTTCACCCCGTCGCCGACCATCGCCACCACGTGGCCGCCGGCCTGCAGGGCCCGCACCGCGCCCAGCTTCTGCTCGGGGCGGATGCGTCCGAGCACGTTGGTCGTACCGAGGACCTCGACCAGCCCGGCATCGTCGAGGCCGGTGGCATCGGCCGGCCGGCCCCGCACGGGGATCCCCGCCTGGCGGGCCACCGCGGCCACCGTGGTCGGAGCATCTCCCGACAGGACAGTGATCTCGATGTCCTGGGCCAGCAGGGCGGCGATGGTGGTGGCCGTCTCGTCCCGCAGGCGTTCGGCCAGTACCAGCAACGCCGCCGGGGTGAGGGCGGACCGGTCGAGGGGCTCGGCGGCGGGCACCGGCGACGCCGCCAGCAGCACCACCCGCCTCCCCTCGGCCTGGAGCTCGGCCACCCGTGCCGCCTCGGGCGCGCCCGGGGCCAGCAGCATCTCCGGCGCGCCGAGGAGCCACGTTCCCCTGCCGGCGAAGGTGGCCGCGCTCCACTTGCGGGCGGAGGAGAAGGGGACCCGGTCGGTGCACGTCCACGGGGGCGCCTCCCGGTCGCCGGCCAGCGCGCTCAGCGTGGCGTTGGGTGCCGGGTCGGCGGCGGCGAGGGCGGCTGCCACCGCGTGCACGTCGACGTCCCCCCTCACGTCGGCCTCACCGGTTCCGGTGCCGGCCCCGTCGGCCCCGCCGGGCGTGCCGGGCGTGCCGAGCGGCTCCACCGCCACCAGGTGCATGCCCGGGGCGGTGAGGGTGCCCGTCTTGTCCACACACACCGTGTCGACGTGGGCCAGGCCCTCGATGGCCGGCAGCTCCTGGACGAGGACCCGGGCGGTGGCCAGCCGGACGGCTCCCACCGCGAAGGCGATCGAGGTGAGGAGGACCAGGCCCTCGGGCACCATCGCCCCCACCCCGGCCACCGCTCCCCGCAGCGCCTCGGCCAGGGACTGGTGGGTGCGGAGGAGCTGGCTGGCCACCAGTGCGAACCCGGCCGGGACCATGACGAACGTGACCAGCCGCAGGAGCTCGTTGGTGCCGTCCTGGAGCTCGGAGCGGACGGCGACGAACCGCCGGGCCCCCGCCTCGAGGCTGTGGGCGAAGGCTTCGGGCCCCACGGCCGTGGCCCGCATCAGGCCGTCGCCGGCCACCACGAACGTTCCCGACAGGACGGTGTCGCCGGGGGCCTTGGCCACCGGCTCCGCTTCGCCCGTCACCAGAGCCTCGTCGACCTCGAGGTCACCGGCCACCAGCACCTCGCCGTCGGCGGGCACCTGGTCGCCCGGTCGCAGGGCGATCACGTCGTCCAGGACGACCTCGGCTGTCGCCACCTCCATCCGTTCCCCTCCCCGCACCACCCGGGTCCGGGGGGCCGAGAGGACGGCCAGCCGGTCGAGCACCCGCTTGGCCCGCACCTCCTGGACGACACCGATGGCCACGTTGGTCACCAGGACCACGCCGAACAGCCCGTCCTGCACGGGGCCGACGAAGATCACGACGAGGAGAAGGCCGCCGAGAATGGCGTTGAAGCGGGTCAGCACGTTGGCCCGGACGATCTGGGCGAAGGTCCGCCCCGTCCGGGCCGCCACCTCGTTGGTCTGACCGGCCGCCCGGCGCGCCGCCACCTCGGCCGGGCCGAGCCCGTCCAGCCCGGCCGGTGCGTCCGTGGTCATGGCCCGATTGTGCGGCCCCCCCCACCAGGGGGCAAGGGCCGTTCGGGACGTGTGGCCCGGGACGTTCGGCCCTCCCTCGGCCAGGCCTCGGGGAGGACCATGGAGCTGTGAAGGAGAAGAGCGGAGAGCCGGCGCGCCCCGGTGGCCTGCCGCGCCCCAGCCTGGCGGCGTCGATGCTCGTCGCCACCGGCGTGGCCCTCGCCACCGGGGGCATCCTGCACCTGGCCGGCGCAGGCGGCGCGGGCGACGTGGCGTGGGCGGCATCCGGCGGCCTGGGTCTCGCCTATGCCGTCGGCGCGGTGGCGGCCAGCCTCCGCCACGGGCGCCTGGGCGTCGACGTCATCGCGGTGGCCGCTCTGGCCGGTGCGCTGTGGGTGGGGGAGCTGCTGGCCGGCGCCGTCGTCAGCGTCATGCTGGCGACGGGCCGCACCCTCGAGACGTGGGCGGCCGGACGGGCACGCCGGGACCTGGCCGCACTGCTGGCCCGGGCGCCCCGCACGGCCCGCCGGCTGTCGGGTGGCACCATCGAGGTGGTCGACCTGGACCAGGTGGCGGTGGGGGACCTGATCACGGTGGGCCCGGGCGAGGTCGTCCCGGTGGACGGCACGGTCACCAGCCACGCCGCCGTCTTCGACGAGTCGGCGCTGACGGGTGAGCCCCTCCCCGTCGAGCGCCCGGTGGGCGACGTGGTGCGGAGCGGGGTGGTGAACGCGGGTGCGGCGGTGGACATCCGGGCGGTGACGGCCGCCGCCGAGAGCACCTACGCCGGCATCGTGCGCATGGTGGCCGAGGCGGAGGCGGTGCCGGCGCCCTTCGTTCGCCTGGCCGACCGGTGGGCCGGCTGGTTCCTCGCCGTCACCGCCGTGGCGACCGCGGTCGCCTTCTGGCAGGGGGGTGCCCCCCGGGCCGTGGCCGTGCTGGTGGTGGCGACGCCCTGCCCCCTGATCCTGGCCGTTCCCGTCGCCGTGGTCGCCGGCCTGTCGCGTTCGGCCCGGCGCGGTGTGGTCATGAAGGGCGGGCCGGTGCTCGAGCGGCTGGCCGGCTGCACCACCGCCCTGCTCGACAAGACGGGCACCATCACCACCGGGCGGCCCGCACTCAGCACGGTGGTGGCCCGACCGGGACTGGACCCTGACGAGGCCCTGCGGCTCGCCGCCTCGGTGGACCAGGTCTCGCCCCACGTGCTTGCCCGGGCCGTGGTGTCCGCCGCCTACGGCCGAGGGCTGGTGCCCGAGCCGCCGGGGTGGGCCGACGAGACCCCGGGCCAGGGGATCCGGGGGTCGGTCGGGGGTACGGAGGTGGCGGTGGGGCGGGCGGCGTGGGTGGGGATGGACCCCCTGCCCGACTGGGCCCGCAACGCCCGCCGGACGGCCCGGCGCGAGGGGGCCATGACCGTGTTCGTCGCCACCGGCGGCGAGCCGGCGGCCATGCTCGTCCTCGAGGACCGGGTCCGCCCCGATGCCCGGCGCACGCTGGCCGCCCTGCGGTCGGCCGGGATCGACCGGATCGTGATGGCCACGGGCGACCGGGGGGAGGTGGCCCGCATGGTGGGCGAGGTGGTCGGGGTCGACGAGGTCCTCTCCGAGCAGACCCCGGCCGAGAAGCTCCATGCCCTCGAGGTCGAGCGGCGGCGGGCCCCCACCATGATGGTGGGCGACGGGATCAACGACGCCCCCGCGCTGGCCGCCGCCGACGTGGGGGTGGCGGTGAGCGGCGGCAACGCCACCGCGTCGTCGGAGGCGGCCGACGTGGTGCTGACCGTGGAGCGGGTCGACCGGTTGGGCGAGGCCGTGCAGCTGGCCCGCCGGACCCGGCGCATCGCCCGCCAGAGCGTGGTGGCGGGCATGGGGATGTCGCTGGCCGCCATGGTCGCCGCCGGTGCCGGCTACCTGCCGGCGGTGGCCGGCGCCATCCTCCAGGAGGCGATCGACACCGCGGTGATCGTGAACGCCCTGCGGGCCCTGCGCCCCGGGCCGGCCGCCTCGCCGCTCGACGCGGCCGGCAGCGAGCTGACGCGGCGGTTCCACACGGAGCACGTGGCCATCCGCGCCTTCCTCGAGCGCCTGCGGCAGGTGGCCGACGACCTGGGCGTGGTGCCGCCCGAGCAGTCGCTGGCCGAGGTCACCGCACTCCAGCGCCAGATGGTCGAGGAGGTCCTGCCCCACGAGGCGGCCGAGAACGATGTCCTCTACCCCGTCCTGGAGCGCGCCCTGGGCGGCCAGGACCCGACCGGAACGATGACCCGGGCCCACGTGGAGATCGCCCACCTGGTCCGCCGGATCGGCGACCTGCTGGACGACCTGGGCGGGGCCCCGCCCGATGCGGCCGACCTGGCCGAGCTGCGGCGCCTCTGCTACGGCCTCCACGCCGTGCTGGCCCTGCACACCGAGCAGGAGGAGGAGAGCTACCTGTCGCTCGGTGAGGATGCCGCCCCCGCCCCCGAAGGGGCGCTCACCCCGCCGCCCCACCGGGGAGCGCGCTGAGGGCCCGCATCAGCGGGTCCGGCCCGCGGCGCGCCGGTGCGATGCGGACCTTGGCGTCGACGACCACCACGCCCGACGAGGTGACGATCACCGGGTTGCAGTCGAGCTCGACGATCTCGGGCAGTGCTTCGGCCAGTTGGCTCACGGTGGCGACCAGCTCCACCAGCGCGTCACGGTCGGCGGCGGGCGCTCCCCGGTAGCCGTCGAGCAGCGGTGCCGCCCGCAGCGATGCCACCATGGACTCGACCTCGACGCGCTCCAGGGGCGGGATGCCGAAGGCGTGGTCGCCGAACAGGTCGGTGAGGACGCCCCCCAGCCCCACCATCACCACCGGGCCCGTGTCCGCCTCGGCGGTCAGCCCGACGATCGCCTCCACCCCGGGGGCGGCCATGGGCTGGACCACGACCGGCAGCATGGCCGGCCCCAGGCGATCCGACAATCCGGCGAACGCGTCGGCCAGCTCCTCGGGCCCGGCCAGGCCGAGGGCCACGCCACCCGCCTCCGTCTTGTGGACGAGCTCGCCGTTGCCGGCCTTGAGGGCGACCGGGTAGCCGACCTGTTCGGCGGCGGCCAGCGCCTCGGCCAGGTCGCGAGCCCCCAGGGTGGGGGCCACCGGCACACCGGCCGCTTCGAGGAGCCGGGCCGCGTCGGGACCGTCCAGCCAGCCGCCCGAGGGACGCCGCGCAAGCTCGGCGGCCACCATGCGCTGGGCGCCGTGGGTGCTCCCCCACCACGTGGGTTCGGGGGCGGGGGGCACGTCACGGCGCCAGGCGGCGTGGGCCACCACCCGGGCCAGCGCGGTCGCCGCCCGCTCCGGCGACGGGAGCTCGGCCACGGCCGGGTGGCCCGGCGCCCCGGAAGGGCGCTCGGCGCCGAGGATGCACGCGATGACCGGGACGGTGCGGCCGTCGGGCGACCGGTCGGCCCACGACGTCACCGCCTGCCTGGCCTCGTCGGCACTGATGGCGGGCAGGTCGGTCACCACCACGATGACGGCGTCGACGCACGGATCGGCCGCCACCAGCTCGAGCGTCCGGGTCAGGGTGGCGGCATCGCCACCGGAGGTCAGGTCCACCGGGTTGCCCGTCGCCCCGGCCGGGTCGACCACCTGCTCGAGGGCGGCCCTGGTCGCCGGGGCCAGATCGGGGACCTCCAGCCCGGCGGTGGCGCACGCGTCGGTCGCCAGGATCAGTGGACCGCCCGAGTTGCCGACCAGGGCGACCCGCTTGCCGGCGGGCAGCGGTGTGCACAGCAGCACGGTGGTCACGTCGGTCAGCTCCTCCAGGCTGTCCACCTCGATGACCCCGGCCCCCCGCAACAGGGCGGCGGTGACGACCTCGGGAGTGGCGTTCGCCGCCGTGTGCGAGCGGGCACCGCGGGCGCCGGCCGGGGTGCGCCCCGCCTTCAGGGCGACGATGGGCGTGGTGCGGCTGACGCGGCGGGCGACCCGGGCGAACTTGCGGGGATTGCCGAACGACTCGAGGTAGAGGGCCACGACCCGGGTGCGTTCGTCCCGCTCGACGAAGCACAACAGGTCGTTCGAGCTGACGTCGAGCTTGTTCCCCATGGACACGAACAGGGAGAGGCCGAGGCCGGACCGCACCGCCTGCTCGACGAGCACGACCCCCACCGCGCCGGACTGGGAGATGACGGCCAGCTCGCCGGGCGTGGCCGCCGCCCCTCCGAAGGTGGCGTCCATCCGCACCTCCGGATCGGTGTTCACCACACCGAGGCAGTTGGGCCCGACCACCCGCATGCCGGCACCGCGGGCCACCTCGAGCAGCTCGGCCTCGGCGTCGCGGCCGCGCCCGCCCTTCTCGGCCAGGCCCGAGGTGATGATGACCGAGGCACGCACGCCCAGGCGGGCCGCTTCGGCCACCACCCCCTCCAGCACGTCGACGTGGACGGCGAACACGGCCAGGTCGACCCGCTCGGGCAGCGAGGTGAGGTCGGGGAATGCGGGCACACCGCACACGGAGCGGGCATGGGGGTTGACCGGGTAGACGGTGCCGGCGAAGTCGCCGGCCAGCAGGGCGCGCACGATGCCGTGACCGACGCCTCCCGGCTCCCTCCCGGCGCCGACCACGGCGATGGAGCGGGGACGCAGGAGGGCGGCCAGGCTGGCCGCCTCCGCCGTCGCCTCGCGCTCGTCGCAGGCGGCCAGGTAGGCGGCGGTGGGGCGCAGGTCGATCTCCACCCGGACCGTCCCCTGGTCCCACGCCCGGGTGACCTGCAGGCCGGCTGCCGAGAACACGCCCAGCATCGACGCGTTCTCGGGGAGCACATCGGCCACGAACCGGTCGATGGCCTGGGTGCGGGCGTAGGCGACGAGGTGCTCGACGAAGAGGGTCCCCACACCCCGGCCCTGGTACTCGTCGGCCACGACGAAGGCGGCCTCGGCCTCGTCGGTCCCCGGGGTGCGGTCGTAGCGGGAGACGCCGATCATCGTCCCCGCCACCTCGGCGACGAAGGCCATCCGGTCGCGGTAGTCGACCTGGGTGAAGCGGCTGACCTCGTCGGGGGAGAGCCGGGGGTGGGCGGAGAAGAAGCGGAAGTGGACGGTCTCCTGGGAGAGGCCGGCGTGGAAGGCGACGAGGGCGTCGGCGTCGTCGGGACGGATCGGTCGGACCCGCACCCCGACGCCGTCGGTCAGGAGCCCGTCGGTGGTCCACCCTGCCGGTTCGGCTGCCGGCTCTCCCGGTTCAGCCGGGACCGTCTCGTCGGACACCTCGGTCATCGTGGTACCTCCGTCGTGGGCGGCTCCGGTCGATCGGTGCGCCGGTCCGGTTCCGCGCCCATCGTGCCCCACCGGTCGCCTGCCGGCCAGACGTCGCAGCCGGGCACCGCCGGTCTCAGCGGGTGCCGCCTTCGTCCATGCCGCGGCGCTCGGCCTCGCGTTGGGCCCGGATGAAGTCGGACAGGGTCCCCTGGGCGGCCCGGGTGGCCGTCACGTCGCCGCCCCGGCCCCGCAGGACGAACGCCATCCCCACCGCCACCACCGCGCCGGCCAGCGGCCCCACCACGTAGACCCACCAGGAGCCGAACTGGAGCCCGACCAGCTCGGGTGCGAACGACCGGGCCGGGTTCATCGACGCGCCGGTGGCCGGAGCGGCCCAGATCCCGGCCAGTGCGATGTAGCCGCCCACGGCGATGGCTGACAGCGGCCCGACGTTCTGGGCGCCGGAAGCGGTGCCGAGGATGGTGGTGACCAACCCCATGGTGAGGACGGCCTCGATGGCCACCGCGGCCGCGGTGGCCAGCCCGTGTGCCGGCACCGTGTTCCCGAGCGCTCCGACGTCGCCGAAGATCCCCCGTAGGAACAGGCAGGCCAGGACGCCCCCGGCCACCTGGGCGACGATGTAGCCGGGCAGCCGGCGCCAGGGGAACTCGCTTCGCATGGCGAAGGCCAGGCTCACGACGGGGTTGAGGTGGGCGCCCGACACCGTCCCGATCGAGAGGATGACGACCATCACCATCAGGGCCGGTGCCGTCACCGCCGCGGCCAGGCCGACCTGTTGGTGGGTGGCGGCACCCACGACGGCCGGTCCGGCGGCTGCCAGGACGAGCAGGAACGTCCCGATCAGCTCGCCCGCCACCCGCCGCCACTCGAGCGAGATGTCGGCGAACTCGCGCGCCCACTGCGTCCCCATGATGACCGAGGCCCGGCCGACCTGACCGGGCACGGCGGGCCGGCGGCCACCGGTGGCCCCACCGGGCACGTCCACACCGCCGTCCCCGGCCGCGCCGGCACCTCCGGCTGCGCTCACGGGGCCTGATCCCATCCGCGGTCCCACCTGCCGTGAGCCGTGCGCACGGCACAGGTCGGACGCACGGCACGGGTCGCGTGCGTCCTGCCCGTCATGTGCGTCCTGCCCGTCATGTGCATCCTGGACGAAGCCTTGCCTGCGCCCGGAGCTGCTGCAAGGGTCCTCTGACCTGTCCTCCGGAGAGCCTCGGGTGTCAGGCCTCGGCCGCCGGCCCTCGGGTGTCAGGCGGCAGCGCCCCCGCCGCCAGACGCTGCGGCCGCGCACCACGCCCACAGGTCGCCGCCCTCGGTGCCGGCCCGACCGTGCGGGGGCCGGGTGCCCGGAAGGTGGTAGGCGCTCCGGCGCCGCCGGTCGTGCCAGATGCCGCCGGGCGCCACGTGGTCGCCTGCCCCACCGGCGGCCAACCACACCACCGTGTCGGCTCCCTCGGCCGGCGTCCGCAGCACGGGGCGCCACAGGCGGCGGAAGGTGGGCAGACCGGACTCGAGGCCGGGGGTGTCCACCCATCCGGGGTGGACGACGACGCTCGAGATCCCCGCTCCGGCCAGGCGCTTCCCCCACTCGGCGGCCAGGACGACCTGGGCCCGCTTCACCCGTGCGTAGGCGGTGACCCCGTTGTAGGACGCCTCGTCCATCACGAGGTGGTCGAGGTCGAACCGCTGGGTGTACATGCCGCCGGACGAGACGGTCACCATCCGGCCCGACGGTGCCGCCTCGAGCAGCGGCAGCAGTGCCTGGGTGAGGGCGAACGGGCCGACCAGCCCGACGGCGACCGTCTGCTCGAGCTCGCCGGCAGCGGCGCGGTAGGTGGGGGAGAGGGCGCCTGCGCCGTGCACCAGCGCGTCGAGGCGGTCGCCGCTCTCCACCAGGCGGGTGCCGAGAGCGGCAGCGGCCGCCGGGTCGCCCATGTCGACCAGGTGGACGCCGGCGACGGTGCCGCCTGCCGCTTCGACCTCGAGAGCGGCGGACCGTGACCGGGGACCGTCCCGGCCGACCAGGTGGACGGCCGCCCCCAGCCGGCCGAGTGCCACCGCCGCCGCCCGGCCGATGCCGGAGGTGGCGCCGGTGACGAGGACGGTGCCGCCCTCCAGGCGGGGCGGGTCGTCCCAGTGGTCGACCGCCCGGCGGGCGACGATGCCGATCCGCGAGAAGCTCCCGGCAACGGTGGCCTCGAGCACCCCGTCGACGGCGTGGGCCAGTGGGTGACGTGCGCGTTCCACGTTGGTCACCTGTCCACCGTTTCGTCCACCGCACCGAGTGCCGCACGCAGCCCGGCCTCCGCCCGGCGGCCGATGGTCCGGAAGGAGGCGGCCAGCAACGGGGCCGTCACCCACGCCAGGCCCCGGGGCTCGAGGAGAGCCTCGTAGCGGAGCACGGAGCCGTCGCCGTGGGCACGCACGGTGATCCGGTCCCGGGACCGGACGAAGGCGTTGGCCGCCTCCACCACCACGGACCCGGAGGGCTCGAGCTCGGTGACCGTGTAGCGCAGCGGCAGCGTGCGGCCGGCGAAGCGTACCTGGAGGTCGAAGCGGCTGCCCACGTGGACGTCACCCCCGTCCACGTCGGTGGCGGCGGCGACGCCGGGGTCCCACAGGGCCGCGTTGGAGAACCGGGCCATGTAGTCGAAGACCTCGACGGCGGGGCGGGGGGAGCTGATGTTGATCACGAAGCGGGACACGGTGCTATATTAGCACTAAATACAGGAGCGGCCGGGCAACGAACGATGTCCGGGGGCACCGCCACACGGCAGGAGAGCAGCATGCGCATCGCCATCGTCGGAACAGGGATCTCGGGGCTGGTCGCCGCCCACCTGCTCTCCGAGCGGCACGACGTGACCGTCTTCGAGGCGGACGACCGCCCCGGCGGCCACACCAACACCGTCCGGGTCGACCTGCCCGATGCCACCGTCGACGTCGACACCGGCTTCCTCGTGTACAACGACCGCACCTACCCGAACTTCATCCGCCTGCTCGACCGGCTGGGGGTCGCCACCCAGGCCAGTGACATGAGCTTCGGGGTCCAGGACGAGCGCACGGGCATCGAGTGGCGGGCTACGTCCCTCTCCACCGTGCTGGCCCAGCCGTCGAACGCCCTCCGCCCGGCCTTCGTCCGCATGCTGGTCGACATCGCCCGCTTCAACCGGATCGGCCGTCGCATCCTGGCCGACCCGCCCCCGCTGTCGGTGACCCTGGAGGACGTGCTGGCCGGGGGGAGGTGGTCGGAGGGATTCCGCTCGTGGTACCTGGTCCCCATCGGATCGTCGATCTGGTCGGCCGACCCCACGACGTTCCTGCGCATGCCCGCCTACACCTTCTGTCGGTTCTTCGAGCGCCATGGGCTGCTCGCGTTCGGCGACCAGCCGCAGTGGCGGACGGTCACCGGCGGTGCCCGGAATTACGTCGACGCCATCCTCGATCCCCTGCGGGCCGAGGGCCGGCTCCGCCTGGGGTCGCCGGTCGACAAGGTGCGCCGCAGTGACGGAGGCGTGGAGCTCGTAAGTGCCGCGTTCGGCGCCGAGACCTTCGACCACGTGGTGCTGGCCGGGCACGCCCCCCAGATGCTCGGCCTGCTCTCCGACGCCGACCGCCTGGAGCGGGAGGTGCTCGGCGCACTGCGCACCCAGCCCAACCGGGCCACCCTCCACACCGACGCCTCGGTCATGCCTCGGGCTCGGCGGGCCTGGGCAAGTTGGAACTACCACCGGACCGATCCCGAGCACGACTCGGCCACCCTGACCTACTACCTCAACTCCCTCCAGTCGCTGGACAGCGATCACCCGGTGTTCGTCACCCTCAACCGCGACGACGTGATCGACCCGGACAAGGTGGTCGCCTCCTTCGACTACGCCCATCCGGTGGTGGACGGCGCCGCGGTGGCCGCCCGCGCCCGCCACGACGAGCTCAACGGCAGGCGCAACACCTGGTACGCGGGGGCATACTGGGGGTCCGGGTTCCACGAGGACGGCGTGGTCAGCGCGTTGGCGGCGTGCCGGGCGCTGGGCGCCGACCTCTGAGCGGCCCACGGTTCCCGACGAGCAACGACCAGCAGCCGGCCAGACGCAACATGCCATCTCCCACCCACCTCGATCCCACCGCCCCGCCGCCCACCGCGGGCGGCACCGCCGCACCCGTCACCAGCGCCGTCTACCGCGGCGAGATCGTCCACCGCCGCCGTGACGGCGTCGCCCACGGCTTCCGGCGCACCGACGTGCTGCCGTTCATCCGCCTTGACGAGGTCGACCGCTTCTGCGACCTCCACCCGTGGTGGTCGGCACGGCACCGGGCGCCGGTGCACGTCCGCCGCGGCGACTTCCTCGGCGACCCGTCGGTGCCGCTCGACGAGGCCGTGCGCGATCTGGTCGCCGAGCGTACCGGGAGCCGACCGGCCGGCCCGGTGGCCATGCTCGGCCACGTCCGCACCTTCGGCTTCCTCTTCAATCCCATCACCTGCTACTTCTGCTACGACGTGACGGGCACCCGGGTCGAGGCCATGGTGTTCGAGGTCGAGAACACGCCGTGGCACGAGCGGCGCGCCACCGTGGTGGGGCCGCCCGGCCACCACGTGGTGGCGAAGGACCTCCACGTCTCGCCGTTCCTCCCCGACGACCTCGTCTACCACCTCCACTACACGCAGCCCGGCGACCGGTTGACGGTGCGCTTCGACGTCCGCAGGGGGGACGCCCCCGTCTTCGTGGCCGCCATGGCCCTCCAGCGCATGGAGGCCGACCGGTCGTCCCTCGCCATCGCCACCCGGCAGGGTGGCTGGCCGACGCTGCGGGTGAGCGCCGGGATCTACCGGGAGGCGTTCCGCCTGTGGCGGGCCGGGGCGACCTTCGTTCCCCATCCGGACGGCGCCCGGCCACGGTGGCTGGGCCTCGGTGCCGGCAGGTCCCGCCGCCACCGGTCCCCGGGGGTGTCCCGATGACCACCACGGCGTCCCGACCGGCGACCCGATCCGGACCTGCGTCAGGCGCCGGCGACGAGGTGGTGCGCAGCGCCGACCTCCTGGGCCTGGTGGGCGACGTTCCCCGCCGCCCGGGAGCGGTGGACCGCCTGGCCGGCGCGCTCGTCCGGGCGGCGGCACGCCACAGCTCGGGCGGCACCCTGGTCGTGCGCGGCCCCGACCGCACCGACCGGTTCGGCTCCGGGGAGCCGGTGGCCACCGTGACGGTGCACGACCCCCGCGCCTGGCGGGCCCTCGCCCTCCGGGGGTCGGTGGGTCTCGGCACGTCCTACGTCGCCGGGTGGTGGGACGCCGACGACCTGGTGGCGACGGTGCGGCTGCTGGTGGCCCGGACGGCACGGCTGCGGTCGGTCCTCGACGGTGCCGTCCCCCATGTCGCACCCGTCCTCGACCTGGTGGCGAGGCGCGGACCCGACCGCACGACCGACCGCCGCAACATCGGGGCCCACTACGACCTGTCCAACGAGTTCTTCGCCCTCATGCTGGACGAGACCATGGCGTACTCGTGCGCGGTGTTCGAGGACGAGGGGATGGACCTGGCCGACGCCCAGCGGGCCAAGTTCGACCGCCTCTGCCGCAAGCTGGACCTCCGCCCCGGGGACCGGCTGGTCGAGATCGGCACCGGGTGGGGCGGGCTGGCCATCCACGCCGCCCGCCACTACGGCGCGCACGTCACCACCACCACCATCTCCGACGAGCAGCGCGCCCTCGCCGTCGAGCGGGTGGAGGCGGCCGGTCTGGCCGGCAGGGTCACCGTCCTCGGCCGGGACTGGCGCGACCTCGACGGCACCTACGACAAGCTGGTGTCGGTCGAGATGATCGAGGCGGTCGACTGGCGGTGGCACGATGCCTTCCTGGCCACCTGCGCCCGCCTCCTGCGGCCCGACGGGCTTGCCGCCATCCAGGCCATCGTCATCGCCGACCGCAGCTTCGAGCGGGCCAAGCGCCACGACGACTTCATCCGCCGGATGATCTTCCCCGGCGGGTGCATCCCGTCGGTCACCGCACTGGCGGCGTCAGCCACCCGGGCCACCGATCTCCGCATCGTCGACGTCGAGGACATCGGGCGCCACTACGCCCGCACCCTGCACCTGTGGGCCGAGAACCTGGAGGCGGCCGGCGGCCGCGTCGCCGAGCTCGGGGTGACGCCGGCGTTCCGCCGCCTGTGGGACCTGTACCTCGCCTATTGCGAGGCGGGGTTCCTCGAGCGGCACATCAGCGACGTGCAGATCGTCCTGGCGAAGCCGGCGTGGCGTGGTCGCCTGGCTGCCCGCCCGTGCTGACCGGCCGTCCGGTCGCCAGTTCCTCCACCAGCTCGACCACCGACCGCCCGTCGGGCGTGTAGTGGTCGGCGCCGACGGAGCGGGCAACGGCCTCGTCGGTCACCGCTGCCCCCCCGACGAAGACGGGGAGTCCCGGTGCGGTGGCACGCACGGCGGCCACCGCGTCGCGCATCCCCCCCAGCGCGCCGTCGCACACGGCGACGAGGCCGACGGCCACCGGCCGGCTGCAGGCGGCCACCGCGTCGGCCACCGACCCGGCAGGGGTGTCGGCTCCCAGTTCGACGACGTCGAACCCTGACCACCGCAGCAGGTCGGCCACCATGGCGACGGGGAGGGCGTGGAGCTCACCGGCCGGCGCGGCCAGGACGACGCCACCCCGGCGGCGGCCGCGGCGGGTGAAGCGTGGTCCGAGGCGGGCGATCAGGCGGGCCGCGGTGGCGCTCGCCCGGTGCTCGTCGGCCACGCTGAGCGATCCGGACGCCCAACCGCTCCCGATCCGGGCCAGCGCGGGGCCGAGCAGTTCGAGGTGGATCCGGTCGGGGCCCGCGCCCCGCCCGAGGGCCGTCTCGACCAGGTCCCAGGCTGCAGGCTCGTCGCCGGCGGTGAGGCGATCGGCCAATTGGGGCACCAGCCGTGCCGACAGCGGCGCCCCCCCACCGTCCCCCGCCGGCCGGCGCCCCGGGGGGGCCGGCGGCTCGAGTCGGGCCAGGTCCGCCGCATCCACCACCCACTGGCTGCCTGCACGGCGCGCCGGGAGCTTCCCCGTGCGCACGTAGCGGTAGGCGGTCATGTAGTGGACGCCGAGGCGGTCGGCGGCCTGGTGGAGGGTCAGCTCGTCCGGGTCGTGGCCCATGGCTGCCCTGGCGCGTCGTTCAACGGTGCTCCCTTGCCTGCGCCCCCACCATCCGGTCCCGTCCGGACCAGCACGCATCCCTCAGTTTAGCAGTAAAAAATGGGCTGCACGGGGGTGGCCAGAGAACGGCAGGTGCGCCCGGGCTACCCTCGGCATCGACAGACGGGGGAGGAGGCGCCGATGGACGGGCCGGAACTGGTTGTCCGGGAATTCTGCGAGGCGGCCGCCGGTCGCGACGTGGACCGGATGGCGGCGTTGCTGACCGACGACGTCGTGTACCACAACATGCCGATGGACCCGCTGGTCGGGAAGGAGGCTGCGGTGGACCTGCTCCACTCCTTCATCGACGGGTGCGACGAGCTCGCCTTCGACATCCGTGGCCTGGCCGTGGCCGGGCACCTGGTGCTGACCGAGCGGGTGGACTCGTTCGTGCGGGGGGACCAGCGCCTCGACCTGCCGGTGATGGGGGCGTTCGAGGTGGACCGGGGGAGGATCCGGGCCTGGCGCGACTACTTCGACCTCGGCCCCGTGCTCGGGTTCTTCGCACCGTCGTGAGCGGGGCGGCGTGAGATCTCAGACGGTGTGTTCCTGGCCGGCCAGATCGGGACGGTCGGAGCCGTGCGCCATCCACACCACGAGGACGCGGCGGGCCTCCTCGTCGATCCGGTACACGATCCGGTAGTTGCCGGCACGGGCCGCCCGGTAGCCGGTGAGCTCGCGTCCCAGCGGGAGACCGGTGGTGTGGGGGCGGGTGGCGAGGCCGTCGGTCAGCAGGCCGACGATGGACGCCGCCACCGGATGGACGAGCGCGGCGATGCTGTCGGCGGCCTCGGGGGCGATGCGGACCTCCCAGGCGCTCATGACCGCTCGACGCGACGGCGTTCGATCCGTTCGGCCAGTGCGGTCGGATCGAGCCCGCCGGCAGCCAGGGCCGCCTCCGCCCGGCGCACGCCGGCCAGTGCTGCGGGGTCGCCCAGCACGTCGAGGGTCTCCTCGAGGGCCTCGAGGTCGGCCGGGCCGATCAGCACGGCCGCCGGCCGGCCGTCGCGGGTCAGGATCACCCGATCGTGCCGGCGTTCGACCGCGGTCACCAGGTCGGTCAGCCGCCGCCGCCCCTCGTCGAGGGTGACCGACTTCCATTCGTCCATGCTCCCCAGTATCCACCGCCGGCGCGCCGGAGCCGACCGGACGGCACCGTCGTCGGGGAGCGCAGGCGGCGGTGCCGCGGCCGATGCGGGCGCAGGCGGTTGGACATGGCGGGGGTGGCGGACGGAGCCGACCGGCCCGCCGGGAGTGCGTTGCGAACGCTCAACGTGGCCCGGTAGCTACCGAACGTGCCTCCTCCGGTACCGTAGTGCGATGGTTGATGATCCTCGTGGGGCCTCGGCGCACTCCGATCTGCCCGCCGGGCCGCCCACGGGCCGGCGTTACGGGGGTCTCACGCCCGAGGAGCGCCGGGCGGCGCGTCGGGCCCGGCTCACCGCTGCCGCGCTCGAATTGTTCTCCGACCAGGGCTACGCGAACACCACCATCGAGGGGATCTGCTCGACCGCCGGCGTGACCGCCCGCCACTTCTACGAGGAGTTCGGCTCCCGTGAGGAACTGCTCCGGGCCGTGTTCGATGAGGCGGTCGATCACGCCACCGAGCGGATCCTCCACGCCCTGGCCGTCGCCACCGAGCAGTCGCTGGGCCTCGAGGCGAGCGTGCGGGCCGGCGTCGACGCCTTCGTGCACGCGTTCCTCGACGACCCCCAGCGGGCCCGGATCATGTGCCTGGAGTCGATCGGCGTCAGCGCCGAGCTCGAGGCGCACCGGCGAGAGGTGATCCATGCGTTCGCCGGCATCCTCGAGGCGGATGCCCACCGCTTCATGGACATCGATGCCATCCGCCACGGGGACGTCGTCCTCACCACCCGCGCCCTGGTCGGGGGCATCAACGAGATCGTCGTCGACTGGATCCTGGACGAGGACCCACCGCCACTCGAGATGGTGGCCCGGGTGACGGCCAACATGTTCCTGGCCGTCATCGGCTACCGGCCGGGCGGTTGGCTGCCCGGTGCAGCCGGTACCTCGGGACCCGTCAGCGAACCTTGATGACGACGGTGCCGACCGCCTTGTCGTGGAACCCCTGGCGCCGGGAGTCCCACAGGGGCGACAGCCCGCACACCAGACAGTAGAGCTCGGCGATCGTGCCCAAGAAGGGGATCCACGCAAGCACGATCTGGGGGGCGAGGACGAGGATGCGCATGGCGGCCCGCTGGGGACCGATCTCCCCGCCGGTGGACGCGTCCCGCACGGCGATGCCCATGGCCATCTTCCCGACCGTCTGTCCCTTGCTGCTGCCGTTCAACGCGGAGAAGTAGGCGATCTCCACGACGGCGCCGACCACGGCGGCGATCAGGATCTTGGCGGCGATGTGATTGGTGGCGACGCCGGCTGTCCCCAGGGCGGCACCGAGGATGATGCCGAGGGGGATGCCGATGATGAGGGCGTCGATGATGATGGCCACCAGTCGCTGCCACCAGTCGGCCAGCGGGCGACCCAGGCTGTCGACCGGGCCGGGAACGGCGCCGTAGCCGTAGGGGGACCCACCGGGGGGCGTGCCATAGGGCGGCATCTGGCCGTACCCGGGGGGCGGTGCGGACGGCGGCGGACCGTAGCCAGGCGGCGGACCGTACCCCGGTGGTGGCGCGGACGGCGGGGGACCGTACCCGGGTGGCGGCGCGGACGGCGGGGGCGTCTGGCCGGAGGGAGGCTCCTGCCCCGGGGCCGGAGGTGAAGTGTCACTCATCGTTGTCCCCGATCTGTGATTACCACCTGGTCGCGGCGCACGCACGCCGTGCACGCGATCATTGCACGGGTGCGGGATCGGAGGCGTGCTTTGCCGGCCAGGGGTGCGTCGCGCCCCCACCCGGCACCGTCTACTGTCGACCACCGGTCCGCGGACGAGCTGACCGGCGACGGGAGCGAGGTGAACGAGGACATGCGGCGGCAGGGCGCCCTCGGCGGGGGGGACAACGGTGGTTCCCGGGGAACTGGCCGGTGAACATCGTCGATCTCATCCTCCTCCTGTTCGTGGCCCTCGCTGCGGTGGAGGGGCTCCGTCTCGGCGCCGTGCTCCAGGTGTTCTCCTTCAGCGGCTTCTGGATCGGCATGTTCCTCGGCGCGCTCCTGGCCTCGGTGACCGCGTCGCATGTCCAGGGGCAGACGGCGAGGGCGGTGGTGGCCCTGGTGACCATGCTGGGCATGGCCATGCTGCTCGGCGGGGTGGGGCGCTACGCCGGCGTCATCCTCTTCAAGCGGGTCCACCGCACGAAGCTCGGCGGCCTGGACTCGGCCCTCGGCGTCGTCGTCTCGGTGGCGGCGTCGCTGCTCGCCATGTGGCTGGTGGCCAGCACCCTCGCCAGCAGCGCGTCGCAGAGCCTCAACTCGGCCATCTCCGGTTCCGCCATCGTGCGGGCGCTCGACCGGGTCCTCCCGCCGCCACCCGCCGTGTTCGCGGGGGTGCAGCGCTTCCTGTCGGACAACGGGTTCCCGTCCGTGTTCGCCCAGCTCCCCCCGCTGGCCGCCGGCACGGTGCCCCTCCCGTCCCCGGCGGAGGTCGACGCGGCCGTGCAGGCGGCGGGCCCGTCGACGGTCAAGATCGTCGGCGAGGGGTGCGGCCAGATCCAAGAGGGGTCCGGGTTCGTGGCCGCCCCGGGGCTGGTGGTCACCAACGCCCATGTGGTGGCCGGCATCCCCCATCCTGAGGTGGAGGACCGGTCCGGCTTCCACCACACGACGGTCGTGCTCTTCGATCCGTCGTTCGACCTGGCCATCCTGCGGGTGGCCAACCTGACCGACCCGAGCCTCCCGCTCGACCCGGGGACGGTCCCCCGGGGGACGGGCGCGGTGGTCATGGGCTACCCCGGTGGCGGCCCCTTCACCTACGGTCCGGCCGGCGTGCTGGCCGAATTCCAGGCCGAGGGGCGCGACATCTACGGCCAGGGCCTGACCGTGCGTGACGTCTACGAGATCCAGGCCATCGTCCGTCCGGGCAATTCGGGTGGGCCGCTCGTGACCCCGGCCGGCAAGGTCATCGGGGTCGTCTTCTCCCGTTCCACGACCAACTCCGACATCGGCTACGCGCTGACGTCGCCGGGCGTCATCCAGCGGGTCGACCGGGTCATCTCGTCGGTGGCACCGGTGGGCACCGGCGCCTGCATCGCCGGCTGAACGGGCGCCCACCCCTCAACCGCCGCGGCCGGTGCGGCCGGCCCCGCCCGGCATCGGCGGGCCGTCCCGGCTAGACAGGATGCGTGGCACTCCCCCTCGAGGACTACGGCATCATCGGCGATCTCCACACCGCGGCCATGGTCGGGCGCGACGGCTCGATCGACTGGCTGTGCCTCCCCCGGTTCGATTCGCCCGCGTGCTTCGCCAAGCTGCTCGGTGACGACGGCAACGGTTCGTGGCGCCTGGCACCGAAGGGGGCCAGGCGCGCCACGCACCGCCGCTACCTCGGCGATTCGCTGGTCCTCGAGTCGGAGTTCGTCACCGACGAGGGCACGGTGCGGGTCACCGACTGCATGCCCGTCCGCCGCGAGCACGCCGAGGTGGTGCGCCTCGTCGAGGGGGTACGGGGGCGGGTCACGATGGAGATGCACCTGGCCATCCGCTTCGGCTACGGCCAGGTGGTCCCCTGGGTGCGGCGTCTGGACGGGACCCTGACCGCGGTGGCGGGCCCGGACGGGCTCTCGCTGTGGACGCCGGTGCACACCCGGGGCGTGGACATGACCACCGTCGCCGAGTTCACCGTGGGCGAGGGCCAGCGCGTCCCCTTCTCGCTCGCCTGGTTCCCGGCAAACGAGGAGCCGCCGCGGCCCATCGACGCCGTCTACGCCATCGAGGACACCGAGCAGTGGTGGTCGGACTGGGTGGCGCAGTGCAGCTACGAGGGGGACCACCGCGACGCGGTGGTGCGCTCGCTCGTCACGTTGAAGGCGCTGACCTACCAGCCCACCGGCGGCATCGTGGCCGCCGCCACCACGTCACTCCCCGAGGCGCTCGGCGGCGGGCGCAACTGGGACTACCGCTACTGCTGGCTGCGCGACGCCACACTCACCCTCGAGGCGCTCATGCGGGGCGGGTTCTTCGAGGAGGCCCTGGCGTGGCGCGACTGGCTCCTGCGGGCGGTGGCCGGCGACCCGTCCCAGATGCAGATCATGTACGGCCCTGCCGGCGAGCGGCGCCTGGACGAGTGGCAGGCGGACTGGCTCTCCGGCTACGAGTCCTCCGCGCCGGTCCGGATCGGCAATGCGGCCGCCGGCCAGTTCCAGCTCGACGTCTACGGCGAGGTGATGTCGGCCCTGTTCGAGGCGGCCCATGCCGGCGATACGGTGACGCCACCGGCGTGGGAACTCGAGCAGGCGCTCATGACGTTCCTGGAGGACGGCTGGCGGGAGCCCGACGACGGCATCTGGGAGGTGCGCGGCCCACGGCGACACTTCACCCACTCCAAGGTGATGGCGTGGGTGGCGGTGGACCGGGCCATCAGGACGGCCGAGCTGTGCAGCACGGAGGGCCCGCTCGACCGGTGGCGGGCGCTGCGGGCCGAGATCCACGACCAGGTGTGCGACCAGGGCTTCAACGCGGCGAAGGGCTCGTTCACCCAGTACTACGGATCGGACGCCCTCGACGCCAGCCTCCTCATGATCCCCCTCGTGGGGTTCCTGCCCGCCACCGATCCGCGGGTGCGGGGGACGGTCGAGGCCATCGAGCGCGAGCTCATGGACGGCGGTTTCGTCCTCCGCTACCGCACCGCCGACACTGGCGAGGTCGACGGGCTGACCGGGCGCGAAGGCGCCTTCCTCGCCTGCTCGTTCTGGCTGGCCGACTGCCTGGCCATGATCGGCCGGGAGCACGACGCCCGGGCCATGCTCGACCGCCTGCTCGGGTTGCGCAACGACCTGGGCCTCCTCTCCGAGGAGTACGACCCGGTGGCCGGTCGGCTGGTCGGCAACTTCCCCCAGGCCTTCTCCCACGTGTCGCTGGTCAACTGCGTGTCCAAGCTGTCGGGAGCGGAACGCCCGATCATGGGTCCCGGAACGGTGGATCGCACCCGGCGGGGGATGCACCGCTCGACGTCGGGGGCGGGCCGCCTCCACCTGGCCGGCAAGGCACCCGTCTCCCGGGCGCGGCGGTCGCTCCACGGACACCGCACGTCGGGTGGCACCGGGTCGAGCAGTGCGGGGTCGGGCGGAGCGGATGGGCCTACGGGCGGCGCCGGGTCGGGGAGCGCCGGGTCGTGAGGGGGCGGGTCGTGCGGGTCGTGAGGCGGGCCGGCCGATGAAGGCGCTCACCGTGGTCCCCGGCACCGCAGGTTCGGCCAGGCTGGACGACGTGGCCGAGCCGCCGGCCGAGGACGGTCCCGTCCTGGTGGAGACGCTGGCTGTCGGCGTCTGCGGGACCGACCACGAGATCCTGGCCGGGAACTACGGCTGGGCGCCCCCGGGGCGTGAGCGCCTGGTGCTCGGGCACGAGTCGCTGGGCCGGGTCGTCGACGCGCCCGCCGATGCGGGGCTGGCCACCGGCGACCTGGTCGTCGGCATCGTCCGCCGCCCCGACCCGGTGCCGTGCGCCAACTGCGCGGTGGGCGAGTGGGACTTCTGCCGCAACGGCCGCTACACGGAGCGGGGGATCAAGGAGCACGACGGGTACTGCTCGGAGCGGTACCGGATCGACCCCTCCTTCGCGGTGAAGGTCGACGCATCGCTCGGTGTCCTCGGTGTGCTGCTCGAGCCGGCCAGCGTGGTGGCCAAGGCGTGGGAGCAGGTGGAGCGGATCGGCGGACGGGCCCACTTCGCTCCGAAGACGGCGGTCGTCACGGGGGCCGGGCCCATCGGCCTGCTCGCTGCCCTCATGGGCATGCAACGGGGCATCGATGTCCACGTCATCGACCGGGTCACCTCGGGGCCGAAGCCCGACCTGGTCCACGCGCTGGGCGCCACCTACCACACGGGCGCCATCGAGGACGCGGTGGACGCGCCCGATGTCGTCATCGAGTGCACCGGGGTGGACTCGCTCGTGTTCGACGCCCTCGACCACGTCGGCCCCGGAGGGGTCGTGTGCCTCACCGGCGTCTCGTCGGGCGGGCGTCAGATCACGGTCGACGGTGGGACGCTCAACCGGACCATGGTGCTGGAGAACGAGGCGGTCGCCGGATCGGTGAACGCCAACCGGCGCCACTACGAGGCCGCCGCCGCCGGCCTGGCCGCCGCCGACCACGACTGGTTGGCCCGCCTGGTGTCGAGGCGGGTCCCCCTCGAGAATTGGCACCAGGCCCTCGAGCCGGAGGACGACGACGTGAAGGTGGTGATCGAGGTGCAGGCACCGTGACCGGGGGGAACGGGCACGACCACGGGCACGGGCACGGGCACGGGCACGCCCACGTCGGCGGGGAGGAGAGCCCGGCGGTCGGCACCCCCATCGCCGACGGCGTCCTCGAGATCGACACCATGCTCGGGGGGTGGGAGCGGGTCACCGCCGGCTACCTGATCGAAGGTCCGGCGCCGGTGCTGGTGGAGACGGGGAGCCAGAGCTCGGTGCCCGTCCTGCTCGACGCGCTCGACCGGTTGGGGCTGGGCCCCGGCGATCTGGCCGGTGTGGTCGTCACGCACATCCACCTGGACCACGCCGGCGGCGTGGGCGACGTGGCCCGGGCGTTCCCGAACGCCACCGTCTACGTCCACGAGAAGGGGGCGCGTCACCTGGCCGATCCCACCCGGCTGGTCGACTCCGCCGCCCGCGTCTACGGGCCGCTCCTCGACTCCCTCTACGGGCGCCTCGACCCGACCCCGGCCGAGCGCCTGCACGTGCTGGCCGACGGCGAGGAGATCCGGGTGGGCCCCGGCCGGGTGCTGGTCGCCGTGGACTCACCCGGGCATGCCAAGCACCACGTTGCCGTCCACGACTCCCTGAGCGGCGTGCTGTTCGCCGGCGACGCCGTCGGGGTGCGGCTGCCCGACTCGGGCATCCTGCGACCGGCCACCCCGCCACCCGACTTCGACCTCGACCAGGCGCTGCACTCGCTGGCGAGGTTCTCGGCCCGCCGTCCCGAGGGGATCGCGCTGGCGCACTACGGGCTGCTCACCGACCCCCAGGACCTCCTGGCCGAGGCGGAGGGGACGCTCCGGCGGTGGACCGAGGTGGCCGAAGCCGCCTACCGGGCCGGCACGGACATCGCCGAGGCGCTGTCGGCCGAGTTCGACCCGCTCATGGCAGACGTGCCCGAGGAGCACCGCCACAAGCTCGAGGTGTTGAACGGCGTCCACTCCAACGCCGCCGGCCTCCAGCGGTGGCTGGCCGGCCGCGACGCGCCGAAGGGCTGATCGGGGCTACGGCGCACGCCGGAGATCCGGCCCGGGTGCGCGGTCTCGGCGGTCAGGTGCCTCGGCTCGAGGCCGCCGGTGACCACCGGACCGCGCACACTCCGGTGCCGCTCGGCGGAGGGAGTGGGATTCGAACCCACGGTACCCAGGGGGCACAACGGTTTTCGAGACCGTCCGATTCGGCCACTCTCGCATCCCTCCGCCGGAGAGGCTAGCCGCGCCGGGAGGCGAAGAATCCCGCGAGCAGCTCGGCGGACGGCTCGGCCAGCACGCCGCCCGTCACCTCCACCTCGTGGTTGAGTCGGGGATCGGCGCACAGGTTGTAGAGGGAGCCGGCGGCACCCGCCTTGGGGTCGGCAGCCCCGAACACCAGCCGTCGCAGGCGCCCGGCCACCAGGGCGCCGGCGCACATCGGGCAGGGCTCCAGGGTGACGTAGAGGGTGACGTCGCCCAGCCGCCACGACCCGAGCGCGGCGGCTGCGTCGCGCAGGGCGAGGATCTCGGCGTGGGCGGTCGGGTCCCCGGCCAGCTCCCGCTCGTTGTGGCGGGAGGCCACCACGCGGTCACCGACGATGGCCACGGCTCCCACCGGCACGTCGCCGTGGGCTACGGCCGCACCCGCCTCGCCCAGGGCAAGGGCCATCGCCTCTTCGTCGGTCACCGGTGGCCACCCGTCGCCGGTCGGTCCCGTGTGCCCCACGGCCCCGTAGGGTGGGTCGGCGTGCTCGGGTGGTGCACCATGCGCTCACGGTAGCGGCGCTGCCCGGGCGATCGGTGAAGATGGGCGGCGATACGACAGGCGGCGAGAGGCAAGGAGGTCGGGAACGTGGTCATGGCCAAGCGCCCAGGGGTGGCGACAGCACCGGCGCCCATCGCGGCGATCGACACCGCCGTCCTCGCCGGCCAGCTGGCCGCGGCGCTGGCCCGGGTCCCGTTCCGCCGGCCGTTCCACGGCCGCTCCTCACTCCCCGCCAACGTGGTGACCTCGGTCACCCGCGAGGTGCTCCGTTCGTTCATGGGCTATGTGTCGTCGCTGCCCGTGCCCGAGTTCCGTTCCGTCGAGCTGCTGCTCGACGAGCTGTGCCGGGTGACCATGCCGCCGGTGGTGCGGTCGTTCGACGTGGAGCAGCGGAACGTGGTCCTCGGCGGTGTGCCCGGCATCCACTACCAACCCCGCGGCCGGGAGCCGGCCGGCACCATCCTCTACCTGCACGGAGGCGGCTACATCGGGACCTCCCCGAACATGTACGCCTTCTTCACCGCCCGCCTGTGCCGGGCCACCGGGTGCTCCGTCTTCGTCGCCGACTACCGCCTGGCGCCCGAGTTCCCCTACCCGGCCGCGGTGGAGGACGCCGCCTCCGCACTGGCCGCCCTCGAGGAGGCGGGCACGCCGCCCGAGCGGCTGTTCGTGGCCGGTGACTCCGGCGGGGGCGGCGTGGCCCACAGCCTGATGGTCGACGTGGCCCACGGCCGGGGCGCGTGCCGCCGGCCGGCCGGCCTCCTCCTGTTCTCCCCCGAGGTCGACCTGCGCATGGAGGACCCGTCGATCACCGCCAACGCGGAACGCGACATCCTCCCCTGGAACATCCCCTCCGGTGCGTACCTCCGGGGGGTCGAGCCCGACGACGGGCGGGTCACGGCGGTCAACGCCGACCTGTCCTCCTACCCGCCGACGTTCGTGTCGTGGGGGGGCGACGAGATGTTCCGGGATCCGATCCGCCGCTTCGCCGAGCGCCTCGGGGCCGAGGGCGTTCCCGTCCACGCCCACGAGGCCGAGGGCATGTTCCACGTGTTCCAGATCCTCATGCCGTGGGCCGACGACAGCCGCGACGTCTACCGGGAGGTCGCCCTGTTCACCCGCCGCCTGCTCGACGACGCCCCCCCGGCCGGCCAGGTCGCCGAAGCGGGCTGATCCGGAACCTGCCGGCCCCTCGGTGGATCACCCCGGACCGGCTTGTGGCCTGGGTCGCCGCCACCGCAGCCGCCACCCTGGAGAGGCGAACCGGGGAGGTCACGCACGGGGAGCGTCGGCCGGGTCCACGATCCGTGGGAGGGAGCGCGTCCGATGGATAGTAGCTCAATATGCTGATGAATCGTATCGTGTGGAGTCGATAGATAGTAGCGTAGAATGTGATGTCGCCATCGGAGAGCCGCCTGCCTCACTACCGGACCCGGGTCGTCGACGCCGAGCTCGACGCCCTGCTCCCGTTCCTGCCGGCCCTCAGTCTGGAGGGGCCCAAGGGGGTCGGCAAGACTGCGACGGTCACCGAACGCGCCGGCACGGTGGTTCGCCTCGACGATCCGGCAGTGCTCGAGGTGATCGTTGCTCGACCGGCCCGGTTGGCCGACGGGGTGGCACCCATCGTCATCGACGAGTGGCAGCGCTTCCCGGTGTCGTGGGACGTCGTGCGCCGTGCGGTCGACGAGGATCCATCGCCCGGCCGATTCCTGCTCACCGGCTCCGCCACCCCGATCGACAAGCCGACACATTCGGGCGCCGGTCGCATCGTCCCGATCCGCATGAGGCCGCTCACGCTGGCCGAACGCGGCGTGGCCACTCCGACAGTGTCGCTGGCCACGCTGCTGACCGGTGCCCGCCCCACGCTCGGTGGCACCTCCGACGTGACACTGGAGAAATACACGTCGGAGATCCTGGCGGGTGGGTTCCCGGGGATGCGCTTCGACGATCCCCGGTCCCGACGCGTCGCGCTCGATGGCTACATCGAGCGCATCGTCGACAGTGATCTACCCGAACTGGGCGTCACCGTACGCCGGCCGGCAACACTCCGCCGGTGGATGCGGGCCTACGCAGCAGCCACCGCCACGACCACCTCGTACGACAAGATCCGCAACGCGGCGACCGGTGGCGAGGACGACAAGCCAGCGAAGACCACGACCATCGGTTACCGGGAAGCCCTCAGCCGCCTGTGGATCCTCGACGATCTCGATGCGTGGGCGCCGACTCGCAACCACCTCCGGCGGCTGGTTGGCGCGCCCAAGCACCACCTGGTCGATCCCGCACTCGCCGCTCGTCTTCTCGGGCTCGATGCCACCGCACTGCTCGCCGGCCAGGGACCTGGCATCCTCCTCCGAGACGGAGCCTTCCTCGGGGCGCTCTTCGAGTCGCTTGCCACCCAGGCGGTGCGCGTCTTCGCTCAGGCGGCGGAGGCGAGCGTGGCACACCTGCGCACGATGGGCGGCGAGCGCGAGGTCGACCTGCTCTCCGTCCGCGGGGACCAGCGGGTCGTGGCCTTCGAGGTGAAGTTGACCGAGACGGTGTCCGACGGCGACATCCGTCATCTGCGGTGGCTGGCCGGCATGCTCGGCGAAGACCTCCTCGACGCGGTGGTCCTCACCACAGGGCGCCAGGCGTACCGTCGGACGGACGGAGTCGGTGTTGTTCCGCTGGCACTCCTCGGCCCGTGACCAAGCGGTCACGTCTGCTTTCGGCACGCCAGCGAGCGACACCCGAGTGGCGCGGGCTGAGCGATCGCCGCCCGTCCGACCACGTCAGCCTCACTGGGCAGCCGGTCGCGCTGAGCGCGGGAATCGCGATCCCTCGCGACACGCACGTGAAGATCGTCGCAGGGCCGCCCGGCGCGCTGGCGCCGACGAGCGAATCGGCACCGGTCGGTGCGGCTCTCGACCTGCCCGCCCACTCGATCGCAGTTGCAGGGGTCGCGTAGTACTGACGCAATGGTCAGTACGCCGACGGCGCCCCCTCGAAGTCGTGGGTCGGTTGGGCTGCCACCACGCAGCGGACTGGCTGGTCGGCGTTCGAGAGTTGCGTGTCCAGCGGCACGGTCACCGACCATGGGCCCTTGCCGGCGACGCTCGGGGCGCTGGGGGTGAAGGGGCTGGCCAGTTGGATCCCTTCGGAGTAGCCGGACTGCGGCGCGCTGAAGACGTAGAGGTCGATGACGTCCCCGTAGCGCGCGTAGACCGCAGGAGCGAGACCACCGCTGAACGTTCCGGTCGCCGTGGCGTTCGAGGACGAGACCGTGCATGACGAGGGGACGAGGATCGACGACGACGGCCCGTGGTTACCCGCGGCGCGCATGGCCGTGTCGGATCGGACCGTGACGGGAAGCGCGTGCCCTCCCGTGCCGGTCGTGGCCGCCGCCGGCGTGGCTCCGACTGCCCGGTCCGTAGCCGCCGTTGGCGGTCTCTGACCCGAGGCCGACGACGTCTGGGTGCCCGTCGTCGAAGGCGCGTGTGCACTCGTGGCCGAGCTCCCACATCCGGCAAGGAACCCGACGAGGACAATCCCAGCGAGCATCTGAACGACCCCTCGCCCCCTGCGTGTACCGCCATTCCCGCTACCGCTCATCGTTCGGCCTCCGCTCCTGCTGGTCGGATCGCTCAACGTTCCCGATTCCCCTTGAGGCTGAGCAGGACCTTGGTGGACCGCCATCTGGCGTGCAGCGCGACACTTCGAAACCAGCGGGGTGGTTACGAAACCGGAGAGGTCCAGGTAGATGGCCTAGGTGTCCGAGGGGCGCGGATTCCTCGCACGCGTTTCGGGTGTCTCCGTGCACGTTGTCCAACCGGGCGGTTGAGCTCCCGGGGCTCCGGGGAACGTTCGGGTTACTCGAGCATGAGTGCTACCAGCGGGGCGGGAATGGCCCAGCTGGGGTGGTCGAGGTCGAGCAGGCTTTTGGTGGCGAGAATCCCCCGATGGAACTTGTTCTCGATGACCTTTGCTTCGCTCCGCCACCCCTGGTCGACCCATTTCCCCTCGATCGGTACCGATTCCAGGGTGGTCCCGCCGGAGGGTACCGCCACGGGCACAAGATCGATCTCGTTGCCCGAACCGGTGCGGGTGTAGCCGAGGGTGTCACCGGCCACCCAGCGGCCCTCGTCGAGAAGGTCGATCCTGCGGGCTAGGGCCACTCCGAGGGCCTGTTCGGTGAGAGCTGACATCTGGGGTGGGCGCAGACCGGCGCGCAGCCGGCTGGGCATCCACCCGAGGATCGGGTCGACCAGGTACAGCTTGGGCTGGGAGCCGGTGA
Organism: Actinomycetes bacterium; assembly: GCA_021806045.1. Taxonomy (GTDB): domain Bacteria; phylum Actinomycetota; class Acidimicrobiia; order Acidimicrobiales; family RAAP-2; genus JAJZDI01. The sequence continues at coordinate 136,754 of JAJZDI010000001.1, forward strand.
CCGGGCGGCCGCTGTCGTCATGGTGGCGGCACCACAATGCTCCGAATCCCGAAACGAGACGGTTGAGACGCCCTGCCGTGACAGGTCGGGTCCACCCGAGCGCCTCGGCGGTGTGGGCCACGTTCAGCGGGCTGGTGGCGCGCTCAGCGAGCTGTTCGAGGAACAGCGGCAGCGACTCGGGTGGGCCCTCGAGGTTGACGTCGCCGCGAAGCCACGCAGCCAGGTCGCGGACATAGTCGATGCTGACCGCCCCGCATCTGGTGTGCTCGGCGACAGCACGGGGGAACCCTCCGCAGCTGAGGTAGTCCTGCCAGGCCAGATCGTAGCCGTCCACCTCGAAACGCAGCCCGTCCAAGGTCGCGGCGACTTCGGGGCTCTGCAGCTCGGCGGGGTGGACAGCTTCGGGTAGCAGGAGCGCTGGGCGGGTGGCGGTGGCGAAGTCCCTGAAGGTCATCGGCAGCAGGTGACGGACCCGCCGCAGGCCTGCCGAACCTGCCCGCCCGGCGAGCAGGTTCCCGGCGATGTCTTCATCCTCTCGCCAGCGGCTTCCGGTTACCACCACGGTGTCGTCTCCGACAGCGGTCCCGTCGCGCGACGCCTTGACGATGGCGGTCCAACCCGCGATCGCGCTGACCTCGTCGAGCAGCCAGATCCGGGCGCGGGGGGCAACGAGATCGGCTGGGCGGGTGAGCTCCCGTCCGAGGGTGAATGCCCGTCGCAGATCTCGTGCGGCCATCCCGTCGCAGGGGACGTGGATCACCTGGAACGGCTGAACGTCTGTCCGGCCACAGAGCTCAGCTGCGAGGTCCAGCAGGGCGACGCTCTTGCCGACCCGGCGAGGGCCGGTCAGCACGATCAGGGAGTCCCCGACGGGACCCGTCGCCAGGTCGTTCAGGACCGAAGGGCGGTAGCCGAGGTCGTGGCGAGCCCGGTCACGAATCAGCCGGTGCGATCGTACAGCGTCGACCGGGTCGTGACCCGCCGCAGCGGCACGCCACCAGGGGTTCGCTTCGGTCAGTATCCTCCGGATCTCGTCGTCCCTCACGGACCCCACTGTAGCGATAGGACAACAGGGGCGGGGGGGTTTGGGGCTCACTGGATAACAGAGATGTGGGGGTATACGAAGAGCGAGGTGACAGAGGGTGGGGGGTATCCACCCAGCGAGGTGACAGATGGGGCGGGGTCATGGTCTGGCAACTGCCACGGCCACGGTGAAGGGCCCACTGCCGCAGCCGGGAGGAGAGCGGCCACCCACGGTGGTGCTCAGTCGCGGGTGCCCGAGCGCCCTATCCGTCGATCTGTCGCGCGTGCGGCAAGAGCAACAGCCTCTTCAGGACCGTCCAGATGAGGAGTTCGGCAGCCCGGCTCGGGACCTCCGAGCCACCCTTCTCGCGGATGATGCCGCCGCCGATGCAAGAGAAGACCACCGTGCTGAAATGGGAAAGAGGTACAAGGCCACGTCTGCAAGGATCGGGACGTGGGTCAGTCATGGGGAACCAACAACACAGTAAAAGTCGGATCCGTGTGCGTCTTCTGTGGATCCTCTACGCCGTCTGACCCGCAGTATCGGCGCGCTACCGTCGACCTAGCCGAGACGATCGTGAATCGGGGCATCGACCTCATCTACGGCGGCGGCAGAGTGGGCCTCATGGGGGTCTTGGCCGATGCGGCTCTAGGAAAGGGCGGCCGCGTCGTTGGCGTCATTCCCGCCGGACTGTTCAGCCGCGAGGTGGGACACACCGGCCTCACGGAACTGCACGAGGTGGGTTCCATGCACGAGCGTAAACAGCTCATGTACGAACTGGCTGACGGCTTTGTCGCCCTCCCTGGTGGTCTCGGCACGCTCGAAGAGCTGTCGGAAGTGGCGACATGGACACAACTCGGCCTGCACGCGAAACCAGTCGTGCTTCTTGACGTGGCCGACTACTGGGCGCCGCTCGTTGAGCAACTCGATCGCATGGTCGAGGTCGGTCTCATGAAGGAGGCGAATCGAGCCCTCATTCGCCACGCTCACTCCTCAGATGATGCGTTGGAGTTGCTCTCTTCGGTCCCTGCCTTCACCGAGAGGTGGATCGCCGAGGATGAGAGGTAGAAGCCGACGGCCGATTCTCCAAGCGCACCCCTACGTGTCAGGCTGACGTGAGACGCCCGCAGCAGACCACCACGGGCCTACAGCGAGGGGTTTCGTAACCTCGAGGCCCCCACTTTCGTAAGGACCCCCCAGCGGAGGAGGTGGGATTTGAACCCACGGTGGGTTGCCCCACACACGATTTCCAGTCGTGCCGATTCGGCCGCTCTCGCACTCCTCCGAGCCGGGCCGGCCACGGCCGCCCGTCCGTCGCCCGCCGGTCCGGACCTGGGCCGGCGGAGCGCCCCGTCAGGCTAGTCCGCGTCCGGGCGCCCGCTGACCGGCCGGCGCTCCCCGGGGCCGCCGAGGTGTGGCTGGTGCGGGTCCGGTGCTCAGTGCTGGCTCTCCCGGGGGCCGGCCGGCGGCCAGCCGCCTGGCACGGGCGCTAGGCTTGTCCTTCCGTCGCCGGGTGCGGTGGCCGGGTCCTGCGCGACGGCCTCCCGTGAACCGAGTCAGGGTCGGAAGGCAGCAGCTCTCAGCGGGCCCGGTCGGGTGCCGCAGACCGCCTGGCCACCGCACCGGGTGACGGGCACCGGACCGTCCCGCCGTCCCCACCGGGGCTCGTGCACCGGGCGCCGGCGTCCCCGAGGGCCGGTAGGCTCACCCGACGTGGACGGCGACACCCCAGTGCCGAGCGACGGTCCGGGGGACGTTCCCTACCAGTCCCTCTACCGCAGGTTCCGGCCCGGGACCTTCGCCGAGGTCAGGGGCCAGGACCACGTGGTGCTCGCCCTCCGCAACGCGGTGCGTGACGGCCGGGTTGCCCACGCCTACCTCTTCAGCGGACCCCGGGGGACGGGCAAGACGTCCACGGCCCGGATCCTGGCCAAGGCGCTCAACTGCGCGAATCCCCATGACGGCGAGCCGTGTGGCGAATGCGCCTCGTGCCTCGAGATCACCCGGGGGACCTCACTCGACGTCCACGAGCTCGACGCCGCGTCCAACAACGGGGTCGAGGCCATGCGGGACCTGGTGTCGCGGGCCGCGCTCGGTACGCCTGGCCGGCAGAAGGTGTACATCGTCGACGAGGTCCACATGCTGTCGACGGCGGCCTCCAACGCGCTCCTGAAGACGCTCGAGGAACCGCCGGCGCACGTCGTGTTCGTGCTGGCCACGACCGATCCGCAGAAGGTCCTGCCCACCATCCGCAGCCGCACCCAGCACTTCGAGTTCCGCCTGCTCGGGGCGGAGACCCTGGTCTCGCTGCTGGAGGACGTCCGCACCGCGGCCGGTCTGGAGCTCGGTGACGAGGCCCTCGGCCTGGCCGTGCGCCGGGGCCGGGGGTCGGCCCGCGACACCCTCTCGGTCCTCGACCAGCTGGCCGCATCCGACCACCTCGACGACGACCTGCCCGAGCTCGGCACCGTGGCCGGCGCGCTGGCCGACCGCGACGCCTCGGCCGCGTTGGTGGCCGTCTCGCAGCTGGTCGAGGGCGGCTGGGGGCCGGCCCAGTTGGCGGCCGACCTGGTCGAGTACCTCCGCCAGGGCTTCCTGTCGCTCGTCGCACCGGACCTGGTGGCGCTGGCCGGCACCGAGCGCGACTCGGTGGCCGACGTCGCCACCCGGCTGGGCCTCGCCGGCGTGGTGCGGGCACTCGAGACGATCGGCGCGGCCCAGGTGCAGATGCGCGACGCGCCCGACCCCCGGGTCAACCTGGAGGTGTCGCTGGTCCGGTTGGCCCACCCCGAGGCGGACGAGGGGCTCGAGGCCGTCCTTGCCCGGCTGGAGCGCCTGGAGCGGACCGTGGCCGGGATGGGTGCCGGAGGCGCACCGGCTGCTCACCCGCCAGCCCGTTCCACCGGCGGCCTCCATGGGGTGCCCGCCGCAGAGGTCCCGGTACCGGCGCCGGGACCAGCCACCGAGGTTCCCTCGCCCGCCACCGAGGTCCCGGCCGAGAGCTCGTCCGAGCCGGCTCCACGGACGGCCGCTCCCGGTGGCCGGCCGACGCTCGGCGCCCTGCGGCGCCAGGCGGCACACGCGGCCGGGAACCCCCCGGCGGCCCCGGCAGCGAGCCCACCTCGTGGTCCGGTACCAGACAGCCAGGTTCCAGCACCGGTCGCCGCCGCCGAACCTCCAGCCGCACCAGCCGAACCTCCGGCCGCACCGGCACCGGCGCCGGCACCGGACGGCGAGCCTGGAGGAGGCGCCCCCGCCGTCGGCGCTCCCCCCGCCAGCGGGCTCCCCAGCCGGGACCAGCTGACCGAGGCATGGGGCGATCACATCCTCACCCGGCTCCGGCCCAAGGCGAAGGCGCTCCTCGTGGCCGGCCGCTTCCTCGAGGTGGGGGACGCCGCCGTGTTCGCCCTGCCCAACCAGATCCACCGGGACCGGTGCGAGGAGGTCCGCCCCGACGTCGAGGCGGTGCTGGCCGCGCACTTCGGCCGCCCCGTCCCCGTCCGCATGGTGGTCGAGCCGGACGGGTCAGGTGGCCCTCCGTCGCCCGGCGCTCCCCGGCCGGCCCCTGTCGCGCCGGAACGATCCGGTGGGCCGGCTGCAGCCGATCGTTCCGGTGGGCCGGCGGGTGCGGGTTCGCCATCGGCGCCCACGGAGCCGGCGACCACGGAGCCGTCAGTTGCAGCGCCGCCAGTCTCTGCGCCGGAGCGGGCTGCGATGCCGGCGACCGACCAGCCGCCCGATCCCGAGGAGGACCTGGCCATCTTCGAGACGGCCCGGCAGGTCAGCGAGGCCGAGTACGACGGATCGGCCGAGGCGCGCCTGCTGCGGGCCTTCCCCGGTGCCGAGGAGGTCCGGTGACCGACGTGGCCCGACCCGCCACCGGGGACCCGCCGCCGTTCCCCGTTCGTGCCGGCACGAGCACCGCCCGCCGCGTGCGACGGGCACGTCCCGGCCGGCGGGCGCTCCCCGTGGAGGCGGGCTGAATGCCCGCCTTCTCCGGCCCCCTCCAGGCCCTCGTCGACGAGCTCGGGCGGCTCCCCGGCGTCGGCCCCAAGTCGGCCCAGCGCATCGCCTTCTACCTCCTCAAGGTGCCCGGCCCCGACGCCCTCCGCCTGGCCGACGCCATCACCGCGGTGAAGGAGCGGATGACCCTGTGCACGCGCTGCTTCAACGTGGCCGAGGGGGAGCTGTGCGCCATCTGCCTCGATGACCGGCGCGACAGCACCGTCGTATGCGTGGTGGAGGACCCCCGCGACATCGTGGCCGTGGAGAAGACGGGCGAGTTCGCCGGCCGCTACCACGTGCTCCAGGGCGCCCTCAACCCGATCGAGGGGGTGGGGCCGGACCAGCTGCGCGTCCGCGAGTTGCTGGCCCGGGTCGACGCCGAGGGCCTCACCGAGATCATCCTGTGCACCAACCCCAACCTCGAGGGTGAGGCGACGGCCATGTACCTCGCCCGGCTGCTCAACCCGCTGGGGCTGACGGTGACCCGGATCGCCAGCGGCCTGCCGGTGGGTGGCGACCTCGAGTACGCCGACGAGCTGACCCTGGGGCGGGCCCTCGAGGGACGCCGTACCGTCGAAGCCTGAGGCGGGCCCGGGGCTCCCGCCCACACGCCGGCGCCTCTGTGGGGCACCATGCACATGTGGCCCCCGAGACCGACGGCACCATCCCGCCCCCGCGCCGCTACCTGTGGATGCTGCGGCACGCCAAGGCGGCTACCGGCTCGCCGGGTGGTGACCACGCCCGGCCGCTCACCGAGCGGGGCCGCCGGGACGCCGCCGCCCTCGCCTCCCGCCTGACCGCCGGTGCCGGGGCGCTGGCCATGGTCGGCCCGGACGGTGAGGACATCCCCCCGCCCGAACTGGTGGTGTGCTCGACCGCAGTCCGGACGACGGAGACGGCCGCGCTCGCCCTGACCGCCCCCGGGGGCGTCGCACCCGAAGTCCGCAGGGAGCGGGCCGTCTACGGCGCCTCCGTGCCGACCGCGCTCGGCGTCCTCCACGAGCTGGGCGACGCTCCTCCTTCGGTCGTGCTCGTCGGCCACAACCCGACCGCCTTCTCGCTCACCTGGGAGCTGCTCGACCCGACCGGCGGCGGCCGTGAGCGCCTCGAGGCCCACGGCTTCCCGACGTGCACGCTGGCCGTGGTGGCGCTCCCCGCCGCCTCGTGGGCCGAGGTGGAGCTGTCCACCGGCCGGCTCTGCGGTGTGGCGTCGCCCCCCTACTGAGGCCGGGTTCCCGAGAGGCCCCGCTCCCGAGAGGCCCAGCACCGAGTCGACGGCACCTCGGACGCGACGGACGGCCGGCACGGATGCCGGCCGTCCTCGTAGCCCACGGGACTGTGGCCGACCGCCCGGTCGGACCGCTGCCGGATCAGATTGTGCGCAGCACGGCGGCGTCACCCTGGCCGCCGCCACCGCACAGGCTCACCGCAGCGGTGCCGCCGCCCCGGCGCTTGAGCTCGTAGAGGGCGGTCAGCGCCACCCGGGTCCCCGACATGCCGACGGGGTGGCCCAGCGCGATGGCGCCGCCGTTCACGTTGACCTTGTCCTCGGGGATCCCCAGCTCGTCGGTCGACGTGAGGCCGACAGCGGCGAACGCCTCGTTGATCTCGAAGATGTCGATGTCGTCCACCGTCAGCTTGGCCTTGGCCAGTGCCTGGGCGGTGGCACGGGCCGGCTGGGACAGCAGCGACGGGTCGGGGCCGGCCACCTGGCCGTAGCTGACCAGCTCGCCCAGGGCGGACACCCCCAGCTCCTCCGCCTTCGCCTTCGACATCACGATGACAGCGGCGGCGCCGTCGGAGATCTGCGAGGCGTTGCCGGCGGTGATGGTGCCGTTCTTGTCGAAGGCGGGCCGCAGCTTGCCCAGCGACTCCACCGTCGTCTCGGGGCGGACGCCCTCGTCGGTGTCGACGGCGACCGGGTCGCCCTTGCGCTGGGGCACGAGCACCGGGACGATCTCCTCGGCGAACTTGCCCGACTTGATGGCAGCGGCCGCCTTTTCGTGGGAGGCGGCGCTGAAAGCGTCCTGGCGCTCGCGGGACACGCCGTCGGCACCGTTGTAGCGCTCGGTGCCGAGGCCCATGGCGCACTGGTCGAAGGCGCAGAAGAGGCCGTCGTACATCATCGAGTCGACCAGGGTGCCGTCGCCCAGGCGGTAGCCGCCGCGGGCACCGGGGAGCAGGTAGGGGGCCTGGGTCATCGACTCCATGCCCCCCGCCACCACGATGTCGGCCTCGCCCGCGTTGATGAGCAGGTCGGCCAGGTAGATGGCGTTGAGGCCGGACAGGCACACCTTGTTGACGGTGGTCGCCGCCACCGACATGGGGATACCGGCCTTCACAGCGGCCTGGCGGGCGGTGATCTGGCCCGCACCGGCCTGGATCACCTGGCCCATGAACACGTAGTCGACCTGGTCGGGGCGGATGCCCGCCCGCTCCAGCGCGGCGGCGATGGCGAACCCGCCCAGCTCGGTGGCGGCGAACCCGCCGAGCCCACCGGACAGCTTGCCGATGGGGGTGCGGGCACCAGCGACGATGACGGAACCGGGCATGGGGGACCTCCGGGGCCAGTGCGGCCCAAGTGTGACGGCGACCCGATCTGGGGCCGCTCCAGCGTTGGCCACACTCTACGGGACGGGCCCGCCAGGTGGAAACCCGTTGCACGGTCGGGACCGGCGGCCACGTCATGCCGACGGGGACGGTCGGCACCCGGCATGTCCACGGGACGTTCCGTAGCGGCGCCGGACCTCCTAGCGTGCCTGGTGACGCCGAACGCCGAACGCCGGCGAACCGGTGACGCCGACGTCCATGCCCGACCCCTACCGGAGGAACCCATGCCCGACCAGTCCGGACGCCCCCAGCTCCACGTCGTCGTGACCAGCACCCGCCCCGGCCGGGTGGGCCTGCCGGTCGGCCAGTGGTTCGACGCCGTGGCCCGTGAGCACGGCGGCTTCGCCGTGCGCTTCGTCGACCTGGCCGAGATCGACCTGCCCCTGGTGGACGAGCCCAACCATCCCCGCCTGGCCCAGTACACCCACGCCCACACCCGGGCCTGGAGCGAGATCGTCTCGGCGGCCGACGCCTTCGCCTTCGTCACTCCCGAGTACAACTACGGCTTCAACGCCCCCTTCAAGAACGCGGTGGACTACCTCTTCCACGAGTGGGCCTACAAGCCGGCCGGCTTCGTCAGCTACGGCGGCGTGTCCGGCGGCCTGCGGGGCGTGCAGATGGCCAAGCAGGTCCTCACCACCCTGAAGGTGATGCCGATCACCGAGGCCGTCTCCGTCCCCTTCGTCGCCCAGTTCATCGACGACGACGGCACCTTCCGTCCGAACGACGTGATCGAGGCGTCGGCCACCGCCATGCTCGACGAGCTCCTGCGGTGGGCGGGGGCGCTGGCCGTGCTGCGGGAGCCCGCCGCCGGCGCCGGTTGAGGCGTCGGCGGGACCGCGGAGGCGGACCAGGACCGGAACGGGCGGTGCGGCGCTAGTCTCCTGGCCCATGCAGCAGATCCTCGACGCCATCCTCGCCGGGGCCACGGGCGACGACCTCGCCGCCGTGCCCCTCCCCGAGTCCTATCGTGCCGCCCTCGTCCGCCGGGAGGACGCCGACATGTTCGAGGGGGTGGCCTCCGAGGACAAGGACCCCCGCAAGTCGCTCCGGGTGGAGGAGGTGGCCGTCCCCGAGCTCGCTCCCGACGAGGCCTACATCGCGGTGATGGCCAGCGCCATCAACTTCAACACGGTGTGGACGTCGATCTTCGAGCCCCTGTCAACCTTCGGGTTCCTCGACCGCCTGGGCAAGGAGGGGCGCTGGGGTGCCCGCCACGCCCTGCCCTACCACGTGGTCGGCTCCGACGCGGCGGCCGTGGTGCTGCGGGTGGGGTCGGCCGTGCGCAGCTGGAAGCCGGGCGACAAGGTCACCATCCACTGCAACTACGTGGACGACCAGGACCCCTCGGCCCACGACGACTCCATGCTGGCGGCCAACCAGCGCATCTGGGGCTTCGAGACCAACTTCGGCGGTCTCGCGGACCTGGCCGTGGTGAAGGCTAACCAGCTGATGCCCAAACCGGCCCACCTCTCCTGGGAGGAGGCGGCGGTGAACGCCCTGTGCAACTCCACCTCGTACCGCATGGTGGTCTCGGCCAACGGGGCGGGGATGAAGCAGGGCGACAAGGTGCTCGTCTGGGGGGCGACGGGCGGGCTCGGGGCCTATGCCGTCCAGTACGTGCTGAACGGCGGGGGGATCCCCGTGGGCGTCGTCTCCTCGCCGGAGAAGGCCGAGCTCCTCCACCAGATGGGGGTGGAGGCCGTCATCGACCGCAAGGCGGCCGGCTACCGGTTCTGGAAGGACGCCCACACCCAGGACGAGTCCGAGTGGCGGCGTCTCGGCAAGGACATCCGGGCCCTGGTGGGAGACGACGTGGACATCGTCTTCGAGCACCCCGGCCGCCAGACCATGGGGGCGTCGGTGTTCGTGGCCAAGCGGGCCGGCACCATCGTCACCTGTGCGGCCACCTCGGGCTACATGATCGAGTACGACAACCGCCACCTGTGGATGAAGCTGAAGACCATCAAGGGCTCCCACTTCGCCAACTACCGGGAGGCGTGGGACGCCAACCAACTGGTGTGCGACGGCAAGATCGTCCCGCCGCTGTCGGCCGTGTTCGACCTCGAGCACGCGGGCGAGGCCGCCTACCAGGTCCACCACAACCTCCACGAGGGCAAGATCGGCGTGCTGTGCCTGGCCCCCTCCGAGGGCATGGGCATCGACGACCCCGAGGCCAGAGCGCGTATCGGCGAGGACCGCATCACCCTGTTCCGGAGGGCCGAGGCGTGAGCGGGCTGCTGCTGACCGAGATCGACCACGTGGCCATCGCCGTTTCCGACCTGGAGGCGGCCATCGCCTACTACCGCGACACCTTCGGTGCCGAGGTGGTCCACCGGGAGCGGGTCGACTCCGACGGCGTCGAGGAGGCGCTGATCAAGGTGGCCGACAGCTACATCCAGCTCCTCACGCCGACCACGGAGACCTCGCCGGTGGCCAAGTACCTGGCCAACAAGGGCGAGGGGCTCCACCACGTCGGCTACCGGGTGGCCGACTGCGCCGCCGCCCTCCAGTCGGTGAAGGACCATGGTGGACGCACCATCGACGAGGCCCCCCGGCCCGGGTCGCGGGGGACGACGGTCGCCTTCGTCCACCCGAAGGGTGCCTTCGGCACCCTCATCGAGCTGGTCCAGGAGTAGGCGGGGCTCAGCCGGGAGGGGCGCCGTTCGGATCGGCCGAGACCGGTCCGAGCAGCGACGACATCAGCACCGAGAGGATCCCGGCCAGCGAGCGGTCCTTGGCCGGCGCCGACGGTGACCCCAGGGCGGTGAGGAACGAGTCGAGCTGGGCCCGGGCCTGGGGCTCGGGCAGCGGCGCCAGGGTGGGCGGCTGCTGGGTGGCGGCCGGTGGCGAGCCCGAACCGTCGAAGACGGGGTTCGAGGTGAGCAGGGCCAGGCGGGCCGTGTCGAGCGTCCCGTTCTGGGCCAGGGCACCCCCCTGGGCCGACGGTGGGCGGTAGACGCCCCAGCCGTTGGCGCACGGTCCCGACGCCGACCCGCAGTTCTCCTTCCACGTCCAGAAGACGGTCCCCACCTTGGCCTGGCGCTGGGCGGCGACCATGCCGGTGAGGATGGTGCCGTCGCTCGACGGCGAGTCGCCGAACTCGGTCACCAGCAGGGCGGCCCCGAGGGACGCCGCCTCGGCCTCGGCGGTGGCGTAGCCGAACGTGTACGACGGCGGGTACTGGGGCCCGGAGGCGGACACCCCGCCGAGCAGGGTGTCCAGGGTGAAGACGTGCGTGTAGATGTGGGGGGCGAAGACCAGGTCCGGGTACTGGCTGAAGGGATGGGCGGCAAGCGCCGCCCCGGTGGACAGCTGGGGGGAGAAGTCGGCCTGGTTCCGATAGCCGGTCGGTTCGAACAGGATCATCTGCCCGTGGACCAGCACCGGTCCGGCCGGGTAGGCGCACGGGTCGACCTCGGCGGGGACCTGGGGGAGCGACGCCCGGTGCAGGGCGGCCTCGGCCGCCGTGCCCGACGGGTCGTTGGCCGGGCAGGTGGGCTTGCCGTCCCGCACCCCGGTCAGGGCCTCGATGGCCCGCTCCGTGAACGGCAGGAGCTGCTGGTCGGAGAAGTCGTAGAGGTTGGCCAGGGGGAGGGCGGCCGAGCTGCCCGGCATGGGCTCGTTCATCACCTCGTAGCCGAGGACGGCCGGGTTGCCGGCGAAGCGGCGGGCCAGCGCCTCGAGGGCGCCGATGTAGTGGTCCTGGAGGCCGGTGCCGGGAGCCTGGCCCTGGGGGCCGGGCACCGTCCGGTTGTTCCAGAAGTTGAGGAACGCCTCGGCGGCGGCCAGGTTCAGCTGGCTCTGGCCGTCGGCACCGCAGCTGGGCTTCCCGTCGGTGAAGACGGCCCACGCCGGTGCCCCGTCCTGGCCGTCGGCCGGGGTGCAGCCGGGCGGGGGCGCCTGCTGGGGGACCGACGCGTCGGCCGGTGAGGTGAGGAAGCGGGAGTAGCCGTCCTGGTGCATGTCGAGGATGACGCGGATGCCCTGCTGGCGGGCCCACCCCACCACCTGGGCGATCCGGTCGAGGAACGTCGTCGAGTACGTCCCCGGTGTCGGCTCCAGCTCGCTCCAGTTGATGGTCAGGCGTACGAGGTCGAAGCCGGCCGCCCGCATCTGGGCGAAGTCGTCCTGCGACCCGGGGGCGCTCGACTGCTGGGCCGCGGGCTTCGCCGCCTGGACCTCGCAGAGGGGCGGGTCGGGGGCGCGGCCGTCGTTCACCGGGCACGTCCCGTCGTAGGCGGCGGGGTCGACCGGGTAGTGGGGCGCGGTACCGGAGGCGCCGGTATAGGCCTGGTCCTCGAACCCGCTGGCTGCCACCCCCCGCAGGATCACCCGCTGCCCGGCTGCGTTCGCCAGGTAGGGGACGGCGGCGGCCGAGCCGGGGGCGGCACCGGTCGGGTGGACGACGTGGAGGGGAGCGAACGCTCCGGTGGCGGCGGGCCCCGGCGGCGCGCCGGAGCTCCCCGAGCTGCCACACCCGGCCAGCAGCCCTGCCGCCACCACCGTGGCCGCGGCGGCCGCCCCCAGACGCGTTCCCCTCGACGCTGCCCTCGACGCTCTACGCACGGGGCGATCCTGCCACGGGCATGCGTCCCGGAGCGGCGATGCCGGCCCCGACGGAGTGCCCGCCGGTGGTCCGGTAGCCTCAGGGGCCATGGATCACCCGATGACCCAACGTCTCCAGGAGCTGGCCGAGCGGCGGGAGCAGGCGCTGCACGCCGGCGCCCCCCACGCCGTCGAGCGCCACCACGCCAAGGGCAAGATGACCGCCCGCGAGCGGATCGACTACCTCCTCGACGAGGGGTCGTTCCAGGAGCTGGACATGCTGGCCCGCCACCGGGCCCACGGGATGGGCCTCGAGGACAACCGTCCCTACACCGACGGCGTCATCACCGGGTTCGGCACCGTCGACGGTCGCAAGGTGTGCGTGTTCAGCCAGGACTTCACCGTCTTCGGCGGTGCCCTCGGCGAGGTGTTCGCCGAGAAGATCCACAAGGTGATGGACCTGGCCGCCTCCATCGGGGTGCCCATGATCGGTCTCAACGACGGTGCCGGCGCCCGCATCCAGGAGGGCGTCGTCTCCCTCCACTCCTACGGCGGGATCTTCCACCGCAACGCCCGAGCCTCGGGGGTCATCCCCCAGATCAGCGTGATCCTCGGGCCGTGCGCCGGCGGCGCCGTCTACAGCCCGGCCATGACCGACTTCATCTTCATGGTCCAGGGCACCAGCCACATGTTCATCACCGGGCCCGACGTGGTGAAGACGGTGACCGGGGAGGACGTCACCCTGGAGGAGCTGGGTGGGGCCATGAGCCACGCCACCAAGTCGGGCGTGGCCGCCTTCGTGGCTCCCGATGAGAAGTCCTGCCTCGACGACGTGAAGTACCTCCTGTCGTTCCTCCCCTCCAACAACCTGGAGGAGGCGCCCGTCGTCGACAGCGGCGACGACCCCGAGCGGCTCACCCCCGAGCTCGTCGACCTCATGCCGGCGTCCCCCAACCAGCCCTACGACATGAAGAAGGTCATCGAGGCGGTGGTGGACGACGGCGAGTTCTTCGAGGTCAACCACCATTGGGCCATGAACCTGGTGTGCGGGTTCGCCCGGATCGACGGCCGGGCCGTCGGGATCGTGGGCAACCAGCCCCAGATGCTCGCCGGCGTGCTCGACATCGACGCGTCGGAGAAGGGCGCCCGCTTCGTGCGGACGTGCGACTCCTTCAACATCCCCCTCGTGACCTTCGTGGACGTGCCCGGGTTCATGCCCGGCACCGACCAGGAGTACGGGGGCATCATCCGCCACGGCGCCAAGCTCCTCTACGCCTACTGCGAGTCCACCGTCCCCCGGGTGCAGATCATCACCCGCAAGGCCTACGGCGGCGCCTACGTGGTCATGAACTCGAAGTCGATCGGCGCCGACCTGGCCTTCGCCTGGCCGTCGGCCGAGCTGGCCGTCATGGGGCCGGAGGGCGCGGTCGAGATCGTCTACCGCCGTGAGCTGGCCGAGGCGTCCGACCCGGCCGCCCGCCGCCGGGAACTGGTCGACGAGTACACCGAGCGCTACGCCAACCCGTACGGCGCGGCCGAGCGCGGGTACATCGACGACGTGATCGACCCGGCCGACACCCGGCGGGTGCTGGTGCGCAGCCTGGCTCTCCTCGACTCCAAGCGCGAGGAGCTGCCCAGGCGCAAGCACGGGAACATGCCGCTGTGAGCGGCGCTCCCGGGGACGGCGCTCCCCGGTCCGGCCAGCTCGGCCTGCGGCCCCGGCCAGTGCCGGACCCGGCGGTACTGGCCGCAATCGCCGCGTCCGCCGAGGCGGTGCTCCAACCGGTCGTGGTCGTCGCCGACTCCCGACCGGTCCGGCCGGCGTGGCGCTTCAGCGGCCGGTGGTGGGCGAAGCCGGTGGTGGTTCGCCGCGACCGGCCGTGGGCCTGACGCCTCAGCTGGTAGCGGGGCCGCCGGTGGCCGCCACCAGGTAGGCGACGCAGCCCTCGACGGTGGTCAGCTGGGGGTAGTCCCGCTCGGGGATGTCGACACCGGTGGCGTCGTGGAGGCCGACCACCAGGTTGAGCACGTCGATGGAGTCGAGGTCGAGCGCCTCCTGGAGGGTTTCGTCGGGCCCGACGTCGTCGAGGTCGGCCTCGGGTGCGATCTGGTGGAGCGTGGTGCGTAGCAGGGTGCGGGCGTCGTCGGCGTTCACAGGTCCTCCGGTCGTTGGAGCAGTCGGTCGATCTCGGCCAGGTAGCGGCCGCCCCGGTGCCCGTCGCTCACCCGGTGGTCGGCGGCCAGCGTGACAGTGACGGCGGTCCGGGCGACGACCTGCCCGCCGGCGACCATGGGCCGCTCGCTGACCCGGCCGTAGCCCACCAGGGCCACCTGCGGCGGGAAGATCACGCCCTGGACCTCGTCGACGCCCAGGTCGCCGAGGTTGGTGACGGTCAGGGTGGCGTCGGCCAGCTCCGTGCCTCGGAGCACGCCGCCGCGGGCCCGCTTCACCAGGTCAGACAGGGCAGCCATCAGCTCGTCGACGCTCTTGGTGTCGGCATCGTGGATGGCGGGGGCGAGCACCCCACCGGTGCGCAGGGAGATGGCCACCCCCAGGTGGACCGACGGGCTGGGCGTGAAGACGCCGTCCTGGTAGGAGCCGTTGACCTCGGGCACCGCTGCCACCGCCCGGGCCGCCGCCGCCAGCAGCAGGGTGCCCATGACCAGGCGATCGGTGACGGGCCGGGACGCATTGACCTCGTCGAGCCAGGTCCGGGCGCTCGACAGGTCCACCGTGGTGGCCAGGTAGTAGTGGGGGATCTCGCGCTTGGAGCGGGACATGAGGTTGCCGATGGCCCGGCGCAGGCGGGCGGCACGGTCCTCCCGGGATGTGGACTCGGTGGACGGGGCCGCCGGGGCCACCGGGGCCGCCGGCCCAGCGGGGGGTGCCGCCGGCCCAGCGGGGGAGGCAGGCGCCTGGGGTGCCGCCCCGCCGGAGGCCAGTGCCGCGATCACGTCCTCGGCGACGACGGCACCGCCAGGTCCGCTGCCCACCAGCGCGCCCACGTGCACCCCCGCCCCAGCGGCGAGGCGGCGGGCGTACGGGGAGGAGCGGGCTCTCGCTGGCCCGGCGTGCGGGGCGGGGGCCACGGGCACCGGTGCTCTGGCCGGCACCGGGGGGGAAGCGGGCGCCGGCGGCGCCGGTGGCGCTGAGGTCGCCGGTGGCGCCAGCCGGGCCGCTGCCTCGACGTCGGACCGGGTGACCGTCCCTCCCGGCCCGGTCCCGGCGACGGACCCGAGGTCCACCCCGAGGTCGGCGGCCAGCCTGCGGACGACGGGCGAGTGGACCCGGTCGGCGCCCTCGCCAGCGCCGATAGCGGCACCTGCAGTGACGCCTGGTACGCCCGGCCCGGGCGGTGGGGGAGCCGAGGTCGGTGGGGGTGGGGCCGGGACAGCTGCCGTCTCGGGCGCCGGAGTCCCACCGCCGCCGCTCTCGTCACGACGACCGGCGGCGATGGTGGCGAGCACGGTGCCCACGGGCACCTCCACGCCCTCGGGCACCACCAGCTCCTCGACCACCCCGTCCTCGAACACCTCCACCTCGATCTCCGACTTCTCGGTGTCGACCACCGCCACCACGTCGCCCCGGTGCACGGCGTCGCCCGGGGCCACCAGCCACCGGGTCACCGTGCCGGCGTCCATGTCGGCGCCGAGCGACGGCATGGTGAAGGCGCCCATCACGCCCCCAGCGACCGGGCGGCGGTCACCACGTCGTCGGCGCCGGGCAGCACCGCGTCCTCCAGGTGCTTCGCGTAGGGCATCGGCACCTCGGCGCTGCACACCCGGGCCACCGGCGCGTCCAGGTCGTAGAAGGCGTCCTCGGTGATCCGGGCGCTGACTTCGGCAGACAGGCTGCCCGACCGCCATCCCTCGTCCACCACCACGGCCCGGTGGGTGCGCCCCACCGATGCCAGCACGGCCGGCATGTCGAGGGGCCGGAGCGAGCGCAGGTCGATCACCTCGGCACCGATCCCCTCGCCGGCCAGCCGCTCGGCAGCGTCGAGGGCGGTCCCGAGCGTCCCGCCGTAGGTGACGATGGTCAGATCGTCGCCGGTTCGCCGCACGGCGGCCGACGTGAGGTCGACGGGGTCGGGGTCGTCGGGCAGGTCGCCCTTCATCCCGTAGAGGGCGCCGTGCTCGAAGATGAGCACCGGGTCGGGGTCGTCGAGGGCGGGAGCGAGCATGCCGTAGGCGTCGCCGATCGTCGCCGGGGCGAGGATGCGCAGTCCGGGCACGTGCGCGTACCACCCCTCCAGGCTGTGGGAGTGCTGGGAGGCCAGCTGCCGGCCGGCGCCGGTGGTCATGCGGATCACCAGCGGCACGTGGAACTGCCCGCCCGACATGTAGCGCAGGGCGGCCGCGTTGTTCACGATCTGGTCCAGGGCCAGCAGGCTGAAGTTGACCGTCATGATCTCGACGACGGGTCGCATGCCGGCCAGTGCCGCGCCGATGCCGGCGCCGACGAACGCCGACTCCGACAGGGGGGTGTCGCGTACCCGGTCGGGACCGAACTCCTCGAGGAGCCCGAGGCTCACCGCGTAGCACCCGCCGTAGGCGCCGACGTCCTCACCCATGAGGAAGACCCGCTCGTCGCCGGCCAGCGCCTCACGCAGCGCCCGGCGCATCGCCTCGCGGTAGGTGGTCGTCGTCATGGCAGCCCCCCGTCCGCCTGCGGGGTCGCCGTCACGTGGCTCCCCACGTCGCTGACGGGCTCGAGCGTGCCCGCCTCGGCGAAGGCGACGGCGTCGTCGACCTCGGCGGCGACCTCGGCCTCGATCCGGGCCAGCGTGTCGTCGTCGAGGGCGCCGTCCGCCACCAGCACGGCCTCGAGGGCGGGGATGGGGTCGCGCTCCTTCCACGCCTCGATCTCGCTCTTCTCCCGGTAGCGATCGGGGTCGTACATGGAATGAGCCCGGAACCGGTACGTGCGCAGCTCGAGGAAGTGGGGCCCGCCCCTGCGCACGGCCTCGACCGCCCGGGTGGCCGCCTCCTCCACGGCGAGGACGTCCATGCCGTCCACCGCCCACGACGGCACCCGGTAGGCGGCCGCCTTCACGGCCAGGTCCGGCTCGGACTGGGCCCGGGCGAGGGCTGTGCCCATGGCGTAGAGGTTGTTCTCGCACACGAACAGGACGGGCAGGTCCCACAGGGCGGCGAGGTTCATCGACTCGTGGAACTCGCCTTCGGCGACGGCACCGTCGCCGAAGAAGCACGCCGTCACCCGGGGCAGTCCCTGGAGCTTGTCGGCGAGCGCCAGGCCGACGGCGACGGGCAGGCCGCCCCCCACGATGGCATAGCCGCCGTAGAAGCGGGTGGCCGCGTCGAACAGGTGCATGGAGCCGCCCCGGCCCCGGCTCACCCCTTCCACCTTTCCCTCGAGCTCGGCCATCACGGCCCGCATGGTCATGCCCCGGGCCAGCGCGTGACCGTGCTCCCGGTAGGTGGCCACCACGGCGTCGTCCGGGGCCAGCGCCCCGGTGACCCCGACGGCGCACGCCTCCTCGCCGATGTCGAGGTGGAGGAAGCCCCGGATGGCCGTGGCGCTGTAGAGCTCGACGGTCCGTTCCTCGAACCGGCGGATGCGAAGCATCTGGCGGAGGAGGTGGAGGCGGTGGTCGCCCCCGGCGGGGCCGTCACCGCCGGTCACGACGACGGCTCCAGGGTGGAGGTGTCCCCCTCGGGGAGGCCGAGTGCCCGGGCCTTCAACACCCGCCGCATGATCTTGCCGCTGCCGGTGTGGGGCAGGTGGGCGTCGAAGGTGATGGTCCGCGGCGCCACCGCGGCGCCGAGGCGTCTGCGGGCGAAGCCGAGGAGGTCGAGACGGAGCTCGTCGGAGGGCTCGAAGCCGGACCGGAGGGTGACGGCCGCCTCGACCACCTCGCCGGCCACCGGGTCGGGGACGCCGATCACCCCGGCCTCGGCCACGGCCGGGTGCTCGAGCAGCGTCGACTCCACCTCGAAGGGGCCGATCAGGTGACCGGCCGACTTGATGACGTCGTCGCCTCGGCCGACGAACCAGAAGTAGCCGTCCCCGTCCCGCCGCACCAGGTCACCGCTCAGGTACCACACGCCGGCGAAGCACGCCCGGTAGCGCTCGTCCTCGCCCAGGTAGCCGCGGAACATCGACGGCCACCCCGGGCGGAGGGCCAGCTCCCCCTCGGTGCCGGGGGGCGCCTCGACGGCCGTGCCGTCCCCGCCGATGACGACGGCGCCGTCGTCGTCGCGCAGCAGCACCGTCGCCTCGATCCCGGGAAGGGGGCGCCCCATCGAGCCGGGGCGGATGTCCATGCACGCGTAGTTGGCGATCATGATCCCGCCCGTCTCCGTCTGCCACCAGTTGTCGTGGACGGGGACGCCGAGGACCTCCTGCCCCCACACCACCACCTCCGGGTTGAGGGGCTCGCCCACGCTGGCCACGAACCGCAGGCGGGACAGGTCGTGGGCCCTGGCCACCTCGGGTCCGGCCCGCATGAGCATCCGCAGGGCGGTGGGCGACGTGTACCAGACCGTCACCCCTTCGGACTCGAGGATCCCGTACCAGCGCTCGGCGTCGAACTCCGCCTCGTCCACCACGCTCGTCACCCCCAGCACCAGCGGCGCCACCACCCCGTAGGAGATCCCGGTCACCCAGCCCGGGTCGGCCGTGCACCAGAAGACGTCGTCGGGGTGGAGGTCGAGTGCCATGCGGCCGGTGGCGCGGTGGGAGACGACGGCGCCGTGCACGTGGACGGCGCCCTTGGGCGTGCCGGTGGTGCCGCTGGTGAAGTGGAGGAGGGCCATGTCCTCGGGGTCGGTCGGCCCGATCTCGTAGGTGGGGGCGGCACCGGCCGTCAGGGCGGCAAGGTCGAGCGTCCCCTCGGGCAGGTCACGAACGGCCTCGCCCTCACCCCGTGCCACCAGCACGTGGGCCAGGCCCGGGAGCCGGTCGCGGATCGGCGCCACCTTGTGGCGTACCAGGAAGGGCGTGGTGACGAGGGCCGTGCCCGAACCGAGCTCGAGGCGTTGCCGGATCGGCTCGGGCCCGAAGGCGGAGAAGAGGGGGCAGAGCACGCTGCGGTGCTTCAGGGTGCCGAGGGCCACCGCGAACAGCTCGGGGCTGCGGGGCATGAGCACGAACACCCGATCGCCCACGCCCACACCCAGGTCGTCGAGGGTGTTGGCGAAGCGGCTCGACGCCTCGGCCAGCTCCCCGTAGGTGACGTCGGTGCGGGTGCCGTCCCGTCGGAGGCAGCGCAGGGCGACCTTGTCGCGCCGGGAGGAGGCCGCGTGGCGATCGACCGCCTCGTGGGCCATGTTCAGTCCGGCGCCGCCGGGCAGGCCGTCGAGCTCGGCCCGGGCCGCTTCCCACGTGAAGGTGGCCCGTGCCTCGTCGTAGTCGGCCATCACCGGGAGGGCGTCGCCGGTCCGGGGTGCGTGGTGGATCTCCTCCCGATGCACGGCGGACCTCCTCGCTCGCCGCTGCCGGGCCGCCTGGCGGCAGCAATTCGACGCTACGGCGCGCTCGGATGGCCTCCCAGGGCCGAACGTCCCGTTCACGCCGCGCCGCCGACCGCCTGGCCACCGGTCCGTGCACCGGGACCGGGGGACCTCCGGCCCTGGCCGCACCGGGCGCTCGGCGCGATGGTCACTCCATGGGACGGATCGTCGTGGGAGTGGACGGATCGGAGCCATCGCGCCGGGCGTTGGCGTGGGCGGCCGCCTACGCCGAGCACATGGGCGCCGATCTCCAGGTGCTGATGGTGTGGGACGACCCAGGACGGGACATGTGGATCCCGCACGTGCCCCCGCAGGCCGACCCACTCGCCCTCACCCGCCAGGCCGTGCGGCGGACGGTCGATGCCGTGCTGGGCGAGGAGCCGGCCGTCCGCGTCGAGCCGATGGCCGTCGAGGGCGCCCCCGCCCGGACGCTGGTGGAGGCGGCCCATGGAGCGGACCTGCTGGTGGTGGGCAACCGGGGGAAGGGCGGGTTCGCCGGCGTCCACCTCGGTTCCGTCAGCACCCAGTGCGTGAGCCACGCGCCGTGCCCCGTCGTGGTGGTCCGGGGCGAGGTCCACGGCATCGGCCCCGTCGCCCGGGAGGACGAACCGGGCGACCAGCTCCCCGACAGACAGGACTGACGGCCAGCCGCAGGTCACCGATCGGCGGCACCTTCCCCGGTTCCGCCGTGGGCCACACGCTGGACGACGCCGACGACGGCGACATCCCCCTTCCCCCTCGGCAGCGCGGTCGTGCCCGGCTGGCCGGGCTCTGTGCCGACGGGGAGCTCCACGCACACCGGCACCGTCGGCTGCAGCCGGTGGTGGGCGTCGAGGACGATCTCCCCCGTCCGTCCGGGCAGGGCGTCGACCACCACATCCGCCCCGGCCACGAGGGGGCAGGGCTCCCCCCGCAGGGCGGGGCACCCCGACCACCGGCCTCCGGGGCCGGGGCACACCAGCACGTCGTAGCCGGCGGCCCGGGCTGCATCGTCCGCGTGCCACTCCGCGGCGGGGTGCTCGACCAGCAGCCGCCGCCGGCCGGCGCGACGTCCCCACGGCCAGGGTGGCACTCGCCCGCCGGTGCTGATGACGACCCGCACGGTGGCCGGGCGCTCGCTGTGGGCCATGCCGGCCAGGCCCCTGCGCCGCAGGAGCGCCAGCATGGGGCGGTTGGCCATCAGCACGTCGGCCTCGACGGCCGGGATCCCCTGGCGGGCAGCGGCCGAGACCAGCGCGTCGAGAATGAACGGGCCGAGCCAGCCACGCAGCTGGGGGGAGACGGTGATGCCGAGCTCTCCGTTGCCGTCCGGGAGCAGCTCGCAGGCGGCCTCGGCGACGACGGTCCCGTCCACGCCCGGACCGTCCAGTACGGCCACCAGGCCGATCCCGCCCCGATCGGCCACCCGTGCCATCCGCTCGACGAACTGGTCGGGCGGGGGGCGGCCGCTGAAGAACCGGCGGACCAGATCGTCCTCGCCCATCGACGCGAACAGGTCACGCAACCCGGAGGCATCCGAGGGTCGCATGGCCCGCAGCGTCACCGTCCTCGAGCCCGGGAGCTCGATCACCTGTTCTCCGGCGGGCCGGTGCCGGCGGCGCACGGTCGTCACCCTCTGATCGTCGGCGCTCGCGACGCCCGATGCCAGGGCCACCCGGCCCTGTCAGCGGGGCCCACCAACGGGGCCCGAGGTCAGCCGGCGGTCGTGGTAGTGGTGGTGCTGGCCGGTGGCTGCACCGCCACCAGGTCGACCACGAAGATGAGGGTGTCGTTGGGGACGATGGTGGGGGGCTGGCCGTTGGGTCCGTAGGCGAGGGACGGGGGGATGATGAGCTCCCGGCGCCCGCCGACCTTCATGCCGACGATGCCGTGGTCCCACCCGGGGATGACCTGGCCAGCGCCCAGGGTGAAGGTGAACGTGCCTGTGGGCGTGGCGTGGTCGGTCCACGAGGCGTCAAAGATGAACTTGCAGGTCCACGACACGCCGACGTACTTGACGGTCACCGAGTCGCCTGCCTGGGCGACGGCTCCGGAGCCGACCGTCAGATCACTGATTCTCAGGTGGGCCGGGGGAGGTCCGGAGGGCACGGTGACCGTCGGCTCGCCGGGCGCCGGCACGGTGGCCTGGGTGGACGAGGTGGCCTGCGGGCAGTCGGACGAGGCACCCAGCGTGCCGGTCCCCGAAGCCGTCGTCGTCGGGCCGGACCCGCCGCCGGCAGTCCCGGCGGACGATGTCGAGGGCGACGACGCGCAGGCGGCCAGGGCGAGGCCGGCTGTCACCACGAGTGCGACCATGGTCAGCGGGCGGGTGGAACGGGTGCGCATGGTTGGGGGTCTCCGTGGTTCGGGTCGTTCGGGGGCTGGTCGGCCCCGGCGGGCGGTTCGGTCCGGCGGGCTGGCCAACCGGGCGGTGGTCGGGGAGTGGGGCCGGGCCGTTCGGTCCGGCTTCGGGGTCAGGCGCTGGCCATCCGGTGGGAGGCGGCCAGGTCGGCCAGGTCGGCCACGATCTCCTCCATGCGGAAGTCCTTGGGGGTGTACACCTGCGCCACGCCGTGGGCCCGCAGGATGTCGGCGTCCTCGGGCGGGATGATCCCCCCGACGACCACCGGCACGTCGACCCCGGCCTGGCGGAGCTCGTCCACTACCGCCGGCACCAGCTCGAGGTGGCTGCCGGACAGGATCGAGATGCCGACGACGTCGACGTCCTCGTCACGGGCCGCCGCTGCGATCTGGGCGGGCGTCAGGCGGATCCCCTGGTACACGACCTCGAAGCCGGCGTCGCGAGCTGCCACCGCGATCTGCTCGGCCCCGTTGGAGTGACCGTCGAGGCCGGGCTTGGCAACCAGGAGCCGGGGCGGTCCCCCCGTGCGCTCGGCCAGGTCGCGGACCTTGGTGACCACTGGTGCCAGCTCGGCACCTCGGTGGCCGATGCCGCCGCCCACCCCCGTCGGGGCTCGGTACTCGCCGAACACCTCGCGGAGCGCGGCGGCCCACTCGCCGGTCGTCCCGCCGGCGTGGGCCAGGGCGATGGTGGCCGGCATGATGTTCTCGCTGCCCTCGGCCGCCCGCCGCAGGTCGTCGAGGCATCGCTGTACGGCGGCCCCGTCCCGGGCGGCACGCCAGGTGGCGATCTCGTCCCGCAGCTGGGCCTCGACCGCCGGGTCCACCTTGAGGATGGCACCCCCCTCGTCGGCGGACGCGGTGAGCGGCGAGTCGGCCGTCTCGGTGTAGCAGTTGACCCCCACGACCTGGAGCTCACCCGTCTCGATGCGGCGCACCCGATCGGCCTGGCTCCCGACCAGCCTGGACTTCAGCTCGTCGATGGCCTCGAAGGCGCCGCCGAGGGCTAGGACGTCCTCGAGCTCGGCCCACGCCGCGTCGGCCAGTTCGGACGTCTTCGCCTCGATGACGTGCGAGCCGTCGAAGATGTCCCCGTACTCGAGGAGGTCGGACTCGAAGGCCAGCACCTGCTGGATCCGCAGGCTCCACTGCTGGTCCCACGGCCGGGGCAGCCCGAGGGCCTCGTTCCATGCCGGGAGCTGGATGGCCCGGGCCCGGGCCCGCTTGGACAGCGTCACCCCGAGGGCCTCGAGCACGATGCGCTGGATGTTGTTCTCCGGCTGCGCCTCGGTCAGGCCGAGCGAGTTCACCTGGACGCCGTAGCGGAAGCGGCGGAGCTTCTCGTCGCCCACCCCGTAGCGGTCGGCGCAGATGCGGTCCCACAGGGCGGTGAACGCCCGCAACTTGCACGTCTCCTCGACGAAGCGGACGCCGGCGTTCACGAAGAAGGAGATCCGTCCGACCACCGACGGGAGCTCGTCGTCGGTCACCTGCCCCGACGCCCGCACGGCGTCGAGGATCCCGATGGCGGTGGCGAGGGCGAAGGCCACCTCCTGGACGGGGGTCGCCCCCGCCTCCTGGAGGTGGTAGCTGCAGACGTTGATCGGGTTCCACTTGGGGACGTGGCGGACGGTGTGGGTGATGGTGTCCACCGTGAGCCGCAGGCTGGGCTGGGGCGGGAAGATGAACGTCCCCCTGGACAGGTACTCCTTCACGATGTCGTTCTGGGTGGTGCCCGAGAGCACGGCCGGGTCGACGCCACGCTCCTCTGCGTTGGCCACGTACAGGCCGAGCAGCCACGCCGCGGTGGCGTTGATGGTCATCGACGTGTTCATCGTCTCGACGGGGATCCCGTCGAGCAGCTCGCGCATGTGGCCGAGGTGCGCGACGGGCACGCCGACCTTGCCGACCTCGCCGGCCGCCTCGGGGGCATCCGGGTCGTAGCCGATCTGCGTGGGCAGGTCGAAGGCGATCGACAGCCCCGTCTGGCCCTTGGCCAGGTTGGTCCGGTAGAGCTCGTTCGACGCCTTGGCCGTCGAGTGCCCGGAGTAGGTCCGCATGACCCACGGCTTGTCGCGTGGCGTGCGCTGGTCCGGCTCCACGTTTGTCATCTCCCCATTGTCCCTCGGGTCGCCCCCGGTCGTGGCGGGCGACGGTGCACTGCCGTGACCCGGGCCGTGACCCGCCTCAGGGCCGCCGGGCCCCGCTCCGGGTCACTTGGCCGCGTAGTCGAAGAACCCCTTGCCCGACTTGCGACCGAAGAGCTCGGCGGCGACCATGCGCCGCAGCAGTGGGACGGCAGCGTAGTTCGGGTCCCGGAACTCGTCGTAGAGGGCGTCGAGGATGGCCAGCGAGGTGTCCAGGCCGACCAGGTCGAGGAGGGCGAAGGGCCCCATGGGGAACCCGCACCCGCCCTTCATGGCCGTGTCGATGTCCTCGAGGGAGGCCACGCCCTGCTCGTAGAGGCGCACGGCATTGTTCAGGTAGGGGAACAGGAGGGCGTTCACGATGAAGCCGGCCTGGTCCTTCACCTCGACCGGTGTCTTTCCGCACGCCTCGGCGAAGGCACGGGCCGCGTCGATCGTCTCCTCGGAGGCGGTGATGGGGCGGACCACCTCGACCAGGCTCATGACCGGGGCCGGGTTGAAGAAGTGGATGCCGCACACCTTCTCCGGCCGGCCCGTCTGCATGGCCAGCTCCACCACCGGCAGCGTGGACGTGTTGGTGGCCAGGATGGCCCCGTCCTCCGTGATCCGGTCCAGCTCGTTGAAGAGCTCCTTCTTCACGGCCAGGTCCTCGACGACCGACTCGATGACCAGGTCCATCTTCGCCAGGGCGTGCAGGTCCGAGGTGGCGGTCACCCGGGCCAGGGCCGCATCGCGCTCCTCGGCCGTCCGCTTCCCCTTGTCCACCTGGCGGTTGAGCGACTTCTCCAGCGCGGCGACGGTGGCGTCCGCCGTGTTCTGGCTCCGTGAGCGGAGGACGACCTCGAACCCGCTCACCGCGGCCGTCTCGGCGATCCCCGACCCCATGATCCCCGACCCGATGATTCCCACGCGTGTGATCGACATGGGGGGGCATGTTACCGGGGGTCAGCACCACCGGGTAGACCCGGGCCCGGGCACTGTTGCCGGGCCCGTCCGCACCCGGCACGATGGTCGGATGGCCGACCTCGCCGATGCCCTGTCCGACGACGATCCGGGAGCGGAGAGCGGCACCGGCGCCGGGCCCCGACGGGGTGGTCCGTGGGCTGGAGGGTGGGCCGGCGGGTGGGGTGGCCCACCCCGGCGCCGGGCCCTCTACGACCGGCAGCTGCGACGGCGCGCCGAGCATGCCTCGCTGCGCCACCGTGCCATGCGCGCGGCCATGGCCGTTCCCGAGCCCCTCGTCCGGGCGGTGACCCGTTCGCCGATCGAGATCGACGGCAGGGTCCTCGACCGCCGGGTCCAGTACATGCTGGCCGTCCAGCGGCTCCTGCCCAGCCCCCTCGAGGCGGCCACGCTGGACCCCGCCGCCCAGCGGCGCCAGCTGCGGATGGTGGCCATCCCAGCCATGCCCACCCGCCGGGACGTCTACTCGGCCGACCGGGTGGTGAGCCGGGCGGAGGCGGACGGCGGGCCCGTTCCCGTGCGTGTCCACCGGCCCTACGGGGCAGGACCGCTCGGGCGCGCGTCGGGCTCCCGGCGCCACCGGGGTGCCATCGTCTACGTGCACGGCGGCGGCTGGGTCACCGGCGACCTCGACACCCACCACGGGTCGTGCCAGACGCTCGCCGCGGTGACCGGTTGCGTGGTGGTCGCCGTCGACTACCGGCTGGCACCCGAGCACCCGTTCCCCGCCGCCCTCGACGACACGCTGGCCGCCTGGGCATGGGTGGCCGAGCGGCCCGACGAGCTCGGGTTCGAACCCGGTCGGGTGGGGATCATGGGAGACAGCGCGGGTGGCAACCTGGCCGCGGCACTGGCACTGGTCGTGCGGGACCGGGACGATCCCGCCCTTCCGCTCCCGGTCGCCCAGGGTCTCGTCTACCCGGGGGTCGACCTCCGGCTCGACACCGGCTCGATCCGCACCCTGGCCGACGGCTTCATGCTGACGGCGGAGGGAATGTGGGCCTTCCGCGATGCCTACGTGCCCGATCCGGCCGACTGGGAGCGCCCGGAGGTCTCACCCCTGCTGGCGTCCGACCACGCCGGGCTGCCGCCGGCCCTCATCGTGACGGCCGGCTTCGATCCTCTGCGCGACGACGGGTTCGCCTACGCCTCCGCGTTGCGTGCCGCCGGCGTCGAGGTCCACGAGCGTTGCTACGACGGCCAGATCCACGGGTTCTTCGGGATGGGCCTCCTCCCCGGTGGGATGGAGATCATCACCGAGGTGTGCGAGGCCATGGGCCGCCTGATGGCGCGCCCGCTGGGCCGCCCGCGTGCCTAGGGTTAGCGCCATGGCCGACATCGATGCCGTAGAGGGAGCCACCGGCACCCTCGCCCTGGTGGGCGGGGGAGAGTGGCGTGACGGGTGCACGTTCGACGCGGGGCTGCTCGAGGCGTCGGGGGGCGGGCGTGTGGTCGTCCTGCCGACGGCCGCCGCCTACGAGCACCCCGAGCGGCTCGTCGTCCGGGCGGCCGAGTGGTTCGCCCCGCTCGGCGCCGAGGTGGAGGGGGTCATGGTCCTCACCCGGGCGGACGCCGCCGACCCGGGGACGGCCGAGGTGATCCGGGGCGCCCGCTTCCTCTACCTGGCCGGCAGCTCGCCCATGCACCTCCGCTCCGTGCTGAAAGGCTCCGTCGCCTGGGACGCGCTGGTCGCCGCCTGGCACGGGGGCGCGGTGGTGGCCGGCTCCTCGGCCGCGGCGATGGTGCTGACCGACCCCATGGTCGACGCCCGTGGCGGCGGGCTGACGGTGGGGCTGGGACTGGTCACCGGGGTGGCCGTCGTCCCCCACTTCGGCGACGCGCACGAGGACGTCCACGGGGAGAAGCTCCACCGCTCGGTGCTCCTGGCACCGCCAGGCATCCCGGTGGCGGGCATCCCCGAGCGCACCGCGCTCATCAGGGCCGGCGACGGCACGTGGTCGGCCGGCGGGGCGGGGGAGGTGCGGGTGTTCCTCGACGGCGCACCGGCCGCCGACGGGCTGGGCGCGCTGCCCGGCCGTGTCCACGCCGGCTGACTGGACCGGCTGACCCAGCGTGGGTCAGTCCGCTTCGGTGATGGTCACCGACTCGATCACGACCCGTTCGGTGGGCGAGCCGGAACGGGTCCCCACCGCGTCGATGGCCGCCACCACGTCGAGCCCGGCCACCACCTTGCCGAACAGCGAGTAGCTGGGCGGCAGAGCAGCGCCGTCGGGGCCGCTGATCACGAAGAACTGGCTGCCGTTGGTGTCGGGTCCGGCGTTGGCCATGGCCAGCGACCCGATCTCGTAGCGCCCAGGGGCCGGGAGCTCGTCGGCGAACCGGTAGCCGGGGCCGCCCCGGCCGGTGCCCTCGGGGTCGCCGCCCTGGAGGACGAAGCCGGGGATGATCCGGTGGAAGACGATGCCGTCGAAGTAGTGGTAGCGGGCCAGGAAGACGAAGTTGTTCACCGTCTTCGGAGCGGCGATCGGGTCCAGCGCGATGGTCATGGTCCCTTTCGAGGTGACCATCTGGGCCGTGTAGCGCTTGGCCGGGTCGATGACCATGGGGGGCGGGCCGTCGAACCGCTGGGTCTTGGGGCTCGATCCGTCCGGTGCCGGTGCGTCGGGGCTCATGGGTGGCTCGCTTTCTGTGGCTGTCAGTGGCGTGGCGCTCGGCCCGGTACCCGCCCGGGCGCCGGCGACGGCCGGGCGGTCAGGACTCGCTGATGGTCACCGAGATGATCCGGTGCTCGACCTTGGGCGTGCCGCCGGTGGTCCCGTCGGTGTTGATCTTCTGGATGACGTTCATCCCCGAGGTCACCTGGCCGAACAGGGAGTAGCTCGGAGGCAGCGACTCGCCCTGCTGCCCGGCGACGATGAAGAACTGGCTGCCGTTGGTGTTGGGCCCCGAGTTGGCCATGGCCACCGACCCGAGCGGGTACTGGGGGTTCGCCTTCGGCGGCAGCTCGTCGGCGAACGAGTAGCCGGGTCCGCCGGTGCCCGTGCCGGTGGGGTCACCCGTCTGGTCGACGAAGCCGGGGATCACCCGGTGGAAGACGACGCAGTCGAAGAAGTGCTGGCGGGCGAGGAAGACGAAGGAGTTCACGGCCAGCGGCGCCGCTTTCGGCGCCAGGGTGATGGTGAAGGAGCCGACGTCGGTCTTGACCGCGGCCGTGTAGGTCTTCGAGGTGTTGATGTGGGTGCCGGTGGGGCCGTTCGGGTAGGAGGGCTTGTTCAACGTGGCCTTCAGGTTCGACGGGCAGTCGGCCGAGGTGGTGATGGCCGACGGGCTCTTGTCGCCGGACCCGCCAGGTGACGACGACGGCGTGTAGGTGAAGGCGGGAACCGTTGTCGTGGTGGAGGAGGCGGCCTTCGTCGCCGGCTTCGACGAGCCGCTGGTCAGCCACAGGGACAGCGCCACGATCAGGGCCAGGATGACCACGCCGATCCCGCTCCGCCGCATGGTCTGCTTGCGCTTGCGGGCCTTTGCCTCGGCTTCCAGGCGAGCACGCCTGGCGGCCTTCTGACGTTGACGCTTCTCGGTGGGCACGGGGGATCAGGGTAGTGCGTCGCCGGCAGTGCCACGCTCCGCCCCGGCCGCCGCCCTCCGATGTCCGGCGGATGGGGCGCTACCCTGGCGGGCCATGCCCCTCGTCGTCCAGAAGTTCGGCGGCACCTCGGTCGCCGACGCGGAGCGGATCCAGGCCGTCGCCGACCACGTGGCCCGCACCCGCCGGGCCGGGTCGGACGTCGTCGTCGTGGTCAGCGCCATGGGGAAGACGACCGACGAGCTCGTGCGGCTGGCCGGCGAGGTGAGCTCGACGCAGCCGCCCCGCGAGCTCGACGTCCTGCTGAGCTCGGGAGAGCGGATCTCGATGTCGCTCCTGTGCATGGCACTGGCCGACCTGGGCGTCGAGGGCGTCTCCTTCACCGGCAGCCAGGCCGGGATCGTGACCGACACCGAGCACACCCGGGCGAAGATCCTCGAGGTCCGGGGGGACCGCCTCCGGGAGGTGCTGGCCCGGGGCGGCGTCCCGGTCGTCGCCGGCTTCCAGGGGGTGTCGACGGCGCGGGATATCACCACCCTGGGGCGGGGGGGTTCGGACACCACGGCCGTCGCGCTGGCCGCCGCCCTCGGTGCCGACGAGTGCGAGATCTACACCGACGTCACCGGGGTGTTCTCCGCCGACCCCCGCGTCGTCCCCGAAGCCCACCGGCTGGCCCGGGTCAGCTTCGAGGAGATGCTGGAGGTCGCCGCCACCGGCGGCCGGGTCCTGGCCCTGCGTTCGGTCGAGTTCGCCCGGAACCACCACGTCCCGCTGCACGTCCGTTCGAGCTTCACCTGGGAGCCAGGGACCCGGGTCGACGAGGAGGATCCCGCCATGGAGCAGGCAGTCGTCACCGCCGTCACGCACGACACGTCCGAGGCGAAGGTCACGGTGGCCGGGGTGCCGGACCGGCCCGGTCTCGCCGCCTTGCTCTTCCGGGCCCTGGCCGACCGGGGCGTCAACGTCGACATGATCGTGCAGAACACGTCGGCCCACGGCACAACCGACATCTCGTTCACCGTCCCCTCCGGTGACCTGCCCACCAGCACCGAGGTGGCGGAGTCGCTGGTGGGCGAGCTGGGGGCGGCAGGGGTCTCGAGCGACGCCGGCGTGGCCCGGGTGTCGCTCGTTGGCGCGGGCATGAAGACCCACCCGGGGGTCACGGCCCTGATGTTCGAGACGCTGGCCGGCGCCGGGATCAACATCGAGATGATCTCCACGTCGTCGATCCGGATCTCGTGCATGGTGCGCGCCGAGCGCGTCGACGAGGCCGTCCGGCTGCTCCACGCCGCGTTCGGGCTGGGGTAGGCGCACCCCCCGCCAGGACCGGCCCGCCACCCCCGTAGACTGTCCGCCCATGGACGTCGCCGTCTTCGGAGCCACCGGCCAGGTCGGATCGGTGATGCGTGCCCTGCTCGACGAGCGCGGATTCCCCGTGTCGAGCGTCCGGTTCTTCGCCTCGGCCCGCTCCGCCGGGCGCACCCTCGCCTTCCGGGGTGAGGAGATCGTGGTCGAGGACTCTGAGGGTGCCGACTTCTCGGGCATCGATGTCGCCTTGTTCTCCAACGGCGCCACCGCGTCGCGGGTCCTCGCACCCCGGGTGGCCGCTGCCGGGGCCGTCGTCGTCGACAACTCGTCGGCGTGGCGGATGGACCCCGACGTGCCCCTCGTCGTGCCGGAGGTCAACGCCGCCGCCCTGGAACGGATCCCGAAGGGGATCGTGGCCAACCCGAACTGCACGACCATGGTCGCCATGCCGGTGGTGAAGCCCCTCCACGACGAGGCGGGCCTGGTGCGGGTGGTGGCGGCCACCTACCAGGCCGTCTCCGGTGCCGGGCTGGCCGGGGTGGCCGAGCTGGCCGCCGAGCTCGAGGCGTCGGGCGACAAGGCCGCCGCCCTCACCTTCGACGGGGCGGCGGTGGCGTTCCCCGAGCCGTCGACGTTCCCGGCGGTGATCGCCCACAACGTGGTACCGCTGGCCGGCAGCCTGGTCGACGACGGGTCAGGGGAGACCAACGAGGAGCAGAAGCTGCGCGACGAGAGCCGCAAGATCCTCGACCTGCCCGACCTGGCCGTCAGCTGCACGTGCGTGCGGGTCCCCGTCTTCACCGGCCATTCGCTGGCGCTCAACCTGGAGTTCGAGCGTCCCCTCCCGGCCGCGCGTGCGCTCGAGCTGTTGGCGGCGGCACCGGCGGTGGAGCTGGCCGACATCCCCACCCCCCTGGCGTCGGCCGGGCGGGACCCGAGCCTGGTGGGCCGGGTGCGCGACGATCCCACCCGTCCCCATGCGCTGTCGCTGTTCGTCTCGGGCGACAACCTGCGCAAGGGTGCGGCCCTCAACGCCGTGCAGATCGCCGAGGCGCTGATCGCCTCCGGTCGCCTCGGCTGACGGCCGGCATCCGTCCCGTCGGCATGGGCTGACCGCCGGCATCCGGCTGGTCGCCGCGCAGGAGCAGCTCAGCAGTCGGTCAGTCGCCGTCTCCGCAGGGAGGCGTGGCCGCCCCCTCACCCCCGGCCAGGGTGGCGACCCGCTTGGCCAGGTTGACGGCGTGGTCGCCGAAGCGCTCGTAGAAGCGGGCGATCATGGCCAGCTCCACGGCGACCGGCAGCGGCATCGTCCCGGCCACCACCTCGACGGTCAGGCTGACGTGGAGATCGTCCATCTCGTCGTCGAGGTCGTCCACCAGCTCGACCGCGCCGGGCAGGCGCGCCCGGTAGGCGTCGGCCGTCGACCGCCACATGTGGATGGCCACCTCGCCCATCCGCTCGATCAGTCCCCGGCTCCGCGCCGACAGCTCCACGCCCAGGCCCCTGGCGGCACGGCGGGCGACGTGCTGGGCCAGGTGACCGTTGCGCTCGATGTCGGGGAGCATGCGCAGCACGGCGACGAGGAAGCGGAGGTCGTCGGGGCTGACGTCCGGGTTGCCGAGCATCTCCAGCGTGCACGCCTCGATCTCGTCCTCGATGGCGTCCACCGTCTCGTCCTCGTCGGCCAGTCGCTTGGCCGCCTCGCGGTCGCCAGCCAGCAGGGCATGGGTGGCGCCGGCGATGTCCTCGCCGATGAGCGCGAACAGGTGGACTACCTGCCGGTCAATC
Organism: Actinomycetes bacterium; assembly: GCA_021806045.1. Taxonomy (GTDB): domain Bacteria; phylum Actinomycetota; class Acidimicrobiia; order Acidimicrobiales; family RAAP-2; genus JAJZDI01. The sequence goes on from JAJZDI010000001.1 coordinate 168,510, forward strand.
TGGACCAGGCGCTCGTGCGGCGTCGCCTCCGGCTCCATACCTGCACCGTACCCGTCGGAGCGCCCCGGGGCGTCGACGCGGTTCCGGCGGTGTCGCACCCTCCCGGTACCGTCGCAGGCGTGCCGGGCGAGGTGCCGGGCGCGCCGATGGCGGGGCCGGCACCGCCCCGCCCGGAGGGAGCGTGTGCCGTGGCCGTGGGGATCGTCGTAGGTGTGCTGGTCGGTCTGGTCGTCGGGGTGGCGGCGGGAATGGTGGCCCGGTCGGGCGCCGTGGAGCGGGCGAGGTCGGAGGCGGCCCACCTGTCGGCCCAGCTGGACGCCGAACGCCGGATCGGCGCCGAACGGGTCGCCACCGTCGAGGCGGCCCGCGCCCAGCTGGCGGGAGAATTCGAGCGCCTGTCGGGCGAGGCCCTCGATCGCGCCAGCGCCCGGTTCCTCGAGCTGGCCGGCACCCGGCTCGACCAGGTCCGCCACGCGGCGGACGGCGACCTGGCCGCCCGGGAGCGCGCCATCGAGCACCTCCTGCGGCCGGTGCGCGACGAGCTCGCCCGCTACCAGGCGGGGATCGCCGAACTCGAGCGTCAACGCCACGAGGCCTATGCCGCCCTCCGTGAGCAGGTCCGCCAGCTGGCCGCCTCCGAGGGCGAGCTGCGGGCCGAAACGGGCCGCCTGGTCACGGCCCTCCGAGCCCCCCAGGTCCGCGGCCGGTGGGGCGAGCTCCAGCTGCGCAGGGTGGTCGAGCTCGCCGGAATGGTCGAGCACTGCGACTTCGAGGAGCAGGTGACGACGCCCGACGACGGGGACGGGCGGTTCCGACCCGACCTGGTCGTCCGCCTGCCCGGCGGTGGCAACGTCGTGGTCGACGCGAAAGTGCCGATGCAGGCCTACCTCGACGCCAACGACGCCTCCGACGACGCATCCCGCCGCGCCCACCTGGCCGCCCACGCCCGCCAGCTCCGGTCCCACGTCGACGCCCTCGCCGGCAAGGCCTACTGGCGCCGGCTGGAGCCGTCTCCCGAGTTCGTGGTGGCCTTCGTACCCGGCGACCCGCTGCTCACCGCAGCCATGGAGCACGACCCGGGGCTGATGGAGCATGCGGTGGCCAACCACGTGCTCCTGGCCACGCCCATCACCCTCGTCGCCCTGCTGCGCTCGGTGGCCTACGGGTGGCGCCAGGACTCGCTGGCCGAGCACGCCCGCGAGGTCCAGCGTCTGGGCGCCGAGCTCTACGGACGGCTGGCCACCCTGGGCGAGCACGTCGGCGGTGTCGGGCGGTCGTTGACCGCCGCGGTGACCGCCTACAACAAGGCGGTGGGATCTCTCGAGGGCCGGGTGCTCGTCACCGCCCGGCGCTTCGCCGACCTCGGCGTGGCCGGGGCGACCGCCTCCGCCATCCCCGACCTTCCTCCGGTGGAGGCCATCCCCCGCCAGCTCCATGCCCCGGAGGTGGCCACCGACGGAGGGCCCTCGCACACGACCTGAGCCGGCGCGTCCGAGGTCTCGTCCAGGCCCATCCGGGGCCCATCGGTCGGCGCGTCCGAGGTCTCGTCCAGGCCCATCCGGGGCCATCCGCGGCCCATCGGCAGGCCACCCGGGGCTCGAAGCGGCGCCCAGGTGACCTGCAACTTTCCGGATCCTTACCGGGTATTTACGAATACCTCACATTTTCGTGGTGGAATCTAAGGGAACTCCCAGGTCGGTACGAGACGATGGTCGACGTCCCTGGGTGGCTCGCCGGGACCGGCCGGTGGGTCCGGACCACGAAGCCGGTCGAGGCAGCACAGCCGCCCGCCGGAGACTCGAACACGGAAGCATGAGGAGGAACGGATCGTGAGGGTGCTCGTACTCGGTGGCGACGGCTACCTGGGGTGGCCGACAGCGCTGTACCTGTCGAGCCGAGGTCACGACGTCGGCGTCGTCGACAACTTCGCCCGCCGGGGCTACGACTTGGAGATGGGGGTCGACAGCCTGGTGCCGATCGTCAACCTCCAGCAGCGGGTCCGCCGGTGGAAGGAGGTGAGCGGCCATTCCCTCGACACGTTCATCGGCGACCTGACCGATGCCACCTTCGTGTCGGGCACCCTGGCCACCTTCGCCCCTGACGCCATCGTCCACTTCGCCGAGCAGCGGTCGGCGCCGTACTCGATGATCGACCGCCAGCACGCCGTCTACACCCAGGCCAACAACGTGATCGGCAACCTCAACCTGCTCTACGCCATCGCCGAGCAGAACCGGGACATCCACCTGGTCAAGCTGGGGACCATGGGCGAGTACGGCACGCCCAACATCGACATCGAAGAGGGGTACATCGAGATCACCCACAAGGGGCGCACCGATCTCCTGCCCTACCCGAAGCAGCCGGGTTCCTTCTACCACCTGTCCAAGGTCCACGACAGCCACAACATCCACTTCGCCTGCCGCATCTGGGGTCTGCGGGCCACCGACCTCAACCAGGGGATCGTCTACGGCCAGCAGACGGAGGAGACCGTGCTGCACCCGGACCTGGCCACGCGCTTCGACTACGACGGCGTCTTCGGCACGGTGCTCAACCGCTTCTGCGTCCAGGCCGTCGTCGGCCATCCCCTCACCGTGTACGGCACGGGCGGGCAGACCCGCGGCATGCTCAACATCCTCGACACCCTGGCCTGCGTCGAGCTGGCCGTCCTCAACCCGGCCGATCCCGGCGAGTTCCGGGTGTTCAACCAGTTCACCGAGTCGTTCTCGGTCAGCCAGATGGCCACCATGGTGGCGGACGCCTTCGACGGCGAGGTCGAGGTCTCGAGCGTCCCCGACCCCCGGGTGGAGAAGGAAGAGCACTACTACAACGCCGCCCACACCAAGCTCCTCGACCTCGGGCTCGAGCCGCACCTGCTGACCCGGGAGGTCATCCGTGGCCTGCTCGACTCGGTGCGTGACCACCGGGACCGGGTCGACCTCGACGCCATCCGCCCGACGGTGAAGTGGCGCGAGACGGCGAGCACCCTGGCCACCTCGGGCTCGGCCCTGTCGCCGACGACGGCGGGCTGACCCGAGCCACGCCCACGTGCCGGCGGTAGCCGGCACTATCGTCACCGCGATGCCCAGACGACGACGGCGGTCGCGCTCACGCGTCCGGCCGACCGCGCCCGTCGTGACCCTGGTGGTCGTGGTGGCCGTCGTGGTCGGGTTGGCGGTCGGCTCGGTGGCGGCCATCTCGTCCGCCTCCGGCCCCTACCGGCGCCTGGTCGGGCACGGGTACGTGGACCTCGCCCTCCCGGTGGTCGACGCCTCCAACGCTACGGGCAAGGCGCTGGCCACGCTGATGGGGGCGGTCTCCGCACCAGCCACGACCCGGCTGCTGCTGCAGCAGGGGCTCGACCAGGCCGTCGCCGACTCGGCGCAAGAGGCGTCCCAGGCGGCGGCCATCGTGCCGCCCGGGCCGGCCGGCTCGGTGCCCGACCGGTTCGCCGCGGTGTTCGAGCAGCGTGCATCGGCGGTGTCCGCCATCCGGACCGCCGTCGACGGGTTGCTCGGCATGGCGCCGCTGCCGGTTGCCGGTGCGCCGGGGTCGGGTGGCCCGTCGGTGCCGTCCACCATCCTGCCGACCGGCACGGCATCCTCCCAGCTGGCGGCGGCGGGAACGCAGATCGCGCAGTCGGATGCCGCCTACGCCGCGGTGGCGCGGGCGATCCGCACCATGCCGGGCGGCGGCCGCCTGCCCCCCTCCGCGTGGGTGCCCGCCGGTGCCGGCGCCACCGCGCCGCTCGGCGCTGCCGTACTCGGCTCCACGGCGGACGCCCTGGTGGCGGCGCCCGGCCTGGCCACCGTCCACCGGATGATCGTCTCCGCCCTGGGCGTGTCCCCTCCCGCCGCCGGGGGCGGGAGCGGAGCCATGGGCCAGGGCTGTAGGGCCAGCTCCCCCCCGCCCACTCCCTCGAGTGCGGCCGTCCTGCCGCCCACGACGGACGTCACCGTGGCCGCCACCGTCACCAACTGCGGCAACGTGGTCGAGACGGGCGTCGTGGTGACCGCTTCGGTCGCTCCTGCCGGGGGCGGGGGGAGGACCGTCACCGCCGAGGCACCGGTGGGGATGGTCGAGGCGGGCGGATCGGTGGCCGTGACCGTGCCCCGGCTTGCCGTCTCCCACGGCAGCCAGTACGTCCTGTCCGTCGCCGTCACCACGGCCAGCACCCCCTCGGCCGCCTCGGTGGCGGGTGCCTCGTGGACGGTGCCGCTCCAGATCGCCAGCTGACCGGGGCGCCGATGCGGGCAGGGCCGCCCGCTCGCTCTAGGATCGGGACCGGCATCAGAAGACGACGGCAGGAGCCGGCGCCGCCATCCGTGTACGGCGAGCGAGCAGAAGGAACGGACCTCGTGACCGAGAGCATCACGATCACCGACAACCGGACGGGGGAGACCCTCGAGATCCCCATCGAGAACGGCGGGATCTCCGCCACCGCGTGGCAGAAGCTCCTGCCCGGCATCTGGTTCTACGACCCGGGCTTCGTCTCCACCGCGGCCTGCGAGAGCGCCATCACCTACCTCGACGGCGAGGCGGGCATCCTCCGGTACCGGGGGTACGCGATCGAGGACCTGGCCGAGAACTCCAGCTACCTCGAGGTCGCCTACCTGCTCCTGAACGGCGAGCTGCCCACGCCGGCCCAGTTCGACGACTGGCGCCACGAGATCACCCACCACACGTTCATCCACGAGAACGTGCGCAAGCGCTTCCTCGAGGGCTTCCACTACGACGCCCACCCCATGGGCATGCTCGTGTCCGCGGTGGCCGCCCTCTCCACCTTCTATCTCGACGCCAAGCAGATCTTCGACGTCGAGTCCCGCCACAAGCAGATCATCCGCCTCATCGCCAAGATGCCCACCCTGGCCGCCGCCGCCCACCGCTTCAGCGTGGGCATGCCGTTCGTCTACCCCGACAACTCCCTCGAGTTCACGTCGAACTTCCTGTCGATGATGTGGAAGACGGCCGAGCCCCGGTTCGACGCCAATCCCGCCCTGGCCCGCGCCCTCGACATCCTCTTCATCCTCCACGCCGACCACGAGCAGAACTGCTCGACGACGGCCATGCGGACGGTGGGCTCCTCGCACGCCGATCCCTACTCGGCGTGCGCCGCCGCCTGCGCCGCCCTGTACGGCCCACGGCACGGCGGTGCCAACGAGGCCGTCATCCGCATGCTCACCGAGATCGGGTCGATCGACAACGTCGAGCCGTTCGTCGCCTCGGTGAAGGCGGGCACCGGCGGCCGCCTGCAGGGCTTCGGCCACCGCGTCTACAAGAGCTACGACCCCCGGGCCAAGATCATCAAGCGCACGGCGGACGAGGTGTTCGAGATCACGGGGAAGAACCCCCTCCTCGACATCGCCCTCAAGCTGGAGGAGATCGCCCTCCAGGACGAGTACTTCACCTCCCGCAAGCTCTACCCGAACGTGGACTTCTACTCCGGCCTCATCTACCAGGCCATGGGCTTCCCGCTCGAGATGTTCCCCGTGCTCTTCGCCATCCCCCGGACCGCCGGCTGGCTGGCCCACTGGCAGGAGATGCTCGACCAGGACTCGAAGATCGCCCGGCCCCGCCAGCTCTACATCGGGGCGGAGCAGCGCCAGTACGTTCCGATGGGCGAGCGCGGCTGAGCCCAGCCCGCTGGGGTGCCGGGCGGGTGCGCCCGGTGCGCCCTAGGCGTGGGTGCCGGCTCCGGTCAGGCGCATGAGGCCCTCCTGGGCCATCGACACCACCAGCTCACCCTGGCGGGTGAACATGAACCCCCTGGCCAGGCCTCGTGCGCCGAAGGCTGACGGGCTGTCCATGTCGTAGAGGAGCCACTCGTCGACCCGGAAGGGCCGGTGGAACCACATGCAGTGGTCCAGGCTGGCCCCCATGAACTCGGGGTCGTCCCAGCGCACGTCGTGGGGGGCGAGCATGGTGTCGAAGAGCGACATGTCGGACGCGTAGGCGGCGATGCACGCGTGCAGCAGGTTGTCGGTCTCGGCCGGGAGGGTCCCGTCGGCGCGGATCCACAGGCGCTGGAGTGGCTCCTTGCCCTCGTGGTGCATGAACGGGAGCTCGCCGATGTGGCGCTGCTCGATGGGGTGGGGGCGGCGGAACCAGTCCTCCAGCGCGTCGCGGTAGGGCTCCAGGCGCTCGCTGAGGGGTTGGAGGTCCTCGGGCGGCGGGACCGAGGGCATGGGGAACTGGTGCGACAGCCCGGGCTCGTCGACGTGGAACGACGTCTGCATGTTGAAGATGGCCCGGCCGTGCTGGATGGCCACCACCCGCCGAGTGGTGAACGAGCGCCCGTCGCGGATCCGGTCCACGTCGTAGAGGATGGGGACGGTCGGGTCGCCGGGGCGCAGGAAGTAGGAGTGGAGCGAGTGGGGGCGCCCGGCGGCGACCGTCCGCCCGGCGGCCATGAGCGCCTGGGCGGCCACCTGGCCACCGAAGACCCGCTGGCGGTCCTCGTTCGGGCTCCGCCCCCGGAAGATGTTCACCTCGATCGCCTCGAGATCGAGCAGGTCCACGAGGAAGTCCAGTGCGTCGCTCACGGCGACCATCGTTCCAGGTGGGCCGTGGCTGCGTCCACGCCGCACGGCCGGGCGATGTGCCGGGCTCGGGCGGGCCGGCGGCGCTACGGTGTCGGGCCATGCCGGAGCGCACCTTTCCCGACGGGTTCCTGTGGGGGACCGCCACCGCCGCCCACCAGATCGAGGGTGGCAACGTGAACAACGACTGGTGGGCGTTCGAGCACGACCCGTCGTCCGGCTGCGTCGACCTGAGCGGTGACGCGTGCGACTCCTACCACCGCTACGGCGAGGACGTCGCCCTGGTGGCCGACCTGGGTCTCGACGTCTACCGGTTCTCGCTGGAGTGGAGCCGGATCGAGCCGGCCGAGGGCCAGTACTCCCGGGCCGCGCTGGAGCACTACCGCCGGGTGGCCGGTGCGTGCCGGGAGCGGGGTGTCGTGCCCATGGTCACCTTCCACCACTTCACCCACCCGCGTTGGCTGGCCGACATGGGGACGTGGGAGGCACCCGGGGCGGCCGAGCGCTTCGCCCGCTTCTGCGAGGTGGCCATCGGCCAGTTGGGGGACGTGATCGGCTTCGCCTGCACCCTGAACGAGCCCAACGTGGTGGCGACCATGGGGTGGCGCCACGGGCTGTTCCCGCCCCGCGTGCGCGACCGGGACCGCCGGGCCCGGGTGAACGACGTGCTCGTCGACGCCCACCGCCGGGCCGTGGAGGCCATCCGGTCCGGACCGGGCGACGTGCCCGTCGGCCTCACCCTGTCGATGACCGACTGGCAGCTGGAGCCGGGGGGCGAGGACTGGCTGGAACGGCTGCGGCACCCGTCGGAGGACGTCTTCCTCGACGCCACCGGAGGCGACGACTTCGTGGGCGTGCAGACCTACACGCGGGCCCGTGTCGGGCCCGAGGGGACGCTCCGGCCGGCCGAGGGGGTGGGTGTCACCCAGATGGGGTACGAGTTCTGGCCCGCCGCCCTGGAGGGGACGGTGAGGCGGGCGTGGGAGCGCACCGGCGGCGTCCCTGTGTTCGTCACCGAGAACGGCGTGGGGATCGACGACGACACCCGCCGCATCGAGTACGTGTCGGGGGCCCTCGCCGGCCTGCACCGGTGCATCGCGGACGGGATCGACGTGCGCGGGTACGTCTACTGGAGCCTGCTGGACAACTTCGAGTGGGTGCTCGGCTACGGGCCCACGTTCGGGCTGGTGGAGGTGGACCGGACCACCTTCGAGCGCCGGCCGAAGCCCAGCGCCACCTGGTTCGGCCAGGTGGCCAGGGACAACGGCTGCTGACCCCTTGGGAGGGGCGCACCGCCGGCGGGCGTACCGACATGGGTGCCCGCCGCGGACTCCTTCCGTGGGCGCCTGTCGTCTGACGTTACGGTTCTGTGACGACTAGAGTGAGGCCGTGCGCGCACTGATCGTCCGGGCCGTCCACCTGTGGGAGAAGCGCCACACCCCCGAGGCACAGAAGCTCATCAAGTACACGATGGTCTCCGTCATCTCGACGGCGGTGTCCTTCGGCGTCCTGGCCATCTCCTACGGGGTCCTGCGGGCCGGCACCGAGGTGCAGTGCACCGTCTTCGCCAACGTGGTCGCCACCGTTCCGTCGTACTACCTCAACCGGAACTGGGCGTGGGGCAAGGGCGGGAAGTCGCACCTGACGAGGGAGGTCATCCCGTTCTGGGCGATGTCGGTCGCCGGCATCGTGGTGTCCGTGGGCGGCGCGTCCGTCGCCCACCAGATCGGCGTCCACAACCACCTCAGCCACCTGGTCCAGACGGGCGTCGTGCTGGTGGCCAACGTGCTGTCGTTCGGGATCTTCTGGGTCTTGAAGTACCTGCTCTTCAACCGCCTGTTCCGCGTCCATCCCCTCGAGGAGCTGGACGACCTGGTCGAGGCGGCCTGAGCGCTCCGACGGCGCACCGTGGGGCCGTCCGGCGAAGGTGCCGACGGGTGAGGCGGCGGTTCCAGGCGTGGCACCCGGCGCTGCCGGTGCCCGGGAGGCGGCGGGCGGCGATCAGTCCCGGAAGTTGTTGAACTGCAGCGGGATGCCGAAGTCCTCTTCCTTGCAGGCGGTGATGACGGCCTGGAGGTCGTCCCGCTTCTTTCCGGTCACGCGGAGCTGATCGCCCTGGGTCTGGGACGAGACGCCCTTCAGGCCGAGGTCCTTGATGAACTTGTTGAGCCGCTTGGCGTGCTCCTGCGAGATCCCGGCCCGGATGGCGATGTGCTGGCGGGCGGTGCCCTTCGACGCCTCCTCGATCTTGCCGGCGTCGAACGCCTTGAGGGAGACGGACCGCTTGACCAGCTTCTCATCGAGGACCTGGCGGAGAGCGCGCAGGCGGTCCTCGGTGGCGGAATGGAGCACCAGTGCGTCGTCGGAGATGTCGATGCTCGAGTCCGTGTTCTTGAAGTCGAATCGGGTGGCGGCCTCGCGGTTCGCCTGGTCGACCGCGTTGCGGACCTCCTGCATGTCGACCTCGGAGACGATGTCGAAGCTGGGCATGGCGCGACAGTAGCGCCTCGCCACGCTGTATCCTGTCCCGCCTGAGGGTCGGTGCCCGAGTGGCCAAAGGGAGCAGACTGTAAATCTGCCGGTTCTGCCTACGGTGGTTCGAATCCACCCCGGCCCACCAACGAAACGCCCAGGTCGGGTCGGTGTGTACCTGCGTCCGGATGTGACGGACCGTGCAAGGCCGGCGTCCCCGTGAGCTCGCCCCCGGATGCCTCCCGACCGGGCGGGCTGTGTGCCGCCTGCCGACACGGTCGCTCGCGGGGAGCCGTCAGCCCGTGAACCGCGGTGCGCCGAGAGACGCGGCTGCGATGGCGGACACCACCGTCCCCACCAGACCCATGAGGGCGAGCCATTGGCGTCGCGACAAGGACGTGTGCCGTAATGCGAGCCCGACGCCGGTCATGGTTGCGGGGCCGATGAGTGCCGCGATGAGGCCGTAGGCCATGCCGAACTCACGACGCGAGGTGGAAATGCCGTCGGCGAATTGGGGATAGGCGCGCTGATGCGCGGTCAAGGTGCACAGGTCGATCCCCAGTTTGAAGGCGATGATCGAGCCCATCACCGCGAGTACGACGAGCACGACGTCGGTGCGCACCGTTCCCAGTGCCACGAGAGCGCGCCGACCGGCATGCAGGAGCGCGCCACCTTCGATCCCGCTCGAGTTGTCCGCCACGGTCGGATCGTAGCTCGGAAGCTACCGGGCCGGCGGTGAAGGCCTCCGCCCACGAGGACGGCCGTGATGGCGGGCCACCCCGACCGCGTCCGATCCGGGACGCGGCCGCGGTCGTTCCAGGACGCTGTGGCTTCCATGGCCTCGTTGTCGCCGGCCGCCACCTGCGTGCCGCTCGTCGAGTGCACCTGCACCGTGGTGCCGTCGCTGCCAGGATGGGCGTGCGCCAGCGACGTTGCGGCGTCGGGGAGGGCCGCGGGGTGCAGACTCAGCGGTGACGGGAGGGGCGTCGATGGCAGGCACCACGGCACGGCAGCGGGCGGGTGGTCGGTCGACGGCGGGGATGGTGTCGGCCGTTCTCCTGGCGGTGGCGTCGATGTGCGCCGCCTGCGGCTCGTCCGCCGCCGGCACGCCGGTGCCGCACCACGGCGCCGGCCCTGGGGGGACGACCCTTCCCGACTTCCCCGCCTCGCAGGACTTCTACCTGCTGCCCGCGCACGTCCGACCCGAGCCCCCCGGAACTCTTGTGCGGATCCAGACGATCTCCGACGCGGGTGGGGTGGTGACCCTGCGGGTGATGTACCACTCGAAGGATGCCGCCGGACACGATGCCCTGGTGACCGGGCTCGTCACCTATCCCACCGCACCGGCACCGGCCGGCGGGTGGCCGGTCATCTCCTGGGATCACGGCACGAACGGCATGGGGGCGCGCTGCGCGCCCAGCCGCACCGGCGGGGCGCAGTCGGTGGTCACCTTTGGCGCCCGCGGCGTGGGTGTCGCCACCGACTACCAGGGTGAGGGGCCCGACGGCGAGATCGCGCCCTATCTCGACCGGGCCACCGAGGGCGAGTCGACGATCGACATCGTGCGGGCCGCCCGGCAGATCCCCGACGCCCACGCCAGCTCCACCTGGGTCAACGTGGGCGACTCCCAGGGCGGGCATGCCTCCCTCGCCGCAGCCGAGCTTGCACCCACGTACGCGCCCGAGCTCCACCTGGCAGGCACGGTGGCCATCGCCCCCGGCGCCATGCTGGCCCACCTCTACCCGGGGGACTCCCAGGCCGTCTACGACATCATCTCCACCATGGCCCTCTACGGCGCCCAGGCTGCCGACCCCATCATCAACCCCGATCAGATCGTGGCCCCGGCCATGCGGGGCGTGGGTTCGGTGATCCGGTCGGGGTGCGTGAACGCCATCGAGAAGGCGGTCCTCGACGCCTACACCAAGACCGGCGGGCACGTCTTCACCACGCCCCCGCTCGACCTGCCCCAGGGCCAGGCGTGGGTGAAGGCCAACGACGTGCCCCAGGTGAAGACGCCGAGCCCGCTGCTCGTCATCGCCGGCGGCAAGGACGCCATCGTCGTGCCCGCTCGCATCAACGCCATGATGTCCCGCATGTGCTCGATGGGGGACCGGGTCTCGGTCCAGTGGTACCCGACGGGCACCCACGACACCGAACCCACGCTGGCGGCGGCGCAGATCGGCCAGTGGATCGAGGCGCGGCTCCGGGGGGCGCCGGCCCCGACCAGCTGCCCGTACCGGCCGCCCGCCTTCACCGTGAGTCCCGCCGCCTCCTGACCCCGATCGGTACCGGGCCGCCCTCGATGGGAGGGCGAACCCGCCCGCCCTTCACCCCGACGGCACCGCGCGGCGCGCGCGGCGCGTGCGGCGGGGGACGACACGGGTGGCGACGAACAGCGCGACCGACGCGGCGAAGGCAGCCCACGCCACTCCCACCACCACGGGATCGCCGGCGACGAGGAAGCCGGGGTGGGGCACGTCGGCGAAGCACGCCACCGCTGACAGGATCAGCACCAGGCGCAGGGTCCGGCCCTCCGCCACGATGCCCAGCACGACCAGGGGCCACGTCTCGTACCACGGCCAGATCACCGGGCCGAGGACGACGAACGCCAGCAGGCTCCAGCCGAGGGCGTCGACGGCGCCGATGCGCCGGTTCCGGAACAACAGGTGCAGGGTGACGAGGGCCGCGGACCCGAGCGCGACGGCACGGACGGCCCGTACGATCCCCAGTTGGTGCCCCCCGAGGCCGGCTGCCGACGCCGCATGGGCGATCGCCAGTCCGACCGCCGTCGCCGGGTCGAGCCACGACACCACGGTGCCCCCGGTGACCAGCGACCCGATCCACCCCCACCCGAGGGACGAGGCGGCACCGATGACCGCCATCAGCAGCCAGGACAGGACGGTGGCGCCGGCGATGCCCGCCAGGCGCCGGCGGGTGCCGGCACGGTCACCCGCCCACCACCAGCCGATGAACACGGCGCCGATCAGCGCCGGGGCTTTCACCTGGCCGGCGAGCGAGCACAGGACGAGGCCCGCCACGTAGTGATGGCGGCGGGCCAGCGCGCAGGCGCCGACCAGCAGCCCCAGCATCAGTGCGTCGTTGTGGGCGCCCCCCAGGAGGACCAGCAGGACGAGGGGGTTCAGCACCGCCACCGCCAACGCCGTCCCCGGGTCCCTCCCGATCGTCCGGGCCAGCGCCGCCACCCCCCAGGCCAGGACGGCGACGCCGACCGCGGCCACCAGCCGGAACCCGACGACGGCCGCCAACAGGTCGTGCCCGGAGGCGTGGACGACCCACCCCGAGAGGCGCAGCCACGCCGGCCCGTACGGGGTGGTGGCGTGCTGCCAGAGGGGATCCACCAGCCGTGCCAGCGGGTCCGAGCCGAGCGCGGCCGTCCCGTGGGCGTACGGGTTGATGCCCCGGTCGACCAGGGCACCCTGACCGACGTAGGCGTAGATGTCCCTGCTGAAGAGCGGAGGTGCGAAAAGGACCGGCGCCGCCCACGAGACGAGGACGGCCGAGACGGGGAGGACGCCGCCGCCCGGGCGGCGCCGGAGGGTGCGCACGATCTCGAACCACGCGCCCAGCATGAGTGCCATGCCCGCGTAGACGAGCATGATCCCGAGGAAGCGCGCCGTCGTCGAGCCCGGTGCCGGCGATCCGGTACCGAAGTACCAGGCGCCTGCCGCCTTCAGGGCGAACGGCGACGCGCCCTGCGAGCTGCCGAGCAGCACGCACAGCGAGCCGACCGTCCCGGCCACCGCCGCCAGGAGTAGGGACACCGGCCGATGCCGGGGGTCCCCGGCGCTCCCCCCAGTGGCTCTCGACGCCGCCATCACGTGCTGTTCGATGTGGAGCTCCCGGTCACGGGTGGTGGAGGACGTCGGAAGATCCGGCTCCCCGTCCGCCGGCATCGTACGTGATCCCCGCACCGGGCCGGCGTCCGTGGCGCCACGTAGCTGCTCCCGCAGGTCGTGCCGGCGGTGACCGGAAGCTCCGGCCGGAGCGTCAGGCGCCGGTGCAGATGTTCTCGGCCCGGGCGGGATCGAAGCGCTGCCCGTGCTGGGGGAAGAACCAGTCGACCTGTTGGTACATGTACTGGCCGCCGCACGTCCCGACGTCGAACGCCACGATGGTCGCGGGCTCCTGGGTGCCCTGCGCGAACGCCTGCCCGGGGGCGACGTACTCGCCGATCCCCGTCCCGGTCGCGGTGGGCCCGCCCCACGAGGTCCAGGCGATGGAGCCGACCGCTCCGGTCGCGTCGCCGCCGTTGGAGAAGGCCGGTGGCCGGACCTGGCCGAACCCGGAACCGTGGGCGAGGGCTCCGGCCAGGTGCCCCAGCGTCGGCACGGGCTGCGTCGATGACGGCGGCGGGGTGGAGGAGGTGGCCGTCTCCTGGCGACCGGTCGAGCCGGGGACGACCGGGTGGACGTCGAAGGCGGCGCAGTTCCACAACCCCCCGGACGGGTTGGGGCCGTGGGCGTCGACGCGGGTCGACGCCGTCGTGTTCGGCGGGGTGACCAGCAGCGCCGGATAGACGGGGCACGAGGATGCACCGTTCTGGGGATTGTCGACCGCCTCGACCAGCGCTGAAGCGATCGCGCCGGGCTGCAGCGGCACCGGCACCGGCGCGGAGGCGCTGTTGGCCAGCCCCCCCAGGTAACCGGAGGCGGTACGTGCCGCCTGGGCCACCTGGTTGCCGGACGCATCCAGCCCGGCCACGCCGGGATAGCCGTCGAGCCGGCACGCCGTCCGTCCCGTGTTGGTGAAGAGGATGGTGATGGCGTTGTGCCCGCCGGCAGCGCCTGACGACCCTGCGGTGACCGCCAGCTCCGAGGCGCTGCAGGGTGGCACCGATCCCGCCGACCCGCTTCCGGCCGACCCGCTTCCCGGTGATCGACCCACCGTCGTGGTGGTCGTCGGAGCGGCGCCGGTCGAGGACCCGCCTCGTGGCGTCGCCGATCGCGACGATGCCCCCGTCGTGCACGCCGCCGCCAGGAGGCCGACCACCGCCAGTACCAGGACCGTCCGCATCCGCCGGTGCACGCTCACCATCGTCGACGTCCTCCCCAAGGTCGTCTCATCCCGCTCGGTGTCCCCAGAACCCGAGCAGTCGCCGGTTGCCGGCACACCCATCCTCGCGTACCGCCGGCTATGGGGACCGGAGCCGGGCCGGATGAAGGCGTGCGGCCCGCACCCGATCCGCCGTACCGTGTGCAGTCGGGGAGGGGAGGACCTGGTGGACGAGACCGGTGTCGACGTGACCGTTTCCGGCGGGGGTTCGCCCCGGGTCACCTCACGTGCACGGGCGGTGATGCCGACGGTCCTGTTCGACATCGTCGGCCCACTGGTCGTGTACTACGTTCTGAAGGGCGCCGGCCTCTCGAATGTCACCGCCCTCGTGGTGAGCGGGGTGCTGCCCGCCTTCCGGGTGGTGGGCGGGGTGGTGACGCACCGCCGCATCGACGCCATCGGCGTGCTGGTGGTGGCGGGGATCGCGGTGGGGACGGCCGTCGGCCTGGTGAGCCACAGCGCCCGTCTCGTGCTGCTCGAAGGGGTGGTGCCGACGGCGGTGTTCGCCGTCGTGTGCCTGGGCTCGCTCGCCACCTCGAGGCCGATGATGTACCGGATCGCGCTCAGCTTCGTCGGTCCCGACACGCCGAGGGGTCGCGAGTTCGTCGACCTCTGGCGCTACGAGGGCTTCCGGCACGCGTTCCGGGTCGTCACCGTCGTGTGGGGGCTCGCCTACCTGGTCGAAGCGGCAGCGAAGGCGGTGATCGTCTCGTCGATGTCCATCTCGTCGGCCAAGGCGGTGACCCAGGTCCTCCCCTACGGTGTGGGCGGGGTCGTGGCCCTCTGGAACGTCTGGTACGCCAGGCGTCGCCGGGCCGAGGGTGAACGTCTCCGGGCCGAGGGTGAACGCCTTCGCGCTGGTGCCGGCACCGGCGCTGGCTCCGGCACCGGCGCTGACTCCGGTGCGTACGCCGAGGAGCCGCCGGTACTGCCGGCTTGAGTGTCGACGATCCGGCGACCGGCGATCACGGCCGGACCGATCAACCGTGGGACCAGCGACGAAGGAGGCGGTCATGACACAGGCCATCCGCATCGAGGACGACGGCGGGGTCCGCCACCTCGTGCTCTGCCGGGGCGACCAGTACAACACCATCACCCCCCAGCTCCGGGACGAGCTCGCCGAGTCCCTCGACGCCGCCGACCGCGACGACCGGGTTCGGGTGATTCTGCTCCGGGCGGAAGGACCGGCCTTCTGCGCCGGCTTCGGGCTCGACTGGTCGACCGCCGGCCAGGCAGTGATCGACCAGGCGCCGGAGCGGGCGTGGGACTCGGTGGCCGACGTGCGGATGATCTCCACGTTCGGCTCCACCTTCGCCAAGCTGCACACGATCTCCAAGCCCACCGTCGCCGCCGTCCAGGGGTGGTGCGTGGCCGGTGGCACCGACATGGTGCTGAACGCCGACATCATCGTCGCCGGTGCGTCGGCCGTCTTCGGGTACCCACCGGCGCGGGTGTGGGGCATCCCCGAGGCGCCCTGGGTGTGGGTCGCCCGGCTCGGCCTGGAGCGGGCCAAGCGCTACCTGTTCACCGGCGACGAGATCCCGGCTCCGGTGGCCGCCGAGGTGGGGATGATCCTCGAATGCGTGCCCGACGACGAGCTCGAGGGCCGGGCACGGGAGCTGGCCGGCCGCATGGCCCTCCTCCCCCTGAACCAGCTGCAGATGCTCAAGTGGTCGCTGAACGAGGTGGCGCGCCACCAGTACGAGCCCGATGCCAGCCGGCTGCTGGGCTTCATCTTCGACGGCGTGGCACGGCACACCCAGGAGGGGCTGGACTTCGTGGCCCGGGCGGGCGACGTCGGCTGGCGAGAGGCCATCCGCGAGCGTGACCGCCCCTTCGGCGACTATGGCGAGCGGGGGCGATCCCGGCGCTGACGGCACTGCCGGCTCGGCCACAGGACCGTTCCCGCCTCCCACCCCGGTGCGTTGGTGGGGCGGCGAGCAGCCCCGACCGGAGGCCCCCGGCCGTCCTTCTCCGTCATTCCGGAGACGCCGCTGCGTGATCGATGCTCCGCCCACGGCGCCGGCCACCCTCCGGCCGCGACGTGGAGCAGATGGTCGGCGGCAACGCCGCCACGACCGGCCCGGTTCCGGCCGCCGCGTCAGGAGAGGCGGGTCACCGCCCTGCCAGGTACCCGTGGTCGCCGAACCACGCCACCGCCCGCTCGATGCTCTCCCGGACCGGTGTCTGGGGGAGCCCCAGCTCGTGTACGGCCTTCGAGCAGTCGTACGTCTCTCCCAGGCGGCCGATCTTCACCTCGGAGGCGGTGACGACCGGGTGCTTCTTGGTGAAACGTGACGCCCACTCGTAGACGTGGGCCAGCGACAGGGCGGCCGCGTAAGGTGCCTTCAGCCTGGGAGCATCGATGCCGGCGGCCTCGGCGATCAGCGTGAAGTACTGGCGGACGGTCAGGTTCTCGTTCCCGAGGAGGTAGCGCTCGCCGACCGTGCCCCGCGATGCAGCGAGGATGTGGCCGCGGGCGACGTCCTCCACGTCGATCACGTTGACCCACCCCTCCGTGTAGGCCGGCATCTTCCCGGACGCGACGTCGATGACCATCTGCCCCGACGAGGTCGGCCTGCGGTCATTGGTGCCGATGACCAGTGTCGGGTTGACGACGACGACGGGCAGGCCACGAGCTCCCATCTTGAACGCCTCGATCTCGGCCAGGAACTTGGAGATGGAGTAGTGGTCGCCCGTGCTCCAGTAGTTGAAGATGGCTTCCTCGTCGGACGGCGTGGCTCCGTAGGCTCCCACCGCGTTGTTCGTGCTGGTGTAGACGACCCGGGAGACGTCCGAGCCGAGCGCGGCTCGAAGCGCCGTCCTCGTCCCCACGACGTTGACCTCGTAGAACTGCGACGGGTCGGGTGCCCAGTGCGAGAAGTGGGCCGCCGCCAGGTACATGGTGTCGCACCCGTCGAGGGCGGTCCGGATCGACGCCTCGTCCCGGATGTCCCCCGGCACGCGCTCGACGTCGAGGCCGTCGAGATTCCGGGTGTCGCTCGACTGGCGCACGGTGGCCCGCACCTCGACACCGTCGTCGAGCAGCTGGCGAACGATCGCCGACCCGATGAAACCCGTCGCGCCGATCACCAGTGTCGTCACCGTGACGATCGTAGGTCGGGTGCCCGGTCACCTGCCGCCGGCCCCGCCCACCGGGGGCGATGGCGCCCGAGCCCCGGTCGACGTTACAATGACGTTACGGAAATGTCGTGGGCGTGACCCGGGTCGGCGGGCCGCCGGAGCAGCGTCGATCGTGCGGGCCGAGTCCGGGCGATCTGCACCCCGAGTTCGAGGAGACCTGTCGTCCCGATGGCCGTCGACCCCCTGGGCAACGAGCTTGACCCCGCTCCCGTTCTGGTCCGTGACCGGAACGCGGGCGCACCCCGTGGCCGACTGATCGACGCGGTGCGGCTGGTTGTCGAGCAGGTGCTGGCGTTGGTCGGGTTCGCCCGAGCCCGAGTCGGTCAGCGCATCCTTCCCGATCCGGCACCCGCCGTCGGCGGATCGGGCGGCGCCATCCCGCGAGGCCTGGTACTACGGCCGGCACTGCTCGGGTTCGCCGCGCTGGTGGCCATCGTGGTGGGCGACTCGTTGCCGAGCTCGCCGTTCAAGTTCGAGATGCCGGGGGCGTGGTTCTTCGGGACGCCGTCCTCGGGAGGTGCGAGCGGTTGGGGCGTCTACTTCGTGCTCGTCGCCGTCTACGGGGGGCTCCTCCTGCTGATGCGGGTGTGGTGGGGCATGGTCCGCCTCTACACCCGCTGCCCCGGCGCCTCCATGCGTTCGATGTGGTGGACGTTCGCCCTGTGGGCCCTCCCCATGCTGGTGGTCGCCCCCCTCTTCAGCCGGGACGTCTACTCCTACGCTGCCCAGGGGGAGATGGTCAGCCGGCACCTGAACCCCTATCTGAACGGCCCGTTCCAGCTCGGGAACAACTCGTACACGGCGCCGGTCGATCCCCTCTGGGGCAACGCCCCCGCCCCCTACGGACCGCTGTTCCTGCAGATGGCCGGGTTCTTCGCCCAGATCAGCTTCCACCACGAGCTGGTGACGGTGGTGCTGCTCCGGCTGTCGGCACTTGCCGGGGTCGTCCTCATCGCGGTGTGCGTACCCCGCCTGGCCCGGCACTACAAGCGGGACAGCGCGCAGCTCTTCACGCTCATGGTCCTGAACCCGGTGGTCATCCTCCATCTGATCGGCGGTGCCCACAACGACGCCCTGATGCTGGGTCTCCTCGTGGCGGGGATCACCTTCGCAAAGGAGAAGCGGCCGGTGGTCGCGGTGCTCCTCTGCACGCTGGCCACGGCCATCAAGGCGCCGGCTGCCCTGGGCGTGGTCTACGTGGGGTGGACGTGGCTCGGCGCCCAGGCGTCGTTCCGGGAACGGATCCGGCCCATGGTGACGGCCGGCCTGATGAGCCTGGGGCTGCTCGGGTTCCTGTCCATCGAGAGCGGGCTCGGGTGGGGGTGGGTCTTCAACCTGGGCACACCGGGGGTGGTCAAGTCCTGGTTGGCGCCGACGACCGAGCTCGGCTTCATCGGCACGGACGTGGCCCACTTCTTCCACGTCGCCATCTCGATGAACACGATGGTCTCGGCCACCCGTGCCGTGGGCCTGCTCGGCGCGGTGGTCGTGGGTGCCTGGCTTCTGTGGAACAGCGATCGCGTGGGGACGTTGAAGGCCATCGGCGTGACCCTCCTCGCCGTGGTGCTCCTCGGACCCGTCGATCAGCCCTGGTACCTGTCGTGGGGGCTGGTGCTCCTGGCCCCGGTGGCGGTGGGCCGGCTCCGGAGCGTCGTCATCGGGCTGTCCATCTTCACCGCCTTCCTCGAGTTGCCAGGTGCCACCCAGCTCCTGGCGGACCTGGTGCACGGCGACCCGCTGTCGATCGCCCTCACCCTGCTGTGGCTGCTCGTCATCCTCACCGTGCCCCTGGCCGCGTGGGAGCACCGAAGCGACATCGCCCGCCTGGGCCATCCCGTGCCCGCTGACGCCTCCTGACCAGCCCGCTCCCGCTCCGACCCCCGGTCCGGGGGCAAGCCGTGCCGATCAGAGCATCCGCTGGAGGACGGTGACGTCGAGCCACCGGCCGAACTTCCGCCCCACCTCCCGCTCGGTCCCGACCAGTTCGAACCCGCAGGTGCGGTGGAGCCCGATGGACGCGTCGTTGGTCTCGCCGATCCGCGCGATCACCGAATGGAAGCCGTGTGCCGTGGCCCTGGCCAGCAGCTCCTCCAGCAGGGCCCGCCCGACTCCGGTCCGCCGGGAGGACGCGTCCACGTAGACGGAGTCCTCGACGGTGGTCCGGTAGGCGGCTCGGTCCCGGTAGGGGGAGATCGAAGCGAACCCGGTGACCGTGCCGTCGTCGTCCACGGCCACCACCGCCGTGTAGGCCCCCTGGTGTGCGTCCATCCACGCCTCCTGGTCGCCGGCTGACCGCGTGACCAGGTCGAACGTGGCCGTGGAGGTGGTGACCGCCGCGTTGTAGATGGCGCGGATGGCCTCGGCGTCGGGACCCGTGGCCGGACGGACGTGCATCGCACGATCGTACCGACCGGACCGGCCGGCTCCGGGGAGGGCGCATGTGCCCGGCCGTGCTCCGACGTGCCGGCCGTCCCTGGTCCGGGCTATGATCATCAGTCCGCGCCCCGACAGGGGTGCTGGGCCCCCTTAGCTCAGTCGGCAGAGCACAGCCATGGTAAGGCTGGTGTCGTCGGTTCGATTCCGACAGGGGGCTCGCCCGTGGCGGCGTAGCTCAGTTGGTCAGAGCACACGGCTCATAATCGTGGGGTCGCCGGTTCGAGTCCGGCCGCCGCTACCACCCTCGGGAGATCGGGTTCCGGGCCGGCACGGCCAGGTTCCCAGGGATCGGACCGGTCGCCGACCGGCCGGCGAACGTAGGAAGGAGGCCATCGTGGCCAAGAACGAGAAGCGAGTGCAGGTCACCCTGGCCTGCGAAGAGTGCAAGCGGCGGAACTACATCACCACCAAGAACAAGCTGAACGACCGCGAGCGGATCGAGATGCAGAAGTTCTGCCGGTGGGACCGCCGCCACACGCTCCACAAGGAGACCCGCTAGGTCCAGGGCGGGTGCCCTCCGTTCCAGCCACCGGGCTGGGGACGGGCCGGCCCCGGAGCGCCCGACCACCGGGTGCTACTATTTCCACCCGCCCCTGCGATCGGTCAGCCGTTCGCGGCTCGGCGATCGTCAGAGGGCAGTAGCTCAACTGGTAGAGCACCGGTCTCCAAAACCGGCGGTTGGGGGTTCGAGTCCCTCCTGCCCTGCTCACCAACCGCGCCACCGGCCAGAGGGAACGGCACGTGAATCGAGAGACGAAGCGCATGATGCAGCGCCAGGGCCAGGACCCTGAGGGTGAGGCTCCGCCCCGGCGCGCCCAGCAACCGGCCCGCCGCCCGGCGAAGCGGGAGCCGTTCAGCCCGCGCCGCTTCTCACACGAGGTCCGCCAGGAGCTCCGCCAGGTCGCATGGCCCAGCCGGGCCGAGGTCATCAACTACACGACGGTGACGCTCGCCACCCTGGTCCTCCTCATCGTGCTCATCTTCCTGCTCAACTTCGGCTTTTCGAAGGCGATCTTCTGGCTCTTCGCCTCGTGATCGGTGAGACGGTGACCCCAGACGACACGAGCGCCACCGGCGCCATGGCAGACGAGACAGTGGCAGAAGAGACCGCGACAGACGAGACCGTCGTAACCGACGCGCCCGAGGAGACCGTCCCCGCCGGCACCGACGGCGGTGACGCAGTCGACGTCGAGTCCGACGAGCTCGACGTGGAGGAGGGCGAGGACGAGGACGAGGAGGGCGAGGAGCCCTACGTCGTCAGCCCCTACGACCTTCCCGGTCGGTGGTACGTCGTCCACACCTACGCCGGCTATGAGAACAAGGTGAAGTCGAACCTCCACAGCCGGGCGGCGTCGATGAACATGGAGGACCGGATCTACGAGGTGGTGATCCCCCTCGAGGACGTCGTCGAGTTCAAGAACGGCAAGAAGGTCGTCGTCCAGAAGAAGGTCTTCCCCGGCTACCTGCTGTGCCGCTGCGAGCTCGACGACGACAGCTGGGCCGTGATCCGCAACACCCCCGGCGTGACGGGCTTCGTCGGCCCCGGCACGAAGCCCACCCCGCTCTCACGCCGTGAGGTCGAGGGCATCCTCCAGGTCAAGGTCGAAGGCGAGCAGGCCCCGTCGAAGCGCAGCCGTCCCCGGCTCGAGCACGAGGTGGGCGAGACCGTGCGGGTCAAGGAAGGTCCCTTCGCCGACTTCTCGGGCCAGATCGCCGAGATCAACGAGGACCAGCTCAAGCTCAAGGTGCTGGTCAACATCTTCGGCCGGGAGACGCCGGTCGAGCTCGAATTCAGCCAGGTCTCGAAGCTCTAGGCGTCGGGCCCCGGACACGAACACGCAGGCAAGGAGTTACGGTAATGGCACCGAAGAAGCGCGTCCTGGCGGTGGTGAAGATCCAGCTGCCCGCGGGTGGCGCCACCCCCGCCCCGCCGGTCGGCACGGCCCTGGGGCCCCACGGGGTCCAGACGATGGACTTCTGCAAGCAGTACAACGACGCGACCGAGAGCCAGCGCGGCTCGATCATCCCGGTCGAGATCACCATCTACGAGGACCGGACGTTCTCGTTCGTCCTGAAGACGCCCCCCACCCCGGCACTCCTGCGCCAGGCCGCCGGTCTGGCCAAGGGGGCGGCTGCCAGCGGTCGCGAGCAGGTGGGCACCGTCACCGACGCCCAGGTGACCGAGATCGCCACCATCAAGCTGCCGGACCTCAACACCGACGACATCGAGGCGGCGAAGCGCCAGGTGGCCGGCACGGCCCGCTCCATGGGCATCGCGGTCGCAGGTTGACCTGCGGCACGCCAGCGAACGACGTACCGAACGGAGAGCGACACCATGGCTAGGGGAAAGAAGTACGACGCGGCGACGGCCCGGTTCGACCGGCAGGCGCTCCACGCGCCCGGCGAGGCCGTCGACCTGGTGAAGGCGAT
The DNA here is from genome assembly GCA_021806045.1 of Actinomycetes bacterium. Taxonomy (GTDB): domain Bacteria; phylum Actinomycetota; class Acidimicrobiia; order Acidimicrobiales; family RAAP-2; genus JAJZDI01. The sequence continues at coordinate 190,598 of JAJZDI010000001.1, forward strand.
GGCGTCGGCGACGTTCGACGAGACCGTCGAGCTGGCCGTGCGCCTCGGGGTCGACCCCCGCAAGGCCGATCAGATCGTGCGAGGCACCCTCTCCCTCCCCGCCGGGACGGGCAAGACGGCACGGGTGGTGGTCTTCGCCGCCGGCGACCAGGCCGCTGCGGCCCGTGCCGCCGGTGCCGACGAGGTGGGCGCCGACGACCTGGTGGCCAGGGTGACCGGCGGGTTCCTCGACTTCGACGTGGCCATCGCCACCCCGGACCTGATGGGACAGGTCGGCACCCTGGGACGGGTCCTCGGCCCCCGGGGCCTCATGCCCAACCCGAAGACGGGCACGGTCACCGACGACGTCGAGCGGGCCGTGATCGAGTTCAAGGGCGGCCGCGTCGAGTACCGGACCGACAAGGTCGGCAACATCCACCTGGGGATCGGCAAGGTCAGCTTCGATCGGGCCAAGCTGCTGGAGAACCTCCACGCAGTGGTCGAGGAGCTGGTCCGGGTCAAGCCGGCGTCGGCCAAGGGCCGGTACCTGCGGGCCGTGACCCTGTCGTCCACCATGGGCCCCGGCGTCCACATCGACCCGGCCCGGGCACGCGAGCTCGAAGAGGAGCTGGCGGCAACGGCCTGACCCCGGTCGACACCGGTCCGGTTGGCTGCCGTTCCGCCGGTCGGCTACAGTTTTCCCTCACGCCTGACGGCGACGTCAGGCAACCAGTCGAACATCGAACTGCCGCAGACCTCCGGTGCACCGGTCACCCGGTGCCGAAGGGACCCCAGGGTCCGCCTGACGAGGCGTTCCGCTCCGAGCCCGAGGCTCGTTGCGCCGTCCAGAGGTTCCTGCGGCCCGATGCCGGGCGTGCCCCGGTGGAGGAACCATGGACAACCCGAGGCCGGAGAAGGTCGCAGTCGTCGAAGAGGTGCGGGCTCGCCTGTCCGACGCGGAGGGCGCACTCCTGACCGAGTACCGGGGCCTGACCGTCGCTGAGCTGGCTGAGCTGCGGACCGCCCTGGCGAAGGCCGGCGGCGAGTACAAGGTCTACAAGAACACCCTGGTGAAGCTGGCCATCGCCGGTGGCCCTCACGAGACGATGGCCGAGCTCCTCACCGGTCCGACCGCCATCGCCTTCGTCGACGGTGACGTCAGCGCGGTGGCCAAGGCCCTGCGGGACTTCTCCCGCACCAACGCCCACCTGGTGATCAAGGGTGGCGTGGTGGGGGAGGGCACCGTCTCCGCCGCCGAGATCACCGCCCTGGCCGACCTGCCGTCGCGCGATGTCCTGCTCGCCCAGCTGGCTGGCGCGTTGGCCGCACCGCTCCGGCAGCTCGCCGGCCTCTTCGAGGCGCTGCCCCGCAACCTGGCCTACGGCCTGGCCGCACTGGTCGACGAGCGGCGGGCCGGTGGCGAGGCCCCGACCGAAGCCGACGCTGCACCTGAGGCCGAAACCACGGCAGAGGCTGCACCCCAGGCCGGCGGCACCGCCGAGACCGAGGCCGACGCCGAGACCGACACTCCACCTGAGGCCAGCGACACGGCCGAGGCCGACGCCGCACCCGAAGCCGACTGACCGGCACCCACCAGACCGAGACCGCAACCCACTCATCAAGGAGCACCGACAATGGCAGGAACCCTGACCAAGGACCAGATCCTCGACGGCATCGCCGAGCTCTCCGTCCTCGAGCTGAGCGAGCTGCTCAAGGAGTTCGAGGAGCGCTTCGGCGTGACCGCAGCCGCCCCCGTGGCCGTGGCCGCGGTCGCCCCTGCCGGTGGCGGCGGCGAGGCGGCAGCCGAGGAGGAGAAGGATGAGTTCGACGTCATCCTCACCTCGGCCGGCGACAAGAAGATCCAGGTCATCAAGGAGGTGCGCGCGCTCACCAGCCTGGGCCTGAAGGAGGCCAAGGACCTGGTCGACGGCGCCCCCAAGCCCGTCCTCGAGCGGGTCAAGAAGGACGACGCCGAGAAGGCGAAGGCGCAGCTCGAGGGAGCCGGCGCCACCGTCGAACTGAAGTAGCGGGGAGGTCCCCCGGCGCCGCAGGCGCCGGGGGACCGTTCCCGTGGCGGTGGCGCGGGCCGGCGCGCGGCGGTGGACGACCGGGAACCTGGGGGAAATCTGCCCCCGAATCCTTGACGCCGACGGGTTCGACCCGTACCCTGTCGGTGCCTACTCTGGGGCGCGTGCGCCCCGGTGTTGTCATCTCGTGCACGCCCGTCTAGGATGTACGGTTGCCGTGCCTGCTCCTGTCGCCCTCCCCGTCTTCACCCCCTGAATGGCGCGCGCCCTGGTGACCCCCCGGCCCCTCGTGCCGGACCCCGAACGTCGCTGTACCCCGCTGTCGTCCCGTCCACCCCGAACCTGGGAGGAGTAGGCCGTTGCCCGCACGGTCCAAGAGCCCGGAGCGTTTTTCCTTCGCCAACATCGATGAGGCCCTGCCCCTGCCGGACCTCATCGCCATCCAGCGCGACTCCTTCACCTGGTTCCTCGACCGGGGCCTGGCCGAGGCGTTCAACGACATCAGCCCCATCGAGGACTTCACCGGCCAGCTGAGCCTGGAGCTGGAGTTCGACCCGGACGATCCCGACCTGCGCCCGCCGCCCAAGTTCTCGGTGGAGGAGTGCAAGGAGAAGGACATGACCTACGCCGCGCCGGTGTTCGTGCGGGCGCGGTTCATGAACGCCCAGACGGGTGAGATCAAGGAGCAGACGGTCTTCATGGGCGACTTCCCCGTGATGACCGACAAGGGCACCTTCATCGTCAACGGCACGGAGCGGGTCGTCGTCAGCCAGCTGGTGCGGTCCCCGGGCGTCATCTTCCAGCCCGGCCGCGACGCGAAGACCATCTTCACCGGCACCGTCCACCCCTACCGGGGCGAGTGGATCGAGTTCGACGTCGAGGCCAAGCCGTCGAAGGACGTCACCGCCGGCGCCCGGGTCGCCCGCAAGCGCCGCCTGTCCCTGTTCGTGCTGCTCCGGGCGCTCGGCTACGACGACCAGGCCTTCCTCGAGCGCTTCGTCCGCCACTTCGACTTCCTCGAGGGCCAGTGGGAGAAGGAGCAGAACCTCGCCCCCACCCGCGAGGAGGCCCTCCTCGAGATCTACAAGCGTGCCCGCCCGGGCGAGCCCCTGTCGGTCGAGGCCGCCCGCCAGTACTTCGAGAACGCCTTCTTCAACCCGAAGCGCTACGACCTCACCCGGGTCGGCCGCTACAAGCTCAACCGGAAGTTGGGCCCGGAGATCGAGCGGATCTCGGACCTGTTCGGCATCGACCTGGAGCGCCCGGCCCCCGGCCAGGGCGTGCTCTCCCCGTCGGAGATCCTGGCCACCGCCACCTACATGCTCCACCTGGCCCTCCACATGGCGGACGGGGAGTCCGGCTACCGGATCGACGACCAGGACCACTTCGCCAACCGGCGCATCCGCTCCGTGGGCGAGCTCATCCAGAACCAGGTCCGGGTGGGCCTGTCGCGCATGGAGCGGGTGGTGCGCGAGCGGATGACCACCCAGGACGTGGAGGCCATCACCCCCCAGACCCTGATCAACATCCGGCCCGTGGTCGCCGCGGTGAAGGAGTTCTTCGGCACCAGCCAGCTCAGCCAGTTCATGGACCAGAACAACCCGTTGTCGGGTCTGGCCCACAAGCGCCGCCTGTCGGCCCTGGGCCCGGGCGGCCTGTCCCGTGAGCGTGCCGGGTTCGAGGTCCGTGACGTCCACACCTCCCACTACGGCCGGATGTGCCCCATCGAGACGCCCGAGGGCCCGAACATCGGCCTCATCGGCTCGCTGGCCACCTACGCCCGGGTCAACGAGTACGGCTTCATCGAAACCCCCTACCGCAAGGTGGTCGACGGTCGCGTCACCGACGAGATCCTCTACCTGGCCGCCGACGAGGAGGAGGAGCACGTCATCGCCCAGGCGTCGGCCGCCCTCGACGAGGACGGTAGGTTCTCCGAGGAGAAGGTCCTCGTCCGCCGGGGCCCGCAGGGCACCGGTGTGCGGGTCGGCGCCACCACCACGTCGTACGGCACCACCTCCGAGATCGACTTCGTGCCGCCGGCCGAGGTCGACCTGATGGACGTCTCGCCGAAGCAGATCGTGTCGGTGTCCACCGCCCTCATCCCCTTCGTCGAGCACGACGACGCCAACCGGGCCCTGATGGGGGCCAACATGCAGAAGCAGGCCGTGCCCCTCGTGGTGCCCGAGGCCCCCTACATCGGGACCGGGGTCGAGGCCCGCGCCGCCCGCGACGCCGGTGACGTCGTCCTCGCCGAGGCCGACGGCACGGTGGTCGACGTGTCGGGTGACCAGATCGTCGTCGAGTACAAGGCCGGTGCGAAGGACCGCCTCGGTCACGTGCTCGGCCGCAAGGTCTACCGGCTGGCCAAGTTCCGCCGCTCCAACCAGAACACCTCGATCAACCAGAAGGTCGTGGTGGCCGAGGGCGACAAGGTGAGCGCCGGTGACGTCCTGGCCGACGGGCCGGCCACCCACAACGGCGAGCTGGCCCTGGGGAAGAACCTCCTCGTGGCCTTCATGCCGTGGGAGGGCTACAACTACGAGGACGCCATCATCCTGTCCGAGCGCCTGGTGCGCGACGACGTCCTCACCTCGATCCACATCGAGGAGCACGAGGTCGACGCCCGCGACACCAAGCTGGGCGCCGAGGAGATCACCCGGGACATCCCCAACCTGTCCGAGGAGATCCTGGCCGACCTGGACGAACGGGGCATCATCCGCATCGGCGCCGAAGTCGAGGCGGGCGACGTCCTGGTCGGGAAGGTGACCCCGAAGGGCGAGACCGAGCAGACCCCCGAGGAGCGCCTCCTGCGGGCCATCTTCGGTGAGAAGGCCCGTGAGGTCCGCGACACCTCCCTCAAGGTCCCCCACGGCGAGTCGGGCACCGTCATCGACGTGCGCGTCTTCTCCCGTGAGGACTCCCACGAGCTCCCCCCCGGCGTCAACCAGCTGGTGCGGGTGTACGTGGCCCAGAAGCGCAAGATCTCCGAGGGCGACAAGCTGGCCGGACGGCACGGCAACAAGGGCGTCATCTCGAAGATCCTGCCGGTCGAGGACATGCCGTTCCTGGCCGACGGGACCCCGGTCGACATCATCCTGAACCCGCTCGGCGTCCCCAGCCGGATGAACGTCGGCCAGGTCCTCGAGTCGCACCTCGGGTACGCGGCCCGGTGGGGCTGGAACAGCGCCGGCGAGGTGGCCCGCACCCCGGTCCGTGGCACCGAGACGAAGACCCGGGCCCGCACCGAGCCCGCCGTGTGGGTCTCCACACCGGTCTTCGACGGCGCCCACTGGGACGAGGAGGCCGACGCCGGCCGGCACCTGACGATCAAGCAGATCTTCGACACCCTGAACCCCGACGGCATCGACGGCGACGTCCAGGTGGCCAACGACGGCAAGGCCACCCTCTACAACGGTCGCACCGGCGAGGCCTACGACAACCCGATCTCGGTCGGCTACGTCTACATCCTGAAGCTCCACCACCTGGTGGACGACAAGATCCACGCCCGCTCCACCGGCCCGTACTCGATGATCACCCAGCAGCCGCTGGGTGGGAAGGCCCAGTTCGGCGGCCAGCGCTTCGGTGAGATGGAGGTGTGGGCGCTCGAGGCGTTCGGCGCCGCCTACGCCCTCCAGGAGCTGCTCACCATCAAGTCGGACGACGTGCTCGGCCGGGTGAAGGTGTACGAGGCCATCGTGAAGGGCGAGAACATCCCCGAACCGGGCATCCCCGAGAGCTTCAAGGTTCTCATCAAGGAGATGCAGTCCCTCTGCCTCGACGTCGAGGTCCTGTCGACGACCGGCGAGGAGATCGAGATGCGGGAGCTGGACGAGGACGTGTTCCGGACGGCCGAGGAGCTCGGGATCGACATCAGCCGGCCCGAGCGCGGCTCGGACGAGGACGACGAACGGCGCGCTGCAGAGAGGGGATTCTGATGCTCGATGTGAACAACTTCGACCAGCTCCGCATCGGGCTGGCCACCGCGGAGTCGATCCGCGGCTGGTCGAACGGTGAGGTGAAGAAGCCCGAGACCATCAACTACCGCACGCTGCGCCCGGAGAAGGACGGCCTCTTCTGCGAGAAGATCTTCGGCCCGACGAAGGACTGGGAGTGCTACTGCGGCAAGTACAAGCGCGTCCGCTTCCGGGGCATCATCTGCGAGCGGTGCGGGGTCGAGGTCACCCGCTCCAAGGTCCGCCGCGAGCGCATGGGCCACATCGAGCTGGCCGCCCCCGTGGTGCACATCTGGTACCTGCGGGGCACCCGCAGCTGGCTCGCCTACCTGCTCATGGGCACCGAGGCCCGTGAGGAGCTGAAGGCCAAGCAGCTGGAGAAGGTCATCTACTTCGCCGCCAACCTCGTGACCTGGGTCGACGAGGAGAAGCGCCACGAGGACCTCCCGAACCTGGAGTCGGAGCTCCGCGACGAGCTGGCCGACATCGAGCGCAAGCGCGACCTCGAGATCGACCGCCGCTTCAAGGCCCTCGAGACCGAGCTGGCCGAGCTGGAGGCGGGTGGCGCCAAGGACGCCGAGGTCAAGGCTCGCCAGCGCAACGTGGAGAAGGAGATCGCCGCTCTGCGCGACCGCTTCCAGGGCGAGATCGAGCTGGCCCAGCGCGCCTTCGACGAGTTCAAGAGCCTCCACTCCCGCAAGATCATCGAGGACGAGCTCCTCTGGCGGGAGCTGCGGATCCGCTACGAGGAGTACTTCGAGGGCGGCATGGGCGCCGAGGCCATCTCCCGCCTCATCGACCGCATCGACCTCGACGCCGAGGAGATCAAGCTCCGCGAGATGATCGAGGCGGCGGACGGGCGCAAGCCGCTGTCCGCCCAGCGCCGGCAGAAGGTCATCAAGCGCCTGAAGATCGTCACCGCCTTCAACCGCCGCGACGACAACGGCAGGCGGGTCAACGACCCCCGGGCCATGATCCTCGAGGCCGTCCCCGTCATCCCCCCCGACCTGCGCCCCATGGTCCAGCTCGACGGTGGCCGCTTTGCCACCTCCGACCTGAACGACCTCTACCGCCGGGTCATCAACCGGAACAACCGCCTGAAGCGGCTGCTCGACCTGGGCGCGCCCGAGATCATCATCAACAACGAGAAGCGCATGCTCCAGGAGGCCGTCGACGCCCTGTTCGACAACGGCCGCCGCGGGCGCCCGGTCACCGGACCGGGCAACCGGCCGCTCAAGAGCCTCTCCGACATGTTGAAGGGCAAGCAGGGGCGGTTCCGCCAGAACCTGCTGGGCAAGCGCGTCGACTACTCGGGCCGTTCGGTCATCGTCATCGGCCCCACCCTCCAGCTCCACCAGTGCGGCCTGCCCAAGCTGATGGCGCTCGAGCTGTTCAAGCCGTTCGTGATGAAGCGGCTGGTCGACGCCGAGCTGGCCCAGAACATCAAGTCGGCCAAGCGGATGGTCGAGCGCCGGCGCCCGCAGGTGTGGGACGTGCTGGAAGGGGTCATCAAGGAGCACCCGGTGCTCCTCAACCGTGCCCCCACCCTCCACCGACTGGGCATCCAGGCCTTCGAGCCCGTGCTGGTCGAGGGCAAGGCCATCCAGGTCCACCCGCTGGTGTGCACCGCGTTCAACGCCGACTTCGACGGCGACCAGATGGCCGTCCACCTGCCGCTGTCGGCCGAGGCCCAGGCCGAGGCGCGTGTGCTCATGCTGTCGGCCAACAACATCCTCTCGCCGGCCACCGGCCGCCCCATCACCGTCCCCACCCAGGACATGGTGTTCGGGGCCTACTACCTCACCCTCGAGGTCGAGGGGGCGAAGGGCGAGGGCAACGTCTACCGCCACCTCCACGAGATCGAGGCCGCGTTCGACGCCGGCGATGTCGAGCTCCACGCCCGCATCACCGTCCGCCCGGCCGCCGGTTCGTCGCTGGAGCGGTCGATCGCGCTGGCCACCGGGGTCGACCCCCTCGACCCCGACGGGCCCGTCGTCTCCATCCAGACGACCCCCGGACGGGCGTTCTTCAACTCGGCGCTGCCGGAGGGCTTCCGGTTCGTGAACGACATCGTGGGCAAGCGCAACACCTCCATCGGCTCCATCGTCGAGGAGATCGCGGCCGAGTACCCGAAGCACGTGGTGGCCGACAGCCTCGACCGGGTCAAGGCCCTGGGCTTCCGGTACGCGGCCCAGTCGGGGCTCACCATCTCCATCGACGACGTCCGCACCCCGCCCGACAAGCAGACGATCCTCGACCGCTACGAGAAGGAGGCGGAGAAGGCCGAGACCCAGTTCAAGCGGGGCATCATCACCGACGACGAGCGGCGCCAGAAGGAGATCGAGATCTGGACGTCGGCCAACTCCGAGGTGGGCCGGGCCATGGAGAAGTCCCTCTCCAACATCGCCTTCAACCCGCTCGACATGATGGTCGACTCCGGCGCCCGCGGTAACCCGCAGCAGATCCGCCAGATCGCCGGCATGAAGGGGCTCGTCTCCAACCCCCGGGGCGAGATGATCCCCCGCCCGATCAAGTCCTCGTTCCGTGAGGGGCTGTCGGTCCTCGAGTACTTCATCTCCACCCACGGCGCCCGCAAGGGCCTGGCCGACACCGCCCTGCGGACGGCCGACTCCGGGTACCTGACCCGGCGCCTGGTCGACGTGGCCCAGGAGCTGATCGTCCGCGAGGAGGACTGCGGCACCACCCGTGGCGCGTGGATCGAGGACATCGTCCCCGACGAGGCGTCGCGGCGCTCCTACCTCGAGACCCGCGTCTACGGGCGCCTGCTGGCCGAGCCGGTCGCGCTGTCCGACGGCACCACCGTCGAGGTGGGGACCCTGCTGACCGACGAGATCGTCTCGAAGCTCCGCGACGACCCCGCCATCACCAGGATCCGGGCCCGCTCGGTCCTCACCTGCGAGGCCGAGCACGGGGTCTGTGCCGCCTGCTACGGCCAGTCGTTGGCCACCGGCCGCATGATCGAGCTGGGCGAGGCCGTCGGGGTCATCGCAGCCCAGTCCATCGGCGAGCCGGGCACCCAGCTGACCATGCGGACGTTCCACGCCGGCGGCGTGGCCGGGGAGGACATCACCCACGGCCTGCCCCGCGTCGTCGAGCTGTTCGAGGCCCGCACCCCCAAGGGCGCCGCGGTCCTCGCCCGCCACTCCGGCGTCGTGCGCGTCGAGGAGGAGGAGGGCGGCCGGCGCATCACGGTGGTGGCCGACGACGGCACCGAGGATGACGTCCTCGTGGCCCAGCGCGTCCACCTCGAGGTGGTCGACGGCCAGGAGGTCGGAGCGGGCGACGCCCTGGTGGAGGGACCGAAGGACCCGAAGGAGCTCCTGGAGGTCAAGGGGATCCGTGAGACCCAGCTCTACCTGGTGGAGGAGGTCCAGAAGGTCTACCGGGACCAGGGTGTGTCCATCCACGACAAGCACATCGAGCTGATCGTCCGGCAGATGCTCCGCCGGGTCCTGGTGGCCGAGCCGGGCGACGCCCCGTTCCTGCCGGGCGAGCGCGTCGACAGCCGGACGTACGCGGAGGTCAACCGCCAGCTGGTCACCGACGGCAAGCGTCCCGCCGAGGGCCGCCCCGAGCTGATGGGAATCACCAAGGCCTCGCTGGCCACCGAGAGCTGGCTGTCGGCCGCCTCCTTCCAGGAGACGACCCGGGTGCTGACCGAGGCCGCCATCGAGGGCAAGTCCGACCAGTTGTTCGGGCTGAAGGAGAACATCATCATCGGCAAGCTGATCCCGGCCGGGTCGGGCATGAACCGCTACCGGGACATCCAGCTGGAGATGCCGGGCGCGGAGGCGCTGCCCTTCTGGGCCCTCGGCGCTGGCGACACCGGTGCCGAGGACCTGGCGGCATGGCTGCGTGACACGGGCGGCGACGCCCCCCTCGGCGGCTTCGGCACCGAGATCGACGCCAGCTGGTTGGGCGCACTGCCGCCCGAGAGCGAGCCCAGCTCGCCGTTCGACGACGGTACGGGGACCGGCCCGGTCGAGGCAGGAGCCTGACGCCGGGCCGGCCGCGGGCCGGCTCCCTCATCGAATCCTCATCACGCGCTCACCGGGGTCTCACGCGCCACCGCCACCATCCTCCTACCGGGGCACACGGTCCCGGGCCCGCCGGGGGCGGGTGCGGAGGGAGGTGGCGCCATGGTCGCCAAGGCGAACGCTCGCAAGGTCCACTGGCGGGGATGGTGGCACGTGGTGCGACACCGCCGCCGGGTGGTGATCCTCGACGCCGCCCCCACGACGGTCGCCGGCTCGTGGCGCGCCGCCGAGGCGGCCCGCCGGGCCTGCCTGTGAGCCACGATCTGGCGACCCCGGACGTGGGTCGGTGGGCCTGCGCCGGCCGGAGGGGGGCTGGTGCCGGTCAGGGCTGGAGGCGGGTGCGGGCCCAGGTGCCCCCGACCGGCCCCCCCTGTGCCGTGCGGGTGAAGACCAGCCGGTCGTGGAGCCGGTCGGTCCGGCCCTGCCAGAACTCGAACCGGTCGGGGGCCAGCCGGTAGCCACCCCAGTGGTCGGGACGGGGGACGCTCCGCCCGGCGAACCGGTCGGCCACCTCGGCCACGTTCCGGTCGAGCTCGGCTCGCGACCCGAGGGGCCGGCTCTGGGCCGAGGCGTGGGCGCCGATCTGGGAGCCCCGCGGGCGGGTGGCGAAGTAGGCGTCCGATTCGGCCGCAGACGTCCGGGACACACTGCCTTCGATGCGCACCTCCCGCATCAGGGCCGGCCAGAAGAAGAGGAGGGCGGCACCGGGGTGGGCGTCGAGCTCGCCCCCCTTCCGGCTCTGGTAATTGGTGAAGAAGGTGAAGCCGTCCGTTCCCCAGCCCTTCAACAGCACCATCCGCAACGACGGGCGCCCATCGGCCCCCACGGTGGCCAGCCCCATCGCCTCCGGCTGGTCGTCCACCTCGCCGGCGGCGGCGAACCACGCGCCGAACAGGGCGTACGGGTCACCGCCGGCGTCCTCCTCGCTCAGCGCAGCGGTCGCGTCCCCGGGTGGCACCCCACCGACCCTAGTGAGCGCCCTGCCGCCACTGCGCACGACCGGGCCCGATGCCGGCTTGCCGATCCGGCACGCATCCCGTAGCATTGACCCCCTGCGGCCGCGCGCCCGACGGTGCCCCGACGGTGCGCCGTGCCCGCCCGCAGTACCGAGCAGCATCCGGTAGAACCCCCGCCGTCCACGATCCAGAGGTAGCGCGTGCCCACGATCTCCCAGCTCGTCCGCAAGGGACGGGCGACCAAGCAGACCAAGACGAAGACGCCGGCGCTCCGGGGAGCACCCCAGCGGCGCGGCGTGTGCACGCGCGTCTACACCCACACCCCCAAAAAGCCCAACTCGGCCCTCCGCAAGGTGGCCCGCGTCCGGCTGACCAGCGGGCTCGAGGTCACCGCCTACATCCCCGGTGAGGGCCACAACCTCCAGGAGCACTCGATCGTCCTGGTCCGGGGCGGCCGAGTCAAGGACCTCCCGGGCGTCCGCTACAAGGTCATCCGCGGCACGCTCGACGCGTCGGGTGTCCGTGACCGCCACCAGGCCCGCAGCCGCTACGGCGCGAAGAAGGAGGGCTGACGTGCCCCGCAACGGTCCCGCACCCCGCCGTGAGCTCATGCCCGACCCCGTCTACCGGTCGGTGCTGGTCACCCAGTTCGTGAACAAGGTCCTGAGCCGGGGCAAGCGCACCCTGGCCGAGCGGATCGTCTACGCCGCCCTGTCCGACGTCGGGGAGCGCAGCGGCAACGACCCGGTGGCCATGCTGAAGAAGGCGGTGGAGAACACCCGCCCGGAGCTCGAGGTGCGCAGCCGCCGGGTCGGCGGCGCCACCTACCAGGTCCCGGTGGAGGTGCGCCCCCGCCGGGCCACCACCCTGGCCATCCGCTGGCTGGTCAGCTACTCCCGCCAGCGCCGCGAGCGCACGATGGCCGAGCGCCTGGCCAACGAGATCATGGACGCGGCCAACGGCACCGGCCAGTCCGTCAAGCGCCGCGAGGACCTGCACAAGATGGCCGAGTCCAACAAGGCCTTCGCCCACTACCGCTGGTGACCAGGCCGGCCCCCGCGCCGACCCCACCCACCTCCCACCGGCCCGGCCGCGCCACCTGGCGCCCGTCGGGCCGCGGGTCCGATCCCCGTACGATCGGACTGAACGCCCGATCCACCCGATCCGAGAGCTGAGCACCGATGGCTGACGCGACCAACCGACGACACCCCCTGGCCAAGACCCGCAACATCGGGATCATGGCCCACATCGACGCGGGCAAGACCACCACCACCGAGCGGATCCTCTACTACACCGGCAAGAACTACAAGATCGGTGAGGTCCACGAGGGCGCCGCCACCATGGACTGGATGGTCCAGGAGCAGGAGCGGGGCATCACCATCACCTCCGCCGCCACCACCTGCAACTGGCGCGACACCGTCATCAACATCATCGACACCCCCGGCCACGTCGACTTCACCGTCGAGGTGGAGCGCTCCCTGCGGGTGCTGGACGGTGCCGTGGCCGTGTTCGACGCCGTGGCCGGGGTGGAGCCCCAGACCGAGACGGTGTGGCGCCAGGCCAACAAGTACGAGGTCCCCCGGATCTGCTTCGTCAACAAGATGGACCGCATCGGCGCCGACTTCGCCCGCTGCGTCGAGATGATCAAGGACCGCCTCGACGCCGTCCCCGCCGTCGTCCAACTGCCCATCGGCGCCGAGGCGGGGTTCCGCGGCGTCGTCGACCTGGTCCACATGCGGGCCCTGGTGTGGGACGAGGGGATGGGGGAGGAGTGGAGCGAGGAGGTCATCCCCGACGACCTCGCCGCCGAAGCCGAGGACGCGCGCCACCAGTTGATCGACGTCCTCTCCAACCACGACGACAACATCATGGAGAAGTACCTGGCCGACGAGGAGATCACCCCCGCCGACCTCGAGGCCGGGCTGCGCACGGTGACCCTGGGCAGCCACGCCGTGCCCGTCCTGTGCGGCTCGGCCTTCAAGAACAAGGGCGTCCAGCCCATGCTCGACGCGGTGGTCGACTACCTGCCGAGCCCCCTCGACATCCCCCCGGCGTCGGGGACCGTGCCTCGCAAGGGCGACGACGTCGTCGAGCGGCCGTCGGACGACAGTGCGCCGTTCGCCGCGCTGGCCTTCAAGATCATGACCGACCCCTACGTCGGCAAGCTGACCTACCTGCGTGTCTACTCCGGGACCCTGGAGAAGGGCTCCGGCGTCCTCAACTCGACCAAGGACCGCAAGGAGCGCATCGGCCGGATCCTGCAGATGCACGCCAACCACCGCGAGGACCTCGACGCCGTCTACGCGGGCGACATCGTCGCCGTGGTGGGCCTGAAGGGCACGACCACCGGCGACACCCTGTGCGACTCCGACTCGCCCGTCGTGCTGGAGTCCCTCACCTTCCCCGAGCCCGTCATCCACGTGGCCGTCGAGCCCAAGACCAAGGCCGACCAGGACAAGCTGTCGAAGGCGCTCTACGCCCTGTCCGAGGAGGACCCCACCTTCCGGGTCCAGACCGACGAGGAGACGGGCCAGACGGTCATCTCCGGGATGGGCGAGCTCCACCTCGAGGTCCTCGTCGACCGCATGCTGCGGGAGTTCAACGTCGACGCCAACGTGGGCAAGCCCCAGGTCGCCTACCGCGAGACGGTGCGCAAGCAGGTGGAGAAGGTCGAGGAGCGCTACGTCCGCCAGACGGGCGGCAAGGGCCAGTACGGCCACGTGGTCATCACCCTGGAGCCCACCGGGCCGGGGGGCGGCTACGAGTTCATCGACAAGATCACCGGCGGCGTCATCCCGAAGGAGTACATCCCCTCGGTCGACGCCGGCATCCAGGAGGCGCTCACCTCGGGCGTGCTGGCCGGCTACCCGACCGTGGACGTCCGGGTGACCTTGACCTTCGGCTCCTACCACGACGTCGACTCGTCGGAGATGGCGTTCAAGATCGCCGGATCGATGGCGGTGAAGAAGGCGGCCAGGCTGGCCGACCCCGTGCTCCTCGAGCCGGTCATGGCCGTCGAGGTGACCACCCCCGAGGACTACATGGGCGACGTGATCGGCGACCTGTCGTCCCGCCGGGGCAAGGTGGAGGGCATGGAGCAGCGGGGCACCAGCCACATCGTCCGGGCCCAGGTACCGCTGAGCGACATGTTCGGCTACGCTACCGATCTGCGCTCGCGGACGCAGGGTCGGGCCACGTACTCGATGCAATTCCACGCCTACAACGAGGTCCCCGAGTCCATCGCCAAGGAGATCATCGCCAAGGCGCGCGGGGAGTAGCCCGGCAGCGGGCGACCAGCCGGCCCTCCGGGGCGGGGAACCGGCACCAGCAACATCGACAGCAGCACCGACACCAACCAGCAACGGGGCGGCGACAGCCGTCCGACGGTGGGCCCGAGGGGGTACCGCCCGAGACAGGGAGCAGCACGCCGACATGGCCAAGCAGAAGTTCGAGCGTTCGAAGCCCCACGTCAACGTGGGGACGATGGGGCACATCGACCACGGGAAGACCACGCTCACCGCGGCCATCACCAAGGTGCTGTCGGAAGCCAACCCCAACACCGCCTTCACCCCCTTCGACCAGATCGACAAGGCCCCCGAGGAGCGCCAGCGGGGCATCACCATCTCGATCGCCCACGTCGAGTACGAGACGGCCAACCGGCACTACGCCCACGTCGACATGCCCGGTCACGCCGACTACATCAAGAACATGATCACCGGCGCCGCCCAGGTGGACGGGGCCATCCTGGTGGTCTCGGCGGCCGACGGCCCCATGCCCCAGACCCGTGAGCACGTGCTCCTGGCCCGCCAGGTCGGCGTGCCCTACATCGTGGTCGCCCTCAACAAGGCCGACATGGTGGACGACGAGGAGCTCCTCGACCTGGTCGAGCTCGAGGTCCGTGAGCTGTTGAACGAGTACGAGTTCCCCGGTGACGACACCCCGGTGGTCCGGGTGAGCGCCCTCAAGGCCCTCGAGGGCGATCCCGAGTGGTCGGCCAAGATCCTCGAGCTCATGGAGGCGGTCGACTCCTACATCCCCGAGCCCGAGCGCGACGTGGAGAAGCCCTTCCTCATGCCGGTGGAGGACGTCATGTCGATCACCGGCCGCGGCACCGTCGTGACCGGCAAGGTCGAGCAGGGCGTCATCCACGTCGGCGACGAGGTGGAGATCGTGGGACTGCGCGACACCCAGAAGAGCACGGTGACGGGCGTGGAGATGTTCCGCAAGCTGCTCGACGAGGGTCAGGCCGGCGACAACATCGGCGCCCTGCTGCGTGGCACGAAGAAGGAGGAGGTCGAGCGGGGCCAGGTCCTCTGCAAGCCGGGCTCCATCACCCCGCACACGAAGTTCGAGGCCACCGTCTACGTGCTGAACAAGGACGAGGGCGGCCGCCACAAGCCGTTCTTCACCAACTACCGGCCGCAGTTCTACTTCCGGACGACCGACGTGACCGGCACCATCACCCTGCCCGAGGGCACGGAGATGGTCATGCCCGGCGACAACACGGAGATGACCGTGGAGCTGGGCAAGCCGATCGCCATGGACGAGGGTCTCCGCTTCGCCATCCGTGAGGGTGGCCGGACGGTCGCCTCGGGCCGGGTCACCAAGATCCTCGCCTGAGCGCGAGCCCCACGAGAAGAGGAACGAGCACCCGATGGCCGCCGAAGGCCCCCGCCAGAAGATCAGGATCCGGCTGAAGGCCTACGATCACGAGATCCTCGACCAGTCCACCGAGAAGATCGTGCAGACGGTCATCCGCACCCAGGCCAAGGTCCAGGGTCCGGTGCCCCTCCCCACGGAGAAGCACCGCTACACCGTGATCCGCTCCCCCCACAAGTACAAGGACAGCCGGGAGCACTTCGAGATGCGGGTGCACAAGCGCCTGGTCGACATCGTCGATCACACCCCGAAGACGGTCGACTCGCTCCAGCGCCTCGACCTGCCGGCCGGGGTGGACATCGAGATCAAGATCCAGACCGTCTGACGGCCGTCGCCACCGCTCCGGCGGTGCGGTGGCAGCCGCCGCCACCATGGTGTAGCGTTGCAAGCCGGGTCGAACCGGCCCCGGCGCTCACCCGGCGGTATGGCGGGGAGCACCACGTGACGATGTGCCCGAGCGCCCGCTGTGGCGGGGACCTCGGGCCGGACCAGGCGAGCGCTCCGTCCGGGCATGTCCGGGCGGAGCGTCTGCGTGCCGGGGGAACCGGCAGCAGGGCCCGCACACGCAGGGAACGAGCAGGAACAGCCACCGGGGGCGGCACGCGCCGCCGGGTGGGCAGTGAGTACGAGACAGATCCGAGACGGAGAAGCGCCAGTGGCCACCAGGGCGATCGTGGGTGAGAAGGTCGGAATGACCCAGATCTGGGACGACCAGCACCGGGCGGTACCGGTGACGGTGCTGCGCGTGTCCCCGGCTCGGGTCGTGCAGGTCAAGACGCCCGAGCGCGAGGGCTACTCGGCCCTCCAGGTGACCTGGGGTCACCGTCGGGCGTCGACGTTGACCAAGCCGGAGCTGGGCCACTATGAGCGGGCCGGCGTGGAGCCGGGCCGCCGGCTGGTCGAGCTCCGCATCGACGGTGCCGACGCGTACGAGGTCGGCCAGCAGCTGACGGCCGACCTGTGGGAGGCGGGCGAGCTGGTGGACGCCATCGCCGTCTCCAAGGGCAAGGGCTTCGCCGGCGGCATGAAGCGGCACAACTTCAAGGGCCAGGGCGCCTCGCACGGCAACCACAAGAAGCACCGCGCCCCCGGTTCGGTGGGAGCGTGCGCCACGCCGGCCCGGGTCTTCAAGGGGACCCGCATGGCCGGTCGCATGGGAGGCGAGCAGGTGACGACGCTGAACCTCGAGGTGGTCCAGGCTGATCCCGAGCGGGAGCTGGTCCTGGTCAAGGGGGCCGTGCCCGGTCCCCGTGGTGGGATGGTCGTCCTGCGTGACGCGGTGCGCACCCCGACCCCGAAGGGCGGTGGGGCCCGATGACCACCACCACCGAACTGTCCCCGGCCGAGCTGCGCCGTGCCCGTCGCACGCCACCCGTGGCCCGGCAGCTCACCCGGCGCCGGATCGACGGGTCGGAGGCCGGCACTGTCGACCTCGACCCCGAGCTCTTCGGCATCGAGCCCAACGTGGCCGTGCTGCACCAGGTCGTGACGGCCCAGCTGGCGGCGGCCCGTGCCGGCACCCAGTCCACCAAGACCCGGGCCGAGGTGCGGGGGGGCGGCGCCAAGCCGTTCCGCCAGAAGGGCACCGGCCGGTCCCGCCAGGGCTCGACCCGTGCTCCCCAGTGGTCGGGCGGCGGTATCGCCCTCGGCCCCAAGCCCCGCGACTACTCGCAGCGGACCCCGAAGAAGATGGTCCGCCTCGCCCTGCGGTCGGCCCTCTCGGACCGAGCCGCATCAGGGCACGTGGCCCTGGTCGACGCGTGGACGTTCGAGACGCCCCGCACCAAGGACGCCATCGCCGCCCTCGACGCCCTCGGCCTCACGGGCCGCGTGCTGGTGGTCCTCGACGCCGACGACGGGATCGCCGACCGCTCGTTCGCCAACCTGCAGAACATCCAGACGATCCAGGTCGGTGAGCTGAACGCCTACGACATCCTGGTGAACGACTGGCTGGTCTTCACCGACGCCACCCTGCCCACCGGCGGGGAGGCCAGCGCCGAGGCCGCATCGGCCGGCGACGAAGGGAGCGACCAGTGAGGAACCCCCACGAGATCCTCATCCGCCCGGTGGTGTCGGAGAAGTCGTACGCGCTGATGAACGACAACGTCTACGTCTTCGTGGTCGACCCGACGGCGACCAAGATCGACGTCCGCCTGGCCGTGGAGCAGGCCTTCGGGGTCCGGGTGACCAACGTCAACACCCTCAACCGCAAGGGCAAGGTCCGCCACAACCGCCGGACCAACACCAAGGGCCACCGGCCCGACACCAAGCGCGCCATCGTCACCCTGCACGAGGGTGACTCGATCGACTTCTTCCAGAGCTGAGGACCGCTTCGATGCCACTCCGTTCACGCAAGCCGACGAGCGCCGGGCGCCGGTTCCAGACGGTCTCGGACTTCTCGGAGATCACCCGTGACCGCCCGGAGAAGTCCCTCCTCGCGCCGAAGCCCCAGAGCGGTGGACGCAACAACGCCGGTCGGAAGACGTCCCGCCACCGCGGCGGGGGCCACAAGCAGCAGTACCGCATCATCGACTTCCGCCGGGACAAGGACGGCGTGCCGGCCAAGGTCGCCTCGATCGAGTACGACCCGAACCGCAACGCCCGCATCGCCCTGCTCCACTACCTCGATGGAGAGAAGCGCTACATCCTGGCTCCGTCCCAGGTGGCGGTGGGCGACCTCCTCCAGTCGGGCCACGGAGCCGAGATCCGGCCGGGCAACGCCCTGCCCCTCCGCTACATCCCGGTCGGCTCGACCGTCCACAACGTCGAGCTCCGCCCCGGTGGCGGCGGCAAGCTGGCCCGGGGCGCGGGGATGAGCGTGCAGCTGGTTGCGAAGGAGGGTGCCTTCGCCACCCTGCGGCTGCCCTCCACCGAGATGCGCCGGGTGTCGATCGACTGCCGGGCCACCCTGGGCACCGTCGGCAACGCCGAGGCCGAGCTGGTCAAGGTGGGCAAGGCCGGGCGCAACCGGTGGAAGGGCGTGCGACCCCAGACCCGTGGCGTGGCCATGAACCCCGTCGACCACCCGCTCGGCGGTGGCGAGGGCAAGTCCTCCGGCGGCCGTCACCCGGTGTCGCCGTGGGGCAAGCCCGAGGGCCGCACCCGTGCACGCCACAAGGACTCCGACAAGATGATCGTCCGCCGCCGCCGTACCCGCGGCGCGCGCCGGTAGGAACAGGGGACGCCCACGCCATGCCTCGCAGCCTGAAGAAGGGTCCGTTCGTCGACGACCACCTGTTGAAGAAGGTGGACGCCCTGAACGAGGCCGGAGACAAGCGGGTGATCAAGACCTGGTCACGGCGCTCGACGATCATCCCCGACATGGTCGGCCACACCATCGCCGTCCACGACGGGCGCAAGCACGTGCCCGTCTACGTCACCGAGTCGATGGTCGGCCACAAGCTGGGCGAGTTCGCTCCCACGCGGACGTTCAAGTTCCACGCTGGCCAAGAGCGGGCGGGGAGGCGCTGATGCCCGGGGCCAAGACGAACGAGCGGCCCGGCACCCGGGCCGTCCTCCGCCACAGTGGCATGTCGGCCACCAAGGCCCGGCAGGTCCTCGACCTGATCCGGGGCCTTCCTGCCGACCGTGCCGCCGAGATGCTGGCCACCACCGACCGCGAGGCGGCCCGGGTCATCGGCAAGGTGCTGGCCTCGGCGGTGGCGAACGCCGTCCACAACGACTTCCAGTCGGCCGACGAGCTCTACGTGTCCGCCTGCTACGCCGACGAGGGCGCCACCCTCAAGCGGTGGCGTCCCCGTGCCCGCGGTCGTGCCACCCGCATCCGCAAGCGCACCACCCACATCACGGTGATCGTCAGCCGGATGTCGGACGAGCAGATCGCCCGTCGCCAGGCGGCCCGCAACGCGGCCACCGCCCAGCGCTCGCGCCGGGTGGCCGGTTCGCGCCGCCGCCGGGCTGCCGAGGCGGCATCCAGCGCGCCGGCGGCCCCCGTCGAGGAGGCCACCACCGACGCCATCGAAGCCGGGGCGGAAGCCACCGGTGCCGTCGAGGCGGAGGTCGTCGAGGTCGACGTCACCGCTGCCGACGAGACGGAGGCGGGCGAGGAGGCAGCAGCCGAGGACGGCGCCGCCGAGCAGACGGGCGAGGAGACCGGTGGCGAGGCCGCCGAGGAGAAGGGCGAGTAGATGGGCCAGAAGGTCAACCCCTACGGCTTCCGGCTGGGAGTCACCACCGACTGGAAGTCGCGCTGGTTCGAGGAGCGCAGCTACCAGGACTTCGTCGTCGAGGACTGGAAGATCCGCGACTACCTCATGTCGCAGCTCGAGACGGCGGCGGTCAGCCGCATCGAGGTCGAGCGGACCCGTGACCGGATCCGGGTCGACATCCACACGGCCCGGCCCGGCATCGTCATCGGCCGGCGCGGGTCGGAAGCCGACCGCCTGAAGAAGAAGATCGAGGAGATCACCGGCCTCAACAACCGGATCCAGCTCAACATCCAGGAGATCAAGCAGCCGGAGCTCGACGCCGCCCTCATCGCCCAGGGGATCTGCGACCAGCTCGCCCGCCGGGTCGCCTTCCGCCGGGCGATGAAGCGTGCCATCCAGACAGTCCAGAAGGCCGGGGCCATCGGGGTCCGGGTGCAGTGCTCCGGCCGCCTCGGCGGCTCGGAGATGGCCCGCAAGGAGTCCTACCGCGAGGGCCGCGTACCGCTCCACACCCTCCGGGCCGACATCGACTACGGCTTCCGCGAGGCGAAGACCACCTTCGGGCGCATCGGCGTGAAGGTCTGGATCTACAAGGGCGACATCCTGCCCTACAAGGTCTCGACCGAGGAGAAGATCACCCGTGAGGCGGCCATGGCCGTCGGTGAGACGTCGGGCCAGGCGGCAGCGCCGGGACCGCGCCGGCTCATCACCGCCGGCGGCGGCCGCCGCCGGGCTGAGCAGGGTGCGCCCGGGAGCGTGGTCACCGTCGAGCCGGGAGCGGCCGAGCCGGCCGAACCGGTCGAGGTGGCCGGAGGCGCCGAGGTGCCCGCGGAGCTGGCCGACCGCCCGCCCGCCGACATCGTGGCCGCACCTGCCGAGCCGGACGAGCTGGAGCGCATCCTGAGCGAGGACGAGGAGATCGAGCGGCGCACGCGCGATCACCACGAGACCCCGCACTTCCGCAAGGAGGTGGACTGAGATGCTCATGCCCCGCAAGGTCAAGCACCGCAAGCAGCAGCGCGGCCGGATGACCGGCGCGGCCAAGGGCGGCACGTCGGTCAACTTCGGCGACTTCGGCATCCAGGCCCTCGAGCCGGGCTGGCTCACCGCCCGCCAGATCGAGGCAGCCCGAATTGCCATGACCCGGCACGTCCGCCGTGGCGGCAAGGTGTGGATCCGGGTGTTCCCCGACCGGCCCGTCACCCAGAAGCCCGCCGAGACCCGCATGGGATCGGGGAAGGGCAACCCGGAGCACTGGGTGGCCGTGGTCAAGCCCGGTCGCGTGCTCTTCGAGCTGGCCGGCGTCGACCAGGAGTTGGCCCGGGCGGCCATGGAGCGGGCCATCCAGAAGCTCCCCTTCAAGGCGAAGTTCGTCGTCCGGCCCGGGACGCACGGCACCCCGGAGGTGAACGTCTGATGGCAACCGCCGCCGAGATCGCCGGCCTCGACCCGGACGAGCTGGCCAGCCGGGTCGACGAGACCCGCCGGGAGCTCTTCAACCTGCGCTTCCAGCTGGCCACCGGCCAGCTGGACGACCCGACCCGTCTCAAGTACGCCCGCAAGGACATCGCCCGCCTGCTCACCGAGTTGCGGGCCCGCGAGATCGCCGAGGCCGAGGGCCTGACTCTCGAGGAGCTGCCGGCCCACCGTGCCGCCGCCCGCCAGCAGGCGGCCGACGACGCGGCCGGGTTCGTGCGTACCAGCCCTGACGACCGCCGGGCGCGGCGCCGGGCCGAGCGCGAGGCGGCCCGGGCCGAGGCCGAGGAGGCCGAGGGCGCAGAGGACGAGATCGCCGAGGACGAGGTCGACGAGGTCGACGAGGACGTCGAGGCCGGTGGCGAGCCCACCGAGGCCGCGGACGGTGTGGAGGATGACGAGCGATGAGCGACGACGTGCAGACCGAGGCCCGTCCGAACGGGCGCAAGGTGCGTGAGGGCACCGTCGTGTCCGACCGCATGGAGGCCACCCTGGTGGTGGCCGTCGTCGAGCGGGTGCGCCACCCGCGTTACGGCAAGACGGTCCAGCGCACCAAGCGCCTCTACGTCCACGACGCCGAGAACGCCGCCAAGGTGGGGGACCGGGTCCGCGTCATCGAGACCCGGCCGCTCTCCAAGCTGAAGCGGTGGCGGCTGGCCGAGATCCTGGAGCGTGCACGATGATCCAGCAGGAGTCCCGACTCCGGGTGGCCGACAACTCGGGCGCCAAGGAGGTCCTCTGCATCAAGGTGCTCGGAGGGTCCCGCCGGCGCTACGCGTCGATCGGTGACATCTTCGTCGCCACCGTGAAGGACGCCATCCCCGGTGCCGCCGTGAAGCGCGGCGACGTGGTGAAGTGCGTCGTGGTGCGGGTGAAGAAGGAGAAGCGCCGCCCGGACGGCAGCTACATCCGCTTCGACGAGAACGCCGCCGTCCTCATCAACGACCAGCAGCAGCCCCGCGGGACCCGCATCTTCGGCCCCGTGGGCCGCGAGCTCCGGGACAAGCGCTTCATGCGCATCGTCTCGCTGGCACCGGAGGTGCTCTAGATGCGTATCCGCAAGGGGGACCGTGTGCAGGTCCTGACGGGCAAGGACCGCGGCAAGCGCGGCGAGATCGCCCGGGTCTTCCCGGCCGAGGGGAAGGTGATCGTCGAGGGCATCCACGTGGCCAAGCGCCACGCCAAGCCGACGAACGCCACCATGCAGGGGGGCATCATCGACAAGTTCATGCCGCTCTCCGCGTCGTCGGTCGCCATCATCTGCAGCTCGTGCGGGCCGACCCGCATCGGCGTGCGGATCGACGACCAGGGGCGCAAGCTGCGCGTCTGCCGGAAGTGCGGAGCCGACCTGTGAGCACGACCACCACCACCACCACCACCACCCGTCCCCGCCTGAAGGAGCGCTACGACCGCGAGGTCCGGGCCCAGCTCCTCGAGCAGCTGGGGCTCGACAACATCATGCAGGTGCCCCGGCTGACGAAGATCGTCGTCAACATGGGCGTCGGCCGGGCCACCCAGCAGCAGTCCCTGATCGAAGGGGCCGTCCGCGACCTGGAGACGATCGCCGGCCAGAAGCCGGTGGTCACCCGGGCGAAGAAGTCCATCGCCGGGTTCAAGCTGCGCGAGGGCCAGGCCATCGGGGCCAAGGTCACCCTGCGCGGCGACCGTGCCTGGGAGTTCTTCGACCGCCTCCTCTCGATGGCCATCCCCCGCATCCGGGACTTCCGGGGCCTGTCCCCCCGGTCGTTCGACGGCCACGGCAATTACACCTTCGGCGTGACCGAGCAGCTGATCTTCCCGGAGATCGACTACGACCGCATCGACACCACCCGCGGCATGGACATCACCATCGCCACCACCGCACGCACCGACGAGGAGGGCCGGGCCCTGCTCGCCGCCTTCGGCTTCCCGTTCCGACAGGAGAACCAGTAACCCCATGGCGAAGAAGGCTCTGATCCAGAAGCAACAGCGCACCCCCAAGTTCAAGGTGCGCGGCTACACCCGGTGTCGCCGGTGCGGGCGGCCGAAGGCGGTGTTCCGCAAGTTCGGCCTGTGCCGGATCTGTCTGCGCGACATGGTGCACGCCGGAGAGATCCCCGGCGTGACCAAGGCGAGCTGGTGAGGGAGGGGCGAGCACGATGACGATGACCGACCCGATCGCGGACATGCTCACCCGCATCCGGAACGCCAACACGGCCCACTTCGACTCGGTGACCATGCCGGGTTCGAAGCTGAAGGAGTCGCTGGCCGCCATCCTCAAGGAGGAGGGGTACATCGCCGGCTACGAGGTCAGCGACGATCCCGGCAAGCCGGGCAGGCGCTTGGAGATCACCATGAAGTACGCGCCCGACCGCACCCGGACCATCTCCGGGATCAAGCGGGTGTCCAAGCCCGGCCTGCGCATCTACGCCCGTGCCGACTCGATGCCCCGCGTCCTCGGCGGCCTCGGGGTGGCCGTCGTGTCCACCAGCAAGGGGTTGATGAGCGACCGCGAGGCCCGCAAGCGCCACATCGGCGGGGAGGTGCTCTGCTATGTCTGGTGACCTGCGGACCACGACGGCCCCGGTGGTGGTGGCGCCGTCGGCGCTCCCGGCGCCGTCCGGTGGAGGTGATCGCTGATGTCCCGCATCGGACGTGCCCCCATCCCCGTGCCCAGCGGCGTCACGGTGACCGTCGGCGACGGGAACACGGTGACGGTGAAGGGGCCCCAGGGCGAGCTGTCGCGCTCCCTGCCCGACGTGGTCTCGGTGCGGCCCGACGGCGACATCCTGGTCGTCGAGCGGGCTGACGACCAGCGCCGTAGCCGTGCCCTCCACGGCCTGGCCCGATCGCTGGTGGCCAACATGGTCACCGGCGTGACCGCCGGGTTCACCAAGGAGCTCGAGATCGTCGGCGTCGGCTACCGGGCCGTCCCCAAGGGACCCGAGGCCCTCGAGCTGGCCCTCGGTTTCTCGCACCCGGTGAACGTGACGGCGCCCCCGGGTGTGACGTTCGAGGTCCCGAGCGCCACCCGGATCGTGGTGAAGGGGATCGACAAGGAGAAGGTGGGCCAGGTGGCCGCGGACATCCGGAAGATCCGCAAGCCGGAGCCCTACAAGGGCAAGGGCGTCCGCTACGCGGGCGAGCGGGTCCTGCGCAAGGCCGGAAAGGCAGCGAAGTGATGGCACGATCGACCGACCACAAGGTCGCCCTGCGCAAGCGTCGGCACACCAGGGTCCGCAAGCGGATCACCGGGACGGCGGCGCGCCCACGGCTGGCCGTGTTCCGCTCCAACAAGCACATCACCGCCCAGGTCATCGACGACGACGCCGGCCGGACCCTGGCCGCCGCCTCGACCGTCGAGGCCGAGTTGCGCGGCACGCCGGGCGGCAACGCCGCCGCCGCCGCTGCTGTCGGCGCCCTGGTGGCCCGGCGGGCGAAGGACGCGGGCGTGACCACCGTCGTGTTCGACCGGGGCGGCTTCGCCTACCACGGGCGTGTCGCCGCGCTGGCGGACGCCGCCCGCGCCGAGGGACTGGAGTTCTGAGGACATGAGTGACCTGCAGTACGAAGAGCGGACCATCCGGGTGAACCGGGTGGCCAAGGTGGTCAAGGGTGGCCGCCGGTTCTCCTTCGCCGCCCTCATGGTGGTCGGCGACGGCAACGGCCGGGTCGGCCTCGGCTACGGCAAGGCCAAGGAGGCCGGGCTCGCCGTCCAGAAGGGCATCGAGGAGGCTCGCAAGAACATCTTCGAGGTGCCCCTGGCCGGATCGACCATCACCCACCCGGTGCTGGGCGAGAGCGGTGCCGGCCGGGTGCTCCTCAAGCCGGCCGCCCCCGGTACCGGGGTCATCGCCGGTGGTGCCGCCCGGGCCATCCTCGAGATGGCCGGCATCCGCGACATCCTGGCCAAGTCCCTGGGCTCCTCCAACGGGATCAACGTGGCCCATGCCACGATCGCCGGACTCAAGGCCCTCAAGCGGCCCGACGAGGTCGCCGCCCTGCGGGGCAAGGACGTCGACGAGGTGGTGCCGGGCGGGGTGCTCCGTGCCTACCGCGAGCGTCGCCGTGAGGCCGACCTGTTCACCGAGGTCCGATGACGATGACTGCTGAGACCACCACCGGCTGGCTCCGGGTCACCCAGGTCCGCTCGGCCATCGGGACCAAGCCCAAGCACCGGGGGACGCTGCGCGCCCTCGGGCTCCGGGGGATCGGGCGCACCAACGTGCTGCCCGACCGGCCCGAGATCCGTGGGATGCTGGCCCGTGTCCCCCACCTCGTCGAGGTGGCCGAGGCGACCGAGGACGAGAGAGGTGCGCGATGAAGGTCCATGATCTCCGACCGGCGCCCGGTTCGACGCGCCCGCGGCGCCGTGTGGGGCGGGGCATCGCCGGCAAGGGCGGCAAGACCGCCGGCCGCGGCACGAAGGGCCAGGGAGCCCGCGACACGATCCCCGTCGGGTTCGAGGGCGGCCAGCTGCCTCTGATGCAGCGGATCCCGAAGCTGCGCGGTTTCACCAATCCGTTCCGGGTGACCTACACCCCGGTGAACGTCGGCTCGCTGTCTCGTATCGAGGGCGCCGCCGCCGACCTGGACGCCATGGTGGCGGCCGGGCTCGCCCGCAAGGGCGCCCTGGTCAAGGTGCTCGGCACCGGCACGGTCGACCGTGCCCTCAGCGTCGAGGCCCACGCCTTCTCCGCCTCGGCCGTCCAGGCGATCACCGCCGCCGGTGGCACGACCACCGTGGTCCCCCTTCCCTTCGGCCACGGGCGGCCGCCGGCGCAGGGCAACGCCCTGACCAACCGCTAGCAGTAGCATCTCCCTGCCCGCCGCCCGCGTCGAGGAGCGACCGTGCTGACCAGCCTGGCCAACATCTTCCGTATCCCGGACCTTCGCAACAAGGTCGTCTTCACGCTGGTCGTCATCGCGCTCTACCAGTTCGGTGCGAACGTCCCGTCGCCCTACGTCGACTTCACCCAGATCCAGAAGCTGACGGCCAACCAGGGCTCGGCCGGCGTGCTCGGCTTCCTCAACCTGTTCTCCGGCGGCGCACTGACGCGCCTGGCCGTGTTCGGGCTGGGCATCATGCCCTACATCACCTCGAGCATCATCATCCAGCTGCTCACCACGGTGATCCCCAAACTGGAGCAGTGGCGCGACCAGGGTGCGGTGGGGCAGAAGAAGATCACCCAGACCACCCGCTACCTGACGGTGGCCCTCGCCCTCATGCAGTCGACCGGCCTCGTGTACGTGTTCCACACCAACGCCGGCAACCTCCTCGGCACGTCCCAGACCATCGACCTCATCCTCCACTACTCGATCTGGCGGGCCGCCTTCATCGTCATCACCCTCACGGCCGGCACCGCGTTCGTCATGTGGCTGGGCGAGCTCATCACCCAGCGGGGTGTGGGCCAGGGCATGTCCATCCTCATCTTCGCCAACGTGGTGGCGGGCATCCCCACCGGCCTGCACGCCGTGCTCCTGGAGGGCGGCCGCCTCAAGTTCGGGGTGATCATCCTGGTGTCGCTGGTGCTCCTGGTGGTGATCGTCTTCGTCGACCAGGGCCAGCGCCGGATCCCCGTCACCTTCGCCAAGCGGGTCGTCGGCCGGAAGATGTACGGCGGCTCGAACACCTACATCCCCCTGAAGGTCAACCAGGCCGGCGTCATCCCCATCATCTTCGCCAGCTCGGTGCTCTACATCCCCATCCTGCTGTCGAACATCATCCCGGCCAAGGGGTTCATCAGCTGGGTGAACCGCAACGTCACCCCGACGTCGCTCTTCTACATCCTCAGCTACTTCCTCCTCATCCTCCTGTTCACCTTCTTCTACGTCTACGTCGCCTTCGACCCCCACCAGCAGGCGGACATCATCCGCAAGCAGGGCGGCTACATCCCCGGGATCCGGCCCGGCCAGCCCACCGAGCGCCACCTGGCCCACATCCTCAACCGCATCACGTGGCCGGGGGCCCTCTTCCTCGGCATGGTGGCCGTGGTCCCGTCGCTCCTCATGCACTTGTGGAACATCAACAACTACCCGTTCTACGGCACGACCCTCCTCATCGCCGTGGGTGTGGCGCTCGAGACCATGAAGCAGATCGACAGCCAGCTCATGATGCGGAACTACGAGGGCTTCCTCAAGTAGGTGGTACCTGGCGCGAGGCTCGTCGTCCTCGGCAAGCAGGGGGCCGGGAAGGGCACGCAGTGCGTGCGCCTGTCGCACCACTACGTCGTGCCGCACGTCTCGACGGGCGACATGCTCCGTGCCGCCGTCAAGCAGGGCACGCCCCTCGGGCGCAAGGCCAAGGACCTGATGGACCGGGGTGAGCTCCTGGGCGACGACCTCATCATGGAGATGGTGGGGGAGCGGCTGTCCGACGGCGATGTGCGGGCCCGGGGGTTCGTCCTCGACGGGTTCCCCCGGACCGTCCGCCAGGCCGAACTGCTGGCCGAGGTCCTGGCCCCCATCGACATCGACCTGGCCGTGGACATCGACGTCCCCACCAACCAGGTCCTCCGCCGCCTGGCCGCCCGCCGGGTGTGCGTCGACTGCGGGGCCAACTACTCGCTGTCGCAGCCCCCGCTCATCAACTGGACGTGCGACGTGTGCGGCGGTGAGGTGGTCCAGCGGCCGGACGACACCGAGGAGGCGATCTCCCGGCGTCTCGAGCTCTACGAGCGCCAGACGGCCCCCCTCATCGAGTGGTACGAGGACCGCAGCCAGCTGGCCACCGTCAACGGCTCGGGTGCGCCCGACACCGTCACCAGGCGCATCCTGCGGGCGGTGGAGGACCGCCGCGACCAGCGCGGCGGTCGGAGGATCCGGTGAGGCGCAACGCCGGCGAGCTGGCCAAGATGCGCAAGGCCGGACGGGTGGTGGCCGAGATCCACGAGGCCACCCGGGCCGTCATCCGCCCGGGGGTCACCACCGCCGCCATCGACCGGGTGGCCCGTCAGGTGATCGAGCGCCGGGGGGCTACCTCCAACTTCCTCGGCTACCACGGGTTCCCCGCTGTGATCTGCACCTCGCCCAATTCGATGATCGTCCACGGCATCCCCTCCGAGCACGTGGTCCTGGCCGAGGGCGACATCATCTCGATCGACTGCGGCGCCATCATCGAGGGCTACCACGGCGACGCCGCCTACACGGTCGGCGTGGGCCAGGTCAGTGCCGAGGCCACCCGGCTGATGGAGGTCACCGAGGCCAGCCTGTACGCCGGGATCGACCAGCTGGTGCCGGGCAACCGGCTCCACGAGGTGGGCCGGGCCGTCCAGAAGGTGGCCGAGGCGGCCGGGTACTCCGTCGTGCGGGAGTACGTCGGCCACGCCATCGGCACGGCAATGCACGAGGAGCCCCAGGTCCCCAACTACTGGCCCGGCTCGCCGGGACCGGCACTGCGCCCGGGGATGGTGTTCGCCATCGAGCCCATGGTCAACGTGGGCGGTCCGGGCACGGTCACCCTGGAGGACGGGTGGAGCGTGGTCACCGAGGACGGCTCGCTGTCCGCCCACTTCGAGCACACCATCGCCGTGACCGACGACGGACCGGAGATCTTCACCGTGCCCTAGGAGGGGTGGGGCCGGGGGACCGGCGGACCCGTCCGGCCCGGACTGGCGCGATCTGCCAGGTGGGCTAGAATGTTCGTTCGGCTCGCCACCGGCATCCGGCGGTGGGCCGATCCCCGTCCGAACGGTGCCGTGCGGTGCGCCGCTCGGGGGCGGGCGGTCCTCCGAGATCAGCCGGCCCGGAGAACGCTGCAGCAAACGACGAGGAGAATCACCTGCCGAAGCCCAAGGAAGACGCCATCGTGCTGGAGGGGACGGTCATCGAGCCGCTCCCCAACGCCATGTTCCGGGTCGAGCTGGAGAACGGCCACAAGGTCCTGGCCCACAGTTCGGGGAAGATGCGGATGCACCGCATCCGGATCCTCCCCGGCGACAAGGTCCAGGTCGAGATCACGCCCTACGACCTGACGCGGGGCCGGATCACCTACCGGTACAAGTAGGGCGCCGCCCCGGAGGGGGCGAGCGGCACGAGGGCGCTTCGCCCGAGAGCGGAATGAGGAAGAGACGTGAAGGTTCGGCCGAGCGTGAAGCCGATGTGTGAGAAGTGCAAGGTGATCCGCCGCCACCGGCGGGTCCTGGTGATCTGCGAGAACCCCCGCCACAAGCAGCGGCAGGGTTAGTCGGTCGCGGACGGACGAAGCAGAAGGAAGGACGATCGTGGCCCGCATCGCCGGCGTCGACATCCCCCGTGAGAAGCGGTTGGAGATCTCGCTGACCTACATCTACGGCATCGGCCGGACGACGGCGCAGCGCGTCTGCGCCGAGACCGGCACCAGCCCCGACACCCGTGTCCGGGACCTCACCGACGAGGAGGTCACGCGCCTGCGGTCGTGGATCGACGCCAACCTCACCGTCGAGGGCGACCTGCGCCGTGACGTGTCTCAGGACATCAAGCGCAAGATGGAGATCGGCTGCTACCAGGGCATCCGGCACCGCAAGGGCCTGCCCGTCCACGGCCAGCGCACCCACACCAACGCACGTACACGCAAGGGACCGAAGAAGACGGTCGCCGGGAAGAAGAAGGTCCGCAAGTAATGGCCAAGCCCACCAAGCAGGCGGGAGGCGCGCGCCGCCCCCGCCGCCGCGAGCGCAAGAACGTCACCCACGGCGTCGCCCACATCAAGAGCTCCTTCAACAACACGATCGTCTCGATCTGCGACCCCGAGGGCAACGTGCTGGCCTGGGCGTCGGCCGGCAACGTCGGGTTCAAGGGCTCCCGCAAGTCCACCCCCTTCGCCGCCCAGATGGCCGCCGAGGCCTGCGCCAAGCGGGCCATGGAGCACGGCGTGCGCCGGGTGGACGTGCTGGTGCGCGGCCCGGGCTCGGGCCGTGAGACGGCCATCCGGTCCATCGCCGCCGCCGGCATCGAGGTGGCCGGCATCAAGGACGTCACACCCATCCCCCACAACGGCTGCCGCCCGAAGAAGCGCCGCCGGGTCTGATCGCCGAAGACACGAGGAACCACGAACGACATGGCTCGATACACCGGACCCGTATGCCGGCTCTGCCGCCGGGAGCGCACCAAGCTCTTCCTGAAGGGCGAGCGCTGCTACTCGATGAAGTGCCCCGTCTCCGAGGCGGTCACTGACCGCCACAGCCGCGCCTACCCGCCCGGCGAGCACGGCCGTGACCGCATGCGCCAGGGGTCGGAGTACCTGACCCAGCTGCGTGAGAAGCAGAAGGCCCGCCGGATCTACGGCCTCCTCGAGCGCCAGTTCCGGAACCTCTACGCCGAGGCGAGCCGGGCGCCGGGGATCACCGGCGAGAACCTGCTGCGCATGCTGGAGCTCCGCCTCGACAACGTGGCCTTCCGGGCCGGGTGGGGGGCCAGCCGAGCCCAGGCCCGCCAGTTCGTGCGCCACGGTCACGTGCTGGTGAACGGCAAGCGGGTCACCATCCCGAGCTACCGACTGCGCCAGCACGACACGGTCACGCTGAAGCCGTCGTCGCGCGAGATCTTCCACGTCCGCCGCAACATGGACACCCTCGACCGTGCGCTGCCGCCGTGGCTGTCGACGGAGGGCGACCGCTTCACGGTCACCGTCTTCTCCCTGCCCCTCCGGGAGCACATCGACGAGCCCGTCCAGGAGCAGCTCATCGTCGAGCTCTATTCGAAGTAGCACCTGCGGGCCCCGGCCCGCACGACCCAC
The DNA here is from genome assembly GCA_021806045.1 of Actinomycetes bacterium. GTDB lineage: Bacteria > Actinomycetota > Acidimicrobiia > Acidimicrobiales > RAAP-2 > JAJZDI01. Next base: position 221,569 of record JAJZDI010000001.1, read on the forward strand.
CCCGGACCGGGGGAGGAACAGACCGGGCGGGCGGTCGGGGCGACCCGGCCAGCCGGCCACACAACGCAGTCACCCCACAGCGCAGTCACCAAACCGCCATACCAGGAGCCACGATCCGCATGCTCATCATCCAGCGCCCCACCGTCGAAGCGATCGGCGAGGAGGACGGCAACCGCCAGCGCTTCGCGGTCGGCCCGCTCGACCCGGGGTTCGGCCACACACTCGGCAACTCGCTCCGGCGCACGCTCCTGTCGTCCATCCCCGGCGCCGCCGTCACCCAGGTGCGCTTCGACGAGGCCCTCCACGAGTTCACCACCCTGCCGGGGGTGAAGGAGGACGTCACCGACCTCATCCTGAACCTGAAGGACATCGTCCTGCGGGTCCACAGCGACGAGCCCGTCACCGTCCGCCTCGACAAGCGGGGCCCCGGCGACGTCACCGCCGGCGACCTGCAGGTCACCGCGGACGTGGAGATCCTCAACGCGAGCCAGCACATCGCCTCGCTGAACACCAAGGGCCACCTGGCCGCCGACGTCACCGTCGAGCAGGGCCGGGGGTACGCGTCGGCCGACAAGAACAAGCGGTCGTCGGCCATCGGCGTGATCCCCGTCGACGCCATCTTCTCGCCGGTGCGCCGGGTGACCTTCACGGTCGACCCGGTCCGGGTCGAGCAGTCGACGGACTACGACCGGCTGGTGATCGACATCGAGACGGACGGTTCGCTCTCCCCCCGCGAGGCGCTGGCCTCGGCGGGTGACACACTGCGCGCGCTGGTCGGCCTGGTGGCCGACCTGGAGGACCAGCCCCGGGGACTGGAGCTGGGTGAGGTGGGCACCACGACCACCGGCTCCCCCGACCTCGACCTCCGCATCGAGGACCTCGACCTGACCGAGCGCCCCCGCAACTGCCTCAAGCGGGCCCAGATCAACACCATCGGCGAGCTGGTCGACCGGACGCTCGAGGACCTCCTCAACATCACCAACTTCGGCCAGAAGTCGCTCGACGAGGTCATCCAGAAGCTCGACGAGCGCGGCCTGTCCCTGCGGACGAAGGACTGACACGATGCGAGCAACCCCGAAGAAGGGCCGCCGCTTCGGCGGCGACGCCGCCCACCAGAAGGCGATGATGGGCAACCTGGTGGCCTCGCTCATCGCTGCCGAGTCCCTGGTGACGACGGAGGCCAAGGCCAAGGCGCTACGCCCGGTGGCCGAGAAGGTCATCACCCAGGCAGTCAAGGGCGGTGTCGCCCGCCACCGCAACGTGGTCGCCTTCATCCGCGACAAGGACATGGCCCACAAGCTGTTCGACGAGATCGGCCCCCGCTACGCCGATCGGCCCGGTGGCTACACCCGGATCCTCAAGCTGGGCACCCGCCAGGGCGACAGCGCCCCCATGGCCCGCATCGAACTGGTGTGACCGATGTCGCCCGGGCCGGCGGGCCGCCCCGGGCGGACGACGACCCGGTGACGGTGCCGGCGGGGGACCACCCTGACGACCAGGTGGTGCGGTGGCGGTTCCGCGTCGCCTATGACGGTGCCCCGTTCCACGGGTTCGCCGCCCAGCCCGGACAGCACACGGTGGCCGGCGCGCTGACCGACGCCATCGCCCGCCACGCCGGTGTCCCCGTGACCCTGGTGTGCGCCGGCCGCACCGACCGGGGGGTGCATGCCGCCGGCCAGGTCGTCCACGCCGACCTGCCGGCCGGCGTGGCCGCCACCCTCGACGCCGCCGCGCTCGTCCGCTCCTGCAACCGCCAGTTGGCACCCGCCCTGTCCGTCCTCGACGCCGCCCCCGCCCCCGCCGGCTTCGACGCCCGCCGATCGGCACAGGCCCGCGCCTACCGCTACCTGGTCGTCGAAGCGCCAGTTCCCGACCCGATCCTGGCCGGACGGGCCTGGCAGGTGGCGGGCCCGCTCGACCTCCGGGCCATGGCCGCGGCGTCCGACGCCCTCCTCGGCGAGCACGACTTCCGGGCCTTCTGCCGGCGGGTACCGGGCACCGAACCGGGCACACCGGCCATCCGCCGGGTGATCGACGCCCGCTGGTCCGACCGCACCCCGGGTGCCGCTCTCGCCCCGGTGGCCGGGCGCCTCCTCGCCTTCGACATCGAGGCGTCGTCGTTCTGCCACCAGATGGTCCGCTCGCTGGTGGGAACGCTGGTGGAGGTGGGCCAGGGCCGGCGCCGGGCCGCCGACCTGGTGTGGATCCTGCGCTCGGGCGAGCGTTCGCTGGCCGGCCAGCCGGCGCCCCCTTCCGGCCTCACCCTGGTCTCCGTGCGGTACCCGCCCGGGTTGGGCTGGGACGCTCCACCGGCCGGCGGGTCGACCGGCTTGCCCGGCCCCGCCGCGACGCCGTAGAGTGGAGGGCCGCCGACGGCGGGGTCACCAACCCGCGAGCGGTCCCAACGCGGCAGCGCCGGGAGCGTGGCAGTGCCGCACCCCGGAGCGCCAGAGCTCCACCCGAGCCGTCGCACCGAAGCGAGGATCCGTGCCGACCTACAGTCCCAAGCCCAGCGAGATCACCCGTGCCTGGCACGTCGTCGACGCCGACGGGCTCGTCCTCGGCCGGATGGCCACCGAGATCGCCGCCATCCTGCGCGGCAAGCACAAGCCGATCTTCGCCCCCCATGTCGACACCGGCGACCACGTCGTGGTGGTCAACGCGGCCAAGGTGGTCCTCACCTCGGACAAGGCACACCAGAAGTTCGCCTACCGCCACAGCGGGTACCCGGGCGGCCTGCGGGCCACCTCGTACGCCGACCTGCTGGCCGACCACCCGGAGGACCTCGTCACCGCCGCCATCCGGGGAATGCTGCCGAAGAACCGGCTCGGCCGGCAGATGCTGACCAAGCTGAAGGTCTACGCCGGCCCCGACCATCCGCACGAGGCCCAGTCCCCCGTCCCGCTCGACCTCCCGGCCGCCCGGCGCGTCGCCGCCGGCGCCTGAGGCCGGGCCCCCCGATCCGCACCGCAGACTCCGAGGAGCACCCGTGACCGCCCCCCTTTGCCAGACCACCGGACGCCGCAAGCAGGCCGTCGCCCGGGTCCGGTTCCGTCCCGGCCAGGGAACCATCACCGTCAACAAGCAGAAGTTCGAGGACTACTTCACCTCTGCCACCCACCGGATGATCGTCACCGAGCCCCTCCGGGTCACGGAGAAGGTCGAGTCGTGGGACATCGACGTCACCATCGACGGTGGGGGGGTGTCCGGCCAGGCTGGCGCCTTCCGCCTGGGCATCGCCCGCGCTCTGTGTGAGCTCGATCCCGAGCTCCGTCCGGCACTGAAGAAGGCCGGCTTCCTCACCCGCGACGCCCGGGAGAAGGAGTCGAAGAAGTACGGCCTGAAGAAGGCCCGCAAGGCACCGCAGTACTCCAAGCGCTGATCGGTGGGACGGGCGCACTTCGGCACCGACGGCGTCCGGGGCGTCGCCAACACCGAGCTCACTCCCGAGCTGGTCCTGGCCCTCGGCCGGGCCGCCTCGGTGGTCATGCCGGCACGGGCGTTCGTGGTCGGTCGCGACACCCGGCGATCGGGGCCGATGCTGCAGGCGGCCCTGGCCGCCGGACTGGCCTCGGAAGGTGCCGACGTGCTCGACGCCGGCGTGCTCCCCACCCCGGCCGTCGCCTGGTTGGCGGCGCGTGACGATCTCCCCGGCGCCGTCGTCTCCGCCTCCCACAACCCGTTCGCCGACAATGGGGTGAAGCTCTTCGGGCCGGGGGGGACCAAGCTGGACCACGCCACCGAGGCGGCAGTGGAGGCAGAGCTGGCCCGGCTCCTCGATCCGGGCGCACCCGCCCGCCGCCGCCCCGAGGGCCCGGCCGTCGGCCGGGTCGTCGAGCTGGCCGACGCCTCGGAGGACTACGTCGCCCACCTGGTGGCCACGGCCGCCGGTGCCGGCCTGGAGGGTCTGTCGGTCGTCGTCGACTGCGCCAACGGTGCGGCCAGCGGGGTGGCGGCCCGGGCGTTCGCCGCGGCAGGCGCGACGGTGACGGCCATCGGGTGCGAGCCCGACGGCCGGAACATCAACGACGGCTGCGGCTCGACCGACCCGGCACGCCTGGCCGCCGTCGTGGTCGAGCAGGGCGCCGACCTCGGGCTGGCCCTGGACGGCGATGCTGACCGCCTGGTGGCGGTGGACCACGGCGGCTCGGTGGTCGACGGCGACCAGCTCCTGGCCCTCTTCGCCATCGACCTGGCCGAACGGGGCGGCCTGGCCGGCGACGCCGTGGTGGTCACGGTCATGACCAACCTGGGGTTCCGCCTGGCCATGGCCGAGCGGGGCATCGCCGTGCACGAGACACCCGTCGGGGACCGCCACGTGCTGGCCGCCCTGGACGAGGGCGGCCTGGTGCTGGGCGGGGAGCAGTCCGGCCACATCGTGTTCCGCGACCGGGCCACGACGGGTGACGGCCTCCTCACCGGGCTGGTGCTGGCCGACCTCGTCCGACGGTCGGGTCGCCCGCTGGCCTCGCTGGTGGACGGGCTGGTGGAGCGGGTGCCCCAGGTGCTCGTGAACGTGGCCGTGCCCGACGCCCGCCTGCTCGACGGGTGCGAGATCGTCTGGGCCGCCGTGGCCGAGGAGGAGGCGCGCCTGGGCGACCGCGGCCGGGTCCTGCTGCGCCCGAGCGGCACCGAGCCGGTGGTGCGGGTGATGGTCGAGGCCCACGGCGACGGGGTGGCCGAGGAGGTGGCCAGGCGCCTCAGCGCCCTGGTGGCCGAGGAGCTCCGTGCCGCCGCCCCGTCGGCCTGAGCGCCCGGACCGGGGCTAGCCTCCCTCGCATGTGCGGGATCATCGCCGTCACCGGATCCGACGCAGCCACCGAGATCATCCTCGAGGGCCTCGGCCTCCTCGAGTACCGGGGCTACGACTCGGCCGGGGTCGCGTTGGTGACGGACGGTGCCGAACCGGCACTGTGGCGGGCCCGTGCCGCCAACGGCACCCGTTCGCTCGAGGACCTGGTCAAGGCGGCCGAGGGGGCACCGGCGGCCGTCCGGGCCGGGATCGGCCACACCCGGTGGGCCACCCACGGCCGGCCGACCGAGGCCAATGCCCACCCCCACGTCGACTGCACCGGCCGGATCGCGCTGGTGCACAACGGCATCATCGAGAACCACGGTGAGCTGGCCGCCGACCTGGAGGGTACCGGCCACGTGCTCGAATCGGAGACCGACACCGAGGTCCTGGCCCACCTGATCGAGGAGGAGGTGGCGGCGGACGGCACGGCCGGCCTGGTGGCGGCGGTGCGCCGGGCACTGGCCCGGGTGCGGGGGGCCTTCGCCCTCGCCGTGGTGGACGTGGACGACCCCGAGGTGGTGGTGGCCGCCCGCCGGGTCTCCCCTCTCGTGATCGGCAGGACGGGCGACGCCGTCCTCCTGGCCTCCGACATCCCCGCCCTCCTCGGGCGCACCCGGGAGTTCTTCGTCCTCGACGACGACCAGGTGGCCGAGCTGCGCCCCGGGTCGATCGACGTGACCACCCTGGACGGCACCTCCGTGCCCCTCGTCGCCCGCACCGTCGACTGGGACCTCGATGCCGCCCGCAAGGACGGCTACGACGACTTCATGAGCAAGGAGATCCACGACCAGCCCACCGCGGTGGCCGACACGCTGCGTGACCGGGTGCTGCCCGACGGGAGGCTGGCCCTCGACGAGATGCGCCTGTCCGACGACGAGCTCCGCTCGGTCGACAAGGTCTTCATCGTCGCCTGCGGCAGCAGCTACCACGCCGGCCTGGCGGCCAAGTACGCCATCGAGCACTGGACCCGCCTCCCCGTCGAGATCGACATCGCCAGCGAGTTCCGCTACCGGGATCCGGTCCTCGACGCCCACACCCTGGTCATCGGGGTGAGCCAGTCGGGGGAGACGGTCGACACCCTCCAGGCCATGCGCGAGGCCCGCCGGTGGAACGCCAAAGTCCTCGTCATCTCCAACGTCGTCGACTCCTCCATGGCACGCGAGGCGGACGCCGTCCTCTACACCAGGGCGGGCCCGGAGATCGGCGTGGCCGCCACCAAGACCCACCTGGCCCAGATGACCGCGCTCGTCGTCCTCGCCCTCTATCTGGCCCAGCTGCGCGGCACCCTCTACCCGGCCGAGACGGAGGAGCTGCTGGCGGCCATGGGCGAGCTGCCGGCCAAGGTGGCCACCGCCCTGGAGCGGGCCGACGCGGTGACCGAGGTGGCCCGCAGCGTGGCCGGCTCGTCGGCGTTCATCTTCATCGGCCGGCACGTCGGGTACCCGGTGGCCCTCGAGGGGGCGCTCAAGCTGAAGGAGATCTCCTACCTGCGGGCCGAGGGGTTCCCGGCCGGCGAGCTCAAGCACGGCCCCATCGCCCTCATCGAGCCGGGCACGGTGGTGCTGGGGATCGCCACCCGCACCCGGCTGTGGGAGAAGATGATGGCGAACGTGGCCGAGGTGCGCAGCCGGGGTGCCACCGTGGTGCTGGTGGCCAACGACGGCGACGAGGAGACGGCCCGCCAGGCCGACGCCGTCCTGTGGGTCCCGCCCACCGGGCCCCTGTTCGCACCCATCGTGGACGTCGTCCCCCTCCAGCAGTTCGCCTACACCCTGGCCCGCCTCCACGGCCTCGACGTCGACCGGCCCCGCAACCTGGCCAAGGTCGTCACCGTCGAGTGATGGGCGTGGTCGGCGTGGGCATCGACGCGGTCGACCTCGCACGGTTCCGGACCGTGCTGGCCCGCCGGCCCACCCTGGCCGAGCGGGTCTTCACCGACGCCGAGCGCGCCTACGCTGCCCGCGCCGCCGATCCGGTCCCCCGCCTGGCCGCTCGGTTCGCGGCCAAGGAGGCGGCGATGAAGGCCCTCGGCGTGGGGATCGGCGTCGTGCGCTTCGCCGACCTCGAGGTGGTCCGGGCCGGTGACGGTGCGCCGACCCTGTCCGTCTCCGGCGGTGCGGGCGAGCTGGCCGACCGGGCCGGCGTCTCCCGCTGGCACCTCTCCCTCACCCACTCGGAGCTGGTGGCGGTGGCGTCGGTGGTGGCCGAGTCCGGGACGCAGCCGTGCGACCCGTCCTGACCGTCGCCGAGATGCGGGCCGTCGACGAGGCGGCCCAGGCGACGGTGTCCCTCGACGCCCTGGTGGCCCGGGCCGGGGCGGCCGTCGCCGCCGGTGCCCTCGACCTGATGGGCGGCGCCTACGGCCGCCGGGTGGTGGTGCTGGCCGGCCCCGGCAACAACGGCGCCGACGGCAGGGTGGCGGCCGCCGCCCTCGCCCGCCGGGGAGCGAGGGTCACGGTCGTCCCGGTGGGGCGGGGGATGGCCATCCCCGCCCTCGGGCCGTGCCACCTGGTGATCGACGCCGCCTTCGGCACCGGGTTCCGGGGCGAGTTCGACGGCCCACCGGTGCCCGGCGGCGTGCCCGTCCTGGCCGTCGACATCCCCTCCGGGGTGGACGGCGACACCGGGGCGGCCGCCGGCTCCCCCCTCCCCGCCACGGCGACGGTCACCTTCGCGGCCGAGAAGCCGGGGCTGCTCCAGGGGGACGGCCCCGGGCTGGCCGGGCCCGTCCGCGTGGCCGACATCGGGCTGCCCACCGCCACCGCCCGCATCCACGTGGTGGAGGACGTCGACGTCGCTTCCCGGGTGCCCCGCCGGCGCCGGGACGACCACAAGTGGCGCACCTCGGTGCTGGTGGTGGCCGGCTCCCCCGGGATGACCGGGGCGGCCGAGCTGTGCGCACGGGGCGCCCTGCGTGCTGGCGCCGGCATGGTCCGGGTGGGGGTGCCCGGTGCCCCACTCGGCACCGTCCCCGTCACCGAAACGGTGGGCGTGGCACTGCCCGAGCGCGGGTGGGCGGGACCGGCCCTGGAGGAGCTGTCCCGGTGCCGGGCCCTGGTGGTGGGCCCCGGGCTCGGGCGCCATCCGGAGACGGCCGCCGAGGTGGCCCGCCTCCTCGCCGCCGCTCCCGTGCCGGCCGTGGTCGATGCCGACGCGCTGGTGGCGCTGGCCGGCGCCGGTGCGGTTCCGGCCCCGGCGGGGGTCCCCCGTGTCATCACCCCCCACGCCGGCGAGTACCGGACGCTGGTGGGGGAGGACCCCGGCCCCGACCGGGTGGCGGCGGCACGCCGGCTGGCGGCCGGGTGGGGAGCGGTGACCCTGGTGAAGGGGACGACGACGGCGGTGGCCGACCCCGACGGCTCCGTCCTGCTGGCCACGGCCGCCACCTCGGCGTTCGCCACCGCGGGGACGGGGGACGTCCTGGCCGGTGTGATCGGTGCGCTGCTGTCCCGGGGGACGCCGGCACTGTGGGCGGCAGCACTCGGGGCACATGTCCACGGGCGTGCCGGCGGGCTGGGGCCGGCCGAGGGCCTGCGGGCCGGTGACCTGCCCGACGCGGTGTCGGCCGTGCTGTCGGCGCTCCTCGGAGCCGGGATCCTCCCCGGCCCCGGGGGGGCACCCGGGCCCGCCGGCGGCCGCCGGTGACCGGGGCCCGGCACCGCCCGGCGTGGGCGGAGATCGACCTCGGCGCCGTGCGCCACAACGCCGGCGTCCTCGCCCGGCTGGCGGCACCGGCCCAGCTGTGCGCGGTGGTGAAGGCCGACGCCTACGGGCACGGTGCGCTCGTCGTCGCCCGTGCCGCCCTGGAGGGAGGCGCCTCGTGGCTGGCGGTGGCACTGGTGGACGAAGGTGTCGCACTGCGCGAGGCGGGGATCGAGGCGCCCATCCTCCTCCTGTCCGAGCCGCCCCCCGGTGCCATGGCCGACGCCGTCGCCGCCGGACTGGTGCCCACGCTGTACACGGCGGCCGGCATCGACGCCCTGGCCCGGGCGGCCGCCGCCGTCGCCCCCGGCCGGCAGGTGGCCGTCCACCTGAAGGTCGACACCGGCATGCACCGGGTGGGCGCCGACCCGGCCGACGTGCCCGCCCTGATCGAACGGATCGCCGGCCATCCGGCGCTGGTGGTGGCCGGGCTGTGGACCCACCTGGCCGTGGCCGACGGGCCCGGCGACGACGACCGTGCCTTCACGGCCGCCCAGCTGGAGACGCTGGACCGGGTGCGGGGCGCCCTTCCCGCCGCTGCCCTTCCCGCGGCCGGCACGGCCGCCGGCCTCGTCGTGCACGCGGCCAACTCGGCGGCGGCCCTGGCCCACCCGGCCGCCCGCCTCGACCTGGTCCGGTGCGGGATCGCCCTCTACGGCGAGCTGCCGGCCCCCCACCTGGGCAGCGAGCTGGAAGGGGCCGGGGCGGCGCTCCGGCCCGTACTGTCCCTGCGGGCCCGGGTGGCCCACGTGCGCGAGCTCGACGCCGGCGCTCGCCCCTCCTACGGCCGGCACCGGCCGCTGCCGGCACGCTCGGTGGTGGCGACCGTCCCCCTCGGCTACGCGGACGGCGTCCCCCGGCGGCTGTTCGAGACCGGTGGCGAGGTGCTGATCGGCGGGGCCCGGCGCCCGCTGGCCGGCATGGTCACCATGGACCAGATCGTGGTGGACTGCGGCCCGCCCGGGAGCGGCCCGCCCGTGGCGGTGGGGGACGAGGTCGTGCTGCTCGGGACCCAGGGGGGGGAGCGGATCGGCCCCGGCCAGTGGGCGGCCCAGCTCGGCACCATCTCCTACGAGATCCTGTGCGGCATCGGCCCCCGGGTGCCCCGAGTCCCCCTCGACGGTGACCCTCCCGGCTGACGGGGCCTGGCCCCGTCGCCGGATCGGCGTGCCGACCCTCGTCATCCGGTCGTTGCGGGCCGACCGGGCCGTGCTGGCCGCCTCTGCCGTTGCCGTGGCCGTCACCGTCGCACTGGCCGCGTCGGCGCTGTTCGCCGCGGTGGCGATCCGCGCCTCCGAGCAGGCGTCGCTGGCGTCGGGGCTGGACCGGGTGCCGCTCGTGGTACGGGGCCCCGGCGGCGGCGCCGGCACGGTGGTCGGCGGCTCGCTGGCCGTCCCCGAGGTGGCCGTGGGCCAGGCCGCCTCCGTGCCCGGGGTGGCATGGGCCGAAGGCGACGTGGCCGGCTACGCGCGGGTGCGGGGCACCGACGGCCGGTGGGTCGGGGGCCTGGGGGAGCCGGCCATCGGCATGTCGATCGGCCGGTCCTCACCGCTCGGTGCCCTGACCGTGGTGCGCGGCCGCCTCCCGTCCGGCCCGGACCAGCTGGTGACCGACCCGACCACCGCGGCATCGGGCCACCTCCGGCTGGGCCAGCGGGTCATGGTGGCCTTCGCCGGCGGCGTCGGGCACTTCGACCTGGTCGGGGAGGTGGTCCCGGCCGGGAGCGGGGCGGTCTCCGGCGCCACTCTGGCCGGCTTCGGCCTCGGGGCGGCCCAGCGGGCCTTCGGCACGGCCGGATCGGTGAGCCAGGTCGAGGTCGGTCTGGTGCCGGGCGCCGACCCCGGGCGGGTGGCCGCCGCCGTCTCGGCCGCGGTGGGACCGGGGCTCCAGGTGGAGACGGGCCGCGCCGCCGGGGCGGGCATCGCATCAGCGGCCGCCGGGGACCTGGCCTTCGTTCCCGGCGTCCTCGGCGCGCTGGCCGCCGGTGCCCTCGTGGTCGCCCTCTTCGTGACGGCCAACGCGGTGGCCCTCATCGGGGAGCGTCGCCGCCGCGATCTGGCACTGGCCCGTCTGTGCGGTGCGCCCGCGTGGTGGGCCGGCGCGGTACCGGCGTGCACGGCAGCGGCGACCGCCCTTGCCAGCTCGGCGGCCGGCACCGGACTGGCCCTCGCCGCCCTTCCGGCGGCGGGCCGGCTGGCCGCCGCCAGTGGCGTCGGCGTCCCCCTCGCTCCGGTCGCCTCGGCCGCGACCGTGGCCGTCGCCGTCGCCGCCCTCGCCCTCGGGCCGCTGGTGGCGCTGGCCGCCGCCGCCCGCCCGGCTCGCCGGGCGGCCCGCGACGCCCCTCTGGAGGTGCTGGCTGCCGGCGACCTCGGCCACCCGCCCGGCGGTGGTCCGGGGTGGGGCGGCTGGGTCCTGTCGGTGACGGGGGTCGTGGTGGGTGGGGTGACCGTCGCCGTCGCCGCCCGGTGGGTGGGGGGCGGCCCTCCCGTCCCGTTGGAGGCCCGGCTGGCCGCCGTGGGTGCCGGTGCCCTGGTCGCCGGGGCCGGGGCGCTCGGTTGCGTGGCCCGGCTGGCCCGCTCGGTGCCGCCTGCCCGCTACGGGAGCGGGGGGGCGAGGGTCGTCGGCTGGCGCCAGGCACGGGCTGCCGGTCCCCGGGCCACGTCGGTCGTGGCCGTGGTCGGCGCGTCCGTCGGCGTGCTGGTGGCGGTGGTGACCATGGCGGCGTCGACCCGGTCCGCCCTCGCCGCCACCGTTCGCGCATCGGTGCGGGCCGACCTGGTGGCCGTCCCTTCGGGGCTCGAGCCGTTCCCGGGCACCGTCCTGTCCGGCGGGCCCCTCCCGGCGGCGCTCGCCGCCGTGGCTCCCGTCCACGTGGGCACCGTCACCGTGGCCGGCGCGCCGCGGCGCGTCTACGGCGTGGACCCTGCCAGCTGGGAGCGGCTGGTGACGGTGCACGTGGTGGGCGGGTCGCTCCACGCCCTGGCCGGATCCGGGGTGGCCATCTCCTCGTCGTTGGCCGCGGCGGCCGGCGTGCGCGCCGGCGGCGACCTCCCCCTCGTCTCGCCGCGGGCGGGCCCGGTCGACGTCCCCGTGCGGGCCGTCTACGCGGACGACCCGGTTGCCGGCGATCTGGTGATGGCGAGCGCGACCTTCGACGACCTGGTGCCCGACGACGGCGTGCTGTTCGTCCTGGCCGCGGCGGCGCCGGGCGTCCCGCTGCCGGGGGCCCGTGCCGCCCTGGCCCGGATGGTGGCGGGGGCCCCCGGTATCGACGTGATGGACCGGTCGGCGTTCGTCTCCCTCGTGTCGGGGGCCATCGAACGGGCGGAGGCCGCCCTCGGCGTGCTGGCCGGCGCAGCCTCGCTCGGCGCGCTGGCCGGCGTGGCCGAGGCGATGGTGGTCAGCGTGCTTGCACGCCGTCGTGAGCTGCGGCTGCTGTGGGCGGTCGGGATGCCCCCCGCCGGCCTGCGGGCCACCGTTCGCTGGGAGGCGCTGTCGCTCGCCACCGTGGGAGCGGTCCTGGGTGCGGCGGTGGGGGTGCCGGTCGGCTGGGCGGCGGCGGCAGTGGCCGTGCCTGGTGGGTCGCACGGGCCGGTCGTGCCCCTCGGTGCCCTGGGCGCGGTGGGCGCGGGTGTGGTCGTGGTGGCCGCCCTGGCTGCCGAGGTGCCGGCACGGTGGGCGGGTCGTGCGGGTCGCCGGACCGCGCCGGCCGCCACCACGTGACGGGGCGCCCCATCGGCACGAACCCGTTCTTCCTTGACTTGTTACCGTCCAGTCAGTAACGATGGTGCGAGCGTCGGCGGGCAGGGCGGCCGGTGCGGACGGGCAGGATCGAACCGGTAGCCGGGGGGCACCGGACGAGGGGGCACCATGAAGCGTCGTTGGCTGGCCACGCTGGCGCTGGCGGCACCGCTGCTCAGCGCGTGCGTCACCCAGAGCGGGTCACCGCTGCCGGAGGGGACGCTGGCTCAGGGGCTGGCTGCGGGCATCACCGCTCCCGACACGCCGCCACCCGGGTCGAACATCGCCGGCTGCACCCCGTCATCGGCCCACCCCTACCCGGTGGTCCTGGTGCACGCCACCATGATCAACATGGACTTCAACTGGCAGGCGCTGTCACCCATGCTCTACAACGCCGGCTACTGCGTCTACGCGTTCAACTACGGCGCCACCGCGAGCGGGTTGGGCATCTTCGACGGGCTCGGCGACATCGCCACCTCCGCCCAGCAGCTGGCCACCGAGGTGGATTCGGTGCTGGCCGCCACAGGCGCGTCGCAGGTGGACATCGTCGGCCACTCGCAGGGCGGGATGATGCCCCGCTACTACATCCAGGACCTGGGCGGGGCCCCCAAGGTCCACGAGCTGGTGGGGATCGCACCGTCCAACTACGGCACCACCCTCGACGGGCTGGCCTCCCTGGCCGGCGCGCTGGGCGGGCTGGGCTTCGACGTGAACGGACTGGTCTCCTCCCTGGGCGGCCCGGCGCTGACCGAGCAGGAGCAGGGGTCGGCGTTCATGACCGCCCTCAACGCCAACGGCGACACCGTGCCGGGTGTGACGTACGTGGTGATCGAGTCGGACCACGATGAGGTGGTCACGCCGTACACAAACGCGTTCCTGAAGGGACCGGGAGCGCAGAACATCCTCGTCCAGGACCAGTGCCCGTCCGACCCCGTCGGCCACATCGGCATGGTCTACGACCAGACCGTCCTCGACGACGTGATGAACGCGCTGGGCACGGACAGCCCCACCTACCAGCCACCCTGCAACTCGTCGGGGTTCGGCGTCCCCGTCTGAGGCCACCTGCCGGTGGCCGGCACCACCGGGACGGTCCCGCCCGGGCCGGTGGTCCGGGGGCGGCCGGTCAGACGTTGAGGCCGACCGACGCCTTGGGCGGGTACTGGGCGAACGAGTGGATGTGGTCACGCAGACCGTGCTGGAACGCCTCCAGGTAGGCCAGCTTCCGGATCAGGTAGGAGTGCTGCTCCTTCGGGTCGAGGTAGAGGTTGTAGACCCGGCCGTAGGGGTACTTCTGCGACACCCCGCTGAACCCGCCGTCGGTGGCCACGTCGGTGTTGCCGTCGGAGATCGACCCCAGCATGAACTTGTACTCCCCCACCCGCAGTGCGGAGAACATCTGGCCCAGCCAGTAGTAGAGGTACTTGCGGTGACTGAGGCCACCCGGAGCCAGCAGGAAGGCGCTCTGGTCGACGCCGTCGACGAAGCGGTCGTCGGGGACGAGGTCGCCACTCCCGGCCACCGAGAGCACGGTCGGCAGGATGTCGGTGAAGGAGAAGATCCCGTCGGTCACCTCGTCGGGCTCGATGGTGCCGGCCCACGACCAGATCCCCGGCACCCGCACCCCGCCCTCCCACGTCGACCCCTTGGCACAGCGGAACGGCGTGTAGGCGGCGTCGGGCCACGTCTCCATCTCCGGCCCGTTGTCGGACGAGATGAAGATGAGGGTGTCCTCCAGCTGGCCGGTGGCGTCCAGGCGGTCGACCAGCCGGCCGACGATGGCGTCGAGCTCGACGATGGTGTCCTTGTAGGGGTGGCGGGCCGGTGACGAGCCCAGGTACTGCTCGTGGGGGTAGTTGTCGAAGTGGGCCCCCCGGGTGCAGTGGTAGAGGAACCACGGCTCGTCGCGCCCGGCCATGGAGTCGATGAACTCCTCGGAGTAGGTCGCCCACCGGTCGTCGAGGGTGGAGAGGACGGGGATGGTCACCTCCTCGACCTCCTCGATCTCGCCCCCGCGGGCGGCGTGCACGAAGCACTTGTTGAACGGCATGTTCTCCACCCACGCCGTCCGGGCCTCGCTGTAGACCATCTCCGGGAAGAAGTAGGGGTCACGCCACTCGGTGTACATGTCCGACACCGACAGGAACCCGTAGAAGTCGTCGAACCCGCAGTTCTGGGGCTGGGAGGCGGTGTTCTCCCCCAGGTGCCACTTGCCCACCGCCTGGGTGACGTACCCGGCCTCGGAGAGCAGCTCGGCCAGCGTCCGCTCGCCCTCGAGGCCGCCCGCCTCGCCGTACATCGGGGGCCGCTGCAGCCCGTGGCGCATGGGGAGCCGTCCGGTGAGAAGGCTGGCCCGCGACGGTGTGCACGACGGCTCCGAGTAGCAGGAGGTGAGGAGCTTCCCCTGACGGGCCAAGCGATCGATGTTGGGAGTGGGCGCGCCGACGGCGGCGCCGCCTCCGTAGCAGCCGAAGTCGCCCCAGCCGACGTCGTCCATGAGGACGACGAGCACGTTGGGCTTGCTGCGCCCCCGCCGCTCGCGCCAGGCGGCCAGCCGGCGAGCCGCCTCCTCCTCCTGGGCCGGGTGGGCGAAGGCGGGCTCCCGGTTGGGGGGAGCGGGCGCCGCCTGCGAGGCGATGGGGTCGAACGGGAGCGCGGCGTCGGTGGCCATGGCCGCATCGTAGGCAGTTGACTACACCTCGTCAACGACGCACGGAAACGGCGGGGCGAGCCCGCGTAGTCGGCGGGCTACGCTGCCCCGGTGACCGGAGGACCCGACCGCCGGCCCCGTCCCTCCGGGTGTGCCGAGGTGACCGAGGCCCTCCTCGACGCGGCGGAGGTCGAGCTGGTCCGCCACGGCGCCGCCCACGCCTCCATCCGGCGCATCGCGGCGGCCGCCCGGGTCAACCACGGTCTGGTGCACCGCTACTTCGGCGCCAAGTCGAATCTGGTGGCCGCCGTGCTGGCCCGGCTCTCGAGCCGGACCGCCGACCAGCTCGCGGGTGACGCCCCCCTCGTCGAGGTGCTGGCGACGGACGGGCCCGTCGCCCGCCACCTGCGGATCCTCGCCCGCCTCATCCTGGACGGCGAAGACGTGGCCACCCTCCAACCCGAGCATCCGGCCATCGGCGCCCTGGTGGCCGACGCCGTCCGGGACGGCGGGGCGCCGCTCGAGCTGGCCCAGGTCCGGGTGGCCCAGGTCATCGCCCTCGTCTTCGGCTGGCACCTGTTCGAGCCGTTCCTCCTCGACGCCAGCGGCGCCTCCCCCGACCTGGCCCGTGCCGAGTTGCCGGGCGCGGTCGCCGCCCTGGCCGCCCTCCGGCCGGCCGGTGGCCGGGGGAAGCCGACCGGGGCCGCGGCCGGGACCTGACCGTGGCCCGCTTCCTCTTCGTCGTCCCGCCGCTCCACGGGCACGTCAACCCGACCATGGCGGTCGGTGCCGCCCTGGCCCACCGGGGGCACGACGTGGCCTGGTGCGGGGCGCCCACCTTCCTCGAGGGCGTCCTGCCTGCCGGTGCCGAGGTGGTCGCGAGCGGCGAGGACGTGCCCGCAGAGGCCATCGCCGAGGTCGAGGCCCGCTCGCACGGGCTGAAGGGAGCCCCCGCCCTCAAGTTCTTCTGGGAGGAGTTCCTCGTCCCCCTGGCCCACGCCATGATCCCCGGGGTCGAGGCGGCCATCACCTCCTGGCGACCCGACGTGGTGGTTGCCGACCAGCAGACCGTCGCCGGCGCCCTGGTGGCCCGCCGCCACGGCGTGCCGTGGGCCACCAGCGCCACCACCTCGGCCGAGCTCGTCGACCCCTTCGCCGGCTTCCCCAAGCTGCAGGCATGGTCGGACGGCTGCCTGGTCCAGGTCCAGCTCGACCATGGTGTGCCGGCGGCCGAGGCCAGCGCGGCCAACCTGCGGTTCTCCGACGACCTGGTCCTCGCCTTCACCACCGTCGAGCTGGCCGGCCGCCGCCCCTACCCGTCCCACTGGCGCTTCGTCGGCCCCGCCTTCGGCGACCGGCCCCCGCACGACGCCGACTTCCCCTGGGACCACGTCGACGGGGACGATCCGGTGGTACTGGTGTCGCTCGGCACGGTGAACGCCGCAGCCGGGGAGCGCTTCTACCGGGTGGTGGCCGAGGTGGCCGGCGGCCGTCCCGAACGCTTCGTGCTGGCCGCCCCCCCGGAGGTGGCCGGGCCCATGCCGGCGAACGTGGTGGTACGGCCACGGGTTCCCCAGCTGGAGCTGATCGAGCGGGCCGGCGCCGTGGTGTGTCACGCCGGGCACAACACCGTGTGCGAGGCGCTGGCGTCGGGGGTTCCGCTGGTGGTGGCGCCCATCCGCGACGACCAGCCGGTGGTGGCGGCCCAGGTGGTCGAGGCCGGCGCCGGTATCCGGGTCCGCTACGTGCGCGTCCGGCCTGACGAGCTCTCCGGCGCCCTCGACGCCGTGCTGACCGATCCCGCCTACCGGGAGGCCGCCACCGCGGTGGGGGCGTCGTTCATCGCGGCCGGCGGTGCCGCCGCCGCCGCCGTCCACCTGGAGGACCTGGCCGGCCGCAGGTGACCAGGGCCGGCTCCCGGCTCGGCGCCGACTGGCACCCGGACAGCCGCCGTGCTGCACTCTCCCCGTGCGACGATCGACCACGGGACTGATCGCCGGCGCGGGAGCCGCCGCAGCGGGCCTCGCCGCGCTGGCCTGGTCGCGGCGCCGGGCCCGCCGCCCGGGTGACCCGGGGACGCGGCCGGTACCGAAGGTGCCGCCGGCACCGGCACGCGACGAGGGACCCGGCCCACTCGACCCGGCCGTCACCCGCCACCAGGTGACCACGAGCGACGGCGGCTCGATCCACGTGGTCGACCACGGCGAGGGCCCAACCGTCGTCCTCGTCCACGGCGTCACCCTCACCTCCGACATCTGGCTGAACCAGTTCGATGACCTGGCCGCCACCCACCGGGTCATCGCTCTCGACCAGCGGGGGCACGGCCGCTCCACCGCCGGTGACGGCGGCTACGCCCTCACGAGAATGGCCGACGATCTCCTCGAGGTGCTCGACCACCTCGAGGTCGAACGGGTCGTTCTGGTGGGCCATTCCATGGGCGGGATGGTGTCGCTGACCGCGGCCACCACCCGGCCTGAGCGGTTCGCTGCCCGCGTCGCGGGGATGGTGCTGGTCAGCACGTCGGGCGGGCCGTACCCGACGGCCGGCCGGCGAGTGCCGGCCCCGCTCGCGTCGGGCGCCGTGTCCGTGATCGGGCGCCAGCTGGCCCGCTCCGAGGCCCGGGGCCTCGGGATCGTGCCCGTCCCCCGGGCTGCCGGGATGGCGGCCCGGGTGGCGTTCGGTCGGGAGCCGTCCGCTGCGGACGTCGAGCTCACCCGCCGGGTGATGGCGCCGATGTCGCCCACCGCGCTGGCCGCCTGCATCGGGGCCATCGCCGCCCACGACGTCTCGACCCGGCTGGCAGCGATCTCCGTGCCGGCACGGGTGGTGGTGGGGACCCGTGACCTGCTGACCCCCCCGTTCCACGCCCGGCGGCTGGCACAGGGCATTGCGGGCGCCGAGCTCGTGGTCCTTCCGGGATGCGGTCACATGCCGATGCTGGAACGGCGGGAGGAGCTGCGCGACGTCATCGCCGGCGTGGCGGCCGCCGCCCGCTGAACGGGCGGGCCCGGACGGTGCGAGCGGTGGTGGCGGTACCATGCGCCGGTGGCCGACACACCTCTGGCGCAGCTCGCCGCGGACGCGTCGGCCTGCACCCGTTGCCGGCTCGCCGGACACCGCACCCAGGTGGTCTTCGGCGTGGGCGATCCCGGCGCCGACCTCATGTTCGTCGGTGAGGGCCCCGGCCGGGAGGAGGACCTGCGGGGCGAGCCGTTCGTCGGTCGCTCCGGCCAGCTCCTCGACCGCCTGATGGCCGAGGAGCTCGGGATCGGGCGGGACCGCTGCTACATCGCCAACGTGGTGAAGTGCCGCCCGCCCGACAACCGGGACCCGCTGCCCGACGAGATCGAGTTGTGCCGGCCCTTCCTCACCCGTCAGATCGAGCTGGTCCGCCCGTCGGTCGTCGTCACCCTGGGCAACTTCGCCATGCGCCTGCTGCTCGGCACCACCGACGGGATCCGCTCGGTGCGGGGCCGCGTGTACCCCTTCGGCGACGCCCACCTGGTCCCCACCTACCACCCGGCCGCGGCCCTGCGGGGTGGGGGGACCGTGGTGGCCGAGATGCGGTCCGACCTGGTCCGGGCCAAGCGCCTGCTCGGGTGGGCGACGTGAGCGCCCCTGCGACGGTGGCCGCCCGGACGGCGGGGGCGGACGCCACCCGCGCCCTGGCCGGTGCCCTGGCTGCCTGCTGCCGACCGGGGGACGTGGTGCTGTTGGCCGGCGACCTGGGGGCGGGCAAGACCACCTTCGCCCAGGGGTTCGCCGCCGCTCTCGGGGTGGCCCAGCGGGTCACCAGCCCGACCTTCACGCTGGTGCATACCTATCCGTGCGGCGGGGGCGCGGTGGCCACCCTCCTCCACGCCGACGTCTACCGGCTGGACGACCTGGCCGAGGTGGTCGACCTGGGCCTGGCCGAGATGGTGGACGCCGGTGCCGTGGCCCTGGTCGAGTGGGGGGACGTGGCCGCGCCCGTCCTGGGCGAGGGCGCCCTCACCGTGACCCTGGCCGTCCCGCCCGGCGGCGGTGAGGACGACCGGGTGGTCGAGGTGAGCGCCCCCGCCGTCGGCCCGCTGGCCGGCCCCGGGCCCAACGGGGCGTGGCAGGACCGGTGGCCGTCCGTCGCCACCGCCCTCGCTCCGTGGCGGACCGGCGTTCCCGGAGAGGATCCCGGAGAGGACGGAGCAGACCCCGTGGAGGTGCACCGGTGAACCTGCTCGCCATCGAGACGGCGACCGACCTCGTGGGGGCGGCGTTCGTGGCCGACCCGGCCCGGCCCGGTCACCCGGCTGCCGCCGTCCAGTCCGAGCCGGGGGGGAGGCGCCACGCCGAGGCGCTGGCCCCGGCCGTCGAGGCGGTGTGCGCCCGGACCGGGCACACCGTCCGGGACGTGGACGTCGTCGCCGTCGACAACGGCCCCGGGCTCTTCACCGGCCTGCGGGTGGGGGTGGCGACGGCCAAGGCGTTCGGCCAGGCCCTCGGCATCGGAGTGGTCGCCGTCTCCAGCCTGGACGTGCTGGCCGCCGCCGCTCTCGAACGGTGGGAGGGCACCCGCCCGGTGACGGTGGTGGCCGTCGTCGACGCCCGGCGGGGCGAGGTGTTCACCGCCGCCTACCGCGACGGGGGAGCGGGCGATGCCGATCCGGCGGACCTGGTGGTGGCACCGACGGACCGGTTCGACCCGGCCGCCCTGGTGGCCGGGGTCGAGCGCCTGGCCGCCGAGGTGGCCGGGGGACCCGTGGTGGTGGTAGGGGACGGCGCCGCCCGCTACCGGGACCTGCTCGACGGGATCGCCGGCGTCGTCCCGGACCTCCTCGACGGCGAGGGCGCCCTCGTGGCCCCGCCGCCGGACGTGCTGGCCGCACTGGCCCGGGCCCGGCTGGCCCGGGGGGAGCAGCCGGCACCGGCGGCCACCGTCGTCCCCGACTACCGGCGTGAGGCGGACGCCCGCATCAACTGGGTCGAGCGCCGCCCACCCGAACGGTGAGCGCCAGGGGCGCCCCCGAACGGGGAGTGCCGGTCCGCGTCGTGCTGGAGCCCATGCGCCCACGGGACCTGCCCGCCGTCCTCGACATCGAAGCGGCCGTCTACCCGCGCCCGTGGTCGCACCGGATCTTCACCGACGAGCTGGCACAACGCCGGTCGCGCGTGTACCGGGTGGCCCGGGTGGGGCGGCGCATCGTCGGGTACGCCGGCCTGATGCTCGTCCAGGACGACGCCCACGTGAACAACATCGCCGTCGATCCCGCCTGGCAGGGGCGGGGCATCGCCACCGTGCTGCTGCTGGAGCTGGTGCGGGTGGCGGTGGGGCGTCGGGCCCGGGACCTCACCCTCGAGGTCCGGGTGGGCAACGAGCGGGCCATCGCCCTCTACCGGCGCTTCGGCCTGGCCCCGGTGGGGGTGCGGCCCGGCTACTACGAGGAGACGGGCGAGGACGCCATCATCATGTGGGCACGGGGCATCGACACCGAGGACTACGCCCGTCGGATCGACGGCATCGTCCTGTCCCTGCCCGAGGACGTGTCGGTCCGCTGGGGCGCCGACCGCTGACCGGCCGGTACCGCCGGGCTGCCACGCTCCGACCGGTCGGCGGTGACGCCTCGGCCGGGTAGCGTGCCCGGCGTGGACGTGCAGCGGGTGCTGGGGATCGAGACGTCGTGCGACGAGACGGCGGCCGCCGTCGTCGACGGTGGCACCACCATCGTCTCGTCGGTCGTCTCCAGCCAGGTCGACCTCCACGCCCGCTACGGCGGGGTCGTTCCCGAGCTGGCCGGCCGGGCCCACGTCGAGCTCCTCACCCCCGTGCTTGCCGACGCCCTGGCCGCGGCCGGGTCGGACGCCTCGGGCCGGGGGATCGACGCGGTGGCCGTCACCTACGGTCCCGGTCTCATGGGCTCGCTGCTCGTCGGCGTGGCCGAGGCGAAGGCGCTGTCGATGGCGTGGGGGGTCCCCTTCGTCGGGGTGAACCACCTCGAGGCCCACCTGTTCGCGTCCCTGCTGGAGCAGCCCGACCTGGGGTGGCCCCTGGTGGTGCTGCTCGTCTCCGGCGGCCACACCCTGCTGGTCGAGGTGACCGCCCCCGGCACCTACCGCCTTCTCGGCGGCACCATCGACGACGCCGCCGGCGAGGCGTTCGACAAGGTGGCCCGCTTCCTCGGCCTCGGCTACCCCGGCGGGCCGGCCATCGACCGGGTGGCGGAAGACGGCGACCCGGCCGCGTTCGCCTTCCCGCGGTCGCTGCTGGGCAAGGGCTACGACTTCTCCTTCAGCGGGTTGAAGACGGCGGTGGTGAACGAGGTCCGCAAGCACCCCGAGGCCCGCACGGAGGATGTGGCCGCCTCCTTCCGCCGGGCGGTGGTCGACGTGCTGGTGTCCAAGGCCCGTGCCGCGGCGGCCGATGTCGGCGCCCGGGCCATCTGCCTGGCCGGCGGGGTGGCGGCCAACTCGCTGCTGCGCTCCGAGATCGTGGCCGCCTGCGAGGCCGACGGCATCGGGGCCTTCGTCCCCAGCCGGGCGCTGTGCACCGACAATGCGGCCATGGTGGCGGCGGCCGGCTGGTGGCGCCTGGCCAACAGCGGCGCCAGCCCCCTCACCCTGGGCGCCGATCCCAACCTGGAACTGGTTCCAACACACTCGCCAGACCTCAGCTAGAGTTCCCCGCACAGTTGGGGAGGGGCTCGGGGGCAGCAGCAGTGCCGCGCGTTCGTGCTCCGCGTAGAACGTGAGGTCGTCCATGCGGGTTCACCGGGGCAGCGCCGTCGTCACACGCCGGGACGGGGACGGCGGCGGCCGCATCGGGCGTGCCGTCCGGGGATGGCGGCGGACCGTCTCGGCGCTCGCCGCCACCCTGGTGGTCGTCTCGGGCGTCACCCAGTTGGTCGCCGTGGCGCCTGCCACCGCCGCCGCGCAATCGACCATGAACGTGATCACGATCGCGTCCAACCCGTCCGTGACCCTGCCGTGGGCCATGGCCGTCGACCCGGCCACCGGCAACGTGATTGTCGCCAACAACCCCGGAACGGCGGGCAACATCGTCGTGATCGCCGGCAGCACGGGCACCTACTACGGCATTGCCATGACGGCTGGTGGCACGTACGCCGTCCCGGGTACGACCGGCGTGATCTCGGTCGCACTCGACGCCAGCGGCAACATCCTCTACGGCAGCGAATCGCCGCAGTACTACACCTACGTGGTTCCCGTCACCACCCAGTCGAACATCTACGGGATCGCCACCGCCACGGCCGGCACCTCGTACCACATCATCGGAAGCGGCTACCTTACCTATACCGGTGACGGCAATCCGGCGCTCGGCGAGGGCGTTGCCGGGTCCTACCTGGCCGTGGACCACGCCACCGGAGACGTCGTCATCGGCGACAAAGTCTCCCAGGGCACGAGGAGCGTCGTGCGGTTCGTGGCCGAGTCGACGTCGCCGTTCTTCGGCGTGGCAGCGCCCGTGGTCGGGGACATCTACACCGTCTACACGTTCCCATCCGGCCAGGAGCTGAACGGTCTTGCCAGTGACCCGAACAACGGCAACTTGTTCTTCACCCACTGGTACGACGGCAGCGGTCCCACGGACTCGACCGTGCAACTCGACGCTGCCACGAGCGGCACCTACTACGGGGTCTCCGCCACGGCAGGCACTCCGGTGATCGTCGCCGGCAACGGCACGGAGAACCTCAATCGTGACGTGACCAGCGCCACCGAGAACGGCGTTCCGGCCACCAGCGCGTCGTTCCTGACGCCGACGAGCCCGGTGGTCGACGCCGCCGACAACCTGATCATCCCAGACACGCAGGACGACGCCATCCGGATCGTGGCCGCGTCCACGTCGCCCAACGGCTTCTACGGCGTGGCCACCGCCGGGACCACCGCCGGTTACGTCTACACCGCCGCCGGCACCGGGGGGAATTTCGGTGGATATACCGACTACGTCCCGGCCACTTCCAGCAACTTCAACTATGTCATGGGCGTCGGGCTGCGGGCCGGGGGTGACCTGGTCTTCACCGACGAGGGCAACAACGCCGTCCACCAGACGGGCACGCCGAGCACCCCGACCGGCCCACCCGTGGGCCTGGCCACGACCCCGGCCGGCGGTGGCACGGTCAGCGCCACCTGGTCCGCCCCGCCACAGCTGGCGTGGGGCTTCCAGCAGCTGACTGGCTACACCCTCGAGTGGTTCACCTGCACCGCGGTCGGGAACTGCTCGGGTACGCCAGCGGGATCGGTGATCACCACCAGAGCGTCCGCCGTCTCGGCCACGGTGGGCAACCTGGCCGGCGGGCAGCTGTACGCCTTCGAGGTGGCAGCGGTGAACGCAAGCGGGACCGGGCCGCTGTCGCCGCCTTCGTACCTCACACCGTCGCTCTCCGTGCCCGGTGCGGTCACCGGGCTCACAGTGACGGCCTTCAGCGGGCAGCTGGTGGCCACCTGGGCAGCACCGGCCTCCGACGGTGGCAGCCCCATCACCGGGTACTCGGCCACCATCTCGCCGTGCTCGTCGGGTTGCACCCAGACGCTGGCTCCGGGCACGACGACAGCGACCTTCACCGGACTCACCAACGGGGTGAGCTACTCGGTCACCGCCACCGCGTCGAACGCGGTGGGCGCGGGCCCGCCGAACACGGCCAACGGCTACCCGACCGGGGTCCCCGGTCCGCCGTTCCTCAATTCGGCCACCGCGGGCGCCGGGCAGGTGACGGTGTCGTGGAGCCCGCCGGCCTCCGACGGCGGGCTACCGGTTATCGACTACCGCGTCTATGTCACCGGCATCGGGTGGGTGGACATGGGCTCGGCCGTTACGAGCTTGACGTTGAGCGGATTGGCGAACGGAACCAAGGTGTCCTTCGCCGTCCAGGCGGAGAACGCCAACGGGTTCGGCGCAGTGTCCAACACGCTGTACTTCACGCCGGTGGCCGCTCCGACGGCCGCGCCTACCGGCGTCGGATCCTCCGCCGGTGACCGCACGGTGACGATCACGTGGACGGACGTGCCCGCCGCGTCGGACGGCGGTAGTCCGATCACCTCGTACGCCGTGACCCTCACCCAGGGGGCGACCACCGTGGCCACCGCCTCGGTGGCACCGGGCACCCAGACGGTGACGTTCAACGGACTCACCAACGGCCTGGCCTACGTCGGGTCGGTGGCCGCGGTCAACGCCGTGGGCACGGGCCCGTCGGCATCCGCCCCGCCGGCCACCCCGGTGTTCACCAAGCTCACCCCGACCGTCGCCGCCCCGTCGTCCACCCCGTCGAGCACCGTCTATGGCACGCAGACCGACCTGTCGACGACGGTGTCCGGTTCGGGGCCCGTCCCCACGGGCACGGTGACCTTCCTCGTCGGCGGCAACCTGTTCGACCCGGCGTGCACGAACGTGCCGGTTTCCCCGGTGGGGACCGCAGGCTGCGTCACGGTGCTGCTGCCGGGAGGGACCGACAGCGTCACCGTCCAGTACTCCGGTGACGCCGCCTACAACGGGGCCACCTCGGTGCCGACGTCCGTCCCGGTCGGGGCGCTCACGCCGGGGATCAACGTGTTCTCCTCGGTCAGCCCGTCGGTGACCGGCCAGACCGTCACCTACACGGCATCGCTGGCGACCCCGCCCGGTGCCGCCCTCCCGACGGGGAGCATCGCCTTCTTCGACGGCGCCAACCCGATCACCTGCACCGGCGGTGTGGTCTTCTTCGGCACCGGCGCCAGCTGCGCCGTGACCTACACGACGACGGCCGGCTCACCGCATTCGGTCACCGCCGCCTTCACCACCGGGGACCTGAACTACGCGTCGACCACGTCCTCCGCCTTCATCCAGACGGTGAACCCGGCAGGCACCACGACGGCGGTCACCTCGTCCCTCAACCCGTCGTCCTACAGCGAGGTGATCCAGCTCACCGCCACCGTGACCGTGAACGCCCCCGGCGCGGGCACGCCAGCCGGCTCGGTCGCCTTCTACGACGGTGGCACTCCGCTGACGTGCCAGCCCGGGCCAGGCACGTCGCCCTTCGACGGGACCTCCGCCAGCTGCCAGGTGAGTCTGTCGGCCGGGACCCACGGCGTCACCGCCGTCTTCACCCCCACCGGGGGTGACTTCACCGGCTCCACGTCGGCGACCACCATGCAGGTCGTCAACCCGCAGTCGACCACGACGTCGGTGACCAGCTCGGGCACGCCCGTCTCCTTCGGCACCCCGGTGACGTTCACCGCCACCGTGGGAGTGAACGGCGCCACGTCCGGCACCGTCACCTTCTTCGACGGGGTCACCACCTTGTGCGCCAACGTGGCCCTCGGCGGTCTCAGTCCGGGCGGTGCCACCTACACGTGCACGGTTCCGGACCTGGTCGTCGGTACCCACGCGGTCACCGCCGCCTACAGCGGCGACGCCAACAACTCGGCGTCGAACTCGGCGACCTCGCCGTTCGACGAGGTCGTCACCCAGGCCACCCCGGTGGTGGCCGCTCCGACCGTCGGCCCGAACCCGTCGGCCTTCGGCCAGCCGGTGACCTTCGCCACGACCGTCTCGGGCCCGGGGACCACCCCGACGGGCACGGTGACCTTCGACTCGGGCGGCACCCCGGTGGACGCCGCCTGCACGAACGTGCCCGTGGGTGCCTCGGGTTCCGCCACCTGCACCTCGGCCGCCCTGGCCGTCGGCACCGACCAGGTCACCGCCGTCTACTCCGGTGACGGGAACTACACCGGCCTCACCTCCTCGGCCACCCCCGAGACGGTGAAGCAGGCGCAGACGGTGACCTCGGTCGCCTCCTCGGCGAACCCGTCGGTGACCGGCCAGACCGTCACCTACACGGCCATGGTCGGGGTCACCGCCACCGGGGCGGGCACGCCCACCGGTTCGGTGACGTTCTCCGACAACGGCGGCCCGATCACCTGCGGGGCCGGCAGCCAAGCCTTCAACGGCACCTCGGCCACCTGCACGGTGGCCTACAACGCCACGTCGGTCTCGCCGGAGTCGGTCACCGCCACCTACGGCGGCGACACGGACTTCGCCACCTCGACGTCCCCGGCCCTCGCCCAGAAGATTGACCCGGCGTCGACCACGACGACGGTGTCAACTTCGACCCAGCCGTCCCTCTTCGGCCAGACGGTGACCCTCACGGCCACCGTGGCCGTCACCGCTCCGGGCAGCGGTGCGGTGACGGCGCCCACCGGGACCGTCACCTTCTCCGACGGGTCGAACCCGATCACCTGCGGCGCGGGGAGCGTCACGTTCTCCGGCACCACGGCCACCTGTGTCACCTCGGCCCTGGGGGCCGGGACCCACGCCGTCACCGCCACCTACACAGGTGACGCCAACTTCTCCGGGTCCACGGCGGCGCCGTTCATCCAGATCGTGGGCCCGGCCCCGACCACCACCACGGTCGTGCCGTCGGTCAACCCCTCGGTCTACGGCCAGACGGTGACCTTCACGGCCACGGTGGCTCCGGTCGCCCCGGGGGCGGGGGCGCCCACCGGGGTCGTCCAGTTCTCGGACGGCACCTCTGGGCTGTGCACCAACGTGGTCCTCACCCCGGGGACGGGGAGCTCCACCGCCACCTGCAGCGAGTCCATGTTCGTCCCCGGCACCTACCCGGTCGTCGCCTCCTACGACGGCAGTGCCGACTTCGTGCAGTCGGACAACTCGGCGGCGCCGCTCAGCCAGGTCGTTGACCAGGCCACCCCGACGGTGGTCGTGACCGCCGATGCTGCCACCCCCAGCCCCTCCACCTACGGGTCACCGGTCACCTTCAACGTGACCGTCACCCCGCCCTACGCGGGGATGGCCACCGGCACGGTGACCGTGGCCGGCGACGGCTCGGTGGGCACGCTGTGCACGGTGACCCTGGCTGCGGATGCCGGAACGTGCACCACGACGACGGCGTCGTCCGCCGTCTTCGGTGCCGGTGCCCATACGGTCACCGCCACCTACAACGGCGACACCAACTTCACCACCGCTTCGGGCACGGTGCCCTACACGGTCGACCAGGCCACCCCGACGGTGACCATCACCTCGGCCACGCCGGCCGACGCCACGCCGGGCCAGGACGTCACCTTCGCCGTGACCGTGGCTCCGCCGGGGGCGGGAACGCCGACGGGCTCGGTCACCCTCACCGGCAACAACGGCATCGGCACGCTGTGCACGGTGACGCTGGCGGCCGGGACGGGCACCTGCACCACGCCGAAGGGGTTCTGGTCCTCACGGGCCGTCACCGTCACCGGCGCCTACTCGGGTGACGCAAACTTCACCGCCGCGTCGGGCACGGCGTCGGTCACCCCCGCCGTCGGCTACTGGATGGTCGCCTCCGACGGCGGCATCTTCACCTTCGGCAACGCCCGGTTCTTCGGCTCCACCGGTGGGCTGACCCTGAACAAGCCCATCGTGGGCATGGCCCCCACCCCCGACGGCCAGGGCTACTGGCTGGTGGCCTCTGACGGCGGCGTCTTCTCCTTCGGGGATGCCACCTTCTACGGCTCGACGGGCAAGCTCACCCTGAACAAGCCCATCGTGGGCATGGCCGCCACCCCCGACGGCAAGGGCTACTGGCTGGTGGCCTCCGACGGCGGCATCTTCGCCTTCGGGGACGCCACCTTCTACGGCTCGACGGGCAAGCTCACTCTGAACAAGCCCATCGTGGGCATGGTCCCGACCCCCAACGGCAAGGGCTACTGGCTGGTGGCCTCCGACGGCGGCATCTTCGCCTTCGGGAACGCCGTCTTCAAGGGCTCGACCGGGGCGCTGACCCTCAACAAGCCGGTCGACGGCATCGGCTTCCCGTGATCTGACCGCGGGTGCCACCGGGCCGGGTCTCCGGCACCGGGCGGCGGGCCCCAGGACCGGTTCGTCCCGGCCCTGGGGCCCGCTGGCACTCCGGGGGCGCGTTTGCCAAGCGGGGGGCGGACCGCTATGTTTGGCACTCGGAACCATCGAGTGCCAAACGCGACCACAGGAGGCCAGATCCACATGAGTCTGCATCCCCTCGACGACCGCATCGTCGTCCGTCCCGGCGAGTCGGAGGAGACCACGGCGTCCGGCCTGGTGATCCCCGACACCGCCAAGGAGAAGCCCCAGCAGGGCGAGGTCCTGGCCGTCGGCCCGGGCCGCCGTGCCGAGAGCACGGGCGAGCTCATCCCGCTCGACATCGCCGTGGGCGACACCGTCGTCTACTCCAAGTACGGCGGCACCGAGATCAGCGTGGACGGCGAGGACCTGCTCATCCTGACCAGCCGCGACGTCCTGGCGAAGGTGAGCAAGTAATGCCAAAGATCCTCAAGTTCGACGAGGCCGCCCGCCGCGGCCTCGAGGCCGGCGTGAACAAGCTGGCCGACACGGTGAAGGTGACGATCGGCCCGAAGGGGCGCAACGTCGTCATCGAGAAGAAGTTCGGTGCGCCCACCATCACCAACGACGGCGTCTCCATCGCCCGCGAGGTGGAGCTGGAGGACGTCTTCGAGAACATGGGTGCCCAGCTGGTGAAGGAGGTGGCCACCAAGACCAACGACGTGGCCGGCGACGGCACCACCACCGCCACCGTGCTGGCTCAGGCCCTCATCCGCGAGGGCCTGCGGAACGTGGCCGCCGGCGCCAACCCGCTCGGCCTGCGCAAGGGCATCGACAAGGCGGTGACCGCCGCCGTCGAGTCCATCAAGGAGCAGGCGAAGGAGATCGACTCCAAGACGGAGATCGCCCAGGTGGCTTCCATCTCGGCCGCCGACACCGCCATCGGCGAGGTCCTGGCCGACGCCATCGACAAGGTGGGCAAGGACGGCACCGTCACCGTCGAGGAGTCCAACACCTTCGGCATCGAGCTCGAATTCACCGAGGGCATGCAGTTCGACAAGGGCTACCTGTCCCCGTACTTCGTCACCGACGCCGAGCGCCAGGAGGCCGTCCTCGACGACCCGCTCATCCTGTTCACCAACTCGAAGATCAGCGCCGTCCACGACCTCGTCCCCGTGCTCGAGAAGGTCATGCAGACGGGCAAGCCGCTGCTGATCGTGGCCGAGGACGTCGACGGCGAGGCGCTGGCCACCCTGGTGGTGAACAAGATCCGTGGCACCTTCACCTCGATCGCGGTGAAGGCCCCCGGCTTCGGCGAGCGGCGCAAGTCCATGCTGCAGGACATGGCCGTCCTCACTGGCGGCCAGGTCATCTCCGAGGAGATCGGCCTCAAGCTGGAGAACACCACCGTCGACCTGTTGGGCCGTGCCCGGCGGGTGATCGTCACCAAGGACGACACCACCATCGTCGAGGGTGCCGGCACGGACGACGACGTGAAGGGCCGGATCGCCCAGATCAAGCGCGAGATCGACGAGACCGACTCCGACTGGGACCGCGAGAAGCTCCAGGAGCGGCTGGCCAAGCTGGCCGGCGGCGTCGCCGTGGTCAAGGTCGGCGCGGCCACCGAGGTCGAGCTGAAGGAGAAGAAGCACCGGATCGAGGACGCGCTGTCCGCCACCCGTGCCGCGGTGGAGGAGGGCATCGTCGCCGGAGGCGGCACCGCCCTGGTGCGCTCCCGGGCCAAGGTCAACGACGTCGTGGACGCCCTCGAGGGCGACGAGGCGACGGGCGCGTCGATCGTGGCCAAGGCGCTGGCCGAGCCGCTCCGCTGCATCGCCAACAACGCCGGCCTCGAGGGCTCGGTGTCGGTGCGGCAGGTGGAGGCCGAGACCGGCTCCATCGGCCTCAACGCCGCCACCGGCGAGTTCGAGGACCTGGTCAAGGCGGGCGTCATCGACCCGGCCAAGGTGACCCGCTCGGCGCTGCAGAACGCAGCGTCGATCGCCGGGCTCCTGCTGACCACCGAGGCCCTCGTGGCCGACAAGCCGGAGAAGGCCGACCCGGCCGCCGCCGCCGCTGCCGCCGCAGCGATGGGCGGGGGCATGGGCGGCATGGGCGGCATGATGTGACATCCGCCGCGGCGCCCACCGGGCGCTCCGTGTGAGGCGATGGCCGGGCCCCTGTGGCCCGGCCATCGCCGTCCTACCGGCCCGACGTCGCGGCAGGTCCCGATCCATGCTGTGCGTGTCCCACCGTGGCCCACCGGAGCCGTCCGATTGCGCCGGCCATCCTCCGCGCGGTCGAATGGGGCGGGCCGAAGGACCGCCCGCTCCAGCTACATGCACGAGGAGGCAACCGTGGACCCGTCCCGCATCACCAGTGTGGCTGAGGCGCGCCGGCTGGCCGCTCGGAGCGTCCCGCGCGCCCTGTTCGACTACGTGGACGGAGCCGCCGACGACGAGCTGACCCGGGCCCGCAACGAGGCGGCCTTCCACGCCGTCGGGTTCCGTCCCCGCATGGCGGCGTCCATGGGTGAGCCCCGCCTGGGCACCGAGCTGTTCGGCCGGTCCCTGTCGCTCCCCGTGCTCCTCGCCCCCTGCGGCCTCGTCACCGCCCTCCACCCCGACGGCGCCGCCGGTGTCGCCCGGGCGGCGCGCTCACGCGGGACCGTCTCCGTGCTGAGCGCGGTGGCCGGCGCCTCGCCCGAGCGGGTGGCCGCCGACCTCGGGAGTGGCGACCGTCCCCTGTGGTACCAGCTGTACGCACCGGGGGGGCGGGCCGAATGGGAGCCGCTCCTCGATCGGGCCGCCGGTGCCGGCTACGAGGCGCTGATGGTCACCGTCGACACCCCCGCCCTCGGCAACCGGGAACGCGACCGCCGGAACGGCTTCTCCGGGTCCATGAAGCTTCGCCCCCGGGGCGCCGTCCGCCTGGCCGGCCAGGTCGCCGCCCGTCCGGGGTGGGCGGTCCGCATGGGCCGGGCAGCCCTGGCCGCACGTGGGCAGCAGGCCACCGACGGTCCCACCGTCGGCCTGGTGGCGGCGGGCGGATCGCCGTTCACGTGGGACGACATCGCCGCCATGGTGGAGCGGTGGGAGGGCCCGGTGGTGGTGAAGGGGGTGTTGGGGGCGGCCGACGCCCGTCGCGCCCTCGACGCGGGTGTTGCCGGGATCGTGGTCTCCAACCACGGTGGCCGCCAGCTCGACGGTGCCCCGGCCACCCTCGACGTGCTCCCCGAGGTGGTGGCCGAGGTGGCCCGTGCCGTGCCCGTCCTCCTCGACAGCGGCGTGCGGCGGGGCAGCGACGTCGTGAAGGCGATGGCCATGGGCGCGGCCGCCGTGCTGGTGGGCCGTCCGTACCTGTACGCGCTGGCCGTGGCCGGCACGGCTGGCGTGGAGCGACTGCTCGACGTGCTGCGGTCCGACCTGTCGCGCACCCTCACCCTGCTCGGGTGTCCCGGGGTCGACGAGCTCGGTGCCGAGTGGTTGGACCCGGACCCGGTGGCCATCGCCGACTGAGCGGCGGGATCCCGGCCGTCAGGCCGTCTTCCGGCGCCCCTCGGCCACGTAGTGGCGCTCCCCGGACGGATCGAGCCACACCCGCATCACCCGGCCGGTCGACGGATCGTTGAACAGCTCCCCGGTGGCCTGCCACCCGGGCTGGGGCCGGTCGGACTCGGCGTGACGGCGCACGAAGATGCTGGCCACCACGAACCCGACGACGACCAGGGCGACCACCGCGCCCAGCACGCCGATCACCACGCCGCGGCCGCCTCGCTCACGCGCGGGGTCCCAGGACGACAGCGGTGCCGTAGGCGACGATCTCGGTCAGCGACTGGCCCATCTCCGAGGAGTCGAAGCGCATCTGGACGATGCCGTTGGCGCCGAGCACCCGGGCGTTCTCGATCATGCGGTCGAGCGCGTGCCGGCGGCTGTCCTCCACCAGCTGCGTGTACTGCTTGACCTCACCGCCGGCCATGGCCTTGAACCCGGCACCGATCCCCTTGATGGCGCCCATGGAGCGCACCACGACCCCGAAGACCATGCCGAGGCTGCGTTCGATGCGCCATTCGGGGAACTCGAGCGCGGTGGTGATGGGGAAGGCGGCCACCGGCGCCTGCGGCTGTTCGTAGGTCATCGTCCCTCCGTTCGTGGCCGGGAGCGCCGGACGGGTCCGGCCGGCACTCGGCACTGGTCGTCTGCCGTCCGGGTCACGCTACCGGGAGCACGCTCGGCCGGCGGTGATTGGCTCGGCCGACGGGGACTGGCGCGGCCGGTGCCGCCCGACCGGGGCCTGCGGGGCCGTACCCTGGAGACGTGCCGCTCGCCTCCGAGGGATCCGCCCGGCAGGTCATCCGACGGCCTGACACCCACCGTCCCGGTGGCCCGCCCCCGTGGTCGGCCATCCCGGCGCCGGCGCGCCGGGGGATCGGTCTCGACCTGGTGCGCGCCCGCCTGTCCGGCTACCACCCCGCCACCGGCCTCGACACGGCCGAGGTGGCGGTGGTGCGGGGCATCAACGGGATCGACGTCGACGGCACCCGGGCGGCCGTCCTCGTCCCACTGTTCGAGGAGGCGGGCGAGACCAGGGTCGTCCTCACCGTGCGCGCCTCGCACCTCCGCTCCCACCGGGCCGAGGTCGCCTTCCCCGGAGGACGGCTCGACGACGGCGAGGACGTCGAGGACGCTGCTCGCCGTGAGGCCCACGAGGAGGTCGGCCTCGACCCGGCCTCGGTCACCGTGGTCCGCCACCTCACCTCCCTGCCGACCGTCGGCTCGAACACGGTGATGACGCCGGTGGTGGCCACCCTTCCCGCCCGCCCGGTGCTGGCGCCCCAGCCCACCGAGGTGGCCCGGGCCTTCGACCTGGCCCTGGCCGACCTGCTGGTCGAGGGGATCTTCGCCGAGGAGTGGTGGGCCGTCCCCGGCCGCCCCGGACTCGACGGGCGCCCGGGCGGGGAGTACCCGGTCTGGTTCTTCGAGGCGGCCGGCGAGATCATCTGGGGGGCCACCGCCCGGGTCCTCGTGGAGCTCCTCTCGGTGGTCCTCGACGTCCCGCCGCCCGTCGGCCGTGCGGGCCCCAGACGGGCGCCGGGACCGGGGCGCCAGGCGGTATCGTAGGGGGAGGGCCAGGCGCAGCGGAGGTGTCGGGGGACGCGACGTTCGGCCGTCGGAGGAACCACTACCGGGCCGGAGGACACACACGTGGCTGAAATCGAGATCGGCATCTTCAAGTCGGGACGGAGGGCGTACGGGTTCGACGACATCGCCATCGTCCCCAGCCGCCGGACCCGTGACCCGGAGGACGTCGACGTCAGCTGGGAGATCGACGCCTACCGGTTCGAGCTCCCCCTGCTCGCCTCGGCCATGGACGGCGTGGTGAGCCCGGCCACCGCCATCGAGATCGGCAAGCTCGGCGGCCTCGGCGTCCTCAACCTCGAGGGGCTGTGGACCCGCTACGAGGACCCGACCCCCCTCTTCGACGAGATCCGCGAGCTGCCGGCGGAGAAGGCCACCGCCCGCATGCAGCAGATGTACGCGGAGCCAGTCAAGCTCGAGCTCGTCACCGAGCGCATCCGGGAGATGAAGGCGGCCGGCATCACCACCGCCGCCTCCGTCACCCCCCAGAAGACGGAGGCCTTCGCGCCGGCCGTGCTGGCCGCCGAGCTCGACCTGCTGGTGATCCAGGGCACGGTGGTCTCCGCCGAGCACGTCTCGAAGACGGTCGAGCCCCTCAACCTCAAGCGCTTCATCCGCGAGTTCGAGATCCCCGTGATCGTCGGCGGATGCGCCTCCTACCAGGCCGGCCTCCACCTGATGCGCACCGGCGCGGTGGGCGTGCTCGTCGGCGTGGGCCCCGGCAACGCCTGCACCACCCGTGGCGTGCTCGGCATCGGCGTGCCCCAGGCCACCGCCATCGCCGACGTGGCCGGCGCCCGCATGCGGCACCTCGACGAGACCGGCGTCTACTGCCAGGTGATCGCCGACGGCGGCATGTCGAAGGGCGGCGACATCGCCAAGGCCATCGCCTGTGGTGCTGACGCCGTCATGCTCGGCTCGCCACTCTCCTCGGCCGTCGAGGCCCCGGCCCGCGGCTACCACTGGGGCATGGCCACCTTCCACCCGACCCTGCCCCGTGGCGCCCGGGTGAAGACGACCACCCGTGGCACCCTTCGTGAGATCCTCCTCGGCCCGGCCCACGAGAACGACGGGCGGATGAACCTGTTCGGTGCCCTGCGGACGGCCATGGCCACCTGCGGGTACGAGACGGTCAAGGAGTTCCAGAAGGCCGAGGTCATGGTGGCGCCCGCCCTGCAGACGGAGGGCAAGGACCTCCAGCGGGCCCAGGGCGTCGGCATGGGCCATTGAGCCCGGCCGGCCCGACCGGTCGCGCCTCGTGACCGGTGGCCCCCAGGCCGATCCGACGGACGGGCCCGTCCTCGTCGTCGACTTCGGCGCCCAGTACGCGCAGCTGATCGCCCGCCGGGTGCGTGAGGCGCACGTCTACTCGGAGATCATCAGCCACACATCGACCGTCGAGGAGGTGGCCGCCCGCCGTCCCCAGGGCATCATCCTCTCGGGCGGTCCAAAGTCGGTCAACGAGGTCCCCGCCCCCGAGATCGACCCGGCCATCTACGAGCTCGGGGTGCCCATCCTCGGCATCTGCTACGGCGCCCAGCTCATCGCCCGGCAGCTGGGCGGCGAGGTGGCCCGCACCGGGCGGGGCGAGTACGGCCGGACCCGCCTCACCCAGTCGGCCGCCTCCCCGCTGCTGGTGGACTGGCCGGAGGCGTCCGAGGTGTGGATGAGCCACGCGGACGCCATCACCGCCGTGCCGCCCGGGTTCGTCGCTACCGCCTCGTGCCCCGACGCGCCGGTGGCCGCCTTCCACGACGCAGCCCGCCGGATCTACGGCGTGCAGTTCCACCCCGAGGTCGTCCACACCGACCGGGGGGGCGAGATCTTCGAGCGCTTCCTGGCCGACGTGTGCGAGGCCCCGCCGTCGTGGACCCACACCTCGATCATCGAGACGGAGGTCGAGGCGGTCCGCGCCCAGGTCGGCTCGTCCAAGGTGCTGTGCGCCCTGTCGGGCGGGGTGGACTCGGCGGTGGCCGCCGCCCTGGTGCACAAGGCCATCGGCGACCAGCTGACCTGCGTCTTCGTCGACACCGGGCTGATGCGGGCCGACGAGGGGGAGCAGGTCGAGGAGACGTTCCGCCGGCAGTTCCACATGGACCTCGTCCACGTGAAGGCGGCCGACCGGTTCTTCGCCGCCCTCGCCGGGGTCACCGACCCGGAGCGCAAGCGCAAGATCATCGGCGAGCTCTTCATCCGCATCTTCGAAGAGGTGGCCCGTGACCTGGTCAGCTCGGGGGACCATCCCGGCGAGGCCGGGTTCCTCGTCCAGGGGACCCTCTACCCCGACGTGATCGAGTCGGGCTCGGCCCAGGCCGCCACCATCAAGTCCCACCACAACGTGGGCGGCCTCCCCGACGATCTTGCCTTCGACCTGGTCGAGCCCCTCCGGCTCCTGTTCAAGGACGAGGTGCGGGCCGTCGGCGAGGAGCTCGGGCTGCCCCACGAGATCGTCTGGCGCCAGCCGTTCCCCGGTCCGGGGCTGGCCGTGCGCATCGTCGGCGAGGTCACCCCCGAGCGTGCCGCCATCCTGCGGGCCGCCGACGCCGTCGTGGTCGAGGAGGTTCGCCGGGCCGGCCTGTACCGGGAGCTGTGGCAGAGCTTCGCCGTCCTGCCCGCGGTGCGCACGGTGGGGGTGATGGGGGACGGCCGGACGTACGCGTACCCGGTGGTCATCCGCGCCGTCACCAGCGACGACGCCATGACCGCCGACTGGGCCCGCCTCCCCTACGACCTGGTCGAGCGCATCTCGTCGCGCGTCATCAACGAGGTGGAGGGTGTCAACCGGGTGGTCCTCGACGTCACGTCGAAGCCGCCCGGCACCATCGAGTGGGAGTGAGCGCCCCGGCGGTGCCCGACGACCTGGTGGCCGGCCTCACCGACGCCCAGCGGCGGGCCGTGGAGCACCGGGGCGGCCCGCTCCTGATCGTGGCCGGCGCCGGCTCGGGCAAGACCCGGGTCCTCACCCGGCGGATCGCCCACCTCATCGCCACCGGGGACGCCGCCCCCTGGCAGGTCCTCGCCATCACCTTCACCAACAAGGCGGCCGACGAGATGCGGCGCCGGGTGGCCGAGCTGGTGGGGCCGGCCGGTGCCCGCATGTGGGTCTCCACCTTCCACTCGGCGTGCGTGCGCATCCTCCGGGCCCAGGGCGACCGGCTCGGCTACAAGGGTTCGTTCACCATCTACGACGACGCCGACGCCCGCCGCCTGGTCGAGACGGTGTGCAAGGAGCTCGACGTCGACACCAAGCGCATCACGCCCCGCGCCGTGCTCGGCCAGATCAGCCAGGCGAAGTCGCGCGGTCTCGGTCCCGAGGAGTACCGGGACGAGGCGGCCACCATCTTCGACCGGCGCATCGCCGACGTGTGGGACGTCTACCAGCGCCGCATGGTGGCGGCCAACGCCATGGACTTCGACGACCTCCTGGTGAACGTGGTCCGCCTCTTCGAGGGCCATCCGGACGTGCTGGCCCACTACCGGGAGCGCTTCACCCACGTGCTCATCGACGAGTACCAGGACACGAACGCCGTCCAGAACGCACTGGCCGTGCTGCTGGCCGGCGAGCACCGCAACATCGCCGTCGTGGGCGACAGCGACCAGTCCGTCTACCGCTTCCGGGGTGCCGACATCACCAACATCCTCGATTTCGAGGAGGCGTTCCCCGACGCCACCACCATCACCCTTGACCAGAACTTCCGCTCCACCCAGACCATCCTCGACGCCGCCAACGCGGTGATCGCCAACAACCTGTCGCGCAAGCCCAAGGCGCTGTGGACCGACCGTGGGGCGGGCGACCGCATCGTCCGCTACCGGGCTGAGGACGAGGTGGACGAGGCGACGTGGGTGGCCGGGGAGGTCCGCCGCCTGGTACGCGAGCACGGGCTGGCGCACGGGGACGTCGCCGTCTTCTACCGGACCAACGCCCAGAGCCGGGCCCTCGAGGAGGCCCTCGTCCGGGCCGAGGTCCCCTACCGGGTGGTGGGGGGGACCAAGTTCTACGAGCGTCGAGAGGTGCGGGACCTGCTCGCCTACCTGCGGGTGCTGGTGAACCCGGACGACGAGGTGAGCTGGCGCCGGATCGTCAATGTGCCCAAGCGGGGGGTGGGGGAGACGTCCGTCGCCCGGCTAGCCGCCTGGGCCGCGGCCAACGGTGAGCCGTTCGGCGCCTCGGTGGCCCGGGCCACCGAGGCAGGCGTGACGGGCAAGGCGGCCGCCGCCCTCGGCGAGCTGGCATCGCTCCTCGACGACATCCGCGCCCGGATGGCGCCCGGGCCCGAGGTGGGTGACGGGCTGGATGTGGGTGGGCCCGAGGTGGGTGACGGCCTGGAGGCGGGTGGGCTGGAGACGGGCGGACCGGGGCCGCGTGGGTCCGTGGACGGGTCAGCTGGCGGGCGCTCGATGGCAACCACCCCCGGACCCCACGAACCGGCCGGTCCCGGCGAGCTGCTCGGCCCCGGCGATGTCGTCGTCGAGCTGGCCGAGCGCACCGGCTACCGCAGCGCGCTGCTGGCCGACGGCAGCATCGAGGCCCTCGGGCGGGTGGAGAACGTCGACGAGCTGGCCGGGGTGGCCGCCGCCTACCGCTCGGTGGCCGAGTTCCTCGAGGCGGCCTCCCTGGTGGCCGACGCCGACGACCTGGGCGGCGACGGGACGGCGGTGTCGCTCATGACCCTCCACATCGCCAAGGGCCTGGAGTTCCCGGCCGTGTTCATCGTGGGCATGGAGGACGGGATCTTCCCCCACTTCCGTGCCCTGGGCGACCCGGTCGAGCTGGAGGAGGAGCGGCGCCTCTGCTACGTCGGCATCACCCGGGCCGAGCGGTACCTCGCACTCACACACGCCTGGAACCGCACCCTGTGGGGGTCGACGAGCGCCAACATGGCCAGCCGGTTCCTGGCCGAGCTACCCGACGAGCTGGTCGTGGACGTGGCCTCCGCCTGGGGGTCGTCAGGGGGCCGCTTCGTCCGGGCGAACCGGGACGCCGGCGGGGTGGCGATGGTCGGCACCCCCGGCCGCACCGCCTTCGGCACCGGCACCCCGTCGAGCCGCCGCCGGGAGCCGACCCCGACCGGTGCGCAGTCCCTCGGTCTCGCCGCCGGCGACCGGGTCGTCCACGGGACGTGGGGCGAAGGGACGGTGGTCGAGACCCGAGGCGAGGGTGACGACGCCGAGGCGGCGGTGGCCTTCCCCGGGCTCGGCACCAAGCAGCTCCTGTTGCGCATGGCCCCCCTCAAGCGGGCCTGAAGCGGGACTGAGCCGTTCCGGGTGGTCAGGATCGAAGGAAGGCGGTAATGCCGTCGGCCAGCCCCTGGGCGGCCGCCTGCCGCCACGACGCGCTCTCCACGTTGGCGGCGTCGGCGGCGTTCTGCATGTTGGCGCACTCGATGAGCACCTTCGGCACCGTCGACAGGTTGAGCCCCCCCAGATCGCCTCGGGCGTCGATCCCGTTCTGGCCCACGTAGTCGGCCGGCGGTTCGCCCGTCGACGCCTGGAAGGCGTTGCGCACGTCGACGGCCAGCGCCGCCGACGGCCCGACGATGGCGGTGTTGTTGCTGATCGAGCTCACGACGGGCAGCGGCTCGATGACGTCGAAACCGCTGCCCCACGCCGGCCCCCCGTCGCCGTGGATGGAGATGGCCGCGTCGGCATGTGCGTTGTTGCCGATGGCGGCCCGGACGTTCACGCACGGTCCAACACCGGTGTCGGTGGTCCGGGTCAGCACCACGGTCGCTCCCTCGGAGCGGAGGATGGCCGCCAGCCGCATGGCCACATCGAAGTTGAAGGCGTGCTCGGTGTAGCCGCTCGGCGTCTCCGTGCCCGCCGTGTCGCACGGCTCGGTGAAGCCGCCGCCGTCGATCGGCTGGTCGATGATCGCCGGGGCAGCCCCGTTGCCGCCGTCGTGACCCGGATCGATGGCGACCACCTTGCCGGCCAGGGGCGGGAGCTGGGCGTGGAGCGAGCCGAGCCAGGTGGCGTCCCCGGTTGCCGACACCCCGCCGAGGGTGCCCACCAGCCACAGCCCGCCACCGTCGGACGTCGACGTGGCGGCCACGGCACTTCCGGTCAGCCCGCCACCCGCGGGCGGCAGCGCCGGCGCATCGAACCCGGTGACCGTCCCCGACGCGGCCACCAGCCAGTAGCCACCGGTCACCTGGTCGGCCACGATGGCCACGATGGGACCCGAACCGGCGGCGGCGCCCAGCGAGCCGTGGAAGGCGGCATCGCCGAAGGAGAACACCCCGCCGTCCGAGGCCACCAGCCAGTAGCCCCGGCCGTCGACGGTCGAGGCCATGCCCACTACCGGCGCGTTCAGGTGGTCGGCCCCCAGTGAGCCGTGGAAGGCGGCCCCGCCGAAGGAGAACACCCCGCCGTCCGCTGCCACCAGCCAGTAGCCGCCCCCGTCGGGGGTGGCCGCCATGCCCACCACCGGCGCGTTCAGGTGGTCGGCCCCCAGCGAGCCGTGGAAGGCGGCCCCGCCGAAGGAGAACACCCCGCCATCCGTTGCCACCAGCCAGTAGCCCTGGCCGGGTGCTGACGCCGCCCCTACCACCGGCGCCACGCTCACTCCCGCCGTGCCGCCGAGCGCGGGCGCGCCGAAGGGGTAGACCTGGCCGCTGGCATCCACCACCTGGTACCCCCCGGTGGCGCGGTCGGGGACGACGGCCACCGCCGGCCTGGTGGAGGTGGGCGCCGGCACCGGCGACGCGGCCGGCACGGGCTGGAGGGAGATCGACCCGTGATACGTGGCGTCCCCGAAGTCGAACACGCCGCCGTCCGAGGCCACCAGCCGGTAGCCCAGGCCGTCGGCGGTCGAGGCCATGCCCACCACCGGCTTGTTCAGCACCAGGCTGCCGGTGGAGCCGAAGAAGTGGGCATCCCCGAAGGCGAACACCCCGCCGTCCGAGGCCACCAGCCAGTAGCCCTTGCCGTCCACCGTGGCGGCCATGCCCACCACCGGCTTGTTCAACACCAGGCCGCCCGTGGAGCCGAAGAAGTGGGCATCCCCGAAGGCGAACACCCCGCCGTCCGAGGCCACCAGCCAGTAGCCCTTGCCGTCGGGGGTGGTGGCCATGCCGACGATGGGCCGGTTGAGGCGGGTGCCCGCCATCGATCCGAAGGAGGAGGCGTCGCCGAAGGGGAACACGGCACCGGATGCGCCGGCCAGCCAGTAGCCGCCCCCGTCGGGGGTGGCCGCCATGCCGACGACGGGAGCGCCGATCGCCTGCCCGCTCATCGATCCATGGGAGGTCGCGCTGCCGTAGGGGAGGACGGCGCCGTCAGCGGTGGCCAGCCAGTAGCCGCCCCCGCCGGGGGCGGCCGCCGAAGCCACGACCGGTTGGACGAGGGTGTCGCCGCCGGCGGAGCCGTGGAAGGCGGCGTCGAAGGAGAACACGCCGCCTGACGTGGTGACCAGCCAGTAGCCGCCGGTGGAGGCGTCGGTGACGATGGCGCTGGCCGGCTGGTAGGTGGGGGGAGGGGTGCGGGGAGCGAGCGACCGGGGAGACCGGTTCGATGTGGCCCCGACCGGCACCGCGTTCGGCACCAGGGCGACAAGGGCGACGAGGGCGACCATCGCCGCCACCAGGGCGGCGAGCGTGCTGAGGGGCGGTGCGCACGGTCGCCTCCCGGGGCGGCGGTGGCGAGCGGACACGGAGCCGGTGCCTCGTCCGTGGCCCGCGGTCATCCCGGCAACCGCCTCCACACGGCTCGGGGCAGGTGGCGCATCACCAGGAAGACCCAGCGCAGCACGGACGGGACGTACACGACCGCTGCCCCGGTGGTGATGGCCCGGGCCACCGCCTCGCCCACCTGCTCGGGGGTGGTGGCGAAGGGCGCGGGCGTCATTCCCTCGGTCATGCGCCCGACCACGAACCCGGGCCGGACGATGGTCACGCCGACGCCCGACCCGACCAGTGCGTCGCCCAGCCCCTGGGCGAAGGCGTCGAGGCCGGCCTTGGACGACCCGTAGATGAAGTTGGCCCGGCGGGCACGCAGGCCGGCGACGGAGGAGAGCACGACCAGGCGTCCGTGCCCCTGATGGCGCATCCGGTCGGCCACGGCCACGAGGGCGGAGGCGAGACCGGTGTAGTTGGCCGCCATGACGGCGGCCGCCGATGCCGGGTCGTGCTCGTCGACCTGCTGGTCCCCGAGCACCCCCGCCGCTGCCAGCACCACGTCGAAGTCGCCGAAGTGCTCGAAGACGTCCCGGGCGAAGTCGGCGTGACCGGACACGTCGGTGGCGTCGAAGCGGACGGTGGTCGCCTCGGCTCCGAGAGCCCGGGCCGCCTCCAGCGCGGCATCGAGGCGGGGCCCCTCCCGGCCGGCCAGGACGACCGTCCGGCACCGCTCGGGCACCAGGCGGGCGACGACGGCACCGGCGAGCTCGGACGCACCTCCGAGGACGAGGATCGACTGGGGTCGTCCCACGGCGTTGATCATCGTTCGCTCGACTCCTCCGTGCGGGGTTCTGGTTCCGGCCGGCCGGGCGGGTGTGGCCCGTCGCCGACGGTGGTGCTGGTGCTGGTGGTGGTCGTGGTGCTGGTCGTGGTGCTGGAATCGGCTGTGGCCCGCCGGCTGCGCTGGCGCGACCGGGTGCGGGCCGGGGCCGGGGTTGCCGGCTGCGCATCGCCGCTCAGCCCGAGCCGCCGGCCGAGGTCGGAGCGGAGCACGCCCTCGGGGTCGACACGGGTCCGCACGGCCAGGAAGTCGTCGAGGCGCGGGTACATGGCGCGGAACGTCTCGGGCGACAGCCGGGAGTCCTTGGCCAGGTAGAGGCGACCGCCCGCAGCCAGCACCTCGCTGTCGAGGTCCTCGAGCAGCCCGGGCAGGGCGACGCTGCCGACGGGGATGTCGAGGGCCAGCGTCCACCCCGGGGCGGGGAACGACAGGGGACCGGGGTCGCCCGGCCCGAACCGCTTCAGGACGGCGAGGAACGAGGCCAGGCGCTCGCGCGTGAGGCGCTCGATGACCCTGCGGACCGCGTCGCCGTGGTCGTCGCCCACCACGAACTGGTACTGGAGGAAGCCCCGCGGGCCATAGAGGCGGTTCCAGGCGCCCACCCCGTCGAGCGGGTGGAAGAAGCCTGCCATGTGCTGGGGCTTGCCCACCTGGTGGCGGGGGGCCTTGCGGAACCACAGCTCGTTGAAGGCGCCGACCGTGGCCGGGTTGAGCAGGCCGCCAGGCGGGGTCAGGGGCACGTTCGCCAGCGTCCGGGGAGCGAACGCCCGGGCCCGCTCGGGCCGGGCCCGAAGCCTGGCCGGCAGGTCCTCCATCCGGGCATGGTCGCCACGGGTGAGGACGGAGCGGCCGAGGCGCGATCCCGTCGACTGGCAGTCGATCCAGGCCACCGAGTAGTGGTAGCCGTCGTCGCCGGTCAGCATCCGGTCCATGGCGTCCTCGAGGTCGGTGGCCCGCTCGGTGTCGACGAGGATGTAGCTGGTCTCGACCGGGATCATCTGCAGGGTGGCCTCGGTCACCACCCCGGTCAGGCCCATGCCGCCGGCGGTCGCCCAGAACAGGTCGGGATCGCTCTGCGGGGTGACCTCGACGACGCCGGTCGGGGTGACCAGGCGCATCCGGGTCACGTGCGAGCAGAAGCTGCCGTCGCGGTGGTGGTTCTTGCCGTGGATGTCGGCGGCGATGGCGCCACCCACCGAGACGAGCCGGGTGCCCGGGGTCACGGGCACGAACCAGCCCAGGGGAACGAGCTCCTCCATGAGGGACTGCAGGGTGGTGCCTGCCCCCACCGTGACCAGGCCCGTCTCGAGGTCGGCGTGGAGGACGCCGGCGAGCCAGGTGGCGTCGATCACCACCCCGCCGGCGTTCTGGGCGGCGTCGCCGTAGCTGCGCCCCATACCCCGGGCGATGAGCCCCCGGTCCGACGCCTTCCGGTGGGCGGGGTCGAGCAGGCGGTCGACCACGCCGGCGTCGACGGCACGGACCACGTCGGCCGCGCTTGGCGCCGTCCGGCCCCATCCGGTCAGGACCTGCCGCAGGGGGAGAGGGAGCGCCGTCATCCGTAGATCCCCGCCGCGAACATGGCCACCCAGACCAGCCCGTAGAGCTGGAGCCGGTGATCGTGGATGGCCAGGTCTTCAGGGGTGTGGCCGTGGCCGGCGTCAAGGTCGCGGACCACGTGGAGGAGGCCCAGCACGAAGGGCACGATGGTCAGCTGGAACCAGATGGGATCGTGGCCGGGGTGGGCGTGGGCGGCCCGGTCGAACGCCCACAGGCAGTAGGCGGTCACCGTCACCGCCGCCGACAGGGTGCGGACCGTCTGGAGGAACGACGGCGTGTAGGCGCCCAGCGTGGCGCGCACCTCGTGGTGGGCGGTCTCGGCGTCGGTCAGCAGCCGCTGCTCGCCCGATCGCTTGCCCGTCACGATGAGCAGCGATCCGAAGGCTGCGACGATGACGAACCAGTCGGTCAG
Source organism: Actinomycetes bacterium (assembly GCA_021806045.1). GTDB lineage: Bacteria > Actinomycetota > Acidimicrobiia > Acidimicrobiales > RAAP-2 > JAJZDI01. Next base: position 264,787 of record JAJZDI010000001.1, read on the forward strand.
GGGCACCCGGGTGGCCACACCACCGGCGATGGCCCGCAGTACGAACCCGGAGCTCACCGCGGCGAGGTCGAGGATCGGCTCGCGCTTGAGGCCGAGGGAGTAGCAGATGTTGACGGCGGCGTACACGGACATGACCACGGTCAGGTCGCGTCCGGCCACCACCGCGGCGAGGACCAGCGAGCCGGCGAGGAGCACCACGCCGATGGCGACGGCCAGCCCTACCGGGACGACGCCGGAGGCCACCGGCCGGCTCGACTTGGTCGGATGTCGGCGGTCGGCCTCGACGTCGATGGCGTCGTTCAGGAAGTACGAGCCGGAAGCGGCCACGCAGAACACACCGAAGGCCTCGAGCGCGTGCACGAACACATCGCCGTGGAGTAGGACGCCGGCGGCTCCGGGAGCCACGAAGACCAGGAGGTTCTTGATCCACTGGTGGGGCCGGGCGATGCGCGCGATCCCCGACACCATGGATGGCCGGTGGGCTGGCGCACCGCCGCCGACCGGGCTCTTCGGCCCCTCGGCTCCCTCGGCTGGCTGTGACGCGGCGTGGGCCGGCGTGGTCACGGCGTCCTCCGCTCTTGGGTCGGGATCATTCCTCACGGGCCGTTCGACCGTAGCACGGCACGTGACGCGAACGGCCCACCAGCCCGTGTGGCGCCGCCCACCGGGGCAGCGTTTAGTATCAGCCCCCGTGAAACGACCGTACCGAGTGGTCGTGGCCAAACCCGGCCTCGACGGGCACGACCGCGGGGCCAAGGTGATCGCCCGGGCCCTCCGTGACGCGGGGTTCGAGGTCATCTACACCGGGCTCCACCAGACGCCCGAGCAGGTGGTCCGAGCCGTCATCCAGGAGGATGCCGACGCGGTGGGGCTGTCCCTGCTGTCCGGAGCGCACCTCACCCTCGTGCCGAGGGTGATCGACGGGCTGCGCGAGGCGGGCCTCGACGACGTGCTCGTCATGGTGGGCGGGATCATCCCCGAGGCCGACATCCCCGTGCTGAAGGATGCGGGCGTGGCCGAGGTCTTCACCCCGGGGTCGTCCCTGCCGTCCATCGGCACCTGGCTGGCAGAGACCCTCGACGCCCGGGAGGACGCCGGAGAGGGCTGAGGGAACCGCCGGACGTGCGCCCCGCCGGCCCGGTGCCGGTGGAACGCCCACACGGGCGGACGAGGGCGCAGGGGCGCGGTCGAGCACACGAGCGCAGCAGAGCGGACGAACAGAGAGCAGAGAGGAACAGGATCCCGTGGATCTCTTCGAGTACCAGGGCAAGCAGTACTTCGCCCGTTTCGGCATCCCCACGTCGGCCGGCGGGGTGGCCGACACGGTCGACGAAGCGGTCGACCAGGCCGAGCGGGCCGGCTATCCGGTGGTGGTCAAGGCCCAGGTGAAGGTGGGCGGCCGGGGCAAGGCGGGCGGGGTCAAGCTGGCCACCGACGCGGCCGAGGTGCGCACGCACGCCGGCAACATCCTGGGGCTCGACATCAAGGGGCACGTGGTCAAGCGGCTGTGGGTTGAGCACGCCTCGGACATCGCCCGCGAGTACTACGCCAGCTTCACCCTGGACCGGGCGGCGAAGAAGCACCTCGGGATGCTCTCGGCCAAGGGCGGGGTCGACATCGAGGAGGTGGCGGCCACCGACCCCGATGCCATCGCCATGATCCACATCGACCCCACCGAGGGGCTCGACGCCGCCGGCGCCCGCCGGTGGGTCGACGCCGCCGGCCTGGACGAAGAGGCGCGTGACCAGGCGGCCGCCCTCCTCGTCGACCTCTACCGCTGCTACGTGGAAGGCGACTGCGACCTGGCCGAGATCAACCCCCTCATCCTCACCACCGAGGGCCGGGTCCACGCCCTCGACGCCAAGGTGACCCTGGACGACAACGCCTCGTTCCGCCACCCGGAGTGGGAGGAGTACGCGGCGACCGACACGGAGGACGTGCGCGAGGCCCGTGCCCGGGAGCGCGGCCTCAACTACATCGGCCTCGAGGGATCGGTGGGCATCATCGCCAACGGGGCCGGCCTGGCCATGAGCACCCTCGACGTCGTGAACCAGGTCGGGGGATCGGCGGCCAACTTCCTCGACATCGGTGGTGGCGCCAGCGCCGACGTGATGGCGGCCGCCCTCGAGGTCATCAACTCCGACCCCTCGGTGCGGGCCATCTTCGTCAACATCTTCGGTGGCATCACCCGGGTCGACGAGGTGGCCAAGGGCGTGGTCGAGGCCCTTGGCCGGGTCGACATCGCGTCGCCCATCGTCCTGCGCCTCGACGGCACCAATGCCGAGGCCGGGCGTGAGATCCTCGCTCCCCACCTTTCCGACCGCCTGGTCGCCGAACCCACCATGGTCGCCGCAGCCCGGCGTGCCGTCGAGCTTGCAGGAGGCCCCCGATGAGCATCTTCGTCGACGAGAACACCACGGTCGTCGTCCAGGGCATCAGCCCCACCAGCCAGGGCCTGTACCACGGGCTGCGCAACCGCGCCTATGGCACCAAGGTCGTGGCCGGGACCAACCCCAACCGGGGCGGCGAGGAGATCGAGGGGATCCCCGTCTTCGCCACCGTGGCCGAGGCCGTCGAGGCCACCGGGGCCAACGCGTCGTTCATCTCGGTGCCGCCCAAGTTCGCCGCCGCCGCCATCATCGAGGCCGCCGAGGCGGGCATCCCCTTCGTCGTGTGCATCACCGAGGGCATCCCAGCCCAGGACGAGGCGCTCGCCTACAACCGGCTGGTGCGCGACTTCCCCGGCACCCGCCTCCTCGGCCCCAACTGCCCGGGCATCATCTCGCCGGGGAAGTGCAACATCGGCATCACCTCCGGCGACATCGCCCTGCCGGGGGGACCGGTCGGGATCGTGAGCCGGTCGGGGACGCTGACCTACCAGGCCCTCCACGAGCTCTCCCAGCAGGGTGTGGGGCAGACCACCTGCGTCGGCATCGGCGGCGACCCGGTGCCCGGCACCAGCTTCATCGACTGTCTGACCGCCTTCGAGGCCGATCCCGACACCCGTGCGGTGATGATGATCGGTGAGATCGGCGGCTCGGCCGAGGAGGAGGCCGCCGAGTTCATCGGCACGAAGATGACCAAGCCCGTCGTCTCCTACGTGGCCGGCGTCACCGCCCCCCCGGGCCGCAAGATGGGCCACGCAGGGGCCATCATCTCCGGCTCCAAGGGGACGGCCCAGGCGAAGATGGAGGCCCTGGCCGCCGCCGGGGTGACCGTCGCCCAGAACCCGACCGAGGCCGGCGAGGCGATGGTCGAGATCGTCCGGAAGCTCGGCTGAGCACGGTCCCTCCCGACCACCGGCCCCCGCCCCGGGTCGCCTCGGCGGACGCCCAGGCGGACCGGGCGCTGGCCGCCGTCATCTTCGATCTCGACGGGTTGCTCATCGACTCCGAGCCGCTGTGGCGGCAGGCGGAGATCGAGGTGTTCGGCTCGGTGGGCGTGGCCCTGACCGAGGACGACGCCCGTCAGACCATGGGACTGCGGATCGACGACGCCGTCGCCCACTGGTGGGAGCGCAGGCCCTGGTCGGGACCGGCGCCCGTCGAGGTCGCGTCGGCTGTCACGACCCGGGTGGCCGAGCTGGTCACCGCGCAGGGCCGGCCGATGCCGGGCGCCGCCGAGGCCGTCGCCACGTGCCGCAGGGCCGGCCTGGCTGTGGGCGTCTGCTCGGGCTCGTACGCGGTGGTGATCGAGGCGGCCCTGGAGCGCCTGGGGATCGTGGGTGACATCGCCGCCTGGCATTCGGCCGAGTGGGAGGCGGCGGGCAAGCCGCACCCGGCCGCCTTCCTCGCCACCGCGTCCAAGCTGGGCGTGGCGCCGCTGGCGTGCCTGGCCGTCGAGGACTCCTTCAACGGCGCCATCGCGGCGAAGGCGGCCCGTATGCGGGTCGTCGTCGTGCCCGAACCGGCGGCCGCCGGCGCGCCGGCGTGGGGCTTCTGCGATCGGGAGCTGTCCAGCCTGGAGCAGCTCGACGCGGACCTCCTCCGCTCGCTCGGTGCCTGAACCGGAACAGCCCGCCGCCCGCCTCCGGTAGGCGGTCGGACAATCAGACATGCGATATTTCCGCTCCGCGCGCTTTGGTCGGCACCGACTCGTGCCGATGGAATTGGTGCGAGGGGTGGGCCGGGGGCAGGGGGGCCGGCCGGTGCAGCGAAGGACCCGGAGGGCAGGCCGGATACGCTGCGCCGGACCGGCCCGCCCCGACGCCCGCAACTCGGGCAGCCGGGCCGGCACCACCGGCCCGGCGCCCCCCGGCCCGTCGACCCGTGCACCCGGGTGCCCCGGCAGCCGCCCGTGCCGGTAGTCTGCGACACCGTGCGGACGCGCTGGCTGTTGTGGGCCCTCGGGGCCGCCTCCGTGACCGCCACCGTGGTCCGGGCGCTCTTCCTGGCCCACGTCCCCCACCAGACCGACATCGACGTCTACCTGTTGGGGGGCCGCCATGTGTTCTCGCCCAGCCTGTACACGGTGCGATCGGCCTGGGCAGGGCTCCCGTTCCTCTACCCCCCGTTCGCCGGCCTGTTGTTCCTCCCCCTCGACGCCTTCACGGCCGGCACCGCCCAGCTGATCTGGGCCGTCGGCAACGCCGGGACCCTGGTGGCGTTCACGATCCTGTCCGTCCACGCCGTCCGGCCCGACCTGCCCCGGCGCACGGCGGTTGCCTGGGGGGCGGTGCTGGTGTTCCCCGCCTACCTCCTCCAGCCCGTCCACCTCAACTTCGACCTGGGCCAGATCAACATCATGCTGGTGGCACTGATCTTCTTCGACCTGACCACGTCCCGGCGGATCGGCAGGTGGACGGTGCCCGAGGGTGTGGCAACCGGGATCGCCGCTGCCATCAAGCTCACCCCGCTCATCTTCGTCCCCTACCTGTGGATCGTCGGCCGCCGGCGGAGTGCGGGGCGGCTGACGGCGACGTTCGCCGCCATCGCCGCCGTGATGTTCGTCCTGAGCCCGGGGGCGTCGTGGGCGTACTGGACGAAGGACGCGTACCAGGCCGACAAGGTGGGGGTGGCGTTCACCAGCGATCAGAACGTGACGGCACTGGCCATCCGCCTCAACCACGCCATGGTGTCGAACCTCGTGCTGCTCCCGATCCTGGCCGTGATCGGTGTGGCCGGGCTGGCACTGGCCATCTGGGCCCACCGGGTGTCCTCGCCCGTGCTGGGGATCCTGGTGTGCGGCGTCACCGGGCTGCTCGTCTCGCCGATCAGCTGGAGCCATCACATGGTGTGGGTGGTCCCCGGCCTGCTGTGGCTCGTCGTGGGCGCCGACCGCCCCCGCTTCGGATGGCTGTGGGCGTTGGGGGGGACGTGGCTGTTCTGGCGCGCCCCCATCTGGTGGGTGCCCCACGCCGCGCTGCAGGGCTACCACGAGCACGGCTGGGGGTTGCTGGAGGGGAACTCGTACCTGCTCGCCCTGGTCGTGTTCATGGTGGGGGTGGCCGTCATGCTGTGGCGGCGCACGGCACGGGCCGGGGTGGCGGCCGTTGCCGAACGCGTGGAGGCGAGCCCGTGACCGGGCAGCTCGACGCACCGGCGCGTCTGGCCGTGCTGGCCTCGGGTGCGGGGTCGATCCTGCGTTCCATCCTGGAGGCGGCGCTCCCCGTCGCCGTGGTCGTGGCCGACCGGCCGTGTGCCGCCCTCGACATCGCCCGCGGCGCCGGCATCGACGCCGTGCTCGTCGACCGGGCCGACCACGGTGGGTTCGGGCGCTCGTTCGACCGGACCGGCTACACGGCCGCGCTCACCGCGGAACTGGAGGAGCGGGGGATCGACGTCGTGGTGATGGCCGGCTTCGGCACCGTTCTCGACGCGCCCATCCACCAGGCGTACCCGGGTCGGATCCTCAACACCCACCCCGCCCTCCTTCCAGCGTTCCCCGGGTGGCACGCGGTGGAGGAGGCGCTGGCAGCGGGTGTCGCCGAGACCGGCACGACCGTCCATGTCGCCACCCTCGAGATGGACGCCGGTCCCATCCTGGCCCAGCGGTCCGTCCCCGTCCTTCCCGACGACACCGTCGAGTCGCTCCACGAGCGCATCAAGCAGGTCGAGCGGGTCCTCTATCCGGAGACGATCCGGGCCTTCGTCGACGGGTTGGCGACCGACGCCCCCGATGCACCAGGATCACCAGCGGAGGTGGAGATGCGCGCACTGCTGTCCGTGTATGACAAGACGGGGCTGGTCGACCTGGCCCGGGGGCTGAGCGACCTCGGCTGGGAGCTGGTGTCGAGCGGCGGTACGTCGGCCGCCCTGGCCGGCGCCGGCATCGCCCATACCGAGGTCGCCGACCTGACCGGCGCCCCGGAGATGCTGGGTGGCAGGGTCAAGACCCTCCACCCCTCCATCCACGGCGGCATCCTCGCCGACCGGGACGACCCGGGCCACCGGGCCGACGTCGAGGCCCGGGGGATCGGCCTGATCGACCTGGTCGTCTGCAACCTCTACCCGTTCGGGTCCGACCCCTCGGTCGAGCTCATCGACGTCGGCGGACCCACCATGGTGCGGGCGGCGGCGAAGAACCACGCCCATGTGGGGGTGGTGGTCGATCCGGCCGACTACGGCGCCGTCCTCGAGGAGCTCCGCCGTGACGGCGCCCTGACGGCTGCCACCCGCGTGCGCCTGGCCCGCCAGGCGTTCGCCCACACCGCCGCCTACGACGCTGCCATCGTGGCCTGGTTCGACTCGGGCGAGCCGGCCGCCGGCCTGGGGGTCGAGCCCGAGGACGGTGATGCCACCGCCGAGGACAGGGTGCTGCTTCCCCCGACCCTGCACCTCACCCTGGAGCGCGCCGGCTCCCTCCGCTACGGGGAGAACCCGCACCAGCACGGCGCCCGCTACCGGATCGCCGGGCGCCCGTCGTGGTGGGACGGGGTGGTCCAGCACGCCGGGACCGCCCTCTCCTACCTCAACCTGTTCGACGCCGACGCCGCCTGGCGGCTGGTGCACGAGCTGGCCGGGGCGGGTGGGCCCCCAGGGGCGGCTGACGAGGTGGCCGTCGCCATCATCAAGCACGCGAACCCGTGCGGTGCGGCCGTCGCCGCCGATCTGGTCGCCGCCTACGAGCTGGCCCTCGAGGCCGACCCGACGTCAGCCTTCGGCGGGATCGTGGCCGTGGGCGGTGCCGTGACCGCCGAGGTGTCGGAGGCCATCGCCGAGGGGCCCCAGGCCGACGTGATCATCGCCCCGTCCTTCGAGCCAGCGGCGGTCGAGCGCCTGGTGGCCAAGCGCAAGGCGACGCGCCTGCTGTCGGCGGCCGCGCCCGAGCCGATCGAGCGCCAGCTGCGAGGCCTGGGGAACAGCGTGCTGGTGCAGGGGCCTGACCGGTTCGTCGCCGATCCGTCCACGTGGACGGTGGCCACCTCGCGGGTGCCGACCGAGTCCGAGTGGCGGGACCTGGCGCTGGCCTGGCGGGTGTGCGCCCGCACCACGTCCAACGCCATCGCAGTCGTGAACGGGGGGCAGGCGGTGGGGGTGGGGGCCGGCCAGCAGTCACGCGTGGTGGCGGCCGAGCTGGCGGTGACGAAGGCCGGGGAGCGAGCCCGGGGCGGCGCGGCTGCATCCGACGCCTTCTTCCCGTTCCCCGACGGGATGCTGGTGCTGGCTGCGGCGGGGGTGGCGGCCGTGGTCCAGCCCGGCGGGTCCATCCGCGACGGTGAGGTGGTGGCCGCCGCCGACGAGGTCGGGATCGCCATGGTCATGGCGGGCGGCGAGCGCCACTTCCGCCACTGACGGGCGCCTCCCGGCTACGGGCCGGCCGCGCCACGAACACGAGACCGGGGAGGTCCGATGACCGCAGTGCTGCTCGACGGTGAGGCCCTGGCCGCCCGCGTCCGCGCCGAGGTGACCGACCGGGTCGCACGCCTGGCCTCCGCCGGTGTGACCGTGGGGCTCGGCACCATCCTGGTGGGTGACGACGGCCCGTCGGCCCGCTACGTTGCCATGAAGCACGCCGACTGCGCCGAGGTGGGGATCACCTCCGTCCACGAGCACCTGCCGGCTGACGTCAGCCAGGAGGACCTCGAGGCGGTGGTCGCCCGCTTCAACGCCGACCCTGGCGTCCACGCCTACCTGGTGCAGCTGCCCCTGCCGGCAGGGCTCGACGAGGAGCGGGTCCTCCTCGCCGTCGACCCGACCAAGGACGTCGACGGTCTCCACCCGGTCAACCTGGGCAAGCTCGTCATGGGCGCGCCGGGACCGCTGCCGTGCACGCCCGCCGGCATCGTCGACCTGCTCCATGCCTACGACGTGCCGGTCGAGGGCAAGCACGTGGTGGTCATCGGTCGGGGGCTCACCATCGGCCGTCCCCTGGCACTGTTGCTGGCCATGAAACGGCCCGGCTGCAACGCGGCGGTGACAGTCGTCCACACCGGAGTCGAGGACCTGGCCGGCCTGGTCCGCCAGGGCGACGTGGTCGTGGCCGCGGCCGGGCGTGCCGGTCTGGTGACCCCCGACATGGTCAAGCCGGGAGCAGCCGTGGTGGGGGCGGGGACCTCGTGGGAGGGCAGGCGGCTGCTGTCCGATGTCGACGAGTCGGTCGCCGAGGTGGCCGGGTGGATCACCCCCCGGATCGGGGGCGTCGGCCCGATGACACGGGCCATGCTCCTACGGAACGCGGTGCGGGCTGCCGAGCGATCGGCCTGAGGAAGGCGACCCCGTTCGGTCCGGCGCTCCGGTCCCGCCGGCCCGGTACGGTCCGCCGGCCGGATCAGCCGAAGCGGAGGGGCAGGCTGGCCGGTCCCCAGATGCCGAACGACGACGGCTTCCACGTCACCGGCCCGTCGAACGCGAGCTCGGGCATGCGCTCGGCCAGGACGGTGAGTGCCTCGGCCAGCTCGGAGCGGGCGAGCGCCGCTCCCAGACAGTGGTGGATGCCCGAGCCGAAGGTGAGGTGGGTGTTCGAACGCTCCCGGGTCAGGTCGAACGTGTCGGGGTCGTCGACGACCTCCGGATCGCGGTTGGCCGCGGCCAGTGCCACGCTCACCAGCGTGCCGGCCGGGAACGTCACGTCCCGGTAGGTGATGTCCTCCGACGCGAATCGGACGGTGCCCCGCACCGCGCCGAGGTAGCGCATGGTCTCCTCCACCGCCCGGGGCGCCAGCTCGGGCCTGGCCCGGAGCAGCTCCCACTGGTCGGGATGGCTGGCCAGCAGGGCCATGGAGCACGCCAGCTGGTTCCGGGTCGTGTCGGTACCGGCCATCAGCACCGCTTCGGCCAGCATCGCCATCTCGTCGGTGTCGAGGCGGTCGCCCGCCTCCTCCACGGCGATGAGGTCGCTCAGCAGGTCGTCGGCGGGCGAGGATCGGCGCTCGTCGATCATGGCCCGGACGTAGGCGCCGAGCTCGTCGGAAGCGCGGGCGATGGCGGGCAGGTCGTGCTCCAGGTCCTGGTTGAAGATCTTGAAGATGTCGGTGGCCCACGCCGAGAACCGGCGCCAGTCCTCCTTCGGCGCCCCGAGCAGCTCGCAGATGATGGGGATCGGATACGGCTCGCACACGTCGGCCACCAGGTCGCACCGGCCGGCGGGCACGACGGCGTCGACCAGCTCGGTGACCACGGCCCGCATCACCGGCCGGAGGCGGTCGGCCGACATCGGGGTGAACGCGGGGGCGACCAGGCGCCGGAGGCGGGCGTGCTCGTCACCCTCCATGGAGAGGATCGACGGCCGGCGGTTGGCGAAGTAGTCGCCGACGTCGATGCCGGCCATGCGGGGGATCTGGGACAGTGCCGAATGGAAGCGGCGGTCGCGGAGCACGGCAACCGCGTCGCGGTAGCGGGTGATGGCGAAGCCGAGCGGCGACCGGGCCAGCCAGTGCTGCTCCCTGGCGGCGGACGCGGCCTCGAGCGCCTCGTCGTGCTCCATGCCGACGACATCGAGCACCGGCAGCTCCAGCTCGAAAGCGGACACGGTCATCGCGGATCCTCCCCCCCGTCAACGCCGAGGGGAGGCTAGCCCACCTCCCGGGTGGTGACCGTGCCGGGTGCTCGAACCGATAGTTGCCCGCCCCAGACACCGCCGCCGGCCTACCCGCCCCCAGATGGCTACCCGCCCCAGGCGCCGCCGCCAGGGACCGGACGCCTCTGGTCGTCGGGTGCGCCGCTGCGGATTGGGCACCCGGGCGACCGCCCAGCCGTAGGCTGGCGTCCTGATGACGCGCATCACCGAGTTGCTCGCCGCCGGTTCGACCTACTCGTTCGAGTTCTTCCCGCCGAAGAACGACGCCGAGCAGGCCACGCTCGTGCGGACACTGCGCGACCTGGAGCCGCTGGCGCCCTCGTTCGTGTCGGTGACCTACCGGGGCGGTGCCGAATCGCGGCAGCGGACCTACGACCTCGTCACCGGCATGCTCCGGACGACCTCGCTCACGCCCATGGCCCACCTGATCTGCGTGGCCCACACCCGGCTCGAGCTGGCCGACATCCTCGTCGCCTACCGCAAGGCGGGAGTCGAGAACCTCATGGCCCTCGGCGGCGACCCGCCCACCGATCCGGGCGCGGCGCCGGGGGAGCTCACCCATGCCATCGAGCTCGTCGAGCTGGCGCGGGCGATCGGCGGGTTCGCGATCGGCGTGGCCGCCCATCCTGCCGGCCATCCGGCGTCGCCGGACCTGGTCACCGACCGCGACCGGCTGGCCGAGAAGCTTCGCCTGGCCGACTTCGCCATCACCCAGTTCTTCTTCGAGGCGGCCGAGTACGTGGGCCTGGTCGAGGACCTCCGGGCGCGGGGCGTGGACAAGCCCGTGCTCCCGGGGATCATGCCGGTCACGTCCCTCGCGTCGATCCCTCGGAAAGAAGGGATGGGGGCAGCGGTGCCACCGTGGATGGTGGCCCGGCTCGAGGCGGCCGACCGGTCCGGTGGCGCGGAGGAAGTCCGCCACGAGGGGGTGGCCATCGCCACCGAGCTCTGTGAGGAGCTCCTGGCCACCGGCGTCCCCGGCCTGCACTTCTACACGCTCAACCGGTCCAAGGCGACCCGCGAGATCTACGAGGCGCTCGGTCTCGGCGCCAGCCGGCAGGCCGGCTGAGGCTCCGGGGACCGACGGCGGGGAGCCCCGGTCACCGGCCAATTGTGAGGGACCGTCAGTTGGCGGTGCCCGGGGGGCGCGGCAGTAGGCTCGGCCGCATGGCTGAGCTGATTTCCATGGACGCGGACGGAACGCTGCAGGTGCCGGACGAACCGGTCATCCCCTTCATCGAGGGTGACGGCACCGGGGTCGATATCTGGCCCGCGGCCAAGCTGGTGCTCGATGCGGCGGCCGCCAAGCACGGCAAGTCCGTCGCCTGGAAGGAGGTCCTCGCCGGCCAGAAGGCATTCGACGAGACGGGGAACTGGCTTCCCGACGAGACGGTCGAGGCGTTCAGGACCCACCTCATCGGGATCAAGGGGCCGCTCACGACCCCGATCGGTGGTGGCATCCGCTCGCTCAACGTGGCTCTCCGCCAGATCCTGGACCTCTACGTGTGCCTGCGCCCGGTGCGTTGGTTCACGGGCGTACCCTCGCCGGTCCGCCACCCGGAGAAGGTCGACATGGTCATCTTCCGGGAGAACACCGAGGACATCTATGCCGGGCTCGAGGCCGAAGCCGGCTCGCCGGAGGCGGCCAAGCTGTCCGCGTTCCTCCGTGACCAGATGGGGTGGGACATCCGCGAAGGTTCCGGCATCGGCATCAAGCCGGTCTCGGAGTTCGGTTCGAAGCGACTGATCCGGGCATCGATCGAGTACGCACTGCGCCACGGCCGCAAGAGCGTGACCATGGTCCACAAGGGGAACATCCAGAAGTTCACCGAGGGCGCGTTCCGCAACTGGGGCTACGAGCTGGTGCGCGATGAGTTCGCCGAGTCGGCCGTCGGCTGGGACGACTGCGACGGCAAGCCCGGCGACAGGCTGCTGGTGAAGGACGCCATCGCCGACATCACCCTCCAGCAGGTCCTCACCCGGCCGGACGAGTTCGACGTGATCGCCACCACCAACCTGAACGGCGACTACCTGTCGGACGCGCTGGCGGCACAGGTGGGCGGGATCGGCATCGCTCCCGGCGCCAACATCAACTACGTGACCGGGCACGGGATCTTCGAGGCCACCCACGGCACCGCCCCCAAGTACGCGGGCATGGACAAGGTGAATCCGGGGTCGGTCCTCCTCTCCGGGGTGCTCATGTACGAGCACCTGGGGTGGCAGGAGGCTGCCGACGACATCGTCCGGGCGCTCGAGGCCACCATCGCCGACAAGGTCGTCACCTACGACTTCGCCCGGCAGATGGAGGGCGCCACCGAGGTCAAGTGCTCCGAATTCGCTGCCGCAGTGGTCGATCGGCTGTAGCGGCAGCAGCCGGTCGGTCGTCTCGGAGCCCGGGCGCCGCCCTGTAGCGCGATCGCGATGGACGGACGTGAACGCGTGCCACTATGATAAGTGAGTGAATAGCCACTCTGAGTGGTAGGGCGAACTTTCCCTGTGTAGCTGCAACGTGTTGTGCCGATACACAGGGGGTGGGGACGATGCCAGAACTCTTCAGCCAGACCGGTCATGCTCCCGAGCGGCTTGTCGTCGACTGGCCTGATCAGTTCCGTACCAAAGTGGTCCTCAGGTGGCCTGATTCGCAGATCCGGAAGTACGCCGAAGTCCGCGTCGATCCCGACGCGGTGGCCATCTTCACCAGCCGTGGCGAACCGGTCGGAGCGCCGCTCGCGCCTGGCCGCTGGCCGCTGGACGAGGGTGCGTCGATCGGACTCGACTGGCTCGCTGACCTGCTCATCGACGATTCCTACTACGGGGCCGAGCTGTACTACGTCTCCACCCGCGAAGGCATCAGCGCTCCGTTCGGCGGAGCGTTCGGGGAGTTCACCGATCCGTCAACCGGCGCGGTCGTCACCGTCCGTGGCTATGGCGAGTTCGTCTATCGGGTCGTCGAACCGTGGTTCCTCGTCAGCAAGCTGGCTGAGCCCGGAGCCGAGGTCGCGAACGACGACGATCTCCAGCCGTGGATCGGCCAGCGGGTGGTCGCCGCCGTCCAGGCCGGCCTCCCGAGCCTCATCCAGCAGCACGGCGTCCTGGCACTCGAAGCGGTTCAAGCAGCGGTCGTCCCGGGTGTGCTCGATGCCGTCAATGCGGAGCTCGATGACTACGGCGTGGTCATCGAGTCGATTCCCCAACTGACGCTGAACATCTCCGAGGACGATCGTGCTCGCGTGATGCAGCTCGCTCATCCGCCGCCGGCCACGGTTCCGGCTGAATCCCAGACGGTCGACCTGGCCTTCGGTGGGACCGCCGACCCGTTCGATGATGATGACGACGACGACGAGGTCGTAGGGGTCGACAACATGTTCATGGCGGCAGCCATGGGCATGGGATTCCCCGACCCAGACCATGAGGTGTTCGACCCCGAACCGCCGCCCGTTCCGTCGATCCCGGTGGCAGAGGAGGCGCCTGGTTTCCCGCCTCCCCCACCCGATCCGGTCGATCCGTTGGCGCCGCTCGGATTGGGGAGCGAGTTGCCGGGCCTGCCATCGATGCCCCAGGCCGGACCTCCGCCCGTGCTCCTACCCGACGAGGACGTCGGTGGTCCGGCCGCCGAACCTGGACCGTCGCCCGAACCAGTCGAGGCAGCGTCCCCGTTCGGCGGAGAGGTCAACCTCGAGGAACTGTTCGCCAGCTCGCCGCCGGCGCCCGTCGAACCTCCGGCGCCGTCCTTCGAGATGCCGACCTTCGATGATCCGACGTCAGCGGATGAGGAGCCCGAGGACGCCAAGAGCCTGGCGGACGCCCTCTTCGGTGTACAGGACGTCGACGAGGACGAGGCTGATGAGGATGTCGAGCCCGAGCCGGTCGTGGATGCCGAGCCCGAGCCGGTCGTGGATGCCGAGCCCGAGCCGGTCGTGGACGTCGCCCCCGAGCCGGAGCCGGAACCGATCGTGGACGTCGCCCCCGAGCCGGAGCCCGACGTTGACGCGGAGCCGGAACCGGTGGTGGACGTCGTCCCCGAACCCGAGCCCGTCGTGGACGCTGAGCCCGAGCCGGTGGTGGACGTCGCCCCAGAGCCGGAACCCGAGCCGGTGGTGGACGTCGCCCCAGAGCCGGAACCCGAGCCGGTGGTGGACGTCGCCCCAGAGCCGGAACCCGAGCCGGTGGTGGACGTCGCCCCCGAGCCGGAACCCGAGCCGGTGGTGGACGTCGCCCCAGAGCCGGAACCCGAGCCGGTGGTGGACGTCGCCCCAGAGCCGGAACCCGTCGTGGACGCTGAGCCCGAGCCCGTCGTGGACGAGTCCTCCACCTCCGAGGCGCCCGCTGAGGACGACGCCGCCATGCGGGCCCCGGCTCCGGCGGCGATGCCCGCCCCGCTCCCTGTCGAGCCTGTGGCTGAAGTGCCCGCGCCCGCAGCTGCACCCGAGCCGGCCCCGGCTGCCGCCGCCTCGGCCCCCCGGGCTAAGTTCTGTGCACACTGCGGCCAACCGTTGGTCGCCGGAGCGAACTTCTGCGCCGTATGTGGTGCTCCGGTTCCCGTGCTGAGCGGGGGACCGGCCGCCGCCACGCCGCCGGCTGAGGAGGGAGGCGCGTCGTGACGATGTCTACTCCAGCCGGAGGAGGTTGGCCGGCAACCTCGGTCTTCGTGCCCGTCACCGTGCCGACGCAGCTGGCGAACCCCTACGGCTGGGCGGAGATGTGCGCCCCGCTCGCCACCGGCATGGGAGACCCGACCGACGTCCTGCTGTTCATCGGCCAGACGGTGCCCGCCCTCTTCGTCGCCCACGACACCGGCGACTTCGAGGTCCTCGTGGGCCGGGTCTCGGACGAGGTGCTGGCCAAGCAGCGCCGCATCCCCGTCAATCCCTACGCGGGGTGGTCGCCCACCGCCGTCGACACCCAGGTCCTGGGCGTCGAGGACGAGGGCGTCCGGGCCCGCCTGTCCATGCTCGTCACCACCTACGCCGTCGGGCCCGACGGTTCGAGCGGTGCCGACAGCGAATCGTGGGACCTGACCGTCGCCTTCGATGTCCAGCACGCCTCGGATGCCTGCGGCGTGTGCGGCGCGCCCTACGACTCGCCCCTGGGGTCGTGCCGCTTCTGTGGCGCCCCGTCGACGTCAGGTGTGCGTGTGGCCACGCCGGCGATCACCGTGGTTCGCCTGGTTCCCGCCTGACGGGGACCGACCTGGGTCCGCCAGGTTCGACCGTGCGAGGGTGGCACGGATAACCTCGGCTCATGACCGCAAAACCCCCCATCCACGTCACGGTCACCGGCGCTGCCGGCCAGATCGGGTACTCGCTCCTCTTCCGTATCGCCTCCGGGCAGATGTTCGGTGCCGACCAGCCGGTCGTGCTGCGCCTGCTCGAGATCGAACCGGGCATGCGCGCCCTCGAAGGTGTCGTCATGGAGCTCGAGGACTGCGCGTTCCCCCTGGTGAGCAGCATCGTCCAGACCTCCGATCTGAAAACGGCGTTCGATGGCACGTCGTGGGCCCTGCTGGTGGGATCGGTGCCCCGCAAGGCGGGTATGGAGCGAGGCGACCTGCTCAACGTGAACGGCGGGATCTTCGGCCCGCAGGGTCAGGCCATCGCCGCCAATGCCGCATCCGACGTCCGGGTCGTGGTGGTGGGCAACCCGTGCAACACCAATTGCCTGATCGCTCGGTCCAACGCTCCCGAGGTCCCCTCCGACCGCTGGTTCGCCATGACCCGACTGGACGAGAACCGGGCGAAGAGCCAGCTGGCCCACCGGGCCGGCGTCCCCGTCTCGTCGGTGACCAACATGGCCATCTGGGGCAACCACTCGGCCACGCAGTTCCCGGACTTCGCCAACGCCCGCATCGACGGCGCACCGGCGGAAGAGGTCATCGGCGACCGGGCGTGGCTCGAAGGCGAGTTCCTCACCACCGTCCAGAAGCGCGGCGCGGCCATCATCGACGCTCGGGGGTCGTCGTCGGCCGCGTCCGCCGCCAATGCGGTGGTGGACTCGGTGGTCGCCATCCGGACGGGAACCGCCGGCGGGGACTGGACGTCCCTCGCCGTCGTCTCGAACGGCGAGTACGGGGTGCCGGCCGGCCTCCAGTTCGGCTTCCCGGTCCGGTCCGACGGCGCAGGTGCGTGGACGGTCGTCGAGGGCCTCGAGCACGACGCGTTCGCGACGGAACGGATCCGCATCACCACCGAGGAGCTCGAGTCCGAGCGAGCCGAGGTGGCGAACCTCCTCCCCTGAGCGCACGTCCCAGGGTCAGTTGACGACCACCCGCCGGGCCACCCGCTCGGCGGGTGGTCCATTCTGGGCCCAGTTCCGGGCATGGGCTGCGGACGTTCGAAGGTGGCCGCGGGCGGCGGGGCCCGGGCACTCTCTCCGGGGTCCTGCCGGCCTCGGCCCGCATGTCAGGCGGTGGCGTCCCCCGGCACGATATCGATGCCGATCCGCTGGAGAAAGGCGATCTTGCGGCTCAGCGCCGCACGCCACGCGGCCAGGTCCTCCTCCCAGTGGTCCCGGTCCCCGTCCTCGAACGCATGCTCCAGCTCGTCGAAAGCCGCGTCCTCTGCGTCGAGGAGCTCCCGGTAGTGCTGGAGCGTCTGGTCATCGAGCACGGTGGTCATCGGCATGACTCCCCCTTCATGGGCGGCGGTCGTTCACGTTCCCGACACTACTCCTGGAGCGCCTCGCCGGCCCGGTCCGGCAGCGAGTCCCACGATGGTGTCCGGAGCTCCCCACCCAGGGTCCAGACGCCGCACGAGCCGCCCTGCGCCACCTGGCGGGGCAGGTCAGGTGGCGGACCCTGCGGGCGCGTCGTCGGGGCCCGCACCGGCGGTGAACGGCCGGGTGTCCCGCCGCAGCGGGTGATCGGGGGGGACCTCGACCAGGTGGATGCGCATGCCGTCGGGATCGGTCACCCACGCCTCGACCAGTCCCCACGGCTCGAGCACCGGACCCCGGGTCACCTCGACGCCCCGCCCCGCCACGTCGGCGACCGTCGCCGCCACGTCACGCACCTGGAGCCACAGCGCCACCGGCGGCGCACCGTCCCCCCACCCCTCCGAGCGCCCGACGATCTCGATGAACCCGCCACCTGCGGAGAACACCACGCCCCGGTCCTGCCCGGCGCCGAACTCCCGGGCCACGGCCAGCCCGAGCCCGTCGCCATAGAAGCTGATGGAGCGGTCCAGGTCCGATGGGTGCACCAGCGTCCGTGATCCGAGCACCTCCATGGCCGACCTCCTTCCCGGCGGTCCGGGGCTCGCCGGTCCGACCGGCGCGGTGACACCGCCTATGACAGGATTGCACCGTGCGGCCGACCAGCGTCAACGCCGGCCCGGGCCACTGGGCCACGGCTGTTGTGGCGGCTGTCCTGGCGGTCGTGCTGGCTGCCGGTGCCCTGGGCATCGCCGTGGCCCAGCACCAGGCCCGCAACCGGGATCTGGCCCTCTTCACCTCCCGGGTCGGCACGTCGGCCGCGTATGTCGCCGCCGCGGTGGACACCCAGGCGCAGCGGCAGGCGAGCGTTGCCACCGCGTTGCTCGCCGGTGCGTCGGTCCAGGCGTCCGAGCTGGCCGAAGCGTCGAGCGGGCTCGGCGCGGTGGCCGTGGTGGTGGTCGGGCCGGCCAACGCGTTGGTTGCCGCCACCGGTACCGGCGCGCCCGACCTCGCCTCGACGGGGGCCACCGTGCTCGCTGCTGCCGCCGCCAGGGGCAGGGCTGTCTCGGAGGGGATCGCGCTGCCGGGCCTCCACGGGACTGCCGTGATGATCGCCGTCCCGTACGCGACGGGTTCGGGGAGGCGGGTGGTGGGTGCCGTCTACGTGGGTGGCGGGGCGGTGCTCGCCGCGTTCGTGAGCCACGTCAGCCTCTACCAGGGACACCAGACCTACCTCGTGGACCAGACGGGGGGCGTGATCGTCGCCGATCCGCCGGCGACGGCGCCCTCGTCCGGGCTCGCCCACCTGCCTGGCCGCGTCACAGCCGCGGTGGCGTCGCTCCACGCCGCGCCGACGGCGGGCGTCCGGGTGGGCCCGGTCGGGTCCGGTGCCACGGTGGCCGAGGCCGCGGTGGCCGAGACGTCCTGGCGCCTCCTCGTCGTCGCGCCGGACACGGCGCTGTTCGCACCGAGCTCCGGGATCGCCACCGTCGTACCCTGGCTCGTCTGGGGCGCGGTCCTCCTGCTCGCCGCGGCGATGGTCGTCCTCGCCTCGCGGTTCGTACGCCAGCACCGCGAGCTGGTCGCCACCGCCACCCGCCTGGGCGAGGTGGCCCGGACCGACGAGCTGACGGGGATCGCCAACCGGCGCAGCCTCATCGAGGAGCACGGCCGTCTGGCCGAGGTCTCCGCCCGCTACGGCCACACCTACGCCGTACTCATGGCCGATCTCGACCGGTTCAAGGACATCAACGACACCTACGGGCACGAGGCCGGCGACCGCTACCTCGTGGCCGCGGCGGGGTGCCTGCGGCGGGCCCTGCGCGACACCGACATCGTCGGCCGGTGGGGCGGGGACGAGTTCCTGGCGCTGCTGCCCGAAACGGGCCCGGACGGCGCCGAGGACGCTGCCCGCCGGGTCGTTGGTGAAGGTCTGGCCACCCTGGTGGAGATGGGCAGCTCGAAGGGGGACCCCGTCCGGCTGCCCGTCCGCTTCAGTGCCGGGTGGGCCGAGGCGACGAGGGGAACCGACCCCGACACCGCCGTCCATGCCGCCGACCTCTCCCTCTACCGGGCCAAGGCGTCGGGGAACGGCACGGACGGGCAGCGGGAGGGGAGCCGGAGCTCGGGTGGGGCGACCGCCACCGTCGTCACGGACCCACCGGTGACGGGCGAGGGGCCGGCGGGCTCCCTTCGCTGAGTCGGCCGGGTCCGGCTGGGCCGGCCGGCCATCACCCGGTGAGGTCGAGCGGGACCGCCGCCCGCGCCGTCTCGGCGGCGGCCAGTGCGTCAGTACGTCGTGCGGTCGGCGAGCCCGGCGACCAGTTCCCGGCCCCGGGCCAGGAGCCGCTGGGCGTCGACCAGTACGGACAGGTCGCCGCGGACCCGGATGCGCCCGGAGGCCAGCGCATCCCCGATGGGGAGGTCGCCGGCAGACAGGGCGGCGGCATCGGCATAGGCCAGCGAGACGGTCACGTCGGCACCGGGAGCGGCACCGCCACCGGCGTCTCCGTCAGCCGCAGGTTCTTCCAGGGCCAACCGGAGGCGCCCCTCCTCGACCCGCAGGACGAGCACGACATCGCCGCCGGGCGCCCCTGTCACCACCTGGCGGACGGTGAACGTTCCCGAGCTCCCCACCAGTCCGGTGGCATCGCCGGGCTCCCCGAGGACGTGGTCGCTGACGGCCGCGTCGAACTCCTGGACCCACTCGGGGCTGAGGTAGCGCGGCACCGGTTCCCGGTGTGGCGGCCGTGCTCAGTCGCCGCCGGCCACGGGCACGCCCGAGACCGGCTCGGAGGGCTGGATGGCCGCCGGGCCCTTCGACGGGGCGCTGGCCGCAGCCTCACGGGCGGTGCGCTTGCTCCGGTTGAGGATCTTGCGTCCCAGCCACGCGATGGGGTCGTAGGAGGCGTCGACCACCCGCTCCTTCAGCGGGATGATGGCGTTGTCCGTGATCTTGATGTGCTCCGGGCACACCTCGGTGCAGCACTTGGTGATGTTGCACTTGCCGAGGCCCTGCTGTTCCCGCAGGAGCTCCCGCCGGTCGTTGACGTCGAGCGGGTGCATCTCGAGCTCGGCGCTGCGGGCGAAGAAGCGCGGGCCGGCGAACGCCGTCTTGTTCTCCTCGTGGTCGCGGATCACGTGACAGACGTCCTGGCACAGGAAGCACTCGATGCACTTGCGGAACTCCTGGCTCCGCTCGACGTCGATCTGGGCCATGCGGTAGCCGCCGGCAGCCTCCTCGTCGGCCGTCTTCGGCCGGGGCTCGAAGGGGGGGATGCGCTTCGCCACCTCGTAGTTGTAGGAGACGTCGGTGACCAGGTCCCGGATGACGGGGAACGTCTTCATCGGCGCGATGGTGACCGGCTCGCCCGGCGGGAGGCTGTCCATCCGGGTCATGCACATGAGGCTGGGCTTGCCGTTGATCTCGGCCGAGCACGACCCGCACTTGCCGGCCTTGCAGTTCCACCGGCAGGCAAGATCGGGGGCGTGGGTGGCCTGCACGCGGTGGACGACGTCGAGCACGACCTCGCCCTCCTGGGCGGGCAGGTGGTAGGTGGCGAACTCGCCGCCATGCTCGTCGCCCCGCCAGATGACCATGGTGACGTCCTCGGTCGACGGTGCCGGGACGCTGCCAGGCACGCCGGCGACCACGTTCGTCGCCTCTGCGGTCTCCTCCGACGGTGCGGTCTCCTCCGCATGGGGATCGGTGGTCGGCTCCTCCATCAGTGCGCCTCCTCGAAGAGTGCTGCGAGCTCGTCCGGCATGACCGGCAGCGGCTCCGGGCCGACGCCGATGGTCCGCACCGACGGCGTGCCCAGGACGCCCGCCGCATCGGGCTGCTCGATCCGCTGTACGAAATTGACCTTGCCCATCTCCGCGTCGGGCGTCGGGAAATCGTCCCGGGTGTGGCCGCCCCGGCTCTCCTTGCGGTTGATGGCACCCTGGGCCACCGCCCGCGACACGGTGAGCATCGAGGGGAGGTCGGTGGCCATGTTCCAGCCGGGGTTGTAGGCGATGCCGCCGCCCACCGACACCGCCGACGCCCGCTCCTCGAGCTCCTCGATGGCCCCGAGGGCCTCCTCCAGCTCCGAGCCGGTGCGGATGATGCCGACCAGGCTCTGCATGGTCCGCTGCAGGTCCTGGTGGACGGCGTAGGGGTTCTCCCCGCCCTCGCGCTGGAGGGGGGCGACGGCCGCGTCGATGATGGCGGCGACCTCCGCCTCGTCCAGCGACACCGAACCGGTGCGGCCCTCGGCGAAGGCCACCGCGCCCTCGCCGGCCCTGCGCCCGAAGACGAGCAGGTCGGAGAGGGAGTTGCCGCCTAGCCGGTTGGAGCCGTGCATGCCGCCGGCCACCTCGCCTGCGGCGAACAGCCCGGGCACGGTGGCCGCGGTCGAGTCGGCGTCGACCCGCACCCCGCCCATGATGTAGTGGCACGTCGGGCCCACTTCCATGGGCTCGGCGGTGATGTCGACCCCGGCCAGCTCCTTGAACTGGTGGTACATCGACGGCAGCCGTCGGCGGATGTCCTCGGGCGTCCGGCGGGAGGCGATGTCGAGGAAGACGCCGCCGTGCGGGCTGCCCCGGCCCGCCTTCACCTCGCTGTTGATCGACCGGGCCACCTCGTCACGGGGGAGGAGCTCCGGGGGGCGACGGCCGGCCGTGTGGTCGTCGTACCACTTGTCCGCCTCCTCCTCGGAGTCGGCCGTCTCGGCGGCGAACATGGGCGGGATGTAGCCGAACATGAAGCGCTTCCCGTCCGAGTTCCGCAGCACCCCGCCGTCGCCCCGGACGCCCTCGGTCACGAGGATGCCCCGCACCGACAGCGGCCACACCATGCCGGTGGGGTGGAACTGGACGCACTCCATGTCGATCAGGTCGGCGCCGGCCCACAGGGCCATGGCGTGGCCGTCGCCGGTCGACTCCCACGAGTTGGACGTGTACATCCAGCTCTTGCCGACACCGCCGGTGGCCAGCACGACCGCCTTGGCCGAGAAGGACAGGAACTCGCCCGTCGGACGGCGGTAGGCGACCGCGCCGGACACGACGCCGTCGGCGTCGCGCAGGAGGCGGAGGACCTTCACCTCCATGAACACCTTGAGCCCGTCGGCGACCGCCTTCTGCTGCAGGGTGCGGATGATCTCGAGGCCCGTCCGGTCGCCGACGTGGGCCAGGCGGGCGTAGCGGTGGCCGCCGAAGTCGCGCTGGAGGATGAGGCCGTCCTTGGTGCGGTCGAACAGCGCCCCCCACTCCTCGAGCTCCCGGACCCGGTCGGGCGACTCCTGGGCGTGCAGCTGGGCCATGCGCCAGTTGTTGAGCATCTTCCCGCCGCGCATGGTGTCGCGGAAGTGGACCTTCCAGTTGTCCTCGGAGTAGACGTTCCCCATGGCGGCGGCCACGCCGCCCTCGGCCATGACGGTGTGGGCCTTGCCGAGGAGGGACTTGCACACCAGTGCCGTCCGCATTCCCTTGGCCTGGGCTTCGATGGCGGCACGCAGTCCGGCTCCTCCGGCCCCGATGATCAGGATGTCGAAGTCGTGCGTTTCGATGTCGGGCATGTGCTCCGTCCCCTCAGAAGTGGAAGCCGGCGTCGTGGATGGTGCCGCTCGCCACCAGCCGGACGTAGAGGTCCGTCAGCGCCACGAAGACCAGGCTCATCCAGGCGAAGGCCATGTGCTTGGCGTTCAGCGGGGTGAGGAGCTTCCAGATCCGGTGGCGGATGGGGTGGTTCGAGAACACCTTGAGCCCGCCGCCGCACAGGTGCCGGCAGGCGTGGCAGCTGAGCGAGTACAGCCACAGCAGGATGGCGTTGACCGACAGCACCACCGTCCCGACGCTGATGCCGATGCCGTGGCCCGGTTGGCGGAAGGCCATGACGGCGTCGATGGTGAGGATCGTGTTGAGCACGAGCCCGGCGAAGAAGAAGTAGCGGTGGACGTTCTGCATGATGAGCGGGAACCGCGACTCGCCCGTGTAGGAGTTGTGGGCGTCGGCCACCGCGCACGCCGGCGGCGCCCACCAGAACGACCGGTAGTAGGCCTTGCGGTAGTAGTAGCAGGTGAGGCGGAACCCCAGGGGGAAGATGAGGATCAGCAGGGCGGGCGAGATCGTCCACCACGACAGCACCGAGCCCGGATGGCTGCCGGGCACGCAGCTGCCCGTCAGGCAGGGGGAGTAGAAGGGCGAGATCAGGTCGCGGTGCGACGCGGCGCCGACGTAGTAGTCCTTGTTGATGAACGCCGCCCACGTCGCGTAGGCGACGAACGCGGTGAGCACCGTCACCGTGGTCACCGGCTGGACCCACCACCGGTCCTTGCGCAACGTGGCTACGCGTGCCGGTCCGCCACGTACGCCACCCAGCACGACCGGCGTGGCGATCGTGTCCTCCTTCGTGACCACGGTGAACCTCCCTTGCGTGGCGCCGCGGCGCGCCGGAGCGCGGCCGTGCGGCGGTCCGAACGACTGAGCGGCCTCATCTTTCCACCGTTCCGCCCGGCGCGTGCAACCCGGGAGGTCCCCTGGGCTGGTGCGGATCGACGCCGGGCCCTGCCGCGTAGGCTCTGGCCATGACCGAGCAGGCGTCCCCGACCAGCACCACGGCCCGTACGCCGGCGCCGGAGATCACCACCCTCGGGGAGCTGCGCGCCTCGGGGTACCGGTCCGTCCCGGTCGCCGCCGAGCTGCGCCGGAACGCGGCAGCCAGGATCGCGGCGGGGGAGCCCCTCGTCCGGGGTGTCCTCGGGTTCGACGACACCGTGCTGCCCCAGCTCGAGAACGCCGTCCTGGCCGGGCACGACGTCATCCTCCTGGGTGAGCGCGGCCAGGCCAAGACCCGGATCGTCCGCTCGCTCGTCGGCCTGCTCGACGAGTGGCTCCCGGTCGTCGCCGGTTCCGAGATCCACGACGATCCCTTCAACCCCATCTCCCGCTTCGCCCGCGACGCGGTCGGTCAGCACGGCGAGGCCACCCCCATCGCATGGGTCCACCGGGAGGACCGGTTCGGGGAGAAGCTGGCCACCCCCGACACGTCGATCGCCGACCTCATCGGCGAGGTCGACCCCATCCGGGTGGCCGAGGGCCGCTACCTGTCCGACGAGCTGACCATCCACTACGGCCTGGTCCCCCGCCTCAACCGGGGCATCTTCGCCGTGAACGAGCTCCCCGACCTGGCCGAGCGGATCCAGGTGGGCCTGCTCAACGTGCTGGAGGAGCGGGACGTGCAGATCCGGGGCCACCGGGTGCGCCTCCCCCTCGACATCGTGCTGGTGGCCACGGCCAACCCGGAGGACTACACGAACCGGGGCCGGATCATCACGCCGCTGAAGGACCGGTTCGGCGCCCAGATCCGCACCCACTACCCGCCCGACGCGGCCACCGAGCTGGCCATCGCCCGTGCCGAGGCGGCCATCCCCGCCGACGGCGCCGGCACCCCCCGGGTCGAGGTTCCCGAGTTCATGGCCGAGGTGGTGGCCGAGCTGAGCCAGCTCGCCCGCCAGAGCCCCCACCTGAACCAGCGATCGGGTGTGTCGGTCCGCCTCACCATCGCCAATTACGAGACCCTGGTGGCCAACGCCGTGCGCCGGGCCCTGCGGTCGGGGGAGCAGGTCGCCGTCCCCCGGGTCTCGGACCTCGAGTCCCTCGTCTCCTCCACGCAGGGCAAGGTGGAGATCGAGACCCTCGAGGAGGGCCGGGAGGAGATCCTGCTGGCGCAACTGGTGGCCGCCGCCGTGCTCCTGGTCTTCCGCCGCCGCGTCGTCCTCGAGGACCCGAAGGCGGTGGTGGCCGCTTTCGCCGAGGACACGGTGGTCCATGCCGGCGACGACCTCCCCTCCGGCACCTACGAGGAGACCCTGGCCCGCCTGCCCGTGCTGCGGGTCCCGGTGGAGGCACTGGCCGGCGGGTCGACGGAGCCGGCCGTGGTGGCCAGCGCCCTCGAGTTCCTCCTGGAGGGCCTGCACCTGACCAAGCGCCTCAACAAGGAGGCAGCCGGCGCCCGGGCCCTCTACCGGGGGAGAGGCTGACCGCGTGCCCTGGCGGTTCGACTACCGCCGGTGGGACGGCACCCAGGCCGGGCAGGTCGAGGACGCTGACGCCGTCCTCGCCGGCCTGACCGACGACCTCCTGGCCAACGGCGACCTCCACGAGGCCATCCAGCGGATGATGAACCGGGGGTGGCGGGGAGCGGACGGGCGCGACGTCGAGGGCATCCGCCAGCTCCTCGACCGGATCCGCACCGCCCGCCAGGAGCAACTCGAACGGGGCGACCTCGGAGGCACCTTCCACGAGATCGCCGAGGAGCTGGCCGAGGTGGTGGCCGAGGAGCGCCTGGGGATCGAGCGACTGGCCGACGAGGCCCAGTCCTCGGGCGACGAGCGTCGCCGCCAGGTGACCGACGAGGTCGCCACCGAGCGCCGCATGCAGCTCGACCTGCTCCCCCAGGACCTCGCCGGCCGGGTCCGGGGCCTGCAGCACTACGAGTTCGTCTCGTCCGAGGCGCGCCAGCACTTCGAGGACCTGGTCGAGCGCCTCCGCCAGGAGGTGGCCCGCACCTACTTCGAGCAGGTCTCCGATGCGCTCGCCAATCCCGATCCCGAGGCCA
The DNA here is from genome assembly GCA_021806045.1 of Actinomycetes bacterium. GTDB lineage: Bacteria > Actinomycetota > Acidimicrobiia > Acidimicrobiales > RAAP-2 > JAJZDI01. Next base: position 289,994 of record JAJZDI010000001.1, read on the forward strand.
TGGCCCGCATGCGCGAGGCGTTCGACGCCCTCAACCGGATGCTCGAGCAGCGCGCCGCCGGCCAGGAGCTCGACCCGTCGTTCGAGGCGTTCATGGAGCGCTTCGGCGACCTGTTCCCCGGTGACCCGAAAGACCTCGACGAGCTCCTCGAGCAGCTGGCCGCCCGGATGGCCGCGGCCCAGGCCATGTTCAACTCGCTCTCGCCCGAGCAGCGGGCCCAGCTCCAGGGGCTGGCCGAGTCGCTCCTCGAGGACATGGACCTGCGGTGGCAGGTGGAGCGCCTGTCGGCCAACCTGCAGCAGGCCTTCCCCGACGCCGGCTGGCAGCAGCGCTACCGCTTCAGCGGTGACGAGCCGCTGTCGATGGCCGACGCGGCCGACGCGGCGGCCAACCTGGCCGACCTCGACGAGCTCGAGGCCATGCTCCGCTCCGCCAACGCCCCCGCCGCGCTGGCCGAGGTCGACCTGGACAAGGTGCGCCAGCGCCTGGGGGACGACGCGGCCGACTCGCTGTCGCGGTTGGCCGACCTCACCCGACGGCTCACCGACGCCGGCCTGGTCGACCAGCGCGAGGGGCGTTTCGAGCTCACCCCGAAGGGCATGCGCCGCATCGGCCAGCAGGCCCTCTCCGATCTGTTCGGCCAGCTCAACAAGGACCGCATCGGCGACCACCAGGCCACCTGGAACGGCGCCGGCCACGACCGCGAGGAGCACACCAAGCCCTACGAGTTCGGCGACCCCTTCAACCTCGACCTGTCCCGCACCGTCCACAACGCGCTCCGGCGGGCCGGCAGCGGCGTGCCGGTCCGGTTGACGCCGGACGACTTCGAGGTGGTGGAGACCGAGGCGCTGACCCGCACCGCCACCGTGCTCCTGCTCGACCTGTCGCTGTCGATGCCGATGCGCGACAACTTCGTGCCGGCGAAGAAGATGGCGCTGGCCCTCCACACCCTCATCTCGACGCGGTTCCCCCGCGACTACCTGGGGATCGTCGGGTTCTCCGAGGTCGCCCGGGAGATCCTCCCCGAGGACCTGCCCACCGTCAGTTGGGACTACGTCTACGGGACCAACCTGCAGCACGGGCTGATCCTGGCCAGGCGGATGCTCGCCCACCAGCCGGGGACGAAGCAGATCATCCTGGTGACCGACGGGGAGCCCACCGCCCACATCATCCCCGACGGCACCCCCGGTGGGTACGACGTCTACTTCAACTACCCGCCCGTCCCCGAGACCCTCGAGGTCACCCTGGCCGAAGTCCTCCGGTGCACGCGGGCGAACATCACCATCAACACCTTCCTCCTCGACCCGGACCGTGCGCTCGCCGGTTTCGTCGAGCAGCTCACCCGGATCAACCGGGGGCGGGCGTTCGCCACCTCCCCGGGCGAGCTCGGGGACTACGTGCTGGTCGACTTCCTGCGTCACCGGACCACGGTGCGGTCCCGGACCCGCCGGACGGGCTGACGGGCCCGCGCTCAGCGCCAGCGGGCTGACCGGCCCGCTCGTTCCCCTGATCACAAGCAGTGTTCATGCCGGTGCGGCTTGCGTCCGCGCGCGAGATGGATCAAGATGACACCGTTGTAGTTACATCCGTGCCATATGGTGTGCCGGCCTGTACCCCGGTGGGCTGTGTGGATGACCGGTGAGGGGAGGCGTGCCGGTGGACATCGTGTCGCTGTTGTACGGACGCCAGGAACGCAGCTGGCAGGCAAAGGCCAACTGCATGGGGGTGGACCCCGATCTGTTCTTCCCGGAGCGGGGAGCGTCGACCCGCGAGGCGAAGGAGGTGTGCCGGGGCTGCGTCGTGCGTGACGACTGCCTCGAGTACGCACTCGCCAACGGCGAGAAATTCGGCATCTGGGGGGGACTCTCGGAGCGTGAGCGCCGCCGCCTCCGTCGCCAGCGGGCGATGGCCAGGCGCAGCGAGGTGAACGCCTCCTGATCGCAGCCGTCCGGCGCTGGCGCCGGCCGGCCGTCGACCAAGGGGCCCGTCAGGATCTGGCAGCGAGGCGCGCCTCGATCGTCCTGTCCTCGGACAGGTCCAGTTCGGCCCACCGACCCCGAGGGATGGCGGCCACCACCGGCGCTGGCGCCAGGCCGACCAGCTCGGCCCGCACGATGGCGCCGTCGGCGTCGCCCACCAGTGTGGCTACCGCGTCGTAGACGGCTGCCGGCCCCGTCCGCTCCGGATCGACGAGGTTGCAGCTCACCTGGAGGGCGCCGCCCAGGTCGAGCCCGAGGGCGCGTACCGCCGGTGAGCGGATGGCTGCGGCCACGTCCCGGGCCGTTCCCACCCCGCCGGGTACCTCGACCCACAGGTTGTAGGCGATCAGCACAGGGCGGGCTCCCACGGCCATGGCGCCGGCTGTCGGGTGGGGCCATGGCGGGCCCGTGTCGGGGGCGAGGGCGGCGAAGGCACCCCGACGCACCTCGGGCAGCGACCGTTCGGGCCCGTAGAGGAAGCACGGGACGGCCAGATGGTCGCCGGCCCAGCGGGCGAACCGGTCACGGGCGCCGACGGCCACCTCCATGCCGCCGGGCAGGGGCGGCAGCGAGGGCGCGGACCGATCCGTGCCGAGGGGGACGAACGGCACCACGTCGACAGCGCCGAACCGGGGGTGGGCGCCCTGGTGGGTGCGGAGGTCGATCCGGGCCACGGCCTCGGCCGCGACCGACCGGGCGGCATCCTCCACGTCGTCGAGCGGTCCACCCAGGGTGAGCACGGCCCGGTGGTGGTCCGGGTCCCGGTGGACGTCGAGGAGCTGGTCGCCGGCAGCGGCGGCCACGGCGCCGATCAGCGCTTCGTCACGCCCCTCGGAGATGTTGATGACACTTGCTGCGAACACGCGGGTGCGTCCGGAGTGCCGGTGGGTGGGAGGCGCGCTTCAGCAGGCGCAGCGGGGCGACGGGGGCGCGTCAGGGGACGCGGCGCAGGCGGGTGCGGCTCAGACGGGGACGGCCCGGGCGATACGGCGGCGGCGGAGGATCCGGCGCCGCTCCCGCTCGGACTTGCCGCCCCACACGCCGTGGTCCACCCGCTCGGTCAGCGCGTACTCGAGGCACGCCGAGGCCACGGGGCACTCGGCGCAGATGCGCTGTGCAGCCTGGACACCGAGGCCGTCGCTGGGGAAGAAGATCGACGGCGACAGGTCCCGGCACTTGCCCCGCTGCATCCACTCCGTGTCCATCGAACCTCCTCGACCGTGCCGGGTGTTACGCCTGCCCACGAGCCGCGGACACAGCGTCCCTTGCCGCAACTAGTGTCGCATGTCGGCGCACCCGGCAGTGCGAATCGAGCGACGTTTGAGCGATCCCTCACAATTTTCTTATGGGGCACCAGGACCTTCTTATGAAGGGACGGCTCCCGACGACCGACCGCCAGCGGTCCCGCCCGTGCCCGTGCCGGGGGCCGAGGTGCCGCCTCCGGTCCCTCCGCCGACGCCCGTCGGCCTTCCGGGTACCCCGGACCCCCAGGGCTACCCGGTGGTCGGGACCGCGTGGGAGCCCCCTACCGCGGCATCGTCCGCCTACGGGGCTCAGGGCTACGGCGCCTACGGGGCTCAGGGCCATGGGGGCGGCCTCGGGGCTCAGGGCTACGCCGCCCCGGGTTACGGCGCCCCGGGCTACGGCGGCCAGGGCTACGGCGGCCAGGGCTACGGCGGCGGCTACGGCGGCGGCTACGGCGCCCAGGGCTACGGCGGCGGCTACGGACCCACCGGCTGGCCGCCCATGGGCCCGGTGGTCGAGCCCTCCCCGCCGGTCCAGGTCATCCGCCACACCCTGACCCGCCGCAACTGGATCACCGTGGTCGTGGTCGTCGCCCTGCTGGCCGCCGCGGTCGGCGGCTTCGTCGGCGCCACCGTCGGGATCGGCAACCAGAAGACGATCGTCGAGACGTTCGGGACCAACCGGAGCGTGCTGCCCGCCATGGGGAACGTCCAGGGGATCCTGGCGAAGGTGGAGCCGGCGGTGGTCTCCATCGACAGCCAGTCGACCCAGACGGGCGGCGTCGGCGGCGACTTCGTGCAGGCGGCGGGCACCGGGATGATCATCACGCCCACCGGCGAGGTCCTCACCAACGACCACGTCATCGCCGGCGCCTCCCAGGTCACCGTGACCCTCTTCGGCCAGACCCAGGCCCGGGCCGCCCACGTGATCGGCACCGATCCGGTCCACGACCTGGCCCTCGTCCAGATCGATGGCGCCTCGGGGCTCCCCACGGTCACCCTGGGGGACTCGGCGTCGGCGAAGGTGGGCGACTCCGTCCTCGCCATCGGCAACGCCCTGGCCCTGGCCGGGGGACCGTCGGTGACCGAAGGGATCGTCTCCGCCGAGAACCGCTCCCTCACCGCCCAGAACGACACCGGCGGCACCGAGACGCTGACCGGGCTCCTGCAGACCGACGCCGCCATCAACCCCGGGAACTCCGGTGGGCCGCTGGTCAACGCCCAGGCCCAGGTGATCGGCATCAACACCGCCGTCGCGTCGTCGAGCGCGGGGAACGCCCCCGCCCAGAACATCGGCTTCGCCATCGCCATCGACTCGGTCAAGCCCCGCCTGGCCGAGCTCCGCCAAGGGGGTCCCGGCGGAGCCGGCAACTCGGGTGCCCAGCCCATCCCGGCCAACAACAGCGCCTTCATGGGCGTCGCCGTCGGGACGGTCACGCCCACCATCCAGCAGCAGCTCCAGCTCACGCCGTCCTCGGGGGCCTACGTGGTGTCGGTGGAGCCGGGCAGCCCGGCTGACAAGGCCGGCATCCAGGCGAACGACGTGATCGTCTCGTTCAACGGGACGGCCATCACCTCGGCCAGCGACCTGACGACGGCCATCCACCCGCTCAAGCCCGGCGACCACGTCACCGTGGGGATCTACCGGGGCCCGAACAAGCGCACTGTCGACGTCACGCTCGGCGCACGCCCGGCCGGCGGGTAGGCTGGCGGCCGCTGGCCGACGAGGAGGACCGACTGCGATGAGCCCGGAGACCGTGGAGCACGACGCCCCCGAGGGCGACGAGGCACCGCCTCCGCGCGGCCACGTCCGGGTCGTCTACCTGGGGCCGGTGGCCCCCCACTGGGAGGTCCAGTCGGACTGGGGCGACCCCTCCATGATCGAGGAGTTCCGGCAGCGCACCATGGCCCGCCTCGTCCTGCTCCCTCCCCACGACCCGCAGTACCGGCGCAACCGTGAGCGCGTGGTGCGCGACGCGGAGCGGGAGAACATCATCCTCGAGTGGGATCTCGGCATCCCCGAGGAGGAGCCGGCCCCCGCACCTGCGGCGGACGCCACCGCCGGCGCCTGAGCGCCCCGCCAGCCGTCAGGCGTCGGGGCCGTCGAGCTCCGGGAGCCGGATCCGTTCCAACCACAGTCCCGGCGCGTCGACCTCTGCCGGCGTCGGAAGGTTGGCCGGCGACGCCCACAGCCGGGTGAGCTCGGACTCGTCGCTCCGCTCGACGACACCGGCGAGGAAGGCCCGACCCCGGTCGACCTGGGCGGCGTCGACGTCCATGCCGAACAGCGCCGCCGCCGCCTCTTCGCCCTTGCCCCGTTCGATGCGCCGCCGGTACCAGGCTTCGGCCAGCTGGGCGTGGGACCCCGTGAGGGACGCGCCCACCTGCTCGGCGATCCGGTCGGCGTAGGCGTCGATCACCACGGCCAGCGCGGTCAACTGGTCGGAGTGCCGCCTGACGTCGGGCAGGAGGAGATCGGAGAGGAACGCGTCGGGGTCCGAGAACAGCCCGCCGATCGCCTCGGGATCGGTGACCCCCCCGAGGGAGCCGGCCAGCCGTTCCATCAGACCCTGCTGGGTGGCGGCCGCCGCCCCGGCCAGCTGGGTGAGCAGCTCGGTGAGGCGTGCATGGACGTGGGGGCGGCCGATCACCGCGTTGGCTGCCAGCTCCCGGGCGCACAGCCACAGGAGTGCCTCCTCGGTGGGCAGGCTCCAGTCGGTGGCGAACTGCTCGATGTTGGAGGGCACCAGGAGGAGCTCGCCGGTGGCCGGCCACGGCAGTGGCAGCACGTACTGACCGACGGCCCGGTGGGCCAGGTGGCCGACCACCGAGCCGGCCTGGAGGGCGGAGAACATCGGCCCGATGGCGCCGGCCCACATCCCCATCAGCCCGGCCAGCTCGTCGCCCCCGGCCTCGAGGTCGGTACCCGGCGGGGTGGCGGCCGCCGGTGCGCCGGGGGGGTTCATCGCCTCGATCACGGGTCGCCACGCGTCGAGGGCCCGGAGGGCCCAGTCGCCTCGGCTGACGGGCAGGCAGCTCAACCGGTGACCGGCGGGGGCCACCGGCAGGCCGGTGGCCTCGGCCACGTGCAGCTCGGCCACCCGGCACAGCTCCTCGATCCGGATCCGCATGACCGGGTCGACGTTCCCCTCCGCCTGGCCGTCAGTGGCCACCTGGAGGCCGAAGGCCCGCGCCGTGTCCCACGAGGCGCCGGCGGCACCCCCGATCATCTTCATCAGGTCGCCCATCAGGAACTGGAAGGGATTGCCCCGGTCGCCCGGCTCAGGCGTGGTCATGCACGCATGCTACGGCGACGACGTCACACCCGCGGGCGGCGCGGTGAGGACGGCGACGGTCGTGCCGGACAGCCCGCCGTCGATGTAGGAGAGCGACACCGACGTGCCCGGTGGCTCGCCGTAGAGGTGGTCGCGCAGCTCCGCCGGGGATCGGACCGGCTGCCCGTCGACGGCGGTGATCACGTCACCGGCCTGCAGGCCGGCAGTGGCGGCCGCCCCGCCGGGGACGACCGACGTCACCACGACGCCCCCGGTCGCCGGTGGGCTCGCGTCCGTCTCGAGCGAGACGGTTGCGGCATTGGCCGTCGTGTGTGCCGGTGCCATGGCGGTCGTCACGCTCGCCCCCAGCCAACCATGCTCGACCGTGCCGGTGGCCACCAGCTGGCGGGCGACCTCGAGGACGAGGTAGCCGGGCAGGAACGCCGAGACCATGTGCCCCGCCACCGGCGCGGCCAGGTGCTCCACGCCGGCGACGCGTCCGGCGGCGTCGACCAGCACGCAGCCGGCAGCGGACGGGGTCCCACCGGGAACGGCGGTGGTGGCCAGCGAGGCGGTGACGGCGTCGAGGCGGACGGCCGTGCCCGTCGACAGGACGGTGGTGGGGGCCGACGACGGCACCGTGGTGCCGCCCGGCCAGGCCACCTCCACGGCCGGCGCACCGGCCGTCAGGTCGTCCTGGTCGGCGAAGGGGGCGATCGGGTGGTCGCCCGTCACGGCCAGCAGTGCCAGGCCGGTGCCGGGGTCGGACGCGATCACGGATGCACGGTGGCGCTGGCGGCTGCGGTCCGTCGACCACACGGTGGCGTTGCCGGCGATGAGCGACATGGGAGCGATGACGACGCCGCCGGTGTCGACGGCGAGCCCGGTGGCGGTGGTGCCGTTGGACGACTCGAGGGGGACGATCGACGGTGTCACGTGGGCGGCGGCCGCCGCCATCGCCGGGCTCGGGCTCCCGCCGGACGTGCCGCTCCCGCCGGACGAGCCGCCCGTGGCCACGGTCGTCGAGGTCACCGTGGCCGCCACGGGGGAGCGCACGAGCGTGCCCGGTGACGCACCCGAGTCGGCCAGCATGAGCCCCATGGCCGCCACCGACCCGGCGGCTATCGACACCGTCCCCGTGATCCACCAGCGGGAGCGGCGCCGTCCGGGGCGAATGCCGGCCAGGACGTCGCCGCCGGCGCCCATCTCGGACGGGTGGCGCCAGGCGCGGTCGTCGGGTGGGATCCACCCCAGCATCGGCTCGTCGACACCGTCGACGTCGAGATCGTCGTCGCCGGGGAACCCGAGCTCCTCGTCGCCCCCGAAGCCTCCGTCCATCGCCACGAAGGCTACCTACGGCCTGCCGTCCGGGGGCATCGCCCCCGAGCCGGTCACCTGCTCCCCCTGGTCCTACGATGGCGGCCGTGTCTCGGGACCTCGCCATCGACCTCGGGACGGCGAACACGCTCGTCTACGCCAGAGGCCGGGGCATCATCCTCAACCAGCCGACGGTGATCGCGCTGAACACGCGCTCGCACGACGTGCTCGCCGTCGGGAACGAGGCATGGCAGATGATCGGCCGTACGCCGGGCTACATCGTGGCCGTCCGCCCCCTCCGTGAGGGGGCCATCACCGACTTCGACATCACCGAGCGCATGATCCGGCTCCTGCTCCGGCGGGCCGGGATCACCAAGCTCAGCCGGCCGAGGGTCCTCATCTGTGTGCCCTCGGCGATCACCTCGGTGGAGCGGCGGGCGGTGAAGGAGGCGGCACGGCGGGCGGGCGCGTCGTCCGCCTACCTGATCGAGCAGCCCATGGCCGCCGCCATCGGTGCCGGGCTCCCCATCCACGAGCCCATCGGCAACATGGTGGTCGACGTGGGCGGCGGGACCTCGGAGACGGCAGTGATCTCCCTCGGGGGTCTGGTGGCGTCGGCTGCCATCCGGTGCGGCGGGTTCGACCTGGACAGCGCCATCCAGTCGTATGTGCGCCAGCAGTACGGGGTGGCCATCGGCGAACGGACGTCGGAGGAGATCAAGCTGGCCATCGGCTCGGCCCGCCCGTACGCGGGGGAGGCGGACGCCGAGGTGCGGGGGCGCGACGTCGACAGCGGCCAGCCGAAGACGATCGTGCTGAGCCCGGCCGAGATCCGTGAGGCGATCGACGAGCAGATCACCCTCATCGTCGACACGGTGATCGACTGCCTGGGCTCCGCCCCCCCCGATCTGGCCAACGACATCATCCACCAGGGCATCACCCTGGTGGGGGGAGGCGGCATGCTCCGGGGGCTGGCCAACCGGCTGGCCGACGCCACCTCGGTCCCCGTGCACCTGGTCGCCACACCGCTGGAGTGCGTGGTCATGGGGGCGGGGCGCTGCCTCGACTCCTTCGACGAGCTGCGCGACGTCTTCGCCGCCGCCGACCACTGATCCCCGCGGGCTGAGTCACCCGGGTTCGGCCAGCAGGTCCTCGGCCACCTGGCGGACCTGCCAGTCGCGGTCCTCGAGGCAGCGGCGGAGGGCGGCGGTCACCTCGGGGCCGTCGAACGCGGCCAGCGCGGTGGCGGCCCGGCGGCGGATGGCCGGCTTGTCGTCCAGCGCGGCCAGGACCGCTGGAAGCCCGGACGGGTCGCCGATGGCACCCAACGCGGCCACCGCGGCCTCCCGGCAGAGCGGGTCCCGGTGCCCGCCGTCCCGTTCCGCCACGTGCGAGAGGGCCTCGATCGCGCCGGCAGCGCCCTGCTCGCCGAGCGCCCACGCCGCCGCCTCGACGACGGAGCTGTCGGCGTCGGCCAACAGGTCGACGAGCGGCACCCGGGGACGGCCTGCCGCCAGCTCGCAGGCCCGGCGGCGGACCTGGGGATCGGGGTCACCCGACGCCGTCCGCAGGTGGTCATCGGTGAGCGCTCCCAGGCGCTCGAGGGCGCCGAGCGCGGTGGCCCGGACCGACCCGTCCGGGTCGCCGAGCGCCGTCTCCGCCGCCGTCGCATCCCCGAGGTGCCCGGCCCGCGCCACGGCCAGTCGGCGGTCGACCCCCGCAGCGCCGAGTTCCGTGGCAGGCTGGCCGGCGGCCCGGTGCGACCGGCGCCCCACGCCCGATCGGCTGCCGTCCGGTGCGCGCTTCGGGTCCACGCCACCACTATGACCGACGACGTATCCACCCCCCAGCCCGAGCGCCCGGACAGGTCCCCACCGGACGTGCCCGCACCGGTCGAGGCTTCCGGTGCCATGCCTTCCGGTGGAGGCGAACCTTCGGATGGCGCCCTACGATCCGGCGACGCCAAGCCTTCCGGTGGCGCCGACGCTGTGGATGGCGCCGAATCCCCCGGTAGTGCCCAGACCCGGCGCCGGCGGCGGGTCAGCCCCGTCACCGTGGTGCTCGTCGTGGTGCTGGTCGGGCTCATCGTGGCGTCGCGCATCAACCTGAACGACTACGCCATCCAGCCGGGAACGGCCCAGCCTGTCCAGCCCTTCATCACCGTGCCGGCCGACAAGGCCCACCCGGTGGCGCAGCCGGTGCTCCTGACCGACGTCAACGTGACCAGGGTGACCGCGCTGTCGTACCTGTACTTCCGCCTGCAGGGCGACACCCAGATCCAGCCCATCGTCAACGTGATCGGTGGCACCCCGCCGTCGGAGTTCGACGCCCAGGGCACGGTCGAGATGGACCAGGCCGAGGCGGCCGCCCTGACGGCGGGCCTCCGCCGCCTGGGGTACACGGTGACCACCCGGGCGGTCGGCGCGGTGGTGTTCACGGTGTGGCCGGGCACGCCGGCGTGGGGGAAGCTCTCCGTCGGTGACGTCATCACCGCGGTCGACGGCACCCCGACGCTCAGCGCGAACGCGGTCACGACCGTCCTGCACCGGTACCACTCGGGCCAGACGGTCACCCTGTCGGTGGAGCGGGGCGGGAAGGGCAAGCCGGTGCCCGTGGTGGTCACCCTCCACTCGAGCGTGGTCGACCTCGGTCCCGGCCCGTCGGGCAAGCCGGTGCTCGTCACCGTCGACCTGGGAATCCAGCCGGAGGACCAGGTGACCCACACCTACCCGTTCCCGGCGTCGATCGACGTGACCGGCATCGGCGGGCCGTCCGCCGGGCTCGCCATGACCCTCGGGGTGATCGACGCGCTCTCGGGTGGCGATCTCACCGGCCGCACCCGGGTGGCCGCCACCGGCACCATGGACGACCAGGGGAATGTGGGCGACGTGGGTGGGGTGCCCCAGAAGACGGTGGCGGTGGAGCGTGCCGGGGCGAAGATCTTCCTGGTGCCGCCCCAGGAGTACAAGGCGGCGGAGTCCAAGGCGTCGGGTGGTCTGAAGGTCTACGCCGTCTCCACCCTCGACCAGGCGCTGGCCGTGATCGCCGCCCACGGCGGACACGTCCCCCCAGTGGCGAGCCCGCACACGGCCGCCGCGTGACCGTCCGCCCGCCGTTGGCATGACCGTCGGAGCAGCTCGCCCGTCGTAGGCTGCCACCATGTCGGAAGAGCGCCGGATGTCCATCTCGTCGTCGTCCCGCCTCTCGCCGGACGAGGTGGCCCGCCACACGTTCGCGACGGTCCGGCGGGGCTTCGATCCCGCCGAGGTGCGGGAGTTCCTCGATTCGGTGGCGACCGAGCTCCGGTCGTGGGCCGAGCGCGAAGGGGAACTGCGCAAGGAGCTGGCCGATGCGCAGCACCTGGCGGCCAACCCGGTGCTCGACGAGGCCACCTTGACGAGCGCCCTCGGCACCGAGACGGCACGGGTCCTGCGGAGCGCCCACGAGGCCGCCCACGACATGGTCACCAAGGCCGAGTCCGAGGCCGAACGCATGCTCGACCGTGCCCGAAGCGAGATCGACGAGGCCGAGACGAAGGCGGAGGCGGCGCTGGCCGAGCGCACCTCCCAGGCGGAAGCGGCGGTCGCCGAGCTGCGCCGCCGCGTCCAGGAGGAGTCCGCCGTGGTCCTCGAGGCGGCCCGGACGGAGGCGGAGGCGATGGTCGCCCAGGCCAGGACCGAGTGCCGGGAGATGGTCGACGAGGCCCAGGCGCTCCGGTCGAGGGTCCTCGCCGACCTGTCGCGCCGCCGGAAGATCCTCCACGCCCAGATCGAGCAGCTTCGGGCCGGACGGGAGCGGCTGGTGGAGACGATCCGGGGCGTGCGCCGCTCGGTCGACACCATCGCCGAGGACCTGTTCCGGGCCGAGGACCAGGCACGCCTCGCGGCCGAGTCGGCCGGGAGGGATGCGTTGGCCCGACCGGACGAGGGGACGCCCGAGGAGCAGGCAGCGTCGCTGCTGGCCGAGGAGGCGGCTGCTGTCGAACACGAGGCAGCGGGCGCCGGCGAGGGTGACGGCGCCGGTGGATGGGGTGCCGGGAGCGACGTGGCCGCGGAGGTGGTTCCCGGCACCGAGCCCGAGGTGGCCGGGGTCGCGTTCGATGAGCCGACCGCCGCCGTCGAGGTGGTCGATGGTGACGTCGCCACTGGCGCTGGCGACGCTGTCGGTGCGGGTGGGTCGGAACCTGCAGGCACGGGTGCAGGCCTCGAGGACGGGCGCGACGAACGCGACGCTGAAGGATCGCCGCCGGCTGGGGACGCACCGGTGGAGGAGCCGGTGTCCGACGAGGGCGAGCCCGGACCGGACGGCGGGGGCGACGATGGTGGGGCCGGCCGGCTGGGTGCTGCCGAGGAGGCGTTCGCCAAGCTGCGGGCCGCCAGCGCGTCGGTGGACGTCGGTGCGTCGGCGGGCGAGCCTGCAGGCGATGGTCCGGGCGGGCCGGCCGCCGGCGACGGGACCGGTGACGAGGCCGGCCAATCTGACGAAGCCGGCGACGAGACCGGCCACGCCGACGAGGTGGACCGTGACGACGAGACCGGCCAAGCCGACGAGGTGGACCGTGAGGACGAGGCCGGCGGCGAGGATGAGGCCGGTGGCGAGGATGAGGACGGTGGCGAGGACGAGGCCGGTGGCGAGGCCGGCGAAGCGGACGCGGTGACCGTCCGGCGTGACGAGTTGGTGTCGCCGGTGGTGGTGGCACTCGCCCGGCGGGTCAAGCGCGTCCTGCAGGACGATCAGAACGACATCCTCGACCGGCTGCGGTCGCACGCCGGGGTGTGGTCCGAGGACGTGCTCGCCGACGAAGTGGAGCAGCGTGACGCGCTGGTGACGGCGACCCTGCCGCACCTGGAGCAGGCCGCATTGGCCGGGCGGGCCTTCCTCGACCCGTCGGCCACGGGCAACCCGGACACCGACACGCTGCTGGCCATCGGCAGCGAGCTGGCCGACTCCCTCCTGGTGCCCCTCCGGCGGCGTCTGGCCGGTGCCGACGGCCTCGCCGACGCCGACGAATCCGTGGTGGTCGAGCACGTGGGCGCCGCCTTCCGGGAGTGGCGGGGTGAGCGGATCGAACGGTTGGTCACCGACCAGGTGATCGCCGCCTTCTCGGCCGGGACCCTGGCCAGTGCCCGGGGGCCGGTCGTGTGGCACGCGGTCTCGGCCGACGGGAGCCCCTGCCCCGACTGCGAGGACAACGCGCTGGCGGGCGCGCTGGGAGCGGGCGAGGAGTTCCCGACAGGGCACCTGATGCCGCCCGCCCATCCCGGGTGCCGGTGCCTCATCGCCGCCGACGTCCCCTAGGCTGACCCCCCGTGCGCACACCCGACCAGACCGTTCCCCGCCCGCGCCTGACGCGCCGGAGGCGCGTGGTCCTGCTGGTCCTCCTCGTCCTCGTGGTGGCCCTCCTGTCGCTGCGCACGTTCGCCGTCGCCTTCACCGACTACCTCTGGTTCGGCTCCGTCCACCTGCACTCGGTGTGGACCAGCCTCCTCGAGATCAAGGTCGGCCTGTTCGTGGCCTTCGCCGCCGTCTTCGGCGTGCTCCTCTTCGTGAACATGATCGTCGCCGAGCGCCTGGCCCCCCGCGGCCCCGTGCGCGACACCGAGGACGAGTTCGTCCGGCGTTACCAGCAGCTGACCGCGCCGTTCACCCGGTGGATCCGGCTTGCCGTGGTGGTGTTCCTCTCGATCGTCCTCGGCTCGCAGGCCATCGGGCAGTGGCAGCACTGGATCCTGTTCCGCAACGCCGTGCCCTTCGGTGTGAAGGACCCGATGTGGCACAAGGACATCGGCTACTACGTCTTCACCCTGCCGTTCCAGAACTTCCTCGTGCACTGGGCCCTGGCGGCGGTGCTGGTGATCCTGCTGCTCACCGTCGTCACCCACTACCTGAACGGTGGCATCCGCACCCAGGGGCCGCGGCCGCGGGTGCGGCCGGCCGTGAAGGCCCACATCTCGATCCTCCTCGGCGTGGTCGCCCTGATCAAGGCGATCGGATACGTGCTGCAGCGGTACTCGTTGGTCAACGCCACGGACGGGTACGTGAACGGTGCCGGCTACACCGACGTGCACGCCCGGCTCCCGGCGCTCGACCTCTTGATCCTGGTGTCGTTGGCCGCCCTCGTGCTGCTGGCGGTCAACGTCCGCCGACAGGGGTGGGCCCTGCCCGCGCTGGGCGTCGGGCTGTGGTTCCTCGTGGCGCTCACCGCCGGCACCATCTATCCGGCCGCCGTCCAGGCGTTCAAGGTCAACCCGGCCCAGAACAACCTTGAGCAGCCCTATATCGCACGCAACATCGCGGCCACCCGGGCCGCCTACGGCCTGAACTCGGTGGCCCAGACGTCGTACCCGGCGGTGTCGACGCTCACGGCCAGTTCGCTGAACCTGAACTCCGACACGCTCGGCAACGTGCGCATCTGGGACCCGCTCCAGACCCAGCCCGCCTACGACAAGTTGCAGGACATCCGCTCCTACTACCAGTTCAACTCGCTCTCGATCGACCGCTACAACATCAACAACGCGGAGACCCCGGTGGTGGTGGGGGTGCGGGAGATCAACCCCACGGACATCCCCTCGCCGTCGTGGGTGAACGTCCACCTGCAGTACACCCACGGCTACGGCATGATCATCTCGCCCGCCAACCAGCAGAGCTCGACGGGCCAGCCGGTCTTCGCGCTGCGTGACGTGCCGCCGGTGTCGACGGGTGGCCTGCCCCAGATCACCCAGCCGGACGTCTACTACGGGCTGAACGAGCCCAACTACGTGGTGGCCAACTCGAAGACGCCGGAGATCGACTACCAGCTCCCCTCGGGCGCCAACGTGGAGACGCACTACACGGGCTCGGGCGGGGTCCAGCTGACGTCGTGGTTCGACCAGGCGATGTTCGCTCTCCGCTTCAACGACTTGAACCTGTTGATCTCCAACCAGATCACCTCCGACTCGAGGGTGCTCTTCGACCGGTCCATCCAGACGGAGATCCACAAGGCGGCGCCGTTCCTCAGCCTGGATGCCGACCCCTACCCGGCACTCGTCGGCGGGCAGATCGTCTGGATCCAGGACGCGTACACCACCAGCGACAGCTACCCCTACGCCCAGCAGGCCGACACCTCGGCCCTCACCCCGGGAAGCGACCTGTTCTCCAAGAACTTCAACTACATCCGGAACTCGGTGAAGATCGTGGTGAGCGCGTACACGGGGCAGATGAGCTTCTACGTGATGGACCCGAAGGACCCCATCATCCGGACCTACGAGCGGGCGTTCCCGGGGATGTTCAAGCCGGCGTCGGCCATGCCAGCAGACCTGAAGGCCCACCTGCGGTACCCGGAGGACGTCTTCTCCGTGCAGGCCGCGATGTACGGCCGCTACCACATCACGAACCCGTCTGCCTTCTACTCGGCCGGTGACGCCTGGAGCATCTCGCCGGCACCGGGAACGGGCAACCCGAACCAGGCGCTGGCGACCACCGAGACGACCAACGCCCAGGGGCAGCTCGTCGCGACGAACACGCTTGCCCGCATGGCGCCCATCTACCAGGTGATGCGGGTGCCGGGGCAGAAGAACGAGTCCTTCAACCTGCTCGACGCGTTCGTGCCCGTGTCGCAGGGGAGCCAGATCCAGACACTGTCCGCCTTCATGATCGCCGGGTCGGACCCGTCGCACTACGGGCAGCTCCAGGTCTTCGTCACGCCGCGGGGGCAGCCGGTGAGCGGTCCGGCACTGGTGTCCGCCCAGATCGACGCGACGTCGGCCGTGTCCACCGAGATCAGTTACCTGAACCAGAACGGGTCGACGGTCCTGCTGGGGCAGGTGATGATGGTCCCCATCGCCGACTCGCTGCTCTACGTGCAACCCCTCTACGTGCAGTCGGCTCGGAACAACTTCCCGACCCTCCAGGATGTGATCGCCGTCTACGGCAAACAGGCGCAACTCGGCGCCACCCTGGGCGACGCTCTCACCAAGGTGTTCTCCGCGCCGGTGGTGCCGGGGTCGACGCCGGGATCGGCCGGGACCGTGTCGCCGCAGGTCCGGGCCCTGCTCGACCAGGCACAGGCCGCGTACCAACAGGCCCAGGTCGACCTGAAGGCCGGGAACCTGGGCCAGTACCAGACGGACATCAGCCAGATGGAGAGCCTGATCGAGCAGGTCCAGGTGCTCACCGGGAAGACGACGTCGCCCACGACGTCGCCGACCTCGTCCACGACGACCACCACGGCGCCGTCCTCGTCCACCACGACCACGACGTCGCCGTCCACTACGACCACCACGGTCAAGTAGGTGCCGAGCAGACGCGGCCGGGAGCGTGCGGGAGCACCGATCGACACCGGCCGGCACGGGCGCCGTTCGACGGGGGCCGAGGTTCCGGGTAGGATGACGGTCACGCCGCGGGGTGGAGCAGTCTGGTAGCTCGTCGGGCTCATAACCCGAAGGTCGGAGGTTCAAATCCTCCCCCCGCCACCATCGAAAGCGCAGTTCAGGCCCGGTCAGAAGGACCGGGCCTTCTGCTTGGCGGGCCCGACTTCTGACGGATCTTCTAGGGGGTGCGTGGTGCCCGTCCGCCAGATGGTGGTCCGGCCTGATGGATCGGGACCCGTTGGTGGTTGGACGAGGTGCAGCACCGAGCCATCGTCAAGCGTGATGTCGATGGCCAGGCGATTCGAGTTGTCGACTGTGACGTCGGTGATGGTGCGGCCGACAGCGGACTCGATCGACTCGCTCAGTTCAACCGTCCGAAACGAGTCGAAGCGGGCAATCGTGAACCACCCTGCGCTCCTTGGAGGCTCCACGCCTTGGAATGGAGGATCGGGTCATGCCAACCGAGAAGATCCCGCGGAAGCCGCCGACGAGGCGGTTGGTTGGCAAGCGATGACCGTGTGAAGGTTCGCGGAGAGCTTGTGGACGCACGCCTCGAGCTGGGCAGTGACCGAAGCATGAGCGAGGGGGAGTGTCCCGCTCAGCCCCACAGCGCGCAGATGGGCACGGCGCGGATGCGGTCGTCGAGATCGAGCGGTCGTGGTCCGGTGTGCAGGACGATTCCAGCGGCGAAGCGGTCCTGCAGTCGATCGCGCAGCCACGTCAGGTGTCGGGCGTCATCGCGTCCCGGTGATGCGGTGGCTTTGACCTCGAAGGCGATGACGTGGCCGCCGCCGAGCTCGGCGAGCAGGTCGATCTCGTGGCGGCCATGTTCCTCGCGTACGTGGTAGAGGCGGGGTCGGCTCCGGGCGACGGGCAGCTCGGCTCGCAGCTGGAAGGCGACGAAGGTGTCGAGGAGTCGGCCGAGGAGGTCGCCGTCGCGCAGCACGCCGACTTCGTCGACGCGCAGCAGCGCGGCGGCAAGCGCTGGGTCGACGACGTAGCGCTTCGGGCGCGCCGAGAGCCGCTGCAGGCGGTTCGAGGTCCACGAGGGGAGCGCCTCGGTGAGGTACATGGCGGTGAGGAGGCGCTCGTAGGCGTCGGCGGTCTTCCGGTTGACGCCGGCAGCCTCCAGGATGGTGGTCTCGGTGACGGTTCCGGCCGTGTTGAGGGCGAGGCTCTCGAAATAGCGGCGTAGCCGAGCTGGATCGCGGCCGGGAGCGACGGCCGGGGCGTCGCGGGTGACGACCTGGTCGATGTAGCTCTCGAGCCAGGCGCTCCGGGCCCGTCGGCCCATGTGGAGCGTCGGCTCGGGAAAGCCGCCGGCGAGGGCGAGCCCGACGTAGCCCCGGAGGTCCGGCACCTCCGCCGGGAGCGGCAGTGGCTCGTCGCCGAGCACCCGGTCGAGGAAGCAGATCCCCTCGGCACCTCCCCGGAGCTCCCGGACCGTCATGCCGAACATGGGGACTCGGACGATCCTGCCGGTTCCCGGCCACGTCGCCTCCTCGAGGTCGGCGCGGACCGAACCGGTCAGCAGGAACCTGCCTGGCCGGTAGTCACCGTCGACGGCCCGCTTGACCGCCCCAAGCACGGCGGGGACCTCCTGCCACTCGTCGAGGAGGACCGGCTCGTCGAGCGCCCCCAGGGCGACGTCAGGGTCTGCGCGGAATGCGGCCGCCTCGGCGGGCCTGTCGAGGCGCACCACCGTGCGCGCCAGGCGGGCGGCGGTGGTGGTCTTGCCGGTCGCCCGGGGACCGGTGATCGCCAGCGCCGGAAGCTCGCCGAACAGATCAATGAGGAGGCGATCAACCAGCCGAGGCTGGTAGCGGGCGTCGAGCACGCAGCCAGCCTACTGCGTTTCGACAGCCTTCAATACTACTTTTCGACGGAGCTACATACCGCTTTTCGACATCTTCCGACGGGTCGGAGAGACGTGAGGCGTGCGACGACAACGGAGACAAGCCGCAACTGGAGTTGGCACGGTCGGACAGACAGGTTGGTTGTGTCTGATCATGCCGCGTGCCGGTCGGCGTGCCGGTGGTGGATGGCAGTCTCGCCCGTGGCGAGGACCTTCGCCTTGTACCCAGCGATGAACCTCGGGCGCTGATGAACCTCCGGCGCTGAGACCGGGCGCCCGGGTCGATCTCGGGCACGTCCCCATTGAGGGCGCAGCCGTCCAGGTCCGGAGCACGACGTGCCATCGATCAGGCGTTCGGTCCCGCCCCACGAGGGATGGTCCGCGGGAGCGGACATCTCATGTGAGCCTGACACGTCGGGTGAAGATGGCCCGACTGGGTCGGGCCACTGCCCCCGCCACCGTCCTCGCTACGAGACTGCCCGCTCGCCGAGCAGCTTCTGGAGCACCTCGTCCTGGGCGGCGAGGTGCTCTTGGAGCTTCACGACCTCGTGGAGCACGGCGTCAGCGTCGTTGTAGGTGGCTTCGGCGCGCTTGTCGGCCGCGTTGGCGAGCACGTTCTGCCCGACGATGATGACCGAGAGCAGGACCAGCTGGAGGAAGGTCTGGGACACCCACGAGACGAGCGTGACGGCGTTGTGGGAGGTGATGGCCGAAGGAAGGCTGACGAACGCCAGGGCGGCGAACGCGTAGGCGCACCACATGGTGCCCACGCCGTTGGTGACCTTCACGGCGAACCACGAGTTGAACCGGGCGACGGGGTTGCCGTGCGGGAACTGCTCGCTCACTTTGATGGGCCGAGCGACGTGGTCCAGCTTCTCCTTCGTCCGGTGGTGGGGCACGTAGTCGTAGAGGGCGCGGACTGCCATGGGTGGTCCTCCTGGTGGATCGGAACGTCGTCGCCAGTCTCGCCGACGGGGCTTCAGGGCGCGGCGATGCCGGTGCCGCTTCGTGCCGGCCGTCCAGCCGGCCGTCCCGCCGGCCGTCCAGCCAGGCGGCCGCCGGGCGCCGCGAAGATCGGGTGTGCTCGTTGACCCACCGGCCCCTGAGGGGCCAGGCCGCCGGCGGCCGAGGCGAAGCAGCCGGACTGCACTGGCGCGGCGGAGGCTGCGGTAACCGCCGGGCAGGTCGACGCGGGCGGGATCCTCACAGGTCGTTGCCGGCGTATGACAGGTTGAAGCTCTTGTTGGCCAGCGGGAAGTCCGGGACGATCGTGTCCGCCAGGGCGACCGACAGCGCCGGCCAGGTGAGGAAGGAGGGGTCGACGACCTTGCAACGAACGACGTGGCCGGCGTCGATCTCGACCCGGTGGACGATCGTCCCCCGCCAGGCCTCGACGATCCCCATACCCGAACCGCTTCGTCGGCCCACGTCGCCGGCACTGGCATCGAGCGACCGGACGCTCCCGCCCAGCTCGGCGACGAGCCGGAGCGAGGCGGCGACCTCGCCGGCGCGGACCGAGAAGCGCGCCAGCACATCGCCGCCCTCCTCGACGATCGGCACCAGGCCGGGCCCGAAGTCGACGAAGGGATGCGCCACCCGGGCATCGACCGGGAGCCCCGAGGCCCGGGCGACGACCCCGAGGGCTCCGATCGTCCTGGCGTCGTCGCTGGACAGGAGGGCCGTCCCCGTGAAGCGGTCCATCACCACGGTGTTGGACGTGGCCAGCTCGACGAGCTCGTCGACCAGGCCCCCCACCTCGGCGAGTTCCGCCTCGGTGGGAAGCCGGCGCACGGTCGCCGCGCCGGGCCGGATGGCGCCGCGCAGCAGCCGATGCCCGGTGACCTCGCCGGCCAGGCGCAGCAGTCGCTCACGCAGCGTGAGCGCACGGGCGTGGGCGACGCCGAAGCCCACGTCGTTGCAGAGGGCACCCAGGTCGGCGACGTGGTTGGTGATCCGCTCGAGCTCGACCACGATCGCCCGCAGCAGCTGCGCGTCCGTCGGGGTCTCGACGCACAGGGCGTCCTCGACGGCCAGGCAGTAGGCGAGGGTGTGGCCGGCGGCCGTGTCACCCGAGATGCGCTCGGCGAGGACCACGCCGTCGGCGACGGCGCGACCTTCGAAGAGGCGCTCGATGCCACGGTGGACGAACCACAGGCGTGCCTTCATCTTGAGGATCGTCTCGCCGACCACGGAGAACCGGAAGTGACCGGGCTCGATCAGGCCGGCGTGGACCGGTCCGACGGGGATCTCGTAGACGCCCGGCCCCTCCACGGGGACGAAGGGGAATGGCTCGGCATCGATCAGCATGGGCGGCGTCGGACCGGCGTCGCCGCGCATCGGGTGCCAGTGCGGCGGCCAGTGCTGGTGCCGCACGAGCGGGCGCAGGAAGGGGTGGCCGACCGGCTCGATGCCGAACAGGTCGGCCAGTTCCCGCTCGAAGCGGCTGGCGGGGAAGGACAGGGCGGCGAGTGACGGGACGGCGGGATGGGCCGGGTCCAGCCGGACCTGCAACTCGACCCGCCGATCGGGCGGCCCGGCGCAGAAGGCGTACACCACCCGCAGGGCGTGCCCGTCGTCGTGCCCGGCGACTAGGGCGAGACGGAAGCCGGCATGGAGGAGCTCCCGCGCTCGGGTAGGGAGGTCGCCGGTGGCGATGAGCTCGCTGGTGCGCTGCGGCGCGGGGTCCGCCAGCCGGTGGGGCGTCACCTGACGACGACCCGGGCAGCGGCGGCGAGCAGCGACTGGAGCGGCCATGCGGACAGCCCGAAGGCGGCGCAGGCGACGAGGCCGCCGACGAGCGGGATGCCGACCAGGCGCGATGTCGCCGAGGGGCGCGCGTCCGGGCCGCCGCCGAGGAGGAGGTGGCGCCCGTGCGCCATCACGGCGGCGAAGATGACGGCCATCGCCAGGAGCGACAGACCCGCTGCCCAGCCGAGCCCTACCGCCAGCTCGCCCCGGATCATGTTGAGCTCGCTCACGAACAGGCTGAAGGGCGGCAGGCCCAACAGGGCGACGAGGCCGAAGCCGAAGATCCCGCCGAGCAGCGGCCGGCGGGCAAGGAGGGCGGCGATGCCGTCGATCTCACTGGTGCCTTCGACCAGGAGGATCTCGCCCGAAGCGAGGAAGAGCACGGCCTTGGCCAGTCCGTGGCCAAGGATGTGCAGCAGGACGGCGGCGATGGCGAGCGTGGTGCCTGCGGCCGCGCCCAGGGCGATGAGGCCCATGTGCTCGATGCTGTGGTACGCCAGCATCCGCTTGACGTCGCGCTGCGTGAGGAGCAGCGAGGCGGCCACGAGGAGGGACGCGAGGCCCATGATGACGAAGAGGGTCCGGGTGTAGCCGGGACCGAGCGCCCCGTCAGCGACCACTTTGAAGCGCAGGAGCGCGTAGAAGGCGACGGTGAGCAGCACGCCCGACATGAGGGCCGACACGGGGGCGGGTGCCTGGCTGTGGGCGTCGGGCAGCCAGCTGTGCATGGGGGCGAGCCCGACCTTGGTGCCGTAGCCCAGGACCAGGAGCGCCATGGCGAGGCGCACGACGGCCGGATCGAGGTGGTGCGATGCGTGCACGAGCGAGGTCCAGTCGAGCACGGAGGCCCCCGTCGGGTGACCGGGCACGTGGAGGGCGGCGAAGTAGACGAGCACGGTGCCGAGGAACGCCAGCGCGATGCCGACCGAGCAGATGAGCACGTACTTCCACGAGGCCTCGAGAGCCTTGTCGCTCCGGCGGTGGCCGACGAGGAAGGTGGTGGCGATCGTCGTCGCCTCGACCGCCACCCACAGTGCCCCGAGGTTGGCGGCGAGGACCGCCGCCAGCATGCAGGTGATGAACGCCTGGACGAGGAAGCTGTAGAGCGAGGCGTGCCGCGCGCCGTGCCCGCCGCGGGCGATCTCCGCCTCGAGGTAGCGGATCGACTGGATCGACGCCAGGAGCGAGATGACGCCGATCACCACGACCATGAAGGCGCTCAGGGCGTCGGCGCGGAGGGCGCCGTCGAGTCCGCTGGCCACGTGGTGCCGGCTGGCCTGGGCGGCGAGGGCGATGCCGAGGCCGAGCACGACGGCGTCGGCCAGTGCCATCGTCCAACCGACGGCGCGGCGCCAGGGGAGCGCGGCGGCCAGGACGCCGGCGGCCAGCGGGACGGCGAGGAGTGCGGACACGATCATCAGTCGTGGAGCTCCCGGAGCTGGTCGAGGTCGACGTGGCCGAATCGTGCCCGCATCGTGGTGGCGAGGACCTGGAGCACGACCACGACCAGGAGGACGTCCAGGGAGGTACCCAGCTCGACGAGGAGCGGCACCCCGGCAGTGAGGAGGAACGCCAGGAGGGCCACCCCGTTGTCGACGAGCAGGAGGCCGACGATCTGGGAGACGGCCTTCCTCCGGGTGACGAGCACGAAGAACCCGACGAGCACGGTGGCGAGCCCGAGCGGTGCCAGGCGGGTGAGCGGATCGGGCATGAGCGCGGTGAGCTGGCCGGCCACCAGGTAGGAGAGGATGACGAGGCCGGCGGCGGCGACGAGGGAAGCGGGGACGTTCACGAGGGGCGCCGTTTCCCGGCTCCCGGGGTCGGCGCGCACCACCCGTGCGAGCAGGCCGGGGATGACCAGCCCCTTGGTGACCAGCACGACGCCGGCGACGACGCCCAGGCCGACGTCGCCGCCGGTGGCGGCGAGGATGGCGGCCAGGGCCGCCAGCGCGATGCCCTGGAGCGCCAGCACGGAGGTGAGGGAGCGCAGGTCCTTCCGCCAGAGGGCGAGGATGGCACCGGCGAGCACCACCCCGGCAGCCAGCTCCACCCCGTCGAGCGCAGCACCGGAGATCATCGGGCCACCAGTCCGGTCGTCACGGCCACCACGGCGAGGACGAAGCCGCCGGCCAGGAGCTCGGGAACCCGGAAGAGCCGGACCTTCGCCGTCGAGACCTCGACGAGGGCGATGAGCGTGGCGATGGCTGCGGCCTTGGCGCCGAGGGCGACGAGCCCGACCAGGACGGCGAGCGGCCCGCCGGACCCGCCGATGCCCCAGGGGAAGAACAGGTTGGCTACCAGCCCGAGCAGCAGGCCGAGGCGCATCGCCTCGCCCACAGTGACGAGGGCGAGGTCGGTTCCTGCGTACTCGAGGATCATCGCCTCGTGGATCATGGTGAGCTCGAGGTGCGTCGAGGGGTTGTCGACCGGGATCCGGCCCGTCTCGGCGATGACCACGACGACGAGGGCGACGAGGGCGAGGAGCCGCTGCGGGCTGGCCAGCCATCCGGGGTGGGCCAGGCTGGCGGCGACGATGTCCGGCAGGTTGGAGGAGTGGGCCTGGACGGCGAGGGCCAGGATCGCGACGAGTAGTGCCGGTTCGGAGATGGCGCCGATGGTCATGGCCCGGCTCGATCCCATGCCGCCGAACGCGGTGCCGGCATCGAGGCCGCCGAGGGCGAGCGCGACCGATCCCATGAGCAGGAGGTAGACGACGACGAAGACGTCGGCGCCACCTGCGATGGCAGGTCGGGTGGTGACGAGCGGGGTGACGGCGGCACCCACCGCACCGGAGGCGACGAGCACGAGCGGCGCCAGGCCGGAAACGGCGCTCGTGTGCTCGGCCCGGATGGCCTCCTTCCGCATCAGCTTGCGAAGGTCCCGGAGCCCCTGGGTGATGGGAGGACCGACGCGGCCCTCGGCGCGGGCCCGCACCTTGCCCATCAGCCCGAGCAGCAGCGGGCCGCCGGCGGCGACGGCGGCCACCTGGAGGACCGATGCGCCGATCCTGGCCCAGATGCCCGGGCTCGCGGCGCCGAGGGCGGCGAGTGTCGCGGTCACGCCAGGACGACCAGGATCAGCACCAACGCGGCGAAGCCGAAGGCGAGGTAGCGGTGCACGCTGCCGTTGGGGACCCGCCGGGCCAGGCGCCCCCACCAGGAGACGGCACCGATGACGGGCCGGTAGGCGACGCGCTCGACGGCGTCGTCCACGCGCTGGTAGTAGGAGACGGCCTGGGTGACGTAGGCCGACTCGACCGTGTGGGTGACCTCGAGGTCGCGGTCGGGTCGCAGCACGTCGGCGAAGACCCGCTGGAGCGGCTCGGCGAAGGACGTCGCGGTGATCTCCATGCGGGCCGTCTGCAGCTCCCGCCCGCACCCCCACGCCTCGGCCCGCCGGGGTCGGCGGAGCTCGGCCCGCCGGGGGGCGAGCCGGATCACACCCCACGCCACGATGATCCCGGCAAGGAGACCCTCGACGAGCAACGCCGGCTCGATGGCGCCGTGCAGGGAGGCGAGATCGAGCCCGAGACCAACCCGGAGCGTGGTCGGCGCCCCCCCGGCGAAGCCGGCTGCCGCTGCCCGGTCGAGTGCGGGGAGGGCCACGCCGGGGACGACGCCGAGCACCACACAACCGCCGGCGAGGAGGCCCATGCCGGCCAGCATCGAGGGCCCGACCTCCCTGGCACCGCCGGCGCGCTCGGAGCGGGGCTGGCCGAGGAACCCGACCCCGAGCGCCTTCACGAACGCCGTCGCCGTGAGCCCGCCGGTGATGGCCAGGGCGGCGACTCCGGCCAGCAGGGTGGCATCGGTGACGGCGGACCGGGAGGCGAAGCCGTGCAGGAGCCCTTCGAGGAGGAGCCACTCGCTGGCGAACCCGTTCAGACCGGGAAGCGCCCCGATCGAGAGTGCCCCGATCCCGAACAAGGCGGTCACCGCCGGCATGCGGCGGGCGAGCCCACCCAGGCGGTCGAGATCGCGCGTCCCCGTCGCGTGCTGGACGGCCCCGGCCCCGAAGAACAGGAGACCTTTGAAGAGCGCGTGGTTCACCAGATGGAACAGCGCGGCGAGGAGCACCAGCCCGGCCAGCATCCGCTCACCGCCGGCTGCAAGCGCGCCGGCCGCCCCGACCCCGATGAGGACGAGGCCCATGTTGTCGACCGTCGAGTACGCCAGGAGGCGCTTGGTGTCGGTGCTGGCCGCGGCGTGGACGGCACCGAAGAATGCCGACACCACGCCGAGGGCGGCGACCACCACCCACCACCATGACTGCCCGCCACCGAGGAGGACTCCGCCGACGCGCAGGATGCCGTAGACGCCGAGGTTGACCATCGCTCCCGACATGAGCGCGGAGACGGGGCTCGGAGCCTCCGGATGGGCGCGGGGCAGCCAGACGTGCAACGGCACGGCCCCGGCCTTGGAGGCGAAGCCGATCAGGGTGAGGACGAAGACGGTGGACGACAACGGCACCGAGAGTCGCCCACGATGGGAGGCGATGGTCGCGAACGTCTGCCCCCCGGCGTGGTCGGCCAGCAGCACCAGGCCGAGGAGGATCGCGGCAGCACCGATGTGGGTCATCGCCGCGTACCACTGGGCGGCGTCGCGCGTCTCAGGTCGGCGGCGGTGATCGGTGAGCAGGGCGAGCAGCGACGTCAACGCCATGAGCTCCCAGGCGACCATGAAGGTCGCCACGCTCGCCGCCGCCGGGACGAGGAGCAAGGTCGCGAGGAACGCGGGGAGCATCGCCGTGGCGGTCCTGCTCGGCGTCGCGTGGGCCCCGTAGCCGACGGAGTACCACGAGGCCGCCAGCCCCACGCCGGCGGTGGTGGCGATGAACAGGGCCCCCAGCGGGTCGAGGGAGAGGTCGACGCCGGTGAGGGGAAGGACCTGTGCTGTGTGCAGGCCGGAGGTGTGACCGGAGACCAGGACGTGGACGGCGCCGACGAGCACGGCCACGCACGCCGCCGCGCTCAGCGCGGCTGCACCGGGGAGGCGGTGCCGGTCGGGCAGGACGGCGCCGACGAGGGCGGCGACGACGGCGATGCCGATGCCGATGAGGTACGCCGTCATGCTCAACGTCCGGTGAGCCCCCGCAGCGCCTCGATGATCACCGGGGGCTCAGGCGGGCAACCGGGGATCTCCACGTCGACGGGGACGACGTCGCCGACCGTCCCGGTCACGCCGTAGGCGCCGGTGAAGACCCCACCGTCCACCGCGCAGTCGCCGCAGGCGATCACGATCCGCGGCCGGGGAACGGCCTCGAGGGTCGTCCGGAGCGGGGTCGCCATGTTCGTCGTGACCACACCGGTGACGAGCAGGCCGTCGGCGTGCCGGGGCGAGGCCACCAGGCGGACCCCGAAGCGCCCGGCGTCCCAGACCGGCGAGAAGGCCTGGGCGATCTCCACCTCGCAGCCGTTGCAGGAGCCTGCGTCGACGTGGCGCAACTGTGCCGACCCCGGGAACCGGGCTGGTGCCGCAGTGCCTGGGGGGGCGACTGCCTCGGTGACCGGATGCCCGCGTAGGGCAGCGAGCAGGGGGAGGCGACGCACAGTTGACGAAGTTATCATGCAGTCACATGATCAAGTACTCCCGGATGTCCACGGCGATCGACGGGACGGTCACGCCGCTGGCCACGTGGGCGCGGGGCGACGTGCAGGGGTGACGGAGGATCGCGCCTGGCGGCGCGCGGACCGGGCTGTCAGCGGGCCGAGCGCCGTCGAGGAGGCGCCGTGCGTTCCACGAACTCCAGGCCCTCGAGCTCGGCCAGGAGCTGGCGGGATTCGGCCAGCGTGCTCGTGAGGATCGACTTCGCCACCTCGAGCAGCTCGAAGATCCGGGGGTCGGTGACCGAGTAGAGGACCGTCGACCCCACCTTGCGGCTCTGCAGAACGTTGGCTCGCCGGAGGATCCCGAGTTGCTGGGACAGGTGTGACGCCTCGAGACCGACCTCGGGGATCAGCTCGCCCACCGACCGCTCCCCGTCCCGGAGCAGCTCCAGCACCCGGATGCGCGCCGGGTGGGCCAGCGTCTTGAAGAAGTCCGCCTTCACCTGGTAGATCGGCTGGGTCACCGACCCCAGTCCTCCTCGACCGGTGGAACTGGTGACTGGCCGGAGCACCCACCATCGGGCATGCCCGCACGTGACGAACGCATCAACTCGTGAAGGTATCAGCTGTGTCCGGCCGGCCGCCCATGGACAGCGGCGTGGAACGCGGGGGCGAGCGTCCGGCAGGAGCGGTACCGTCGCGATCACGAGAGGATCCGAAGCGCGATCCGGGCAAAGCGTCGCCAGCGCACCGTATCGGCGCTGAACGTGAACCCGTCCCGCCGGGAAGGGGATTCGAGATGGTCCAGCCGGTCTCCATGCCGTGGTCGACGCCGGTCTTCCCCCCGCCACCCCATGCGTGGAACGGGGTGCGGACGGCGGTCTTCCCCTTCGCCATCGATGTCGACGCCGTGCGGGCCGTCCTGCCGCCGGCACTCGAAGCGGCGGAGGGGGTTGGCATGGTCGCGCTCCTCTCCTATCCGTGGGGAGCGAACATCCGCATCCACCCCTTCAACGAGGCGGTCGTCCTCGTTCCCGCGCGCTGCAACGGCCAGCTCGGCACCTACGTCCCCTTCATCTACGTCACGACCGACGAGGCCCTCATCGCCGGGCGCGAAGCGGCCGGCTGGCCGAAGAAGCTGGCCGAGATCACCTGGGAGCGCGATGGCGATCGCGTCCGGGTGGCGGTGGTGAGGTGGGGGAGGACGCTGCTCGCATTCGACGGTGAGGTGAACGTGGACCTCCCCGCGGATGCCGACCTCGCCGGGCTCGCCGGGCTCGCCGGGGAGCCCGTCCCCACCTTCAACTACAAGCTGGTCCCCGGCCCTGGGGACGAGATCGAAGTCGAGGAGGTCACCGCCACGACGCTCGAGATCGTTCCGAGCGCGATCGAGGTCGGCATGGGCACCCTCGTGGCCGCATCGTCCGAGGACGACCCGGTGGCATCCGTTGTGCCGTCGGCCGGGGGCCCCTTCGCCGCCCTGGTGTCCGACAACACGATCCCCTGCGGGACGGTGGTCCACCGGGTCGACGGGCGGGTGCGGCGATGACCGATCTCGAGCTCGACGCCGCGCACCTCGAGGCCCGGGAGTGGGCACGGGCGTTCGCCGCCCGGTCCATCACACCGCGTGCCCTCCTCCTCGACGAGGACCCCGGCTCGCCGGAACGGGACGGCCTCCTCCGCGAGGCCGCCCATGCAGGGTTGATCGGGCTGTCCCTGCCCGAGGAGTGGGGCGGCAGCGGCGTCGACCCGGTGGGGGCGATGGTCGTCACCGAGGAGCTGGCGGCCGCGTGCGCCGGGTGCGCGGTGCTGATCGGAGCGACCGCCCTCGGACTGTTGCCGATCGTCGCCACCCTGGACGCGAGCCTGGTGGAGCGCCTGGTGCGACCGCTCGCCGCGTCGTGGTCGACGGACACGCCACGTCTGGCCGCCTTGGCGGCCACCGAGCCCGACATGGGCTCGGACTTCATCCAGGGTCACCCGGCCGGCCGGCCCCGCACCACTGCGGTCAAGGAAGGTGACCGCTACGTCGTCAACGGGCGCAAGGTCTTCATCTCCAACGGATCGCTGGCCAGTATGGTCACCGTCTTCGCCTCTCTCGACCCGTCGAAGCCGATCCGTGACCACATGGTCTGCCTGGCCGTGCCGACCGGCACCCCCGGCTTCGCAGTGGGGCAGGTCTTCGACAAGATGGGCCAGCGAGCCTCACCGGCCGTGGAGCTGGTCTTCGACGACGTCGTGGTCCCCGAGGACCACCGGGTGGGGGACGACGGGGCAGCGTGGGAGCTGAACCGGTTGGTCATGGTGATGAGCCGGCCCGGGGTGGCCGCCATCGCCCTAGGGATCGCCCGTGCCGCCTACGAGCACGCCCTGACCTATGCAGAGGCCCGTGTCCAGGGCGGCCGACCCATCGTCGGCCACCAGGCGACGCAGCTCGCGCTGGCAGACATGGCGACCCGGGTCGAGGCCGCACGCCACCTGGTCGTCGCCGCCGCCCGGTCGTTCGCCGCCGGGCGACCGAGCCTCAAGCTGTCGTCGATGGCCAAGACGTTCGCGTCGGACGCCGCGGTGGCCAACGCCCTCGACGCCATCCAGATCCTGGGCGGCATCGGGTACATGCGTGAGTCCGGCGTCGAGAAGCTGCTGCGTGACGCCAAGCTGACCCAGATCTACGAGGGCACCAACCAGATCAACCGGTTCGAGATGATGGAGGCGATCGCCGCCGAGCGGCGCCAAGGCTGACGGCGACGTTCTGCTCCGCCACTGTCGCACCGCTTCACGGCTCCAGCGGGCCGGAACCGGCCGGGCTAGCCTCGGGGGCGCCCGCAGGACGATTGGGGAGGCCTGATGGGGGGACTGGGGAGCCGAACGCGGGCCGTTGCCCGCCGCTCATGCACGGTGGCCGTCGGGTTGGCCACGCTGGCCTCGGTCGCCGGCGTCACGGTAGTGGCCGGGCCGCCAGCGGCGATGGCCGCCACGGCCACGGTGGCCACGTGCAGCGGCTCGGGCTCCGGGTCCCTGCCGGCCGCGGTGGCAGCGGCGTCCCCCGGTGACACGATCGACGTCACCGTGCACTGCACGTCGACGTCCCCCATCGTCCTGACGCAGGCACTGTCGATCACCGGGAACCTGGCCATCGTGGGCCCGGGTGCGGCCGACCTGTACGTGAGTGGCGGTGGCACCGTCCAGGTGGTGGACGTCTCCTCGGGCGCGACCGTCACCATCTCGGGGATGACCATCGAGGACGGCCAGGCCCCGTCCGGATCGAACGGCGGTGGCATCGTCAACGGCGGGTCCCTCACACTGACCGACTGTGTCGTGACCGGCAATCATGCCGGCAACGGCAGCAACGGGCTCGCCGGCGCACCCGGCGCTACCGGCCCTGGTGCAGCCGGCGGCGACGGGGGAACCGGCGGATCGGGTGGCGGCATCTACGACACGGGGACACTGCACCTCGTCGACAGCACGGTGTCGGGCAACGGCGCCGGCAACGGTGGCAACGGCGGTGCCGGTGGTAACGGCGGAAGTGCCATCGCCGCCGGTGCCGGGCCGGCGAATACGGGCGGTGTTGGCGGTGCGGGCGGCAACGGCGCGCCGGGCGGGTCGGGGGGCGGTATCTACGCCACCGGAGCCGTCACGCTCACGAGCAGCACCGTGGCGGACAACGCAGCCGGCAACGGAGGAAGCGCCGGTAACGGTGGCAACGGTGGCAACGGCCAGGCCGGTACACAGGGCCTCGCGTCAGGAGCGTCCGGCGGGGCGGGAGGTCCCGGCGGTCCCGGCGGGCTCGGCGGCAGCGGCGCGCCGGGCGGATCGGGTGGCGGCATCTACGGCACGGGTACCATCACCCTCGCGGCCAGCACCGTGGCGGGGAACCGCGCCGGCAACGGCGGCATCGCCGGCGACAGCGGGAACGGCGGCGACGGCGGTGTCGGCGGCATGGGGGCGGTCGGGACGGCGGGCCCCGGTGGCAACGGCGGTGGTGGGGGCAACGGCGGTGCCGGCGCGCAGGGCACGGCCGGCGGCGCCGGCGGCGCCGGCGGTGGCATCTACAGCAGCACCTCCCTCGACGTCCATGACGGGACCCTGTCGGGGAACACCAGCGGCAACGGCGGCGCGGGCGGGAACGGCGGGAACGGCGGGAACGGCGCGGACGGAGGTGCAGGAGGCGCGGGGGCACCCGGTCAGGCCACCGCCGCGGCGGGTGCCGGCGGAGCCGGCGGCAACGGAGGGTCGGGAGCGGCAGCCGGAGCCGGTGGCGGCGGGGGCACCGCCGGATCCGGTGGCGCGATCGAGAACGTGGGCAACCTCCAACTGGTCGGGAGCACGGTCGCAGGCGACGGCGTGGGGCTCCCTGGCCTGCAGGGTGCCAGCGGACTCGATGGCAACGCCGGTGCGGGAGGCGCCGGCGGTCTCGGTGGAACGGCGGCGACCGGTGCGGCTGGGGGGGCCGGTGGATCGGGCGGGACCGGCGGATCCGGTGTCGGCTCCGGCAATGGGGGCAACGGTGGCGCCGGCGGCGCGGGCGGTGGTCCGGTTGCCGGCGACTCGGGTAGCGGGGGCAACGGCGGCGCCGGCGGCGCCGGCGGCGCCGCCGGGCTGCTCGGTGGCGCGGGCGGGTCCGGCGGGACCGGAGGGCAGGGTGGAGGCGCGGGCGTCGGAGGCCTGGGCGGCGCCGGTGGGATCGGTGGCGCGGGCGGGAGCGGCACGAC
>JAJZDI010000010.1:0-22367 GCA_021806045.1 Actinomycetes bacterium
ACCTCGACACAGGCCCCGTCGCCTGCTCGCCTTCAACCAGACGTCGAACCTATGGCTCGACGCGTCCTGTCATCAGCGCAACGCCCGCGCAGAAGAGACCTTGACGAGCCGTTCCACATCAGTCGATCGCCAGATCGGCCAGGACGGGGGCGTGGTCGGACGGCTTCTCCCCCTTGCGGGCGTTCCGGTCGACCAGGGCGAAGGTCACCCCGTCCGCCAGCGGGCGGGTGGCGAGGACCAGGTCGATCCGCATCCCCCTCCCCTGGTGGAACGAACCACCCCGGTAGTCCCACCAGCTGAACAGCCCACCGTCGCCGTAGCATGAGCGAAACACGTCGACGAGCCCCCAGTCGAGCAGCGCACCCAGTGCAGCCCGCTCGGGGGGTGAGACGTGGGTCATGCCCTCGAACTGGGTCGGGTCCCACACGTCGCGGTCGTCGGGAGCCACGTTGAAGTCGCCGCAGACGACGAGCGGGTCGCTCGGCTGGTGGCGGTCGGCGAGCAGGTCACGCAGCCCGGCCAGCCACGCCAACTTGGCCGTGAAGTGCTCGCTGTCGAGGGAGCGGCCGTTGGGCACGTAGACCGAGTGGACCCGCACCCCGCCGCAGGTGGCGGCGATCAACCGGGTCCCCTCGGCGTCGAGCTCCGTTCCGAACCCGGAGACCACGCCGTCGAGACCCACCTTCGACACGATGGCCACGCCGTTCCAGCGGCCGTCGCCATGATGGGCGGCCTCGTATCCCAGCGCCTCGAACGCCCCATAGGGGAAGGCGGCGTCTGCCTGCTTCGTCTCCTGCAGGCAGAGCACGTCCGGGCGCACGGTGGACAGCCACTCCTCGACCCGGGGCATCCTTGCGGTCAAGGAGTTGACGTTCCAGGTGGCCACCCGCAGCCGCTCAGTCACGGTTCGGACCGGTCGCCCACGGCGGCGTCGACGATCACGAACAGCAACTCGGCTTCGCAGGCGAGCACACCATCCACCGTGGCCCGGCCCGTGCCCTTTCCGGCCCGTGCTGACATGCGCCCGAGTGTGACCTCGAGCTCCAGGACGTCACCGGGGACGACCTGGCGGCGGAAGCGGGCTCGCTCGATGCCGCCGAAGAGGGGCAATCTTCCAGCGAAGCGGTCGTCGGTGAGGACGGCTACCGCACCGAGCTGAGCCAGCGACTCCACCATCAGCACGCCGGGCAGGGTTGGCCTGCCCGGAAAATGGCCGGCGAAGAACTCTTCGTCCCCCGTCAGGTGCCAGGCACCTGCCGCGGACCGACCGGGTTCGACCCGGTGGACCTCGGTGACGAAGAGGAAAGGTGGTCGATGTGGGAGGACCTCGTCAGCGCGCACGCCTCCCGAAGCTACCCGACGTCGACGTCATCGCCGACTGCCAGGCAGCCTGCGAGGAACGCCAGCTCGCCGCCGGCCCGACGGGCCGGCGGATCGGTTCCTCGACGAAGAACCGTCCCCCGCTCCGGACGATGCGCCCAGAGCGGACGAGGCGATACAGCCGCTTCATGCTCACATTTCCCCCTTCCGGACGCCGGCCCATGCCGGACCCGGTACTCCTCCGGACCACTCGGTGGGCACTGCTCCCACGCTTTGAGTGCCGGTGAGGTCATTATGAGCACTCGCTGTCACCACTTCAAGTGAGATTGCCACTTTATGTGGTTGGATTGTCGATTAGGCGGCATGTCGGATCAGGGCAGGTCACGGGGTGTTCCGACCAGGTCCCGGCCGCAGCTGCCGGCACCACCACCGCGGTCAGTGTCGGAGCGAGTGGACACGGCCGTCGGTGGTGTCCAGGGAGGGTCCCAGGGAGGGTCCCAGGGTGTGTGTTGGGGGGTAGCGGGGGCGCCCGATCCCACGCCCGGCCGACCTCAGCCCACTGGCCCGGCTGGATCGGGTGACGCCGCACCTGTCGGCTTCGTCGCTCGTGGCGATGTGGACGCCTTCGTGGCCTTGGTCGCCTTCGCGGCTTTCGCTGCCTTCGTGGCCTTGGACGCCTTCGTGGCCGCCTCGGCCGCCTTCACCGGTTTCGCGGACTTCGCCACTCGTGGCAGGCCTGCCTCCTCCGACGTCGTGGCGGCAGGCGCCTTCTTCGCTGCAACCACCTTCGCAGGTGCAGCAGCCTTCTTCGCTGCGGCCGTCTTCGTGGCGCCTGCCTTCTTGACGGCACCAGCTTTCGCTCCGGCGCCTGCCTTCGTGGTGGCAGCCGGCGCCTCGCCCACTACCCCTCCGACTGCAGCAGCTGCCTTCTTCGCCGCCACAGGTGCTTTCGCCGCTCGGGGTGCCTTCGCCGCCTTCGCCGCCTTCGCCGTTGTGGGCGCCTTCGCAGCCTTCGCAGCCTTCGCAGCCTTCGCAGCCTTCGCCGCAACCGTCCTGCCAGCCGTCGCCTTGCCCGAATCCGCCGACCCGCCGGCGACCCGCTCCTCCCCAGCGGCTTCGGCCACCGCGCTGACCGGTGCCACCGCTTCGGGGTGTCCGGGCGCCTCCATCGATGCCAGGGCCAGTTCTGCCCGTCGGCCCTGTGCATCCAGGGACACGAGGACGAACTGTCGGACCTCTCCCTTCGTCAACACGTCACGCGCCCGCGCCGGCGGCGGATCACCGAGCCCCCGAAGCGGGACGTGGCACCGCATGCTCCCCACGTCGACGTGGGCGCCGTGTGACGTGAACGCAGCCACCGTCCCCGTCACCGCGCTGCCGACCGGATGGTCCGCCACGAACGTCAGGAAGGCGAGCGGCTCGTTCAGTGGGACGGCAGTGGCAGGTGCCTCGGCGCCAGCTGCCCCTTCTGGCGCAGCGGCGCCACCCCGGCCCCGCCCGCGCCTGCGGCGACGGGACGACCGCGACGGTGCGGCGCCGTCAGGTGACTGCGCCTCGACGGTCCCTGCCGGGGTCGCCGCCTCCTCCAACCCTTCGCCGTCCTCCGTCACCACCTCGGCAGCGCGCGATCGTCGGCGGGCCGCCGTCGTGACCGCCCGCGACCGGGGGCCGCGCACCGGGAGCCGTGGGGCGAAGACCCACCCGACCCCGGGCACCGGCTTGCCGCCGATCAGCCGTCCCTCGTCGAACAGCCAGGGGTGCTCGGCGTGGAACTCCTGGAACGAGTCGTTCGACAGCACCACGGCGGCTGCCTTCTCGGCGACCCGGAGGATGAACGCATCGCCCCGGCCGATGGTGCCGGCGGGCGGCGTGATGAGCTCGCCGTGGGTGATGGCGTCCTCGTATGCGGGTCGCTCGCCCTCGTCGATGCGGTGGCCGAAGGTGGCGTCCACGATCACGACGACATCGGAGGTGTCGAACCCGGGGTACTCCTCGAGGAAGGCGCCGATGGCGTCATCGAGCTGGGAGAGATCGGGCTCGCTCCGACCCTCCGTGGCCAGGTTGGAACCGTCGACCACCACCTTGCGCCGGGGCTCCGCCGCGCTGCGGCGCCGGCGCGGCGGAGGCATCTTCGGTGTCGGCAACGGTGGGAGAGCTCGGTCCATGGTGCGACCAGTCAACCACCCTGACCAGCCTCGTCGTTGCACCCTGTGGCTCCAGGGGCCGCGTGCCCCCGTCCGGGCCCGTCAGCCGATGGACCGCACCAGCAGGTCCTCGGCCTCGAGCTGGTGGAGGGCGGCGCTCCCCGAGGCCGGGCTGGCCGACTCGGCCCTGCTCACATGGCGGAGGGTGTAAGCGTCGCGCAGGATCCGGTGGAGGCGCCCGTGGACGAAGCTCCACGCTCCCATGTTCTCGGGCTCCTCCTGCAGCCACACCACCTCGTTGACCTGCGGGTAGCGGGCGAGCAATTCGGCGACCTGCCGCTCCGGCCACGGATAGAGCTGTTCCACCCGGGCAACCGCCACCGGCGGCGCGCCGGTGAGCGAGTCACGGCGGGCGATCGCCTCGTAGGCGACCTTGCCCGAGCACAGGACCAGCCGGGTCACCGCCCCTCGGTCGAAGCCGGTGCCTGCCGCCGGGTCGTCGAGGACCTCGGCGAACCCACCGGCGGTGAAGTCGGTGAGGGGCGAGCGTGCCTGGCGCGCCCGCAGGAGCGACTTCGGGGTGAAGACGACGAGCGGCCGGCGCGGCTGGACCCGGACCTGGGCCCGAAGCAGGTGGAACAGCTGGGCCGCGTTGGTCGGCTGGGCCACGCGGATGTTGCCGCGGGCGCTCAGGGTCAGGAACCGCTCGATGCGGGCCGACGAGTGCTCGGGCCCCTGGCCCTCGTACCCGTGCGGGAGGAGCATGACCAGCCCCGACTGCTGGCCCCACTTGTCCTCCGCCGCCACCAGGAAGTTGTCCACGACGATCTGGGCACCGTTTCCGAAGTCGCCGAACTGCGCCTCCCAGGCCACCAGGTCATCGGGCGCGGCCACCGAGTAGCCGTACTCGAAGCCCAGGGCCGCGTACTCGGACAGCAGGGAGTCGCGCACGGTCCACCGGCCCACCGGCGCTCCACCGGGCTCTGGGTCGAGGTGGGCGAGGGGGACGTGCTCGGCGCCGGTCTCGTAGTCGACGAGGACGGCGTGACGGTGCGAGAAGGTGCCGCGTCGCGTGTCCTGGCCCGTCAGGCGGACGTTGGTCCCCTCGAGGAGGAGGGTGCCGAAGGCGAACGCCTCGCCCAGGGCCCAGTCCACCTCGCCGTCGGCCAGCACCTTGTCCCGCTGCTCGAACTGCCGGGCCAGCTTCGGATGGAGGACGAACCCGTCGGGCACCGACCGGACCTCGGTGGCCAGCCGCTGGAGCACGGAGGCGTCCACCCCCGTCTGCTGGACGGGGATCTCCAGGTCGGGGACGACGTAGGCGGGCAACGCGGGGACGGGTGTGGGAGCGGGGCGGGCCGCCCGGGTCTCGTCCAGGGCGGCCTGGAGACGGGCCGAGAAGTCGTCGAGGGCCCGCTCCGCCTCCTCCAGCGTGATGTCGCCCCGGCGCACGAGCGTCTCCGTGTACAGCTTGCGGACCGAGCGCTTGGCGTCGATGAGGGCGTACATGCGGGGCTGGGTGTAGCTCGGGTCGTCCCCCTCGTTGTGGCCATGGCGGCGGTAGCAGACCATGTCGATGACGACGTCCTTGTGGAATGCCTGGCGGAAGCCGAAGGCCAGCCGGGCGGCACGGACGCACGCCTCGGGATCATCGCCGTTCACGTGGAAGATCGGCGCCTGGACCATCTTGGCCACGTCCGTCGGGTAGACGGAGGTACGGGCCGCCTCGGGCGCGGTGGTGAAGCCGAGCTGGTTGTTGATGACCAGGTGGATGGTGCCGCCCGTTCGGTAGCCGGCCAGGCCCGACAGGTTGAGGGTCTCGGCCACCACGCCCTGGCCGGCGAAGGCGGCGTCACCGTGGACCAGGACCGACAGCACGGGGAAGGGGACGCCCGTCCCCTCCTCGAACTGGGGACCGCTCCCCCGCTCGCCGCCGAGCGCGTCCTGCAGGGCGCGGGTCATCCCGACCACAACGGGGTCCACCGCCTCGAGGTGCGACGGGTTGGAGGACATCGTCACCGGGATCTGGGCACCCGTCGGCGCCGAGAAGACCCCGCTCGCACCCTTGTGGTACTTGACGTCGCCCGAGCCCTGGACCGAGTCGGGGTCGAGGTTCCCCTCGAACTCCTCGAAGATCTCGCCGTAGGACTTGCCGACGATGTTGGCCAGCACGTTCAGCCGTCCCCGGTGGGCCATGCCCATGACGGCACCGGCCAGGTGCTCCTCGGCCGCCTCGGCCAGGACCGCGTCGAGCAGGACGATGGCCGACTCGGCACCTTCGAGCCCGAAGCGCTTCTGACCCACGTAGCGGGAGTGGAGGAAGCGCTCGAAGACCTCGGCCGCGTTGAGCCGGTCGAGGACGTGGTGCTGTTCACCGGGCGACAGCGTGGCGGGAACCCCCTCGACGTGCTGCTGGATCCACCGCTTCTGCTCCGGGTCCTGGATGTGCATGTACTCCACCGCCAGCGTGCGGCAGTAGGCGTCGCGCAGGACGTGGAGGATCTCGTCGAGGGTGGCCACCTCGCGGCCGGCCAGGCCGTCGGCCAGGAACCGGCGTGGCAGGTCCCACACGGTCAGCCCGTAGTGGAGGGGGTCCAGCTCCGGATGGAGGTCGGGCGGCTCCGCGTCCAGCGGGTCCAGGTGGGCGATGAGGTGGCCGCGGACCCGGTACATGTTGATCAGCGTCTGGACGTGGACCTGCTTGGCCATGCGGGCGTGGATCCCGTCGGCCCCCTCGAGGTCGCCGTGCTGGTCGGTGTGCCAGCGGACCGGCTCGTAGGGGATGCCCATGGCCGCGAACACGTCGTCGTAGAACCGGTGACCGCCGGTGAGGCACTCGGCCACGTACGCGAGGAACAGGCCCGACTCGGCTCCCTGGATGATCCGGTGGTCGTAGGTGGAGGTGAGCGTCACCGTCTTCCCCACGCCCAGCTCGGCCAGCGATCCCGGATCGGCCGCCTCGAACCCGGCCGGGTAGCCGAGGGCGCCCACACCCACGATCACGCCCTGCCCGGGCATGAGGCGGGGGACGCTCTGGACGGTGCCGATGGTGCCGGGATTGGTCAGGGTGGCGGTGGTGCCGGCGAAATCGTCTGGGCCGGCCTTGCCGGTGTGGACCTTGCGGACGAGCTCCTCGTAGGCGGCCACGAAGGCTCGGAAGTCGAGGGCGCCGGCGCCGGCCACGCACGGCACCAGGAGCGAGCGCGAGCCGTCGGACTTCTCCACGTCGACGGCGAGGCCGAGGCCGATCTCCTCGTGGCGCACCACGCCGGGCGTGCCCTTGCCGTCAGCGTCGGGGACGAACGACGCGTTCATGGCCGGCACGGCGGCCAGGCCCCGCACCACCGCGTACCCGATGAGGTGGGTGAAGCTCACCTTGCCGCCGGTCGTCCGGGCCAGCTGGTCGTTGATGACGGCCCGGTTCACCTCGAGAAGGCGGGCCGGCACCACCCGGACGCTGGTGGCCGTGGGCACGCCGAGCGAGGCCTCCATGTTGGCCACGATGCGACCGGCCGCCCCCCGCAGCGGGCGTGCCTCGGCGACGGGGGAAGGCGCCTGGGGAACTGGGGCGAGACCGGCACCTGGTGCCGGGGGTGGCGCCTGGGTGGCGGCGGCGCCGATGGGTGTGGCCCCCACCGGGGGTGCCGGCGGTGGCGCCTGGGTGGCCGGCGCGGCGGGGCCGGCGGAGGGGACGTAGTCGGCGAAGAACTCACGCCACGACTCCGACACCGACGAGGGGTCGGCCCGGTAGCGGTCGTACATGTCGTCGACCAACCAGGCGTTGGGCCCGAAGGCGCCGGTGCCGGCGACCTGGCGGTCCCGGGTCCCCGGCGGGCCTCCCGTTCCCGGTGCGCCCCCCGACGATCCCTGTTCCGCTGTGCTGGTCATCGTGCACCGAGCCTAGCTGCACCCCGGAGGTCCGGGATCAGCGCCCCGGAGCCCCGCGACCGGCCCAGTGCACGCGACGGGTGGGCCGGCAACGACCCGCCGGGGCCCACCGGGCGGCAGTGGCCGGCAGGCCTGCGGTGGTTGGTAGCCTCCGCCCTGTGCCACCCGGACCGACAGAGGTGACCTGTACCTTCCGCTTCGAAGCAGCCCACCACCTGCCGTGGCACACGGGCAAGTGCCGCGGGCTGCACGGCCACTCGTACCGGCTCGACGTCACCGTGTCGGGACCGCTCGACGCCAACGGCGTGGTGGTCGACTTCGACGACCTGCGGGCGACGGTGGATCGGACCGTCGTCGGCGTATGGGATCACCGGGACCTGAACGAGATCGTCCTCAATCCCACCGCCGAACTCCTGGCCCAGCGGGCCTGGGAGCTCCTCGAGGCCGAGGGGCTCCCCCTCAGCGAACTGCGCCTGTGGGAGACGCCCGACGCGTGGGCGACCCTGCGGGCGGCGCCGGGCGGCGGCTGACCGTGCCCGGCGCGGTCGTCATCCTCTCCGGCGGGCTCGACTCCACCGTGTGCATGGCGCTGGCCGCCCGGGGCGCCTCGCAGCCGCCGCTCGCCCTCACCTTCGACTACGGCCAGCGGCACCGCACCGAGATCGACCGTGCCGCCGCGGTGGCCGGCGAGTTCGGAGCCGAGCACCTCGTCGTCCACCTCGACGCGTCGGCCTGGGGCGGGTCCGCCCTCACCGATCCGTCCATCGCCGTGCCCGACGCCCTCCCGGGCAGCCGGCCGGGCGCCTCCGGGGACGACGCCTCGGGGGACGGGTCCTCCGCCGGGATCCCGGTGACCTACGTCCCGGCGCGCAACAGCATCTTCCTGGCCGTCGCCCTCGGCGTGGCCGAAGCCCGCGACGCGGACGACGTGTGGATCGGTGTCAACGCGGTCGACTACTCCGGCTACCCGGACTGCCGCCCGGCGTTCATCGACGCCTTCCGCCGCGTCGCCGAGCTCGGCCAGCGACGGGGCGTCGAGGGCAGGCCGGTGGGGATCCGGGCACCGCTGATCGACCTGACCAAGGCCGAGATCGTGCGGCTCGGCGTCGAGTCGGGCGCTCCCCTCCACCTCACCTGGTCGTGCTACGCGGGCGGTGCGGAGCCCTGCGGGCGGTGCGACGCCTGCGCCCTGCGGGCACGAGGGTTCGCCGAGGCCGGTGTGGCCGACCCGGCCCTCCCGGCATGACGGCCGGAGGCGACCGCGGGCACGGCCCGGGTGCGCCCGACCTGTTGGTCACCGAGGTCTTCTCCGCCATCCAGGGCGAAGGGGCGCTCGTCGGCCACCGGCAGGTGTTCGTCCGCACCACCGGCTGCAACCTGCGGTGCGGCTACTGCGACCAGCCTGAAGCGCTGGAGAAGCGTCCCGGCCCGTGCCGGATCGAGCGCACCCCCGGTCGCCGGGACTGGGAGACGGTGGCGAGCCCGGTGGCGGTGGCGACCGTCGCCCGGGCCGTCGACCACCTGTGGTCCCTCCCCCACCACTCGGTGAGCGTCACCGGTGGCGAGCCGCTCCTCCAGGCCGACCGCCTGCTCGGCCTCCTCGACCTGATCGACGTCGCCGGGCACCCGGTGATGCTCGAGACCAACGGCACCCTTGTCGGCGCCCTCCGCCGCGTGGCCCACCGCCTGCGGTGGATCAGCATGGATCTGAAGCTCCCGAGCGTCGACGGCGAACACGTCGACCCGGACGGCCAGCGACGGTTCCTCGACACCGCGTTGGCCGCGGGGATCACCACGTGGACGAAGGTGGTGGTGGGCCCGGCCACCGACGAGGGCGAACTCGACGCAGCCGTGAGGCTCGTCGCCGGGGCCTCCGACGCAGCCGGTGTCCCCGTCGAGCTGTACCTCCAGCCGGTCACGCCCTTCGGCACCGTGAGATCGGCACCGACACCCGAGCGCGTCCTCGAGCTCCAGGCTCGCGCCCTGGGTGTCCACCCTGCCGTGCGCGTCGTCCCCCAGACCCACAAGGCCATCGGCCAGCTCTGACCACCGGCCGGCCAGCTGGCCCACCGGGTCAATCAGGCTGGCACCGGCACGTGGGCTGCGGGAGCGACGGCACCGGACATGGGCCCCGACGGGAGCCCGGACATGGCACGGCCCGGGCGGATCGCCCGGGCCGTCGCACATCACGCTGCCGGGAAGCTGCCCGGCGCCCGCCTCACTTCGCCTTGGCGATCTTCGGTGCGGGGGCTTCGCCGTTGACGACCTTCTTGAACGAGGCGCCGGCGCTCACCTTGGGAGCCTTGGACGCCTTGATCTTGATGGCCTCGCCCGTCTGGGGGTTGCGACCGGTACGGGCGGCGCGCTGCGCCCGATCGAAGGTCACGAACCCGGTGAGGACGACCTTCTCGCCCTTCGCGACGTTGGCCACCACGACGTCCTCCAGCCCGGCGAGGACGGCCGCGACATCCTTCGCCGTGTACCCGGTGTGGGCTGCGACGGACGCGATCAGGTCGGACTTGGTGATAGGCACGTTCTCTCCTTGGTCGATGGGATCCCCACAATGCCCGATCCCGAGGGGAAAGTGGCGGATTTCCGGCCCATCGGGCGCCCCCACGGCCCGAGCTCGACGACCGGGACCACGGGGCGGAGGTGGTGACGGGGGCCGGCACCTGGCAGGCTGGTGCGGCGATGGAGCATCCCAGCGGTCTCGCCGTGACCGAACAGGTCCCCCCGACACGCCGCACCGGCGATCCCGTGGTCGTACTGGTCCACGGCTCACTCGACCGGGCCGCGAGCTTCGCCCGGGTCGCCCGGCGGCTCGACGACCTCCACCTCGTCACCTACGACCGGCGGGGCTACCAGGGCTCACGGCACCTGCCCCTCGCCGCCGGCTTCGAGGGCCACGTGGACGACCTGCTGGCTGTCATCGGCGGCCGGCCGGCCGTGGTGGTCGGCCACAGCTACGGCGGCGACATCGCCCTGGCAGGGGCACTCGCCCCCGGCTCGACGGTGGAGGCCGTCGCCGCCTACGAACCGCCCCTCCCCTGGCTCGGCTTCTGGAACCACCGACCGGCGGTCGGGGGCGGCGGGCCTGGCGACGACGACCCGGCTGCGGCGGCCGAGCGGTTCTTCCGCCGGCTGGTCGGCGACGACGCATGGGAGCGCTTGAGCGACACCGGGCGCGAGGACCGGCGAGCGGATGGACCGGCGCTCGTCGCCGAGCTCCGTGCCCTGCGGGCGGGTGGTCCCGTCGTCGACCCGGCGGCCCTCACCGTGCCCGCCCTCTACGGGCGGGGCAGCCGCTCACGGGACCACCAGCGGGCCGGCATCGCATGGCTCGCCGATCACACGCCCGATGCTGCCGTCGTGGAGTTCGCGGGGGCCGGACACGGCGCCCACCTGACGCACCCCGACGCCTTCGCCGACTTCGTCCGGCGGGCGGTGGCACTCGCCACCGGGGCGGCGCCCGCAGAGGAGGTCCCGGCGTGAAGGTCCTCGTCTCCGGTGCCACCGGCCTGATCGGCACCGCCCTCCGCCAGGCACTGGCCGATCGAGGCGACACCGTCGTCCGCCTGGTGCGCCGCCGGCCATCGCGTCCCGGAGAGGTTCGCTGGGATCCGGACGCCGGCACCGTGGACATGGACACCCTGGACGGCGCCGGTCCCTTCGACGCCGTCGTCAACCTGTCGGGGGCGGGCATCGGCGACCGGCGGTGGAACGGGTCCCGCCGGGACGAGATCCTCCACAGCCGGACGGCGGCCACCGCCACCATCGCCGGGCTGACGACGGAGCTCGACCCGGCCCCCGCCGTCTACGCCAGCGCGTCGGCCATCGGCTACTACGGCGATCGGGGCGACGAGGTGCTCGACGAGTCGGCACCCCGTGGCGAGGGCTTCCTCGCCGACGTGTGCGCGGCCTGGGAGGAGGCGGCCAGCCCTGTTGAGGACGCCGGCATCCGCACCGTGCTGCTGCGGAGCGGCATCGTGCTGTCCCGCCGGGGTGGCGCGCTGGCCAAGCAGCTCCCGCTGTTCAAGCTGGGGCTGGGTGGCCGCCTCGGGTCAGGGCGGCAGTATGTGAGCTGGATCACCCTCGAGGACGAAGTCGCCGCCATCCTTCATGCCATCGACGACGACACCTGCCGGGGACCGGTCAACCTGACGGCGCCGTCGCCGGTGACGAACGCGGAGCTGACCCATGCGCTCGGGCGGGCCCTGCACCGGCCGACGGCGCTGGCCGTCCCTGCCCCCGCACTGCGCCTCGCCCTCGGCAGGGAGATGGCCGACGAGCTGTTGCTCGGTGGCCAGCGGGTCGTGCCCGGCGTGCTCAGCGCCTGCGGCTTCACCTTCCGCCATCCGGACATCGACGCCGCACTGGCTGCCGTTCTGGCGTGATCGCACGGGACGAGCCCGCCCACCGGGTGGGGCGCGCTTCGGTCACACCCCGCCGGTCCCGCCACGGGTCCGGCCGGCTCACCCGGCGGTGCCGGTTCCTTCCGGCGTCGGTGGTGCGGGAGCGTCGGCAGACCCACGTCCGGTGGGGTCCGGTCGGCGGCGGTGCTGGCGGCTCAGCCGGTCGCCCTGCCCCGACTCGTCCTTCGCCCCTGCCACCAGTGGCGACTGGGACAGCACGAACACGCCGGCGAACAGCACGGCCATCGACAACACCTCGACAGGCACGTGCCAACCGGAGGTGTGGAGCCGGTCCCCGAAGAGGAGGATGCCGATGCCGACGCTCACCAACGGGTCGACGATGGTGAGCGCGGCCTGCGACGCCGTGACGGGACCGGCGTGGAAGGCGTTCTGGGTGAGGAACAGGCCGAGCACACCGGCCACCACCAGCGCGTAGGGCTCCCAATGGGTGAACACGTGCCCCCACCCCTCGGTCACGAGCGTGCTGAACACCTTGGTCAGGGCCGCGCTCAGCGCGAACAGGACGGCCCCGGCCGAGCCGTACATGGCCGCACGCCACCACCGCGGACCGGTCATGGCCGCCACCACCGCCACCAGCACCATGGCGCCGACAGCAGCGCCGGTGACCGCCCACGATCCGAGGTCCGGCACGCGGTTCCCCCCGTCGGGCCGGGCGACGATGAGGAAGGTGGCGAGACCGCCGGCCGACGCCACCACCGCCAGCCAGTCCCGCCACGAGACGTGATAGCGGAACCACAGGCCGAGGATCAGCACGAGGAAGAGCAATTCGGTGGTGACGATCGGCTGCACCGAGGTCAGCTGGCCGAAGCGGAGCGCCACCGCCTGGAGGACGAAGCCGGCGCCGATGCAAGCGAGTCCAGCGAGCCACACCCCGCGGCGGAGGGCGTAGGTGAGGAGGCCGACCCGCATGGCCGAGGCGTCGGGGGCGTCCTGCACGCCGATGCGCTGGAGGATCGCGCTGAGGGCGTTCGCGAGCGACGCGACGAGGGCGAGGACGACAGCCACGGCCACGGTCTAGCCGACGTCGCCCGGACGGCGGGCACGGCCCGGACGGCGGGCACGGCCCGGACGGCGGGGACCGAGGGGACGGCCCGCACGGGGGGGTCGGCGGAGCCCGGGAGCGCTCACGGCAGGGGCACGTCTGCGACGTAGGACCACGACCGCCGGTGCAGCGACGTGAGGCCCATGCCGGCGAGGGCGCG
Source organism: Actinomycetes bacterium (assembly GCA_021806045.1). Classification (GTDB taxonomy): domain Bacteria; phylum Actinomycetota; class Acidimicrobiia; order Acidimicrobiales; family RAAP-2; genus JAJZDI01. The sequence continues at coordinate 12,988 of JAJZDI010000010.1, forward strand.
CCGGTGGACGGGGGACGGGTAGCCCTTGTTGCGGTCGAAGTCGAAGGCGGGGAACGACGGCGACAGCTCCCGCATGAGCCGGTCACGGGTCACCTTGGCCAGTACCGAAGCGGCGGCCACCGAGATGCACACCTTGTCGCCACCAACCACCGTGCGGACCTCCGGGACCGGACCACCCCCCGGCCACGCACCGGACACGAAGTCGGCCGGGCCGTCCACCACGATGGCGTCGGGCACCACGCCGGACCGGCCGGCCAGCTGGACCAGAGCCCGGCCGGCCGCCACCCCGAGGGCGGCGGTCATGCCGAGCTCGTCGCACTCGCCCGGCTCGGCGTGGCCCACCGCCCAGGCCCGGCACCAGGCGGCCACCGGGGCGAACAGCGCTTCGCGGCGGGCCTCGGTCAGCAGCTTCGAATCGGCCAGTGCGTCCGGTGGCGGGCTGGCAGGCGCCACCACCGCCACCCCGACCGACAGGGGACCGGCCCACGCGCCCCGACCGACCTCGTCGATCCCGGCCACCCACCGGTGTCCCGACGCCCACAGGGCGCGCTCGTGCTCGTCGCCCGGCCGGACCGCCACCACCGCTCCCTCACCCGCCGGGCAGCCGGGCCACGGCCCCCGCCTCGGACGGGTCGGGTGCGGTGGCGAGGAAGGCGTCGGCGATCTCGCCGGCCAGGGTGGCGGTGGTCAACCGCAGGCCGAGGGCGAGGACGTTGGCGTCGTTCCACCGCCGGGCGCCTTCCGCCGTCGCCGCGTCGGTGCACAGGGCGGCCCGGACCCCGGCGACCTTGTTCGCGGCGATGGACACGCCGGTGCCGGTGAAGCAGCAGACGATCCCCCGCTCCGCCCGACCGCCGGCCACCGCCTCGGCCACCGCCCGACCGACCTCGGGCCACTCCGCCCCGGGCGCCACCTCGTCCACCTGGTGCCCGGCCGCCCGGAGGTGCGCCACCAGCCCGGCGGTGACGTCGGTGTCGTCGTCGGTGCCGAAGGCGATGCGCACGGGCCTGACGCTACCGGGCACGCCCGCCCCGGGCCTCGACCCCGCTCACGGGCGGAGGCTGGCGCGGACGACCTTGCCCATGGCGTTGCGCGGTAGCTCGTCGACGAACCGGTACCGGCGCGGCCGCTTGTACGGGGCGAGCTGGGCGGCCGCATGCGCGACGAGGGCCGCCTCGTCCGGGGCGCCCGCGGCCACCACCCACGCCACGACGACCTCCCCCCACTCGTCCGACGGCTCTCCCGTGACAGCCACCTCGGCCACGGACGGGTGGGCGGCCAGCACGTCCTCCACCTCGGCCGGGTAGACGTTGGCACCTCCGCTGATGATGAGGTCCGTGCGGCGGCCCCGTAGGACCAGGTAGCCGTCCTCCTCGATCCCGAGGTCGCCGGTGCGGAACCAGGGGGCGCCGCCGTCCGGGTCGGGCTCGAAGGCCTCGGCCGTGGCCGCCGGGCGCTCGAAGTACCCGGCGAAGACGTTGGCTCCCCGGACCAGGACCTCGCCGCCCGCTGCGCTGTCACCCGCTGCGCCGTCACCCGCGCTCCCGGCCAGGCGGACCTCGACACCCGGCAGGGGGAACCCGACGGTTCCGGCCCGCCGCTCCCCGTCGACCGGGTTGGAGACGAGCATCAACGTCTCCGACATGCCATAACGCTCGAGGACGGGCGTCGCCGACGCGGCCAGCCGGCGATGGAGGTCGGCCGCCAGGGGGGCGGAGCCCGAGACGCACAGCCGCAGCCGGCCGAGCTGTGCCGAGCGCCCGGTGGCCGCGAGGCGGTGGTACATGGTGGGCACCCCGAAGTAGAGGGTCCCCTCGCCGGCGCCGGCGGCGTCGAGCACCGCCTCTGGATCGAACGAGGGGAACAGCGCGGCCGACGCCCCGGCCAGCAACGTGCCGTAGACGCCGACAGCGAGGCCGTGGGCGTGATAGATGGGCAACGTGTGGAGCAACCGGTCGGCGGGCTCCCACCGCCACGCGGCCACCACCGACGCCGTCCCCGCCACCAGGTTGGCGTGCGAGAGGACGGCGCCCTTGGGCGCACCCGTCGTCCCCGACGTGAAGAGGATCAGGGCCGGGTCGGAAGGGGCGACGCTGTCGAGCGGGGCGCCGTCACCGGCCGGACGCAGGGCGGGCAACCCGTCGAGGCCGGGCCCGCTGGCCACCACCGGCGCGCCTGGCTGAGCCAGCGCGGCTGCCCGGGTGGGATCGTCGAGGACGGCCCCGGACGGTCGGACGGTGGCGGCCACGTGTGCCAGCTCCCGCGCCGTCGCCGCTGTGGGCACGGGCACCACCACCAGGCCGGCCCGCACGGCACCGAGGTGAGACACGAGCGCAGCCACCGACGAACGGGTCGACCACACGATCCGCTGGCCCGGGTCGAACCCGGCCGACCGCCATGCCAGCCCGGCGCGCCGGGTGGCGTCCTCCAGCTCGCCGGACGTCCACCAGGCACCCCCGGCGTGCCGGTGACCGGCCACCGTCGAGGCGTCACCGGCCACGTCGAGAAGGGCCGGTGCCGCGGGGTCGGCGGCCCACCGGGCCAGCCAGCCGTGGACCACGGTGGCCGGCCGATCGCCGGCCAGCCGGTCGCCAGCCGGTGGATCGCCGAGGGTCGCTGCCTGCGGGAGGTGGCGCGACGGGGGCAGGAGCACGACGCCTGTTCTAGTGCCGTCGGGTCGGAACGGCACCTCACCGGGCGGTCGACCGCGCCGTCTGCTACACCTGGGGTCGTGGCCCGGACCCCTGACCGGGGGTCCGGGTGGCCCCTGACCGGGGCCCCGGTGACCGGGCACGGTGACCGGGCACCGCGACACGATGGCAGCGGGCAGGGCCGCCGCAGACCAGGTGAGACGGGAGGAGTGACCATGGGACTCATGGACAAGGTGAAGGCCCAGGCCGAGGCGGGCCTGGCCAAGGCGGCCGAGGCCGGCAAGGCGGGCCAGGCCAAGCTCGACGCCGTGCAGGCCAAGCGGCACGCGGAGTCGCTGCTCGCCGACCTCGGCTACCACATCTACTGCCAGCACGCCGGGCGCTCGGACGGCGACACCGAGGCCGAGGTCGAGCGCATCGCCGACGAGTTGGCGTCCTACGAGGCGGAGTACGGCACACTGACCCGATGAGCGAGGCGGACCCGGAACAGCCGGTGGGGGGAGGAGCGGCGCCGGGTGCCAGGCGGGTGGCCATCGTCCCCCACACCCACTGGGACCGTGAGTGGTACGACCCGTTCCAGGCCTTCCGGGTCCGGCTCGTCCGGCTGGTCGATGACCTCCTCGACCTGCTCGAGGGTGACGCCGGGTTCCGGCACTTCCTGCTCGACGGCCAGCTGGCGGCGGTCGACGACTACCTGGAGATCCGGCCCGAGAACGAGCACCGGCTGGCGGCGCTGGCCGGCGCCGGCCGGCTGTCGTTCGGCCCCTGGTACGTGCTGCCCGACGAGTTCCTCGTCTCGGGCGAGACGCTCGTGCGCAACCTCCAGGCCGGCATCGCCCGGGCATCGTCGCTCGGCGGCACCATGGAGGTCGGCTACCTGCCCGACATGTTCGGCCACGTCGGCCAGATGCCCCAGCTCCTCACCCTGGCCGGCTTCGGGCACGCCGTGGTGTGGCGGGGGGTACCGTCCGCGGTGGACCGTACGGCGTTCTGGTGGGAGGGTCCCGACGGGTCGACGGTCCGGGCCGAGTACCTGGTCGCCGGCTACGGCAACGGCGCCGCCATCCCCGACGACCCGGCCGCCCTGCTGCGGCGCCTCGCCGCCCACCTGGAGGAGGTGGCGCCGTTCCTCCGCCCCGGCGACCCGCTGCTGTTCATGAACGGCACCGACCACCTGCGCCCGCAGCCGTGGCTGGCCCGGGTGGTGGCCGAGGCCGACGCCAAGGCGGACGACGTCGACCTGGCCATCGTCTCCCTGGAGGAGTACCTGGCCGGCGCACCGCGCCACGATCTGCCCCGGTGGGCGGGCGAGCTCCGCTCGGGCGCCCGGGCCAACGTGCTCATGGGCGTCACCTCCAACCGGGTGGACGTCCGGGCGGCGGCGGCCGAGGCCGAGCGGTCGCTCGAGCGGTGGGCCGAGCCCCTGTGGGCCGCCTTCCTCCCCGCCGACCGGTGGCCCCGGGCCTTCCTCGACGTCGCCTGGCGCAACGTGGTCCTCAACGCCGCCCACGACTCGGTGTGCGCCTGCTCGGCGGACGAGGTCGTCCACACCGTCCTCGACCGCTACCACCAGGCCCGCCAGATCGGCGACACCCTCACCGCCGAGGCACTGGCAGCCATCGGCTCGTCCATGGCCGCAGCCGGGCCGGTGGTGGTGAACGTGGCCTCCCGGGAGCGGGGTGGGATGGTGGAGGCGGTCGTCGCCGCCGACCACGGCCCCGGCCCCGACGTCCAGGTGCTTTCCGAGCGGGCCGGCCTCCCCGGGACCATGGAGCTCGACGCGGCCACCGTGGTGTCGGTGCTCTCCATGATCCAGGGCGCCCGCCTCGACGCCGACCTCTACGTCACCGGCGTCACCCTGACCGAGGATGCGGACGGGCTCGACCTGGCCGTCACCGTCGGTACCCAGGCCAATGAGGCCGTCGCCGTCGACGAGGTCAAGCGCGACCTCTTCACCCGGCTGTCGGCGCACCCGGAGACCCGGGTCCGCATCCACCTGGACCAGCCGCCGATCCGGCGGGTCCTGGCCCGCAGCGCGCCCGTGCCCGGCTTCGGCTGGAGCACGCTCGAGGTCGCGCCCCTGGCCCACCCGGCCGGAGCCCATGTCGGCGATGACGGGACCGTCACCCTGGCCAACGGGCTGACCACCGTGACCGTCGATCCGCGCACCGGGCTCTTCGCCCTGGACGGGGTGCACGGCCTCGGCCTCCTGGTCGACGGGGGTGACCACGGCGACACCTACAACTACTCCCCTCCCCTGGTCGACACCGTGGTCGACACGCCGAGGTCGGTGGTGGTGGAGGCGACCGAGCACGGTCCGGTGCGTGCCACCGTCGTGGTCACCTCGACCTACGACTGGCCGGCCCACGTCGGGGCCTCGAGCAGCGCCCGGGTGGGTTCGGTCCCCACCGAGGTACGCACCACTCTCGAGCTCCGGGCCGACGAGCGGGTCGTCCGCATCGCGGTGGACCTCGACAACCGCTGCCGTGACCACCGGCTCCGGATGCACTTCCCCCTGCCCCACCCGGCCCACGAGTCCCGGGCGGGGACGGCATTCGACACGGTGACCCGGGGGCTCACCGCCGAGGGGCGCCCCGAGGAACTGGGCCTGCCCACCTTCGTGGCGCGGGGGTTCGTCGCCGCCGGCGGGCTCACCGTGGTGGCGGACGGCGCCGCCGAGTACGAACTGGTCGACATGACCGAAGGCCCCGACGGCCCGGCGGCCCACACCCTGGCCATCACGGTGCTGCGGGCCACCGGGATGCTCTCCCGGGTGGGGATGGTGAACCGGATCCTCCCGGCCGGCCCGCTCGATCCCATCGAAGGTGCCCAGGTCCAGGGGCCCCTCCATGCGTCGTTCGCCGTGGTCACCGGTCCCGTAGACCCGTACGCGCTGGCTGACGACGTGCTCGTGCCCCTTGCCGTGTCCGGCTCGTTCGGGGGCGGGGACCGGCCGGCGCGAGGATCGGCGCTCGCCGTGACCGGCGCCGAGGTGTCCTCCGTACGCAGGGTCGACGGCTCCCTCGAAGTCCGGCTCTTCAACCCGACGGACGACCCGGTGTCGGTGGACCTCGGGGGGCTGGCCGGGGAGCTGGTCGACCTACGCGGGCGGCCCCTCGCTCCCGTCAGCGGCGGTGTCGACCTCCGCCCCCACGGCATCGCCACCGTCAGGCTCGGCGGCCCCTGACACCTGCACCGCGTCGGCCAGCTCACCCCGGCGGGCGGCGGCGATGAGCTGCTCCCCCCGGTCACGCAGGTGGTCGAGCTCGCGGAACACCTCGCCCAGGCGCTCCCACCGCTGCCCGCGGGTCAGGTCTCCGGCGATCCGTTCGCCGGTCTGGCCGATGCGCCACAGCTGCACCCTGCCGATCCCCTTCAGCGAGCGGGGCCGCAGCGAGCGCCCGGCGAACTCGTCGGGCGCTTCGAGCTCCAGGGCGGTGTGCAGCTCGTCGGAGACGAGCACCGAACCGGGTCGGGCGATGTTGACGATGCGGCTGGCCAGGTTGACCACGGCTCCGTAGTAGTCGCCGTCCTGGAGCAGCACGGGCCCGAGGGCCATGCCCACCCGCACGTCGGAGAGGAGATCGTCGTCCGCGTAGGCGTCGGCCAGGGCCAGGCCGATGCGGGCTCCCTCGGCGGCGTCCTGGACCACGAACATGGCCTCGTCCCCGATCATCTTCACCAGCCGGCCGCCGAGGCCGGTGATGATGTCGTGGGCGAGGGCCTCGAAGCGCGCCACCACACTGGCCAGCTCGTCCCCGGTCAGGTGCTGGGCCAGCAGGGTGTAGCCGACCATGTCGGCGAAGCCGACCACCAGGGTCGGGCTGGCGCCGTCGGCGCCGTAGCGGTACCGCATGAGCATGGCCCGGCGGGTGGCGGCCTGGAGGTGGCGCCGCCACACGAACTCGAGCAGGCGTGCCATGGCCTGGAGCGACGCTCCGGCCGTGCGGGCGAACTCGTCGGCGTCGAGGACGCTGTCACCCGACGACATGAGGATCGGCGTCGATCCCGGCGCCGTCTCCGCTTCGGCGATCCTGGCCATCGACGAGCCGATGACCCGGCTCATCTGGATGGCCGACTCGACGTCGACCATCCCCAGGTCGACCATCGACCGGAACAGGTCCACCGCTTCGACGTCCAGCTCGGTGAAGTGGGGATCGTCCTCGTCGACGTCGAGGAACCCGAGCGCCCGCCACAGCCGCCGGGTCAGCTCCAACGGGATGCCCGTCCGCTCGCTCACCTCGGACTCGGTGAGGCGGTGCTCCGACGGCAGGAGCAGCCGGTCGACCATCAACAGGTCGACGACGTCGTCCTGGACGGCCCGGTCGATCTCCTCGTCGCTCGTCCCCAGCCCGCGCAGGAGCGTGCGTACCCGCTCGAGGGCCGCGGCCCGGTCCCGCCGGTCAGGGTCGCCGGCCCACGGTGGCACGCCCCCGGTGCCACTCACACCGGTTGACGGCCGGGAGCCGCCGTCGAGGGTGCGCCAGCACCCCCGGTGGGATGCGTTCCCGGTCGGCCTGCGCCGAAGGGCCCACCGTGCGACCCGCCGTGCGGGAGCTCGGCGGTGGCCGGGCGGAGCATGAGCTCCGCCATGGCGCTGGTCGGGGTGCGGGTCCCGTCGATCACCGCCACGACTTCGGTGGCGATCGGCAGTTCGACGCCCCGGGCTGCGGCCAGCTCGACCACCGGTCGAGCCGTCTTCACCCCCTCCGCCACCATGTGCATCTCCCCCAGGATCTCCTCCAGGGTCCGCCCACGGCCGAGAGCGAAGCCGACCGTCCGGTTGCGGCTCCTGGTGCTGGTACACGTGGCCACCAGGTCCCCCACGCCGGCCAGGCCGGCGAACGTCATCGGGTCGGCGCCGATCGCCACACCGAGGCGCCCCATCTCGGCCAGGCCGCGGGTGATGAGCGCGGCCCGGGTGTTGTCGCCGAAGCCGAGCCCGTCGGAGATGCCCGCGGCCACCGCCAGCACGTTCTTCGACGCGCCGGCGATCTCGCACCCGACCACGTCGGGCGACGTGTACACGCGGAACGTCGGCGACATCAGCAGCCCCTGGATCCAGGTGGCGAGCGACTCATCGGGGATGGCCACCAGCGCGGCGGTGGGCTGGCCGGCGGCCACCTCCGAGGCCAGGTTGGGCCCGGTGAGCATGCCGGTCACCGTGCCGGGACGGACATCTTCGATGACCTCGGTCATCCGCAGCTGCGAGCCCTGCTCGAGCCCCTTGGTGAGGCTGAGCACCGGCGTGCCCGCCGCCATCGAGGGCGCGAGGGCGGTGAACACGTCCCGAAACCCGTGGGAGGGGACGGCCATCACCACCAGGTCGGCACCGTCGACGGCCTCGTCCAGCTCGGACGTCGCCCCCAGGTCGGCAGGGAGCTCGGTCCCGGGGAGGTAGGCGGGGTTGGCACGGGTGTCGAGGATCGACGTCACCACCGACGGATGCCGGGCCCACAGCACGGTCGGTGCGTTGGCTGCCGCCAGCGCCGCGACGGTCGTCCCCCACGACCCTGCACCGATCACCGCGATCTTGCCCGACACGACTCCAGACTAGGACCTGGCCGGAGGCCCGGCACGGCTGCCGGGGTCCCTCCATGCCCGTGCATCGGGGCGCGCCGTCCACACGCCACGTGGCCGTACACTGAGCCGGTGCCCGGCGACGAGAGCGAGGTGGCCGCCTCGGGGCTCCGGCTCGGCCCCCGTGCCGTCCTCGTCCCGGTCAAGGCGTTCGGCGAAGCGAAGGGGCGCCTGACCCAGGCCATGAGCGCACCGGACCGTGCCGAGCTGGCACGCGCCATGGCCGAGCGTGTCCTGGCCGCCGGCCGGCACTGGCCCGTCGCCGTCGTGTGCGACGACCGCGCCGTCGCCGACTGGGCCCGGGCGCACGGCGCCCTGGTGGTGTGGGAGCCCGGGCGGGGCCTGAACGGCGCGGTGGAGGCGGGCGTGGAGCGGCTGGGTGGGGCCGGAGTGATGCGGGTCACCGTCGCCCACGCCGACCTGCCGAGTGCGTCCGACCTGACCACCGTCGACAACGGTTCGGGCGTCGTCCTCGTGCCCGACCGGGTGGGCAACGGCACGAACGTGCTGTGCCTGCCCACGCGGTCCGGTTTCTGCTTCTCCTACGGACCGGGGTCGTTCGCCCGGCACCAGGCCGAGGCGACGAGGCTCGGGTTGGACGTGACCGTCCTCGAGCGCCCGGAGCTGGCGTGGGACGTGGACGAGCCCGCCGACGTCCCAGCCGGTGGTCGCCTGCCCCCGCTCATCTGACGGTCCACACGTGCGTGGCTCCCGACACGCAAGAGCGGGGGCCGAACGGCCCCCGCTCTTGCACGCCGGTGAGGCGCATCGACGTGACGCGGACGGTGCCGCGCCGCCTGCTCAGCGCCGGCGAGCCGGAGCCTTCTTCGCAGCCGTCTTCTTCGCGACGGTCTTCTTCGCTGCAGCCTTGCGAGCCGGAGCCTTCTTCGCAGCCGTCTTCTTCGCGACGGTCTTCTTCGCTGCGGCCTTGCGAGCCGGAGCCTTCTTCGCAGCCGTCTTCTTCGCTGCGGCCTTGCGAGCCGGAGCCTTCTTCGCAGCCGTCTTCTTCGCGACGGTCTTCTTCGCTGCGGCCTTGCGAGCCGGAGCCTTCTTCGCAGCCGTCTTCTTCGCGACGGTCTTCTTCGCTGCGGCCTTGCGAGCCGGAGCCTTCTTCGCAGCCGTCTTCTTCGCGACGGTCTTCTTCGCTGC
>JAJZDI010000010.1:22377-108999 GCA_021806045.1 Actinomycetes bacterium
TCGCTGCGGCCTTGCGAGCCGGAGCCTTCTTCGCAGCCGTCTTCTTCGCGACGGTCTTCTTCGCTGCGGCCTTGCGAGCCGGAGCCTTCTTCGCAGCCGTCTTCTTCGCGACGGTCTTCTTCGCTGCAGCCTTGCGAGCCGGAGCCTTCTTCGCAGCCGTCTTCTTCGCGACGGTCTTCTTCGCTGCGGCCTTGCGAGCCGGAGCCTTCTTCGCAGCCGTCTTCTTGGCGGCCGCCTTGGTCACTGCCATGGGTGCTCCCTCCTTGGAGTTCAACGCCTGCTTGAACGTCGAACCGGCGGCGAACCGGACACCCTTCGACGCCGGGATCCGCACCGCAGCTCCGGTACGCGGGTTCCGTCCGATGCGTGGTGCACGCGCAACCGGGCTGAACGTCCCGAATCCCGCGAGCGACACGCGCCGGCCGGCACGCACCTCGGTGATGACCACGTGGAGCAGATCGCCGACGACGTCCTCGACTGCCTGGCGCGCCATACCTCTCGCGCTGCTGACAGCTCGGACGAGCTGCGATCGGTTCACGGATCACCTCCTCAGCGATACGCAATCGCACCAATGAAAATGTGTTTTGCGTGCAAGGTCAAGCATCGCGGAGCTTCCACCGCGTTCACAGTCGCATGCGACTGCATACGCGCGCGCCGCCCGCAGGGCGCAGTTCTCCGTGCCTGACGAATCACTGGACGAAGAGTCGTTCATTTGCAATGCTTTTTCGCACTCGCCGATCGATGCCGTCGCGCTCGGCACCCCGATCGCCCCGCGTCATCGCTCGCGACGGTCGTCGCCCTCCGAACACATTGATGCATGCGCGTCGAGCGCGGACGTACGGTGCAGACGTACGGTGCGGACGTGCACGCGCTGCACATTGCGCGTTGCGCAGCGAGTCGAAGAGCGCACTGTCGAGCGGGATGGCGATGCCCGATGCACGGTGCGCATCGGCCGTAGAGCGCTCCACGCATCGTGGACCGCGCTCCACGCACCGCGCTCCACGCACCGGGTCGCGCACCGGAACACCCACCCCCACACGCCTGCATCCGAACCAGCGAGGAGCATCCATGCACACCGATGACGAGCGCCGATGGGACAGTCACCGTTCCCTCGGCGCGGCCCGGGCCGCGGTCGCTGCCGGCGGTGGCGTGTACCTCGGGCACGACGCGCATGGGTGGTCGTTCGCCGCGCCCGGTCACGCGGTGCTGGTGCTCGGACCACCGCGATCCGGCAAGACGAGCGCCCTGGTGGTGCCGAACGTGCTCGGTGCTCCCGGCGCGGTGGTCACCACCTCGACGAAGCCCGACGTGTTGGAGGCCACCTGGGCGGCGAGGTCCGGGGTCGGCGCGTGCCGGCTGTTCGACCCGACCGCCTCCCTCGACCCCCGCCACGTGCCCGCAGGCGTGTCGCCGGTGCGGTGGTCCCCGGTGCCGGCGTGCGAGCGGTGGGACACGGCCCAGCTCACGGCCCGCCGGATGGTCGCCACGTCCGCACCTGGTGCCGTCGCCGGGTCGGCCGCACGGGTTGATTCCGGGGACCACTGGTCGGAGAGGGCCGGCACCCTCCTCGCTCCCCTCCTCCATGCCGCCGCCCTCGGCGGTTCCCCCATGTCCGAGGTGCTCCGGTGGGTGGACCGCCGTGACCCGGCCGGCGCAGCCTCGGTGCTGGCCCATACCCCGGGCGGCGATGCCGCGCTGGCCTCGGACGCCCTCAGCGGGATCGTGGCCTCCGATCCGCGTGAGCTCAGCGGCATCTGGTCGACGGCCAGCGGCGCCCTGGCCGGCTACCGCACCTCGGCCGCCCTGGATGTGGCCCGCGATCCCGACTTCGACGCCGGCGCCTTCGTCCGGTCGGGTGACACCCTCTACGTCTGCGCGCCGGCCGACCGCCAGGCGCTGGCCGCCCCCATGGTGGTCGGCCTCATCGACGCCGTCCGCTCGGCCGCCTACGAGCACCACGGTCGCGGCGCCGCAGGCCCGCCCACCCTGATGCTCCTCGACGAGGCAGCCAACATCGCGCCCCTCCCCGACCTGCCGTCGCTGGTGAGCGAGGGCGGCGGCCAGGGGCTGGTGACCATGGCGTGCTTCCAGGACCTGTCCCAGGCACGGCACCGGTGGGGGGCCCGTGCCGACGGCTTCCCGTCGCTGTTCGGGACCACGGTCGTCCTCCCGGGCATCGGCGACGTGACCACCCTCCGGGCCCTCTCCGCGCTGGCCGGCGACGTCGAGGCCGTCCGCTACTCGACGTCGACCGGACGGGTGCCGTCCGGCCACCGGTGGGCCGACGCGCTGACCGGCGGCGCCGAGCGGACGACGGTGACCCGCTCCACAGCTCCCGTGCCTCGACTGCCGGTCGACGTGCTCGCTCAGGGGCGACCCGGGTACGCGGTGGCGTTCGACCAGCGAAACGTGGCCGGGTGGGTCCCCCTCGCGCCCGCCCACTCCCACGAGCCGTGGCGCACCATCGTTCCGCTCGACGCTGGGCGCCGGGCGGGCCCGGTCCTCGACGGCCGCCCCATCGGGCGGGACGCCCCCGGGCTCGGTCGCGGGCGGTGAGCGACGGCTGCGGGGAGCACGTGAGCGTCCGCGCCGTCAGCGGGCCAGGTCCCACCCACCGCGCTCGGCGACACGAGGAGAGGGCTCGACCGGACGCCCCCGGTCCTGCCGGCGCTCCGTGACATCGCCCACCGGCTCGGTGCGCGCGGGGATGCCCACCTCGGTGCCCACACCCCGCTCCAGGGCGGAGACCACTGCGGCCACGGCGATCCGCTCGCCCCGGGCGCCGGCGCGCTCGGGTGCGCGCACCGGGCCCCGGTCGGCGGATGCCAGCGCCCGCTCGGCACCCGCCTCCCGCTCGATCGCGGCGGTCCGCACCTCGATCGTCACCGCCGGTGCGCCGGCCGGATGGGCCGCGGCGACCAGGGCGACCAGGTCCACATGGGCGATGGTCGCACCCGGGGCCGACCGGCGCGGCCCGCGCAGCGCGGCGACCATCCGGTCGGGATCGAACGTGTGCCGATCGGGTCCGCCGAGGTTCGGAGCGGGCAGGCGCCCCAGCCCCTCGATGCCGTGGCCGAACCGTTCGGCCCGTTCCCGCCACAGGGGCAGCAGGTCCGCCGCCGTGCGGTGACGGTCCTTGTCGGGACGGGTGGCGTAGTAGGCAGCCCGGGCCGATGCGCGAGGATCAGCGGCCAGGTGCTGGCGGATCCCGGCCGCTCGTTGGGAGAAGAGCCCGCGCAACACCGGGTCGACGCCGGCCACGTCGGCGGTGCCGTGACCCCGCGGCTCCCACCCGACCCCCAGGCTGGCGGTCATCCGTGCCCGCAGCTCCGCCTGGTAGATGGCGCCACCTGCCCGCAGGTGCGCGTAGAGGCGCCGGCTGTCGAGGGAGGTCCAGCGCCCGTCTGCGCCGTGGACCGCATTGGCCGCCACCACGTGGGTGTGGAGGTGGGGATCGAGCGCCCGGCTGGTGTGGTGGTCGAACGCACCCGCCAGCCACCCGGTGGTGGTGACCAGGCGGAGGTCCTCGCCCGATCCCCGCCGGGCGACGAGCGCCCGGTCGGACAGGTAGGTGAGTGCGGCGGCGGTGGCGCCGTCGTGCCCGGCCCGGGCGGCGGCCGCCACGTGGTCCGGCCCCAGCATGGCCAGCAGGCTCACCGACTTCGGCGCGGCGAAGGTGAGGTCGAAGCCGCCGACCGACCGGCGGTGGGCCGCTCCCAGCGGAACACCGTCCGCCGGCCGGCGCCCTTCGAGCACGAGGGCCAGCGCACGCTGGTCGACGGTGCCGGCCAAGCCGAGCCCGCCGGACGCCCCGCCCACCCACCGTCCGGGCGGCTCACCTTCGATCCACGAGCCCTCCGCCCGCCCGGGCGCCAGGTCGTCGGCGTAGTAGGCGGCACGGCCGGGACCCACCGGGTGCACGGTCAGCATGGGAGGCCTGCCATGCATTTACACTATGTTTCATGTTCTTCCATGTCCAGCGGTCAGGGTCCGGACATGGCGGCGCCTCACGGCCGGGTGGGATGGTTCCGGCAGGGGCGGGGGCCGGCGGCTCGGGTCCCGGTTCCGCGGTCTACGGACCGCGTGGATCGTTCCGTTCGGGCCCGTAGCGGTCGAGGACGCCGCGTACCACCGCGCCAGCCGACGCGGCGGCGTCGGGCGGGTCGACGGCCACCAGGTCGGGACCCAGCTCGAGGAGGAGCCTGGCCAGCCACGCGTCGCCCCCCACGGCGACCTTGACCGAGGCCACGTCGTCCTCGACGTGCGGCTCCTCGGGGAGGGGAACAGGCTCGAGCACGCCGAGAGCCCGGCGACCGATGGTGAGCGCCACCGTCCTGCTGTCGGGACCGGGGACGAAGGCCGCCCCGTCTGCCGGGAAGCCGCCGGGCGGGGGGTCGGGGACCGGCTGGGTGGCCGGACCGGCCGGGGTCGCAGAATGGATCCGATCGACACGGAAGCGGCGGGTGCCGCCGGTCAGGTGGCAGTAGGCGTCGGTGTACCAGTGCCCGTCGGCCGCGAACGTCCGCCACGGCTCGATGCGACGGGTGGACACCCGGTCGGTGCCCGCCGAGTGGTACTCGATGTCGAGCGCGGACCCGTCGGCTGCGGCCCGACGGACCGGCTCGAGTGCGGCTGGCGCGTCGAGCTCCACCGTCACCGACGCTGCTCCGAGCACCCGGTCGAGCTTGGCCAGCGCCCGGGCGAGCGCGCCGTCGGGGTCGGTACCGGGCACCTCGAGCACGGCACGGGCCGACGTGGCCAGGGCGAAGCCCTCGTCGGCGGCCAGGCGACGGGGACGCGACAACTGGTCGCCGGGCCGCACCGTCACGGTCGAGTCGGTGACCACGATCTCGAGGAGCTGGTCGGGCGTGTACGGGGGGATGCCGCAGCAGGCGGCCAGCTCCAGTTCGGCGACGAGCGTGGGCGCGTCGACATCGAACCGGGCCGCCACGTCCGCGATGGGCGCCGAACCGACCTGCGCCAGCCAGGTGAGGACGGCGAGCAGTCGACGCAGACGAGCGGCAGCCCCGTCGGGGGCGCTCACCGCTGCGCCACCGGTCGTTCTGCCGCCGATCGTTCTGCCGCCGTCGCCAGCCTGGGTGCGGGACGAGCCGCATCGGCCAGGTGGTCGAGATGGGCGGCGGCCGCCTCGAGGCGGGCCACCACCGCGCCGCGTGCCCGGGGAGGTCCGAGGACCTCGGCATGGTCGAGGAAGCCGAGGACCCACGACACCAAGGCGTCCAGGTCGGTCACCGCCAGCCGGACCGTCACCGAGCCGTCCGCACCCCGCTCCGTCACCGCCTCGGCGCCCACGTCCCGCACCACCGAACCGGCGAAGAGCGCGTCGACGGCCACATCGACGGCCAGCTCCTCGCCCTCCGCGTACCGCCACGGTTGCGTGCCGAGCGTGCCCGCCGGATCGAACCCGGGGGGCAGGCTGGACGAGCCCGGGGGGCCCACCTCGGGCAGGCCGCTGATGCGGTCGACCCGGAAGGTCCGGGGCTCGTCCCTGTCCCGGTCGTGGGCCAGCAGGTACCAGCGCCCACGGCGGAACCGGAGCGAGGCGGGATCGACGCGCCGCTGCTCGCCCCGGTAGACGAACCCGACCATCGACGAACTGGCCAGGGCCGCGTGCAGCACGGGCAGGGAGGCGAGCTCGTCCACCATGGGCAGGGCGACCAGGGGGGCCACCGGCTCCCCGCCGCTCCCCACGTCCAGGCCGGCCCGGGCTGCCAGGGCGCCCAGCTTGGAGAGCGCGGAGCGCCCGGTAGCCTCGGCTCCGTGCACGCCGGCGACGGCCAGGTTCAGGGCCGCCTGCTCCTCCAGGGTGAGCTCCAGCTCGGGGAGGAAGTAGCGGTCGGGGTCGATGCGGTAGCCGACCTGGTCGGGACCGTCGATCCGGGCCGACTCAACCGGCACGCCCTCGTCGCGCAGGAGCCGCTTGTCGCGCTCGAACGCCTGGCGCAGGGCGTCGTGGTTGGACGGGTCCGGATAGCCGGGCACCCGGTCGGCGATCTCCCGCAGGCTCAGGGGTTGCGGCGCATCGAGCAGCACGAGGAGCAGGTCGGTGACCCGCTCCAACCGGTCGAGGCGCTCCATCGGGGCCACTCTAGGGTCCCCTCCGGGGCAACGAAAGACCACGCTGGCAGCGGGCGGCCACCGTGGATCGGGCCGCGGTGGTTCCGGCCATGACGGGTCCGGCCACCGTGGGTCCATACGCCTGGCACCCCCACCTGGGAGCGTGGATCGTCCTCGCCGCCGTCGGGATCGGGATCGTGGCCGGCCACCGCCGCCAGGTTGCCCGGTGGGCCCGGGCCGGCGAGCACCGCACCAGCGGGGCAGGCGCCACACCACCCCCCGCCCCCTGGACCCGCCGGCAGAAGGCGGCACTGGCCGGCGCATGGCTGGCGGCCGCCGTGGCCCTCACGTGGCCCCTCGCCGACCTGGCCGCCCACTGGTCCGTCACCGCGCTGGTCGTCCAGCGCCTCCTGCTGGTCCTCGCCGTGCCCCCGCTGGCGCTCCTCGGCCTCCCCTACGGCGTGCTGGCCGCCCTCACCCGACCTGCCGCCGTCGACACCATCCTGAACCGGTGCCGCCAACCGGCCGTGGCCGTGGCCGTCTTCACCGCGACCACCATCGGGGTGATGACCGTCCCGGCCGTGGCCGCCCAGTCGACGTCGGCAACAGCCCGGGGCGCCTTCGACGCGGTCGTGCTGGGCGCCGGCATCGTCCTCTGGGTCCCGGTGGTGGGACGGGTGCCCGGCGTGCTGCGCCTGCGTCCCGTGGGGCGCTTCGGCTACCTGGCCTTCCAGGCGGTCGTCCCCGCCTTCCTTGCCTTCATCTACATCTTCGCCCGCCACCCCATCTACCCCACGCTGGCCCACTCCCATCCGGCCATCGGGCTGGCGCCGCTCAACGACCAGCAGCTGGCCGGGTTCGTCTCCAAGCTCGGCATGCTCGTGACGCTCCTGGCCGTGGCCGCCTGGATCCTCCGGACCGGCCTGCACGCCGACGAGCTGGGAGCCGACGAGCCCCTGGTGTGGGCGGACGTCGAACGCCAATTCGAGCGTGCAGACCGGCGCCGCGCCCGGGCCGGACCGGAATGGGGCGGGCCGCCGGCGGGTCCCGGCGGGGATGACGGGGGTGACGAGGGTGACGGGGCGAGCTCCCGCGGCGGCTGAGGACGCGCGGGCCGGCGGGACCGGGTGATGGTGACACCGCCCCGCAGGCTCCGTAGCATGGCCGGGTGACCCCCGGCACCGTCGCCATCGCTCTCCGCCATCACGTCCCCGGGACCGTGGGGGCGGCCGTCGAAGACCTGGGGGGACGCCACGCGGTCGTCGTCCGCTCCACCTCGGCCACCCGTCGGGGCGCGCTGGGCCTGGACGACGGCGACACCATCCGCGACGCGGCAGAAGCGGCCCTGGGCCTCCGCCTCCCCCTCGTCCTCGTGCTGGCCACCAGCGGTGCCGACGTGTCCGGCGGGATCGCCTCCCTCCACGGGTGGGGCGGGGCGGCACGGGCGGTGGCCGCCTGCTCGGGGATCGTCCCCGTGGTCGCCGTCGTGACCGGCCCGGCCATCTCCGGACCCGCCCTCATGCTGGGCATCGCCGACCTGGTCGTCATGACCGCCGACGCGTTCGCGTTCGTCTCCGGCCCGGCAATGGTGGCCGACTTCACCGGCATCGACATCGGCATCCACCAGCTGGGCGGAACCCCGGTGCACGCCCGCTCGAGCGGCCTGTGCGCCATCGAGGCGGCGAGCGTCGACGACGCCCTCGACCACGTCGCCCATCTCCTCTCGTACCTACCGGCCCATACCGACGAGCTGGCGCCCGAGGAGCCGTGCGACGACCCGCCCGATCGGCCCACCCCCGAGCTGCGCGACACCATCCCGGCCCGGGCCACCAGCTCCTACGACGTACGCACGGTGGCGTCGGTCGTGTCCGACCACGACAGCGGTGGGACCACCTTCACCGAGCTGTGGCCCCGCTGGTCGCCCCAGCTGGTGGTCGGCCTCGGGCGCGTGGGCGGGCGACCCGTGGGCTTCCTGGCCAGCCAGCCCCAGGCGCTGGCCGGCACGCTCGACATCGCCGCCTCGCAGAAGGGGGCCCGCTTCGTCCGCTTCTGCGACGCATTCAACCTGCCCCTCGTCACCCTGGTCGACACCCCCGGGTTCCTGCCGGGCAAGGACCTGGAGTGGCGGGGGATGATCCGCCACGGCGCCGAGCTGGCCTTCGCCTACGCGGAGGCGACCGTGCCGCGGGTCTGCCTCATCCTGCGCAAGGCGTTCGGCGGCGCCTACATCGTCATGGACTCACGGGGGCTCGGGAACGACCTGTGCTTCGCCTGGCCGGGGGCGGAGATCGCCGTGATGGGCGCCGAGGGTGCCGTCCAGATCCTCCACCGCCGGGCCGCGCCCGAGGACCACGCCGCCCTCCGGGAGGACTACGCCGAGCGCTTCCTCACTCCGTGGCAGGCGGCCGAGCGCGGCTTCGTCGACGCGGTCATCGATCCGGCCGACACCCGGGCCGTGGTGGCGGGAGCGCTCGACGTGCTGTCGTCACGGCGTGAGCAGCTCCCCGGCCGCAAGCACACCGTCGGGCCGCTCTGAGGGGTCGGGGTCCCGAGGGGCGTCGGCTACTCGTACGGGACGGCGCCCTCGCCTGCACCGACCGGCTCGCCCACCCGGCGCCGCACGCCCCCGTACGTCCGGCACTCCGCCAGGCCGCGCACGCCGGCGCCGTCGCGTTCCCGGGCAGCACTCATCCGATCCGCAACCGGCATGGCCAACACGAGCACGGCAACGAGCATGCCCGTCACCGGCAACCACCACACCCACGGCCCCTCGTGGAAGAACGCGTACGCACAAGCGCCGATGGCGACGACGATCCCCGCCACCTGACGGACCAGCGTCGTTCGGGCCAGCGACACGAAGGCCACCAGCAACGGCGGCACGAGGTAATAGGGCGTCATCACCGGCTCGAACACGCAGCGAAGGGCCAGCGCCACCGCGCACAGCCAGACGAGCATGTCCAGGCTGGTGGCTCGACGCCAGACCCAGATCCCGATGGCGGAGGCAATGCCCATGGCAACGATCCGCATGGGGCCTCCACTTGCGATCACGAGCGGCTTCGCCGAGCCCGTAACCACCGTGTAGCCGCCATGTGCGGCGTAGAGGATGCGCGACGTCGGTCTGCGCGCCTGGAACTGCTCGTGCATGAGCGCGAGCCAGGGCGTGGCATGGTTGCCCTGGGGGTACGCCGGCTGGTGGAGAAGCACGCTTACCGTTCCTGACCAGTCGCTGGCCAGGCACAGGCCGATCAGGGTGGTCGACGGCAACGCACTCCGGACCACGAAGCGGACCCGCCGACCGGCAGGGCAGGCCGCCAGGAGGATCGGGGCGACGAGCACGACCAGCGGTTGCATGACGATGGCCAGGCCGTACAGCCACCCCATCCGCCGGTGAGCGCCGGCCACCAGCGCATCGATCGCGTACAGGGTCAACGCCACGGCCAGCACGTCCTCCGCGTGGCCCCATACCGAGACCGCCATGAAACAACCGAGTGCGCTGGCCACGGACAGCAGCCACCGCTGCCGCGCCTTCGCCCCGAGCCTCCGGGCCAGAGCATCTGCTGCGAACACAGCTGGGAACGCCAGCAGGATCTCCGCTGGCTGGAAGAGCAGTGCCGCTGTCGGATGGACCAGGAGGAAGGACCCATACGACTCGGACAACCCGAGTGCCCCGGACAGCATCGCCACCGGTGCGAGGACGACGAAGATGCCCGGGAAGGTGATGACACCCGTGCCGTGCCCGTAGATGTCGCCGATCGCTCCCCAGCCGACGTAGTGGGCACCGCGGACGATGCCCCACAGGTCGCCGCCGGTCGTCCACTGGCTGTTCCCGATGACCCATGGCCCGTAGCCGAAGAAGTAGGCGGCGCCGAGTGCCGCGAACAACAGGCAGCCAACCACGGGGATCCGCCGGAGCACGGGCACGCCGCCCGAGTGGCCACCTGCCTCGGCGTCCGGTGCAGGGCGGTCGACTCGTGGGTCCTGGACCCGCAGAACGCCCCGGGCGTCAGTCGTGGTGCTTCCGGCGCTCATCGTGGAGAGACGCTATCGACCTGTTGGACAACCACGGTGCATGCTCCTCCGGACGCGGGACGCCCCCGCTCTCGTCATCGAGAGCGGGGGCGTCCTCGCTACAGCTCCCCCGAGCGGCTGTCATGCCGCCTGGGAGCTCGGTGGTCAGGCCGCCGAGGGGAACCCGGACGACTGGATCGTCGACGAGTTCGTACCCAGGCCGGCGATGTCGCAGTACGACGTGCCGGGCGTGATCTTGTAGACGCCGTAGTACTCGCCGGACGCGTTGGGCACTCCGCTGCCGGAGCCCTTGCCGTTCGTCAGGGTGATGTTCTTCCACGGCAGCGTCGGAGCGGTCGCGCTACCACCATTGGCGATCGTCTGCGTGTTGTCAGCGACCCACCAGCACTCGTTCGTCTTCTTGGCCAGCGTGAAGATGATGGCGCCGTTGCCCCCGGCCGAGACGGTCATCGAGAGATCTCCGGCCGTGACCGACGCCGTCGACCCCGGATCGGACACCAGGTTCAGCGACGGCTCGTTCGCCTGCACCTTGCTGATCAGCGCCGACGTTGACGGGTAGGACTGCTGGTTCGACTCGTAGACGCCCTTGGCATCGGTGAGTGCAGTGTTCAGGTTGGACTGGGCGGCACGGTCGTTGGCCGAGCCGGTCACCCCGAGGAAGGTCGGGATGGCGATGGCGAGCAGGATGGCCAGGATCAACAGCACGACCATCAACTCGATCAGGGTGAAGCCGGCATCCGCCGCCTCCTCGCCGTCACGAACGGCGTCGCGCCGATCGTTCAGACGCTCCATCAGCCTTGCAAGCATGAGTTCCTCCTTGTTGGAACCGAGCAATATGACGAGGCCCCCCACACGGCGACCCATCTCCGTCATCGGCCAGGATCGCACGCGACTTGAACACAATTGTCGATATGCGCCGGGCCTTCCTGTTTCTGCCTTCAACCGGTCAATTGTGGATCAGCTTGATGTAGCTGAACATCGGCAGGTACAGGCAGATCACCATGGTGCCGACGCCGGCACCCATGACCACGGTCAGCAGCGGCTCCAGGAGCGCCGTCATGTTGTCGACCGTCGTCTCGACCTCCGCGTCGTAGAACTCGGCCACCTTGGCGAGCATGGCGTCGAGCGCACCGGTCTGCTCACCGACCTCGATCATCTGGACCACCAGGGGGGGGATGACCTCTTCGTGCTCCCGGAGCGTGTCGGCAAGGGGGCGCCCTTCACGAATGCCGTTCTTCGCCTGGATCAGCACGTCGGCGACCTTCCGGTTGCCGGTCACGTCCGAGCAGATGTCGAGCGACTCGAGGATGGGAACGCCCGATTGGATGAGCGACGACAGCGTGCTGGTGAACCGGGCCAGGGCCAACTTGTGGGTGAGCCCACCGACGATGGGAGGCTTCAGCTTGAAGATGTCCCACAGCTCGCGCCCACGGTCGGTCTTGATCCACCGGCGGAAGAAGACGATGCCGGCGATGACGACGATGAGGATGAGGAACGCCCAGAAGCTGGCGATGATGTTGGAGACGTCGATCAGGATCTGGGTCGGGACCGGGAGCTTGCCGCCGAGCGACTTGAAGAGGTTCTGGAACACCGGCACGATGAACACGATCATCGCCACGAAGATGACGACCATCACCGACAGGACCACGGCCGGGTAGGTCATGGCGGACCGCACGACCCGGCGCAGGTTGGCCTGCTTCTCTATCGTGCTCGCCAGGCTGGTGAGCACCTCGTCGAGGTTCCCGCCGGCCTCGCCCGCCCCGACCAGGGTCACGAACAGGTGGGAGAAGACCTTGGGGTGTCTGGCGCACGCCACCGAGAGCGCTGAACCGTTCTCGACGTCGAGCCGTACGGCGTTCAGAACGCGGGAGAGCTCGGGGTTCTCCACCTGCCCGGCCAGGATCCCCAGCGACCGCACCACCGACAGTCCGGAGTCGACCATGGTGGCCAGCTGCCGGGTGACGACCGCCACCTCCTTCAGCTTCACCCGGTCCGACAGGCCGGGGATCTTGATCTCCTTCTTCATGGAGATGTTCGACTTCGGGGTGACCGAGATGGGCATGTAGCCCATCTCCCGGAGGCGCTTGACGACGAGGGCCATGCTGTCGCCCTCGAGCTGTCCCTCGACCAGGCCGCCGGACCGGTCACGCACCTTGTACTCGAAGGTCAGTGCCACGTCGTTCCCTCTCTTGTCCCCCGCCCCCCTCCCCCGCTACCTGCGGGATCGTGGGGGCACTGCTCGTGCGCGGGCGCGCCTGCTGTCAGGTGTTCAGGTGGTTGCGGAGATCGTCTTCGTTGCGGGAGCGGTCGAACGCCACGCTCTCGGTGATGAGCCCGTCCTTCACCATCTTGGCCAGACCCTGGTCCATGGTCTGCATGCCGAAGGTGGAGCCCGTCTGCATCAGCGAATAGATCTGGTGGGTCTTGTTCGACCGGATCAGGTTGCGGATGGCCGACGTGCACATCATCACCTCGCAACACGCCACCCGCCCCGTTCCGTCGGCGTTCAGGATCAGCTGCTGGGTGACGACGCCTTCGAGCGTCGAGGCCAGCATGACCCGGATCTGCTCCTGCTGACTGGTCGGGAACACGTCGATGATGCGGTCGACCGTCTGGGGCGCGTCCTGGGTGTGCAGGGTGGCGAACACCAGGTGGCCGGTCTCGGCCGCGGTGAGCGCCGTCGAGATCGTCTCCAGGTCGCGGAGCTCACCGACCAGGATCACGTCGGGGTCCTGGCGCAGGACCCGGCGGAGCGACTCGGCGAACGAGAAGGTGTCCTCGCCGATCTCGCGCTGGTTGATGATGGAGCGCTTGTGCTCGTGGAGGAACTCGATGGGGTCCTCGACGGTCACGATGTGGAGCGGCTTCGTACGGTTGATGATGTCGATGAGGGACGCCAGCGTGGTCGACTTGCCCGACCCGGTCGGTCCGGTGACGAGGACGAGGCCCCGGCGGAGCTCGGTGAAGGACCGGACAGAATCCGGGATGCCGAGCGACTCGAAGGCCGGCATGTCGTGCGGGATCGGGCGGAGCGCGGCGGCCACCGTCCCGCGTTGCAACGAGACGTTGACGCGGAACCGGCCCACGCCGGCGATCGAGTGGGAGGTGTCGAGCTCGCGCTCGTCCTCGAACCGCTCCCGCTGCGACGCCGGCAGGATCCCGAAGATCATCTCCCGGATGGTCTCGTTGTCCAACCGGGGACAGCCCTCGATCGGGCGGATGGCACCGTGGAGGCGGATGCAGCCGGGCATCTGGGCGGTGAGGTGGAGGTCGGACGCACCGACGGCCACCGCGTAACGGAGGAGGTCGTCGATGTGGAGGGGCGTGTCGCCCGAAGGTCCCCCCGCTCCCGGCGGAGGGCCCACCGGCGCGGCCTGGGGCGGCGGCGCGCCGTGGCCGTTCCCGTTGCCCGTGGCCGCACCCTGCTGCTGCGGCGGGCCGGATGCGAAGCCGTCGGGGCCAGCGGCGAGCACCTGCTCGATGACCATGGGGTCGGCGAGCACCGGGCTGATCTGGTAACCGACCATCGACGACAGCACCTGCAGGTCGTTCGGCGACGGCGGCTCCCCGAAGGCGACCACCAGCTGGCTCCCGTCGGACATCACCCCGACGGCGCCGTACTCACGACCCACCGCCTGCGGCAGCGCCGCCACCGCGTCGCGCTGCGGCGTGACGGCGGCGAGGTCGACCGCCTGCATCTGCGACGCCTGGGCCAGCGCGCCGACCACGGCAGCTGGCGGAACGATCTGACGGGCGATGAGGAGCGTGCCCAACGGCACGCCCGTCGCCTGCACCTCGGCGACGAGGGGTGCGAGCTGTTGATCGGTGGCGTAGCCGCCCGCCACCATGGCCTGGGACAGGCGCTGCGACCACTCCAGGCGCTGGGCGACGTCGACGGGGCTCATGCGACCACCCGGAGGACTTCCTCGAGGGTCGTCTCACCCTCGAGCGCCTTCCGCAGGCCACTCTGGCGGAGGGTGACCATTCCCTGCGACACGGCAAGCCGGTGGATCTCGTCCACGGATCCCCCCTCGATGATCAGCCGCTCGATCTCTTCCGTGATGGGCATGAGCTCGGCGAGCGCCTTTCTGCCACGGTAACCGGTGTTGGAACAGGCCGGGCAGCCGTTGGCCTGGTACAGGGTCTCGAGCTTGCCGACCTCCTCCACCTCCTCCAGCGTCCAGCCGGCGGCGATGATATCGGCCTCAGTGGGCTCGAACGGGGATTTGCAGTGCTGGCAGAGGCGGCGGGCCAGGCGCTGGGCCAGCACCCCCGACAGTGCGGACGTCACGAGGAACGGCTGGAGGCCCATCTCAACCAGGCGCATCGGAGTCGATGCCGCGCTGTTGGTGTGGAGGGTGGCGAGCACCAGGTGACCGGTGAGCGACGCTTCGATGGCGATGAGCGCCGTCTCCTCGTCGCGGATCTCGCCGACGAGCACGATGTCCGGGTCCGAGCGCAGGATCGACTTCAGCGCCGACGCGAACGTGAGGCCCGCCTTGATGTTGAGCTGCACCTGGTTGATGCCCTGGATCTGGAGCTCGACCGGGTCCTCGACGGTGATGATGTTCTTCTCCGGCGAATTGAGCGCGCTCAGCGTGGTGTAGAGGGTGGTCGACTTGCCCGAGCCCGTCGGACCGGTGACGAGGAGGGTGCCGTACGGCTTGGTGAAGATCCCCTCGTAGACCTCGAGCAGATCCTCGTCGAACCCCAGGTCGGCGAACCCGAGCACCACGCTCGACTTGTCGAGCACCCGCATGACGATCTTCTCGCCGTGGATCGTCGGGAGCGTAGCCATCCGCAGGTCGACGCCCTTGGTGCCGACGTTGAGCGAGATGCGCCCGTCCTGGGGGACACGGTGTTCGGCGATGTTCATGTCCGCCATGACCTTCAGGCGGGTGGTGACCGCTCCGGCGATGGAGCGGGGGGCGGACGATGCGTCATGGAGCACACCGTCGATCCGGTAGCGGATGCGGAGGTCCTTGGCCGTCGGCTCGACGTGGATGTCCGACGCCCGCTCGTTCAGGGCCTGGAGGATGAGCAGGTTGACGTAGCGGACGATGGGCGCCTCGTCGGTGACCGCCTGGATGTCCTCCAAACCGTCGTCGGCACCGGCCTCGAAACCGAGCGAGGCCTCGACGGCCATGTCGGCCGCGTCACCGCCGTTCCCGTAGGCCTTGCCGATGTACGTCTCGATCTGGCTGCGGGTGGCGACGACCTGGGTGAACCCGCGACCCATGATCGTGCGCAGATCGTCGAGGGCGAACACATCGGTGGGGTTCGACATCGCCACCACCGGTACCCCGCCGTCCGACGCGATGACGAGCACGTTGTGATGCCGGGCCGTGTTCTCCGGGATCAGCATCGATGCGGCAAGGTCGATGCCGTTCATGTCCAGATCGACGAATTCGAGACCCATCTCCTGGGCCATGGCCCACATGAGGTCCGCCTCGGTGACCAGTCCCCGGCTGATGAGGACGCGGGCGACGCTCTGGCCCGTCTGGACGTGCTCCTCGACGACGGACTCCATCTCGTCGAGCGCCACCCGGCCGCCGTCGACGAGGACCTGGGCCAGCGGTGGCAACGATGACGTGGCAGACGATGTCGAGATCTGGTTGGCGGGGAGGCTCTCCTCGAAGGTGGCGACCGCCTCCTCGACGATGCCAACGGCCTCGTCTGCCCTGTCCGCCGGGTGATGGGTGGTGGCATCGGCGAACGACGCCAGCTCATCGACCGCGGCGGCCAGTGCCTCGCTCGAGTCCGGGAGGCCGGGCACCACCGGGTCGTAGCCGATGGCCCGTTCCCCGTCGGCCGGCCCCTCTGCTTTGGGCTCGATCCCGACCGACCCGGTCGGGACCTCGTCGCCCAGCAACTCGCTCAGGTCGAGGGCATCGGGGGTGGGGGCGACTTCGGCCACGTCGGGCGTCTCGATGACGATCGGTGCCTTGATCGGCGCCGGCGCCTGCTTGGGCCGGCGCTTCTTCGCTTCGGGCGCGGCCTCCTCGACCGGCACCGTCGCACCGTTCGTCCCGCTGGCCGCCGCGACGGGCGCTCCGTCGACGCCCGCATCGGGCCCCGTCCCGTCATCGTCACCGTGCCGACCGGGTGCAGCGCGTTTGCCGGCTCGGGGAGGCGTTCCGTCGATCGGCTCCGCCATCAGGTCCTGCCAGTCGTCGCCCCGCGCGCGCTCCGGGGCATCGGCCGTCCTGCCTGCCCCGTTCGGCGCTGCGGCAGCACTCCCTCGCCCGCCGGCCCGCTGCTCCACGGGTGGAGCAGGAGGGGGTGGTGGAGGGGGTGGCGGAGGGGGTGGCGGCGGAGGTGGCGGGGCTGCCGCCTGGACCTTGCTGGCGTCCTTGGGGTAGTAGCGGTCGAGGTACGCGGCGATCTGGTCGGGCGCTGCCACCACGGAGATGAAGTCCCGGCCGATCGACGCCCGCAGGGTGTCCAACGCGAACACGTCATCCGGATTGGCGATGGCGACGACCGGCGTCCCGAACTTCCGCTTGACGGCGAGCACGTTGTGCCTTCGTGCCACGGCGGCAGGCAGCATGGCGACGGCGACCGGGTCGACGTTGTACGTGTCGAGGTCGACGAATTCGAGGTCGTGCTCGCTGGCAAGGAAGCGGGCTGCGTCGACGTCAGTCATACTCTCACCATCGGCGCGCTCCCCCAGCGGATTGAACCTCGTTTTCGTCCGGGCCTACGCCACGGGACCGGACCCGTCCCCCATCCGGGAGCCGGCGCCGTCGAGTGGTTTCGCCTGCCGGACAGGGGAGGAATTGTGTTGCTACGACCACACTCTGTCACCAATCGACCACGGATCTCAAGAGCGCGGGTGCCCCAATCCCACTGTTACCGCCAGTACGGCGGAGACGCCCGGTCCCGCCGGTGACCATGCCGTCCGTCCCGCTGTGGGCATCTGCCGTGGTGACCGCCCTCGTCGGAGCGCTCGTGGGCTCGTTCCTCAATGTCGTCGTCTACCGGGTCCCGCAACGGCTGTCGATCGTCTCGCCAGGTTCCTTCTGCCCGTCGTGCCGGCGGGAATTGGCCTGGTGGGAGAACGTCCCGGTGCTCGCCTGGCTCGCACTCCGGGGCCGTTGCCGTACCTGCAAGGCACCCATCGCTCCCCGGTACCCACTGGTCGAGGCCGGGAACGCGGCGATGTGGGCGGTCATCGACGTGGCCGGCGGCGGGCGGCAGGTCGTCATCCCTCTCTGCATCCTGTCGTCGACGGTCGTCACGATCTGGCTGATCGAGCTCGACGGGCACCGCGCGCCCCGTTCCATCGGCGCAGTGGGAACGGCCCTCGCCGTGGCGGCCACCGCCGTCTCGACGCTCGCCATGGGGCACGGCCCACTCGCCGGGGTGCTGATCGGGACCGCTGGTGGCATCGTCGCCTATCTGGTCCTGGTCGCCGTCGACCGTTCGGCGTCAACCTGGGCCTTCCATGGGCGCACGGCACTGCTCCCGGCCGGTCCGCTCCTCGGCGCGCTGCCACTTGCCGCTGCACTCGCCGGTGCCGCGACCATCGTCGTCGCCACCGGTGGGGCAGCCCTCGCCGGTGCCGTGGCGTCCCGTGCCGGCGCCCCGACCGGGTATCGGGCGGGCGGTGACCTCGCGCCTGGTGACGCGGTCGGATGCGGCGGCGCGTGCACCGCGTGCGGATCGGCAGGTGCCTGTGCCACCCCCAGCTCGGAGGGCCTGGCGAATCGCCGCCTCCCCGACCTGGGGGTCCTGGCGGGCGCAGTCATCCTGGGTGGGTGCGTGGCGGTCGCCGCCGCCGTCGCCGTACCGCCCACTTCGTGGCCGTGACTGGCGCTCGGTCGCCCGTGGCCGCCCGTCGTCGTTCCCCCTCCTACGATGTCGGCATGTCCGTGACCGGGCCGGCGGCCGTGCCGGGGCCCACCGGGGTACCAGGGCCCCGGCGAGTGGTGATCGTCGACGACCACGAACTGCTCCGTACCGGTACACGCCGGATCTTCGAGGACGCCCCCGGCTACGAGGTGGTCGGCGAGGCAGCCGACGGCGAGGCGGCCCTGGCGGTCATCGATGCGACCGCTCCCCACGTGGCGCTCGTCGACATCAGGCTCCCGACGATGAACGGGATCGAGTTGGCCCGGCTGATCGGCGAACGCCATCCAGGAGTGGTCGTGATCGTGCTGAGCGCCTACGACGATCCCGACTACGTGCGGGCCGCTGTCGCCGCCGGCGTCGCCGGCTACCTGCTGAAGACCACGCCAGGACGGGCCCTGGTGGAGGCCATCGATCGCATCTGTGCCGGAGCCAGGCTCCTGGACCCGTCGCTGCGCGCCGGGTTCGACGCTCCGGGTGGGACGGGCGAGGTGCCACCGTCCCCCCTCACCGCCCGCGAGCGGGACGTCGTCGCCCTCGCCGCCCAGGGCCTGGCCAACAAGGCGATCGCTCGCGAGCTGGGGATCAGCCCCCGCACAGTCGAGGGGCACCTGAACCACGTCTTCGACAAGCTCGGCACGACGTCGCGCACCGAGCTCGTCCGCCTGGCCCTCACCACCGGTCTGGTGGGCGGCGAGCCGACCGGACCACGGTGACCGCACCGCCACCGGGCACATCCGATCCACCCGGACACGCCATCGTGGGCGCGCCATGGCGCCACTCGGCCTTCTGGCTGCTGCAACTCGTCGTCCTGGCGCTGTTCCTCGTCCGGCTCGCGACCGTCGTGGCGTTCCACCTCCAGGCAGGGAGCGTCGCCACCGAGTACACGGTCGCTCCTCTCTTCCTCGTACCTGTCGTCTACGCCGCGCTCAGCTTCGGCTTCGTCGGCGCGCTGATCACCTCCGGCACCGTCGCCGTCATGTCGCTCCCCCAGATCGTCCTCGCTGCCACAGGGGGCGAGCGCGCCAGTGCCGCCGTGCAGGTGGCGCAGGTGGCGATCCTCGCCGCGACGGCAGCGTTGGTCGGGCAGTGGGTCACCTCCGAACGGCGAGCACGCCTCATCGCCGAGAGCGCACGTGAGGACCACGAGCGAACCGAGCACCTCTACCGCGAGCTCTTCACGTCGAACCTCTCGCCGATCCTGATCGTCGACCTCGAAGGTCGGGTGGTGGACATGAACCCGGCCGCCCACCGGCTCTTCGATGCCGGCCGGACCGAGCTCCCCGACGGCGCACTCCCCCGGATCGTCGATATCGTGGGCCCGGAGGCGGCCCGGGTCGTCTTGACCGAGCTGGTCTCACCGGCGAGCGACGCCGGTGGAGCTCGTGAGTCGAGCGGCGATCCGGTGGTCGTCCCCACCGACGCCGGTCCGCTCGTGCTCCGACCCACGGCGACGCGGCTGCGGCGAGCCGGCATCGACCAGGGTCTCCAGGTGGTCTTCTCGGACGTCACCGCCGAGACGTTGCGGCGCCAGCGCACCGAGGCTTACGCGGCGTATGTGCTCGAAGGGCTCGAGGACGAGCGACGGCACATCGCCCAGGAACTGCACGACGGACCGGTCCAGGCGCTCATCCACCTGTGCCGCCAGATCGACGCCGCCGGGTATGACGGCCCGGGAACGGCGCCGGTCGGGCGGGCGAGACCGGCGGGCGAGACCGGGAGGCCAGGGACCATGGCCGAGCTGCGGGAGATCGCCGAGTCGACGGTCGCCGAGCTGCGGGGGATCGCCCGGGGCCTGCGGCCGCCCGTTCTCGACGACCTCGGCCTCGCCGCGTCCATCCGGCAGTTGGTGTCGGACGCATCGGACCGGAGCGGTGTGATCGGCACGTTCACGGTCAGGGGAGGCGAGAGGCGGCTGCCCCCGGGGGTCGAACTGACCTTGTTCAGGATCACCCAGGAGGCCGTGTCCAACATCGAACACCATGCGCACGCGACGACGTTCGATGTGGAGCTCGACCTGTCCGGGACCGAACTGCGACTGGCCATCC
The DNA here is from genome assembly GCA_021806045.1 of Actinomycetes bacterium. GTDB lineage: Bacteria > Actinomycetota > Acidimicrobiia > Acidimicrobiales > RAAP-2 > JAJZDI01. The sequence continues at coordinate 42,384 of JAJZDI010000010.1, forward strand.
GAGACGACGGTGTCGGCTTCAGCCCTGGAGATGCCGGTCGCCGAACCGGTGACGCGTCGATGGGCCTGGCGGGGATGTCGGAACGGGCCCGCCTCATCGGTGGGACCTTCGAGGTCGAATCGAGACCGACCCACGGCTGCATCATCCGCGTCCGGAAAACACTGGAACATACTGACCACGACCACTCATAGTCGCATTCACGCCAGGGGGCGCGACGATGCCCAATCCTGGTGACCAGGGAGATCGCGCATTGTCACCGAACCGACACGCACATCGGGCCGGCGGCCGTCGATGACGTGGGAGAGTGGACGCATGGATCCGTTGGTCATCGAGTCGTGCCACAGCACGTGGATCATCGACGAGGAGCACGGCCGATTCCGTCGCGTACTGAAGGGTGTGGCACCTGCCGGCTCGCCGACGTCTACGGAGTGGCGGCCGTGCTTCGGAGTGGAGATCGACCCGAGCTCCGAATCCTTCGTCGTCCTGCTCAACGCCGAAGGGACCCGCCTGCTCCGCAGTTGGCGGCATGTCGAGCACTGCGCCCAGTGCGGCGGCGAGGCCACCTCGGAGCTGACCCTCGAGGAGTTGCGAGCGGCCGCGCTCGGTTGAGCGTGGTTCCCCGATCGAGCGGCCGTCAGCGACATTCCGCGGGTGTCACCCGCGACCTGCAGGGCACGTGCTTCGGCATGCAGATGCGCCCGGACCCGGCGAGATCCGCCAGCCGACCGTTGGCCGCCACTGGTGCATCCAGATGCGACCGGGAGAGATCATCCACGCGGATGCGACCGGGCGAGAACGTCCACAGGTCCACGATCCGGCAGATTCTCCTTTTCAGTTCGCAGAGCATTCGATTACACTGCGTCGACGTACTTGCACGGGGAGTGACCGGGAGATGACGCCGAGGTCTGCACACATGATCCGACCAGCGGTCAACGTGCTGGGGAGTCGGACGGATCGAACGGGGGGAGCCGCACATGACCACTGAGGGTCATTACCAGCAGGGTGGTGGGGCAACTCCCGGCACCCAGTCAGTCGCCCAACTGCAGGCCGAGTTGGCTGCCGTACGAAGTTCGCAGCAGGCGCTCACTGCCCGGCTCGAGGAGCTGACCCGCCAGCTGGCGACGGCGTCGGCACCGCCGCAACCGCCGTCTGCCGCTCCCGCTGCGGCACCTCCGGCGCCCCCAGCCGCCCCCAGCCCACCGCCGAATCCCCTGGACAGCCTGCTCGGCGAAGAGTTCGGGCGCGCACCGTCAACGCCAGCACCACCGTACCCGGCTCCTCCAGCGCAGCCGTCATTCCCGGCACCCCAGGCGAGCATGGCTCCTCCGGTCCAACGGGCTGGCCCCGCGCCCGAGGTGCTGGCGTTCGCGCCACCACCGCCGGTCGGAGCGGCACCACCCTCTCCCGACCAGCAGGCAACTGCCGCTCCGGCCGTTGCTGCCGTGCCGGAGCCGCTCTTCTACGTCCCGCCCATGCAGGGGGATCCGCCTCGCGAATCGGCGCCTGCTCAATCGGTCGCTGCCGCGCCATCGTCGCCGGCCCAGGCCGCCGCGCCGCCACCTCCTCCACCACCGCCGGCCCAGGCCGCCGCGCCGCCACCTCCTCCACCACCGCCGGCCCAGGTCGCCGCCGCGCCTCCTCCGCCACCGCCGCCGGCCCAGGCCGCTGCAGCGCCTCCTCCGCCACCACCAGCTCAGGCCACCGCGCCTCCTCCGCCACCGCCGCCGGCCCAGGTCGCCACCGCGCCTCCTCCGCCACCGCCGCCGGCCCAGGTCGCCACAGCGCCTCCTCCGCCACCGCCGCCACCACCAGCTCAGGCCACCGCGCCTCCTCCGCCACCGCCGCCGGCCCAGACCGCTGCCGGGGGCGGGTCGGACTTCGCCGCCACTGCGGCCATGGTGAACGAGGTCCTCGCCGTCGCACCTGATGCGCCACAGGCGCCATCGGCGGTGTCCGGACAATCCGACGCCGGCGGGGCCGATCTGTCGCCCGTCGCTCCAGGCGCGGCCGAAGGCGGACAGGCACCGATCAACATCACCCCCGATTTCTTCACCAATCCGACTCCGAAGAGCCAGAAGCGGTTCCGACTCCGGAAGTAGGGGCGGGCGCGCCTCGCTCTCTCGCCGACAGGTGAGGGTGCGGGTGCGGGCGAATGGGGAGATGCACCAGCGGATGGACGGCGTCAGATCCGTCGTCCAGTCGGCACGCCCCCGGCCATCGTCGACGAGACGATCGCAGTCCTGTGCGTCATCGCAGTCAGGTCAACGTGCTCACGCCGCACAGGCGCGGCTCACGAGAACGCAAGGGGAACAGGACTGCGTGCCGCCGGCGCTCAGGCCGGTGGCTTGGCGCACGGTGTCGTCACCGCTCGCCGGGCGGGACCCTCAATCCGAGGCGTCGCCTGTCCGCTTCCACGCTCCTGACGACCCGCCGGACTTCTCCCACAACTTGAGGTCACCGACGCTCATCGTGCGGTCGATGGTCTTGCACATGTCGTAGACGGTGAGTGCGGCGACCGCGCACGCGGTCATCGCCTCCATCTCTACGCCCGTCCGGTCGACCGTCTCGACCTTGGCCTCCACCTCCACGAAGTCGTCACCGATCGTGAAGTCGACGTGCACCGATCCCACGAGCAACGGGTGGCACATGGGCACGAGGTCCGCCGTCCGCTTCGCCGCCTGGATACCGGCCACCCTCGCAGTGGCGAGGACGTCTCCCTTGGTGATGGCGTTGTTGGCCACCTTGGCCGTCGTCTCGGGAAGCATGGTCACCCGGCACCGGGCCAGCGCCCGCCTGTGCGTCGGCTCCTTCGGAGAGATGTCGACCATGCGGGCCCCACCGAGCGGATCGAGATGGCTCAGACCACGGTTCGTCATCGTCCGCTCCCGTCGTGCACGAGCGAGAGTCTAGGCGACCGGGCGCTCCGAGGTACCAACCGTTCGGTGCCGTTCGGTGCTGGCAACCGGCCAGTCGGCGCCGGCTGCACGTTGGCACTCGGACAAGTAGACTGCTAACGGTTCCCCGATCGAGCAGGCCCGAGCAGGGCGAAGCGTCATCGGTCGGAGGCGCCATTCGCAGGCAACCGAGGGGAGTCGATCACCGTGCCCACGTACGAGTACAACTGCGCAACCTGCGACCGGAACTTCGACGTGGTCCAGTCCTTCTCGGACGAGCCGCTGGACACCTGCCCCACCTGCGGTTCGCCCGTCCGGAAGGTGTTCGGCAACGTGGGCATCGTCTTCAAGGGAAGCGGCTTCTACAAAACGGACAACCGCACCTCCGGTTCCTCCCAGGGCTCGGCCCGGTCGGCGACCGACGCGGCTGGCCCGCCATCACCCTCGACCAGCAACGACTCGGCCGCCCCTGCGAGCTCGGCGGCGGCGTCCCCTGCCCCGGCTGCACCGTCCGCCCCCGCTGCATCGTCGGCGACCAGCGCCTGAACCGGAAACCACTGGACGTGGCCCTTCGGCCACAATTCCAGTCGACGGGGCGTCAGTGACGCCGTAACATGCACCCATGGATCGCGGGGATCTCGACCGATTGTTGCGGATGTTGTCGGACCTGGATGGTTCCGATCTGCACCTGAAAGCAGGTGCGCCGCCCCGAATGCGCATTGCCGGCATGCTCCGGACCCTCGAGGACGAGCCGCGGTTCACCGCGACGGAGACCGAGGAGATGGCCAAGTCCATCATGCAGCCGAAGATCCTGGAGAACTTCCTGGAGCATCACGAGGCCGACTTCGCCTACAGCGTGCCCGGCCTCGGTCGCTTCCGGGTGAATGCCTTCTACCAGCGATCGTCGGTGGCCATGGCCATGCGCCGTGTCCGTACCAACGCCGCGACGATCGGCGAGCTGGGCCTGCCCGACGTGGTGCGCCGCCTGTCGGAGGAGCACCGGGGGCTGGTGCTGGTGACGGGTCCCACCGGATCGGGCAAGACGACGACGCTGGCCGCGATGATCGACCACATCAACCACACGCGGGCCTGTCACGTCGTCACCATCGAAGACCCGGTCGAGTACCTGCATTCGGATGATCTCGCCGCCATCGACCAACGCGAGGTCGGCTTCGACACCGACAGCTTCGGCTCGGCGATGCGGGTGGTCCTCCGGCAGGATCCCGACGTCATCCTCGTGGGTGAGATGCGCGACGTCGAGACCGTCTCGGCGGCGCTCACCGCTGCCGAGACCGGACACCTGGTGTTCTCGACACTCCATACGATCAACTCGACCGAGACGATCAACCGGATCGTGGACTTCTTCCCACCCCACCAACAGAACCAGGTCCGCGTCAGCCTCGCCGGTTCGCTCAAGGGGATCATCTGCCAGCGCCTGCTCCCCATGGCCGACGGGAAGAACCGGACGCCGGCCCTCGAGATCCTCGTCGTGAACGGCCGCATCCAGCAGGCGATCGTCGATCCGGCGCTGACCGCGGACATCGAAGGCATCGTCGCCGACGGCGAGTACTACGGCATGCGGACGTTCGACCAGTCACTCGTCGACCTCGTGGCCGCAGGCAGCGTGGACCTTCGCGAGGCGATGACGGCGGCGACCAACCCGCACGACCTCAAGGTCCTCCTCGAGCGGCGCGGCATCCTCCAGACCGGCCAGTACGCCGCCGCCAACTACGGCTGACCCACCGAACCGCCCGCTGTGGCATCACGGGCGTGATCGGTGGGACGCCCCTCACTCCGCTCCCTTCATCGGCGTCCTGCGACGCGCACCGCGGCACCAACGCACGGCCTGCGACCAGTCCCGTGGGCCGACCGGGGGATCGCGGTGCCCGACGAACACCTGGCCGATGTGCGCGCATCGTGACGAGCAAGGCACATCTGTCACACAAAAAACCTGTAAAGGCGCGGGTAGGAACAGGACGACAACTACCGGTGATCCCGCAAAGTGAAGGGGGGCACGCGCTATGGTGATCCCGGTTTCGAAGCCGGTAGCCCGGAACCGTGGGATGCGTGCGACGTACGAAGAAGTGTCCTGCCCGCCTAGGCGGGGCGCGAGGGGAGCAAGTGCATGGCACAGCTGATCGTGGGTCTCGACATCGGGACGAGTGCAGTCCGGGCCGCCGAGCTCGACGTGAGTCCGTCACGGCCGGTCCTCCACACCTATGGCCAGGTGGGCCTGCCTCCCGGCGCCGTCGTCGACGGTGAGGTACGCGATGCCAGCGCGATCTCCGAGGCGCTCCAGCGCCTGTGGAGCAACGGCCAGTTCTCCAGCAAGCGTGTCGTCGTCGGTATCGCCGGACTGCGTGCCATCACCCGCGAGATCGACATCCCCCACGTCCCCGACGACGAGGTGGAGATGGCCGTCCGGTACCAGTCGGAAGAGGTCATCCCGTTCCCTCCCGAGCAGACGATCCTGTCGTCCCAGGTCCTCTCCGATTACACGGACGCAGAGGGCCAGCAGATGCGACGGGTCCTCGTCGCCGCCGCCCACAGCGACCTCGTCGACGGTGTCGTCCGGGCCGTGGAGGGTGCAGGCCTGACCGTCGATCAGGTCGATCTGGACTCGTCTGCACTGGTTCGGGCGGTGGCCGCACAGAGCGTTCCCGGGCAGACGGAGGCGATCGTCTCCATCGGTGCCGGGTTGACCCTCATCGTCATCCACCAGGATGGACGCCCACAGTTCGTCCGTACCGTCGGTACCGGCGGCAACGCCACCACGGCGGCCATCTCCAGCGCACTCGACATGCCGCTGAGCGATGCGGAGATCCTCAAGCGCCGGCTCGGCGAAGGGACACCGCAGGTGCAGTCGGCGCTCCGGCCCGCCGAAGCCAGCATCAACGACGTGGTGGGCGAGATCCGGAACTCGATCCAGTACTTCGCGTCGCTCCCCGGGCGGAGCCCGGTGGCCCGCGTGCTGGTGACCGGCGGCGGCTCCTACCTCTTCGGCCTGCTGCAGGCACTCGAGTCCCAGGTGCGGATCCCGGTCCAGATGGTCTCGCCCCTGGCCCACCTCGACATGTCCAAGGTGCCGCTCTCGCCTGAGCAGGCGGCCCAGGTGGCAGGCGTGTTGACCACACCGATCGGCCTCGCCCTACCCGAGTCGAACCCGGCGGTGAAGAAGTTCAACCTGCTGCCACCGGAGGTCGCCAAGCGGGCCCGGATCGGGCGGATCCAGCAGCGCACCATCGCCGGGGCTGCCGCCGTCGTGATCCTCCTCGCCCTCTACGGCGGCTACCAGATGTTCCGGGCCCACCAGGCACAGAACCAGGTCAACACGCTGAACGGGCAGATCGCCACCCTGAACGCGGAGATCCCCCGGTACTCGGTGGTGACCGCCGCCAACGACGCGTACAACCAGGGGGTGCAGCGCCGGACCACCGTGCTGAAGGGATCCGTGGACTGGCCGGCCGTCTTCAGCAACATACAGAAGGTGACGCCGGGGGGCGCGACGTCGATCGCGGTCGAATCGTTTGACGGCAAGACGAACTCGTCGGCGACGTCAGCATCGTCGAGCACGGCACAGGGTCCGCAGGCGGCCTCGATCGGCACCATCACGCTCAACCTCGTCGGCCCCGGTCCCGGACTGGTCAGCCCGCGAGCGTGGACGATCGCCATGTCGGCCAAGGACGGGTACTTCGGCAATCCGGTGATCCCGTCGTCAACGACGAACACGGACGGGACGGTCAGCTTCCCGTCGACCGTCTCCGTCCTACCCTCGGCAAGTCTCCTCAACAACAAGGGGCTGCAATGAACGTCGTCCAGGAGTACCGCAACCCGATCCTGATCGGCGTCGGGGGCCTCGTCGTCGCCATCATCCTGTGGCTCGCGTGGATCTCGCCCCAGAGCAGTCACCTGAGCAACCTGAACAACCAGCAGACGCAACTGCAGAACCAGGAGCAGTCGCTCAACTCACAGCTCGCATCTCTGCGCACGGAAAAGCAGCAGATCCCCGCCAAGTGCGCCAAGCTCACCAAGATCACCACACAGATCCCGAGCGTGCTGACGCCGGCGGACCTCGCTGCGGAACAGGCGACGTTCTTCAACCAGCTGACCAACATCGGCACGTCGGCCAATGTCGTCATCCCGACGTTCTCCTTCTCCGGCGCATCGGGAGCGTCCAGCTCGTCGAGTTCGTCCAGCAGTCCCGGGGGCGTCGTGCCCGTACCCGTCTCCATGACGGTCACCGGCAACTACTCGCAGATGTCCAACTTCGTCAGCCAGCTCGACAGCTTCCCCAGGCTGTTCACCATCGAGACGTTCACCTTGACGGTCAACCCAACGAACACGGGCCCCGCGCCCAGCGCGTCATCCGCCAAGGCGCCCCTCTGGATCGGCGGCACCACCACCCCCGGTACGTATGGCCCATACACGCTGACCATCGCCGGGTCGATTTACTACACGACCACGAAGAACCCGCTGGCAGCCTGCAGCAGCGCCGAGAAGCTGCCACTCCCCTGACCTCCTCGGCGGTGGCGTCCCCACCGCCCCGTTCAGGTCCCGCTGACCTGAACGTCGGCGATGGCGAGCGTCTGGCCGGCGGCGATGCCCGGGAGCCACTCCACGTCGGCGCCGATGGCCACCACCGAGTGGAGCATCCGCTGCAGGGTCGACGCCACCGTGATCTCGCGCACCGGCTCGGCCAGCACGCCGTCGCGGATCATCAGGCCTTCGACGCCCACCGAGAAGTCGCCGCTGATGGGGTTCACCCCCGAGTGGACGCCCGTCACCGACTGGATGAACAGCCCCTCCCCCACCGCGGCCAGCACGCCGGACTGGTCGAGCCCGTCCGATCCCGGCGCCAGCAGCAGTGCCCGGGCGCCGGCGCCGGGCGTGGAGGCGAAGCCGCCCCGCACGGCCGACCCGGTCGACGTGGTGCCGGCCCGTGACGCCGACTCGGTGTCGTAGAGGAACTGGCGCAACGTCCCGCCGTCGATGAGCACGTTGCGGCGGCAGGCGAGCCCCTCGCCGTCATAGGCGGACGCCGCATAGGCGCGCACGTCGGTGGGATCGTCCACCAGGGTGACCATCGGGTCGGCCACCGATTCGCCCAGCCGTCCGGCGAAGAACGACCGCCCCTTGATGACGGCCTCTCCCGAGAGGGCCGACGAGATCACGCCGAGGATGGTGGTGGCCACCCGACGGTCGAAGACGGCGGTGAGGCGACCCGAGGCTCCCTTGGTCGCTCCCAGCATGCGCACGGCACGCTCCACTGCGTCGTCGACGGCCACGGCGGGATCGATGTCAGCGAAGCCGCGTCCGACCGAGTACCCGCCGCCCGTCTGGCTCCCTGCACCGTCGTCGGCGATGACCGACGCGGACACGTAGCCGGACGTACGGCGCCACGTGGCACGGATCCCGGTGGTCGACACCAGCGCGGCTTCGACCATGCCGTCGCCGTAGTCGACCGAGTCGACCTGGCGGATCCGCTTGTCGGCACCTCGGGCCCGGCGCTCGGTGTCGAGCGCGAGCGCCACCTTCGCCTCGGTGTCGACGGTGGGGAGTGCCGCGTCCCACACGTCGACGGTGGCAGCGGCCACCCCGTCGGGCACGGCCAGGCGGACGTGCTCGTCTGGGGTGGCGTACTCGGCGTTGTCCCGAGCTTCGGCCAGCGTCCGCTCGATGACCTCGGGGTCGAGGGACCCGGCCCACGCGAACCCCAGGCGGCCGTCACGCACCACCCGGATCCCGATCCCGGCCGACGTGGCCGACGTGAGGGCCTCGACGTCACCGTTGTAGGCACGGATCTCCGTGTCCACACCCCGGACCACGTACGCCTCGATCCCCTCGCCGCCCGTCGCTCGGCCCACGACCCGGTCGGCCACCTCGAGCAGCGCCCTGCCGTCGCCGCCGGGGGGCGCCAGCTCGTCCACCGCCACCGCTCTCTCCGTGTTCACGCTGCCGTCCCCCCGATGGTGACGCCCGTGATCCGGAGGGTGGCCTGACCGCATCCGACGGGCACGCTCTGGCCGTCCTTCCCGCAGGTCCCCGGGGTCATGGCGAAGTCGTCGGCGACGGCGTCGACCCGGCGGAGGACCTCGGGACCGTTGCCGATCAGGTTGGCGTCACGCAGCGGCTCGGTGATCTTGCCGTCCTCGATCAGATACGCCTCCGTGGTGCCGAAGACGAAGTCGCCGGTGGTGGTGTTGACCTGGCCGCCGCCCAGCTTGGCCACGTAGACGCCCTTCGGCGTCTGGGCGACGATCTCCGCCGGGTCGTCCGCTCCCGGGAGGAGGAAGGTGTTCGTCATCCGCACCATGGGAAGGTGCTGGTAGCTCTGGCGCCGCCCGTTGCCCGACGAGGCACGCCCGTCGGCACGGGCCCGGAGGAAGTCCCACATGTAGTCGGTGAGGACGCCGTTCTCGATGAGGACGTTCCGCTGAGAGGGGCGGCCCTCGTCGTCGATGCCCGCCGTCCCCCACTCCGTGCCCACGGTGCCGTCGTCGACCAGTGTGACCAACGGGCTGGCCACGAGCTGGCCCACCTTGCCCGTGTAGACCGAGGCGTCCTTCGCGATGTGGTCGGCCTCGAGGCCGTGGCCGCACGCCTCGTGGAAAAGGATGCCCCCGCTCCCGCCGGCCAGGACCACCGGGAGCTCGCCCGACGGCGCCGGCCGGGCCGCCAACTTGGTCAGGGCACGGACGGCCGCCTCGTTGGCCAGGTCCTCCACCGAGATCTCATCGAAGAGCTCGAAGCCGACGGTGCGGGCGGCGGTCTCGAACCCCGTCTGCATGCCGGAGTCGCCGACGGCCACGCACGAGACCGAGAACCTGGTGCGCATCTGGTCGTCGCGGTGGTGGACACCGTCGGAGTTGGCCACCAGGATCCGCCGGCGGGACCCCCCGTAGCCGGCCTGGACCTGGGAGATCGCCCCGCCCGCGCTCCGGGCCGTGTCGTCCGCACGCTTCAGCAGCTCGAGGACGTCCGCCTTCGAGGCGGCCCCGGTGGCCTCCGTACCCCGGTCTACGGGGCCGGCGGCGGGCGTGAGGGGGGCGGTGACGGTGCGGGCGCCGCCGGCGCTCCGGGCCACGGCCGCTGCGGCACGTGCCGCGGCCAGCAGGCCCGCCTCGCTCAAGTCGGCGGTGTGGGCGAAGCCGGTCGTCTCGCCCACGACGACCCGGATGCCCGCGCCCCGGTCGTGGCCGGACGAGAGCTGTTCCACACGGCCGTCGTCGAGCAGGGCCGACGAGGTCGACCGGTCCTCGGCGAACACCTCGGCGAAGGTGCCGCCGTGGCGCAACGCCTCGCCGAGCACTCGCTCCAGTACGGGTTGATCGATCACCGCGCTCCTCCCGGCGCGGACCAGACCGTCAGGTGGCCTCCGGCGCCATGCTCCCGTATCGTACCGGTGTGGCCCTGTCTCCCGGTCTGACAGCTGCCGTCGACCTCCGTGTCGAGGAGATGGACACCGCCGAGGCACTCGCCTCGGGGGACGTCGCCGTCCTGGGCACCCCTCGCCTGGTCGCCCTGTGCGAGCAGGCGACGTGTGAGGCGCTCACCGGCCTCCTCGGCCCCGGCGAGACCAGCGTGGCCAAGCGGGTCCAGTTCGACCACCTGGCCCCGGTGGCGATCGGCTCGAGGGTGCGGGCGGAGGCGACGCTCGAGCGCATCGAGGGGCGCCGTCTCACCTTCTCGGTCTCCGTGTCCGACACCAGCGGGCTGGTGGGCGCCGGGAAGGTGACCAGGGTCATCGTGGAGCGCTCGACGTTCCTGGCCAAGGCCCGCTGAGGGCGCAGGAACCAGCTCAGCCGGCGGCGACAGCGGCCGAGCTCAGTTACCGAGCAGGCTGTTGATCGCTCCGCCCAGGGAGCCGCCGGAGTTCGGGGTGGTGCCTCCCTCGGTGGCCAGGTACGGCGAGAGGGCGTGCGCCAATACGGGCAGCGGCATGCTCTGGAGCCAGACGTTGCCCGGACCGGTGAGCGCCACCAGGAAGATCCCGTCGCCGCCGAAGACCTTGTTCTTCAGCCCCTTGAGGAGGCGCACGTCGAAGCGGACCCGGTCCTCGAACAGCCCCACGTGCCCCGGATGGACGAGCATCGTCTGGCCCTCGGCGAGCTGGTAGGTCGTGATCTCGCCCGACAGCTCGATCCACGCCCGCCCCTGGCCCTCGAGGCGCTGGAGAATGAAGCCCTCGCCACCCCACATGCCGCCCCGGAACGTCTGCTGGAGCCCGACCGTCGGCACGATCCCCTCCGTCCCGCACACCCAGCCGTGCTGGTGGACCAGGTACCCCTGCCCCGGAGCCACGTCGACGGCGAAGATCCTCCCGGGGAGCTTGGCGCCGAAGGCGACCATCCCCTGGCCGGCGGTGGCCTGGAACCGGGTGAGGAAGATACCACCCCCGCCCACCACCCGCTTCAATCCGCTCATCAGGCCCTTCTGCCCTCCGGTGGAGGTCGTCTGGGTCATCTCGACGTTGGGAGTCATCCAGGACAGCTCGCTATGGGCGCTGACCAGGACCTCCCCCGGGTCGAGGAGCATCTCCAGCAGGGGCATCGTCGTCCCCTTCACTTCAGCCTGCATCAGTACCCCCTTCCCGGCACACCGGGTGCCGGTATGCCCTGCCGTGTCCGGTGCGATGCGGTGCGCTTCCGCCATCGGGCGCCTCGCCGGCGGGACGACCCCGCCACGACGCCCCTGGCCCCTCATGCCACGAACGACCATTGTGCACCAGTGCCAGGGCGATCGCACGGGTGCCGGCGGGCCCGACCCGATGGGTACCACCGGGGCACTGGTAGCGTGATGGTGATCGACACCATGCTCCTCGACGACATCCACTCCCCCGCCGACCTCCGGCCGCTGTCGAGCGCCGAGCTCACCCAGCTCGCCGCTGAGATCCGCGCCTTCATCGTCGACACGGTGACGACCACCGGCGGGCACCTGGGATCGAACCTGGGCGTGGTCGAGCTGACGCTGGCGCTCCACCGCACCTTCGACTCCCCCCGTGACGTCATCCTGTGGGACACGGGCCACCAGGCCTACGTCCACAAGCTCGTCACCGGCCGCAAGGAGCAGTTCGCCCACCTCCGCCAGGCCGGCGGCCTCTCCGGCTACCCCAACCGCGCCGAGTCCGAGCACGACTGGGTGGAGAACAGCCACGCGTCGACGATCCTCAGCTACGCGCACGGACTGGCCGGCGCGTTCGAGCTCACAGGTGCCGACCGGCGGGTGGTGGCCGTCGTCGGCGACGGTGCGCTGACCGGTGGTATGGCCTACGAGGCGCTCAACAACCTCGGCCATTCGGGGAAGCGGGTCCTCATCGTCCTGAACGACAACGGCCGGAGCTACGCGCCGACCGTCTCCCGGCTGTCGGTGAGCCTGACCCACCTCCGGCTGAACCCCACCTACGTCTACGCCCGCCAGCGGCTGCGCAGCCTCCTGCGCGAGATCCCCGGCGTCGGCGAGCTGGCCTACTCGGGCGTGCACGGCCTCACCAGCGCCCTCCGCGAGGTGGTGACGCCCCACACCTTCTTCGAGGCGCTCGGGATCAGGTATGCGGGACCGATCGACGGGCACGACATCGTGGAGATGGAGCAGGCCCTCACCAATGCGGTGGGGTGGGACGGCCCCATCGTCGTCCACGTCCTCACCCGCAAGGGCCGCGGCTACGCACCGGCGGAGGAGGACGAGGTCCAGCGGCTCCACGACGTGAAGGTGCCGCCGGCCCAGCCGCCTGCGGCGGCCGCGGCACCCGGTGCGCTGGAGGCCGATGCGAACGGTTCGGTGGCTTCCGGGAACGGGAACGGCGGCCGAACGCCAGCCGTGACCGGAGCGGGTTCCCTGCCCTCGGGGACGGTGGCCTCCGGACCGGTTGCCACCAACGGTGGTGACAGCCATGGCACGGCCGGGAACGGGGCGGTCGCGAGCGGGCCGGGCACCTTCATACCCCCGACCACGTACACCGACGCCTTCACCCGGGCGCTCCTGCGCAACGCGGAGCGCGATCCCCGCATCGTCGCCATCACCGCGGCCATGCCGGGTCCCACCGGCCTGCTGCCCTTCGAGGACCGGTTCCCCGAGCGATTCGTCGACGTCGGCATCGCCGAGCAGCACGCGGTCACCGCGGCGGCGGGCATGGCCATGGGCGGGCTGCGCCCGGTGGTCGCCATCTACTCGACGTTCTTCACCCGCGCCTTCGACCAGGCCAATCTGGACGTCGGGCTCCACCGTCAGCCGGTCGTCTTCGTCCTCGACCGCGCCGGCATTACCGGCGACGACGGACCGAGCCACCACGGCGTGCTCGACATGGCGCTGACGCTGACGGTCCCCGGTATGACCGTATTGGCGCCGTCATCGGCGGCCGAGGTAGAGGTCATGCTGGACACGGCGCTCGAGCTGGAAACGCCCGTCGCCATCCGGTTTCCGAAGACACCGGCGCCGGCGGGGATCACCGAGACGGGGTCCGGCCTCCACGCGCGCCAGGTCCGGCGGGGCGATGGCAGCCTGTGCGTCCTGGCCGTCGGCAAGCTGCTGCACCCCGCCCTCGAGGCAGCTGCCGCCCTGGCCGCGGAGGGCATCGACGCCACGGTGTGGGACGTGCGGGTCGCCTCCCCGCCTGACACGGCCATGCTCCTCGATGCCTCGACCCACCAGGCCGTCGTCACGGTGGAGGACGGTGTCCGCCACGGCGGAGCCGGGATGTTCCTGGCCGACGCCATGGCTGACGCCATCGGGCGGGCGTCGTGCCCGCCGGTGACCGTCCTCGGCACGCCACGGCGCTTCATCGCCCAGGGCAAGCCCGATGCCATCCTGGCAGAGCTCGGTCTCGATGCTCCCGGGATTGCCGCGTCGGCCCGCAAGGCAGTCGACGAGGCCCGAGCGACGGGGAGCGCACCGGCAGCAGCGGCGCCAGTGAAGTCGGCACCGGCGAAGGCGGGTGCGGTGACGGCGTCCGAGGCGGGAGCGGCGACGGCGACGGCGAAGGCGGGAGCGGCAACAGCGCCGGCAGAACCATCTGATCAACCGGCTTCATCCGGCGACGGTCCGGACCCGAGCTGAACCTGTCCTCGCCCGGTCCGGCCAGGAGCGACACCTCCTGGCGTGCACCAGGCGGTACCGTCGGCCCTGCGCTACCCGTTCGTCTCCGACGGTGGAACGCCCCACCGGCACGAGTTGCCCCCGACAGCACACCGAGCCTGATGGGTAGAGCCACATGAGCCGAGCCAGATGAGCCGGGCCGGGCCAGATCGGACGCCCGCTCGGCCGCTCGACGGGGAACATGGTTCCTGCTTGCCCAACAGATAGAAACGTGTTCTACTTTCGCCCGATGGAGTTCAACCTGGCTGACCTGTTCGAGGCGGCAGTCGACGCCTTCGGGGAGCGCGAGTACCTGGCCGCGAACGGCGTCCGTCGTACCTACGCCGAGATGGAAGAACGGGCGAACCGCCTCGCCCACCATCTCGCCGCCCAGGGCATCGGCCCCGGCGACCACGTCGGCATCTACGCCTACAACAGCGTCGAGTGGGTGGAGACGGCCTGGGCCGTCTTCAAGCTGCGGGCCGTGTGGATCAACATCAACTACCGCTACGTGGAGGACGAGCTCCGCTACCTCTTCACGAACGCCGACCTCGTCGCCCTCGTCCACCAGGCAGAGTTCACCCCGAACGTGCGTGCCCTGTTGGGCGAGCTGCCCGACCTCAGGCACCTGGTCACCATCGACGACGGATCGGGCGCGGGCTTGCCCAGCGAGTCCGCCGTCGACTTCGAGGACGCCGTCGCCTCGGGCCGGCCCGATCGGGACTTCGGGCGCCGGTCCGGCGACGACCAGTACATCCTCTACACCGGCGGCACGACCGGCATGCCCAAGGGCGTGGTGTGGCGTCACGAGGACGTCTTCTACGCGCTGGGCGGCGGGGTGGATGCACTCACGAACACCAGGGTCGAACGGCCCGAGGAGATGGTGGAGAAGGGCATGGCCGGCGGCGGCGCCCAGATCGTGTTCCTCCCCATCGCCCCGCTCATGCACGGGGCGACCCAGTGGGCGGTCATGGGCCAGAGCTTCGTGGGCAACCGGATCGTGCTCATGGCCCGCTTCGACCCCCACGAGGTGTGGCGCCTGGTCGACCAGGAGGGTGTCAACTCGCTGATGATCACGGGCGACGCCATGGGGAAGCCGCTCGTCGAGGCCCTCGACGACCCCGGCGCCGACTACGACCTCTCGTCGCTGTACGCGGTGGTCTCCTCGGCCGCGCTGTTCTCGGCACCGGTGAAGGACGAGTTCTTCCGCCACCTCCCGAACATCCTCATCACCGACGCCGTCGGGTCGTCGGAGAGCGGGAACAACGGGATGGCCATCCTCGGCAAGGACAACACGGCCATGAAGAGCGGCCCGACCGTGAGCGTGCTCGGGAACACCGTCGTCTTCGACGAGCACCTGCGGCCGGTCGAACCGGGCTCGGGAACGATCGGGAAGATCGCCCGGTTCGGCGACATCCCCGTCGGCTACTACAACGATCCGGTGAAGACGGCGGAGGTGTTCATCACCGTCGACGGCACCCGGTACGTCATGCCGGGCGACTTCGCCACGGTGGAGGAGGACGGCGCCATCACCCTGCTGGGCCGGGGCTCGGTATGCATCAACTCGGGCGGCGAGAAGATCTTCCCGGAGGAGGTCGAGTCGGCGGTGCGGTCGCACCCCGACGTGTTCGATGCCATCGTGGTCGGTGCGCCGGACGAGCGGTGGGGCCAGCGGGTGGCGGCCATCGTCGCTCCCCGGAACGGTCGGGAGCCGACGCTCGAGGCGATCCAGGACCACTGCCGGACCTCCATCGCCGGCTACAAGGTGCCGCGCCAGCTCCACGTGGTGGGCACCATCGAGCGCTCCCCCAGCGGGAAGCCGGACTACCGGTGGGCGTCGGGAGTCATCGCCGGCGAGCCCGAGGCGACCGACGTCGACGGGGACGTGGCGCCGGGCGCCGACGCCTGAGCAGCATCCGGAGGCGCCCGCCGCCGCACCGGCTGCGGTCCCGGCGCAACAGAAGCAGGCCGATCGCCGACGTCGCCGTCCACCGAGGAGGACACCCATGGCACCCACCCTGGAGGAGATGCTGGCACCCGGGCAGGTGGCGTTGCTCACCATGGAGCTCCAGCGGGGTGTCATCGGCGACCTGACCCCGTTCCCCGAACTGGCGGCAGCGGCCGACCGGGTGGGGGTGGTCGGCGCCGCCACCGAGCTGGCTCGTGCCGCCCGGGTCGCCTCCGTCCCCGTGATCCACTGCACCGCCGAATTCCGGCGGGACCGGGCGGGGACGGCGGTCAACTGCATGCTGGTCGGCGCAGCGCTGCGCAACCCCGACCACCTGGTGACGGGCACGCCGTCAGCCGAGCTCGCCCCCGGGATCGGCCCTGAGCCCGCCGACCTCGTCTGCCCCCGGCTGTCAGGTGTGTCGCCGTTCGCCGGCACCCCGCTCGACACGTGGCTCCGGAACCTCGGTGTCCGGACGGTGGTGGCGACCGGCGTCTCGGTCAACCTGGGCGTGCTCGGGCTCGCCATCGAAGCGGTCAACCTCGGCTACCAGGTGGTGGTGGTGCGCGACGCGGTGGCCGGCATCCCGGCGAGCTATGCGGAGGCAGTGCTCGACAACACCTTCCCGCTCATCTCCACCCTCACCACCACTGCCGACGTGGTCGGCATCTGGGCGCCCTGACCCGCTCGCCGACCAGCCGGACCAGCCGGACCGGCGGGGCGGGTCAGGCGGGTCAGGCGGGTCAGGCGGGTCAGAAGGTCCGGGTGCCGTCCAGCTGGATCATGGCGTTGGTCGGCAGCTCGTCGATGTGGACGTCGGGGACAGGACCGTTGAACGGCTGGAACTTCGGCTGGGCCGTGGCCCGGTAGCGGGTGGTCGAGTGCACCGGATCGGAGTCGAACTGCGGGATGACCTTGGAGCCGAAGACCTCGAGCATCTCGAGGACCTCGTCGTGCATCATCGAGTCCGACGGGAGGCCGAACACGAGCTGGTCGCATCCGACCGTCTGGTACAGGGCGGCCTGCTCGGCCACCTCGTCGGGCTCGCCGCACAGCATCCACCCGCCCTTGATGAGGGCGTCCAGCATCTCCTCGTTCGCCACCGTGTGCGGGCGCTCCGGCCACACGGGCACGCCGTCCGCGTGGGGGATGGTGTCGTGGTAGTTGCACACCAGCGAGTACAGGTACCCGCGTCCGGGTCGCAGCGCGATCTCCCGGGCCTTCTTGCGGTCGTTCATGCAGATGACGGCGTTGGTCATCATGACGTTGTCGTTCTTGAACTGCCCCAGGGGCTCGGTGCAGTTGGCGATGCCCTCCTTGTAGGCCTCGATCCGCCCCTTCAGGTTGTAGACGGGCTCGAAGTTGAAGGCGATGGCACCGATGCCGAGCTCGCCCGCCTGGGTGAACGTCGCCGGGTTGCCGCACCCCACCCAGATGGGCGGGTGACCCTTGCCCTGGTAGGGCTTTGGGAGGATGTTGTGGGGATAGGGGACGGTGAAGTGGTCCCCCTCGAACTGGTAGTCCTTCTCCTCCCACATGCGGGGGATCTCGCGGATCACCTCGTTCCACTCCGCCTTGGTCGAGTTCTTGTCGAGGATGTTGAAGGACGCGATCTCGTGGCTCCCCGCCCCACGGCCCGTGCCCCACTCGAACCGCCCCTCGAGGAGGTGGTCGAGCATGGCCACCCGCTCGGCCGAGCGCACCGGGTGGTTGACCCGGGGCGACAGGTTCATGATCCCCGTTCCCACGTGGATCCGCTCGGTGGCGTGGGCCAGATAGCCCATCACCACCTCCGGCGCCGACATGTGGCTGTACTCGGTCAGCGAGTGGTGCTCACCGACCCACACGTACTTCCAATTGAAGCGGTCGGCCACGATGGCGTACTCGAGCTCGCGCTTCAGCATCTCGTGCTCGGCCCCGGGGTCGTGTGCGCCCGGGCCGGGCACGTAGCCATTGAGGAAGACTCCGAACTCCATGGCGCTGGCGCTCCCTTTCTGCCGTACTGGTGCTCTTGGTGTGAGTGGTGTGGGTGGTGCGGGTGGTGCTGGTTGCTGGTGCTGATTGCTGGTGCCTTCTGACGGTCTGATGCGGTGCGGGACTCCCCGGGTTCCGGTATGCGCTACAGACTCGGACTCGCACCCGGGGCACGGCTCCCCCGAGGATCCCCGCGGGATCCCCGCGGGACCCCGGCGAACCGGACGTACCCCACGCCGTCCCCCCGGCGCCCCGTGGAGGTGCCGGGACCTGGGGCTGACCCGCTCCTGGCAGCCGGAGGTGGGCCTGGACCCGTACCGGACACCTGCATCGGGCCCGCTCTGCTCCTATCGGCACGGTAGCACCGGAGAGGGCTAAATTGCAACGTGTTTCAGTTGTGAGGGGGGAACCGTTGCAGACCGTCGACGAGCTCATCCGCAGGCGGGTGGGCGACAACAGGATCGGCCTCAGGTTCGAGGACCGTTCCTGGACCCACGATGAAGTCGTCCACCGCGCCGCCGATCGGGCCGCCGTGCTCGAACGTCTCCGCCGCCCCGGCCCGTTCCACGTCGCCCTCCTTCTCGAGAACGTCCCCGAGTACGTTTTCTGGATGAGCGCAGCCGCGCTCGCCGGTGCCGTCGTGGTCGGCGGCAATCCCACCCACCGGGGCGACGAGCTCGCCCGAGATCTGTCGCACACCGAGTGCCAGCTTCTCGTCACCGACGCATCGCTCTTCGAGCTGGTCCGGGGACGGGACCTGGGGGTGACCCTTCCCCCCGACCGCATCCTCGTGATCGACTCCCCGACCGGCGATCTCGTGCGGCCGGGCGAGGAGGAGGGCGGCAGTGACGGCAGTGGCGGGGCGACGGAGGGCGGCATGTCGGCATACGGACAGCTGCTGGCCAGCGCGTCCGGGAGCCCCCTTCCCGATCCCAGGCACACCGACATCCAGAAGGACACGCTGGGACTCCTCCTGTTCACGTCGGGCACCTCGGGTGCACCGAAGGCGTGCCGCTGCACCCAGGGTCGCCTCGCCCGCATCGGCGGGATCGTGGCGCAGATGTTCTCGCTCGGTGAAGAGGACGTCTGCTACATCCCGATGCCGCTGTTCCACTCGAACGCGCTGATGGCCGGGTGGGCGCCGGCACTCGCCGCCGGCGCGACGGTCGCCCTCCGGGATCGCTTCAGCGCGTCGCAGTTCCTCGCCGACGTCCGCACCTTCGGCGCCACCTACTTCAACTACGTCGGCAAGCCGCTCTCGTACATCCTGGCCACGCCCGCGCAGCCCGACGATGCCGACAATCCCCTCCGCCAGGTGTTCGGGAACGAAGCGGCGGCAAGCGACGTCGCCCGTTTCGCCGAGCGGTTCGGATGCGCCGTCCAGGATGCCTACGGATCCACCGAGGGCGGTGCGTCCATCACCCGCACGCCCGACACCCCCCGCGGTGCGCTGGGGCGGGCGCTGCCGGGGACCATGATCGTCGATCCCGCCACCGGGGACGAGTGCCCCCGCGCCCGCTTCGACGACGCCGGACGCCTCACCAACGCAGAGGAGGCCATCGGCGAGATCGTCTCCGAGACCGGCGGCGCCGGCTTCGAGGGGTACTGGCACAACGACGACGCCGAACGGGCACGGCTGCGCAACGGCTGGTACTGGACCGGCGACCTCGGCTACCGCGACGAGGACGACTTCTTCTACTTCGCCGGGCGCAACAGCGACTGGCTGCGGGTCGACGGCGAGAATTTCGCCACCGCGCCGGTGGAGGGGATCCTGTTGCGGCACCCCGACGTCGTGCTCGCATCGGTCTACGCCGTTCCCGATCCCGCCGTGGGTGACCAGGTCATGGCTGCCCTCCAACTGACTGCGGGGACCACGTTCGACCCCGGAGGGTTCCGGGCCTTCCTCGCCGCCCAGGACGACCTCGGTACGAAATGGGCGCCCCGCTTCGTCCGGGTGGCCACCCAGCTCCCGGTGACCGCCACGAGCAAGGTGCTCACCCGGGTCCTGCGGGCGGAGCGATGGAACTGCGCCGACCCCGTCTGGTGGCAGCCGGAGCGTGACGGCGGCTACCGGCCCCTCACGCCCGATGACGCCGCATCACTCGACGCCGCGGTCGCCGGCGCACCGGCGGAGGTGGCCGCCTCCCGCAGCTGACCGGGTCGGCGGGGGTGGTCGGGTCGGCGGGGGTGGTCGGGTCGGCGGGGGTGGTCGGGTCGGCGGGGTTGGCCGGGTCGGCGGGGTTGGCCGGGTCGGCGGGGTTGGCCGGATCGGCGGGGTTGGCCGGATCGGCGGGGTTGGCCGGGTCGAGTCCCGTGCCTGCGAGCCCCGGGTCATGACTGTTACACCCCCCTGCGATCATCTCCTCATGGCGCGATCAACGGCGGACGTGACCTCGCAGACCGAGGAGATGGGTGCCCTGACTGTCGACGACCCCGGTTCTCAGGCGGATGCCCGACTCGCCGTGACGCTCGGGCGTGCCGCCGACCTTCTCAACTCGATCACCGCGACACTCGAGCCCGGGACAGTCAGCGGTACTGACGCCGTGAACCTCTACCAGCAGTCCGTCCGGGTCGAGCGCCTGGCACATGCGTTGAAGGCACTTCTCGCCGGACGGATCGACTCCTCGGGTATCTGGCGTCGCAGCGAGCACCGCTCCGCCGCAGCGTTCATCGCGTGGCTCGACGGTGTCAGCGTGGGGGAGGCTCGCTCCCTCCTCGACACAGCGGAGGCACTCAACGAGCTCCCCGCCGTCGAGGAGGCGCTCCGTGACGGCCGCCTGTCGGGCGCCCAGACGCGTGAGATCGCCGACGCCGCTCGCACTGCCCCTGCCCAGCAGGAGTCGCTGATCGACCAGGCCACCGAAGGATCCATGACGGCACTCCGCAACCGGTGTCGAGACCTGAAGGCGACCCACGCCGGCAAGGACCCGCGCGCTACCCATCGCAGGATCCATGCCAACCGGCACTTCCGTCATTGGACCGATGCGGAGGGGGCGTTCTGCTATGGGGGGCGGGACGTTCCAGAGGTCGGAGCTGCAATCCTCGCAGCGATCGCCGACCAGATGAAGCGAATGCGCACCGCCGAGCGAGGGCCGGGCACCGGAACGGAGGCACCCTGCCGTACCCCCTACGCCGCCCTTGAGGCCGACGCGGTGGCTGCGCTGATCACGTCGGGGCGAGCCGGTTCCGGCGACGCATCCGGCACCGATGGCTCGTCTGGCCCCGGAACCATGATCCATGTTCGGATCGACCTCGATGCACTTCGACGAGGTCACGCCGAAGAAGGCGAGGTCTCAACCATCGAAGGCGTCGGGCCCATCCCCGTACCCGGCGTCCGTGCTCTCCTCGACGACGCCTCGGTCCGGTGCATCTTCCACAAGGCGGGTGACATCCGGGCCGTCGCGCATCTGGGCCGGACCATCAGCGCCGCACTCCGCACGGCCCTGGTGGAGAGGGACCGCTGCTGCGTCGTGCCGGGGTGCTCGGTATCGACCGGCCTCGAGATCGACCACACGATCCCCCTCTTCGAGGGCGGCCCCACATGCCTGTCGAACCTGGCCCGTCTGTGCCATTGGCACCACTACCTCAAGACGTACGACGGCTGGACGCTCAGACGGACGAATGCCGACGACGAGGCGGAGCCGACATGGGTGTTCGAACCACCCTGGTCAGCGAACCACCGTGGCCCTGGCAGCGAACATGGCGGGCCCCCACCACCCAAGCCCCGCGTCGGGGTAGTCAGCGAACGGCAGCCGAGAGGCTCGGCGCGCCCTGAAGCGTCAGCACGAGCTGCCCCCACGCTCTGGTCGGCCTGACGACAACCGCAGCGCGGCGCCTCCGGCGCGCCCCGCGGCCAGTTCCCGGCACCTCCGACAGCCGGCAACGCGCGTCCTCGATCTCGCCGACCTGACGACCACCGCGCCTGGCGCCGCCGCGCCCCCCGGCAGCCGACGATGGGCGTCGTTCCGCGCTTCCGGGGCGGGGCGATGCCCTCCGCCACGAGGCCACTACCAGGTGGGTTGCCACGGACCACCACCGCCGGACCACCGCCGCCACCGCCGCCACCACCGCCACCACCGCCACCACCACCACCACCACCACCACCGCCACCACCGCCACCACCACCGCCGCCGCCGCCGCCGCCGCCGCCGCCACAGACGAGTTGGTCAGCGATCCACGCCGAGGATGAGCCCGCTCGTCGGTACCCCCGTCCCGGACGTCACTACGACGTGCTCCACCGACGGCACCTGGTTCACTCCGGTGCCCCGCACCTGGCGCACGCCCTCGGCGATCCCGTTCATGCCGTGGATGTAGGCCTCGCCCAGCTGCCCGCCATGGGTGTTGATGGGCAGCGACCCGCCCAGCTCGATGTTGCCGTCCCGGATGAAGTCCTTCGCCTCTCCCCACTCGCAGAAGCCGAACTCCTCCAGGGTGTTCAGCACGAACGGGCTGAACGCGTCGTAGAGGACGGCCGTCTGGATGTCCGACGGCCCCAGACCGGACGTCTCCCACAGCTGCCGGGCCACCAGCCCCATCTCGGGCAGATGGGCCATGTCGTCCCGGTAGTACGAGGTCATCATGTCCTGTCCTGAGGCGGACCCCTGGGACGCGGCCTCGATCACCGCCGGCTTCTGGGCCAGGTCCCGGGCCCGTTCCAGCGACGTCACCACGATGGCCTGGCCGCCATCCGACTCCTGGCAGCAGTCGAGCAGGTGCAGGGGCTCGACGATCCACCGGGACGCCTGGTGGTCCTCGAGGGTGATCGGCTTCCCGTAGAAGAAGGCCTTGGGATTCGTCGCCGCGTGCCTTCGGTCGGCCACCGCGATCCGCCCCAGGTCCTCACTGGTCGCCCCGGTGGCGTGCATGTAGCGCCGGGCGAACATCGCCGCCCAGCTGGCCGGGGTCAGCAGCCCGAAGGGCGAGTACCAGGCGAACTGCGCGTTCTCCGCCGTCGGCATGACCGGCCGGTCCTGCACCCCGGTGCCGAACCGGTGCCCCGACCGCTCGTTGAACGCCCGGTAGCAGACGACCACGTCGGCCACGCCGGTGGCGACGGCCATGGCAGCGTGCTGCACCGTCCCGCAACAGGCGCCGCCGCCGTAGTGCACCCTGTCCAAGAAGGTGAGATCGCCGATGCCGAGGGATCGGGCGATGTCGATGTCGGGATTGGTGTCCGCCGAGTAGGTGACCATGCCGTCGACGTCCGAAGGGGCGAGCCCAGCGTCCTCCAGAGCGGCAGCCACGGCCTCCACGGCGAGCGAGAGCTCGGAACGGCCGGAGTCCTTCGAGAACTCGGTGGCACCGATGCCGGCGATGGCGGTGGTGCCGGCGTAGGTGTGCGATCGGCTCGTCACGTGCGCTCCTCGTGTCCGTCGTTGCCCGTTCCGTTCCGCCCGCTGCCCCCCGGGTCCGCCACCGCCGCATCCCCTGCTGCCCCTGCTGCCCCTGCTGCCGGCAGGACGAGCCGCACCACCCCGGTGACGTGGTCACCGATCCGGTTCGAGCCGCGAAGCCCGACCACCACCGTGCCGGACGCCCGATCGACCTCGGTGACCCGCCCCCGCATCACCATGGTGTCGCCCGGATAGTTCGGCGCGCCGAGGCGGATGTCGACATCGACGAGCCGTGCGCCCGGCCCCGCCCAGTCCGTCACGTACCGCCCCACCAGACCGTTGGTGGTGAGGATGTTCATGAAGATGTCGGGCGACCCGCGCTCGGCAGCCAGCTCGTGGTCGTGGTGCACGTCCTGGTAGTCGCGCGACGCGATGGCGCCGGCGACGATCAGGGTGCGGGTGATGGGGATGGCGAGCTCGCCGAGCTCGTCACCTGCGCCGACATCGGCGACATTCAGCGTCCCACTCACGCCAGGACCTCCGCGCCCGATCGCAGGTCGGCGACCAGTTGCCGCCCCAGCCGGGCCAGGTGGGCGCTGGGGCCGCCCAGGTCCACCTCGATCTGCTTCCCCCACAGGAAGTACCGGTGGATGGGGTAGTCGACATCGGCCCCCATGCCGCCGTGCAGGTGCTGGGTGGCGTGGACCACTCGGTTGCCGGCGTCACCCGACCACCACCTGGCCACGGCGACGGCCCGCTCGGCGTCCAGCCCGGCATCCAGCCGCCACGCCGCCTCCCACAGGGTGACCCGCATCGCCTCGATGTCGATGGCAGCATCGGCGGCCCGGAGCATGGTCCCCTGGAACGTCGACAATGCCCGGCCGAACTGCTCCCGGTCGTTCAGGTACAGGGCCGTCTGCGCCAGTGCCGCCTCGCACACCCCCACCTGCAGGGCGCACAGCCCCGTCCAGGCGAACGCCAGCATCGTCCCGATGACCTCGTGCCCGCGGCCAGGGTCACCGCCGGCCAACAGGTCGTCCGGGGACACCTCGACTCCGTCGAGGTGGACGTGCGGACGGACCTGCCGGTTCGTCGTCTCCGCCCGCTCCATCCCGACGCCGGGCCACGTCGGGTCCACGGCGGCGACGATGGTCCCGTCGCCGAACCGGGCGGGCACCAGGATCCGGTCCGCCACGTGGGCCGCCGGCACCAGCTCCACCGTGCCATGGAGGACGACGGAGCCGGTGGACGTCGACGAGGAGGTACCAGCCCCGGCAGGCCCGGCAACCCCGGCAGCCCCAGTGGGCTCAGCACGCACAACCGCCTGCCCCGAGCCGCCCCGGGCGATGTCGTCGGCGACCTCGGCCAGCGCCGCCGTGACCATGGACCGGCCGGCCGCCACCTCCGGGAGGAGCGACGCCGCAAGCGCCTCACTGCCGAACCTGGCCACAGGAAGCGCCCCGAGCGCGACGGTCTCCCACAGCGGTACCGGCGCCACACAGCGACCCTGTGCCTCGAGCATGACGCACAGCTCGACCAAGCCCATGCCCCCGCCGCCCAGTCGTTCGGGCACGCACAGCCCCAGCAGGTCGGCCTCCGCCAGCTTCGCCCACAGAGCGTGGTCAACCCGGTCGCCGCCGGCCTCGATGTCGCCGGCCTCGATGTCGCCGGCCTCGATGTCGCCGGCCTCGATGTCGCGGACTCGCTCGGGTGTCACCGTCCCCTCGAACACACCGGCCGCCGCTTCGCGCACGGCCTCCTGGGTCTCGTCGAACCTGAAGTCCATCAGACGGCCGTTCCTCGATCGCCCGCAGGTCCATCCGGACCCGCAGGTCCATCCGGATCGGGCGAGAAGACGGGAAGGGTGAGATCCGGGTCCATCTCCACCATCCGGCACAGCACGGGCATGCCCACGTGGACGTCACCGGGGTCGACCCCGTCCACGTTCGCCACCAGGCGCGTCCCCTCCTCCAGTTCGACCACCGCGATGATCAGCGGGTAGTCGAAGGCCGGCAGCTGCGGGTGGTGGGTGACGACGAAGCTGAAGATCGTCCCCCGACCCGATGCCGTCACCGTGTCCCAGGCGAACGACCGGCACGCCGGGCACGACGGCAGCGGCGGATGACGGAGGGATCCGCACGCCTCGCACCGCTGGATGAGGAGGTCGCCTCGCTTGGCCCCCTCGAAGAAGAAGGCGATGTCCCGCGAGATGGCCGGGCGGGGTCGGAGGGGGCCGGTCACCCCGGACGACCCGGCTCCACCGGCTCCACCGGCTCCACCGGCTCCACCGGCTCCACCGGCTCCACCGGCAGCCCGCTCATCGCGTTTCTCGGTCTGGCTCACGGTCACGCCGGCTCCCCTTCTCTCGTCCCGCTCCCGGCAGGGCTCGCTCCGGCACCGCCGGCGTCCGCCGACCCATCCTGCTGGCCCGACCCATCCTGCTGGCCCGACCCATCCTGCTGGCCCGACCCATCCTGCTGGCCCGACCCCGCAGCCCGGGCCGTCCCCGGCCGGTACTTCAGGATCCGGAACCGCATGGTTGCGACGGGCTCACCGGCGGCGTCGACGAAGTCCATCCGGGTCGTCACGAAGTGCCCGACCCCGAGGCCGGTCGCCTTCTCCCCCGAGATGCTCTCGATCACGCTCCGCACCGTCACCCGGTCACCGAGGACGAGGGGGCGGAGGTAGTGCTGTTCGCAGTTGGTGGCGACCACCGACGTGAACCCACCCTCGTCGAGCAGGTTCATCATCGCCGCGTTGGGCGTGTCGGTCGGGGCCGTCCCGTCCAGCCTGGCTGCCTCGAGCTCCTGGGTGGCCTTCAGTCCCTGCATGACCCACGCCTGGAGCATGGTCGGCGGTGCGATGACGCCAGGGAACCCCGCCTGGCGAGCCGCTTCGTCGTCGACGTAGGCAGGGTTGTCGTCGCCCATCGCCTCCACCCAGTGGCGGATCATGGCCTGGTTGACCTCATCGGGGGCGACGACCGGCAGACCCGACGACTGCCCGACGTAGCTGAGCAACCGGGCCTGGTAGTCGTCGGTGCCCATGGTGGCCGTCGAACCCGTGGCGTCCGTGGCGTCCGTGGTGCTCATCGAACCCGTGGCGCCCGTGGTGCTCATCGACGTCGGCACCACGCTCACCGGGACGCCCGCTTCATCCCGAGACCGGCCATGGCCAGGATCTCCCGTTGCACCTCGTTGACGCCTCCGCCGAAAGTGTTGATCTGCGCCGCCCTCGACGCCCGTTCCAGCTCGCCCTGGAGCACGGCCCCCGGCGAGCCGGGCCGCACCATCCCGGCGGCACCGACGATCCCGAGGAGCAGACGGTAGACCTGGACGGTCGACTCCGTCCCGAAGACCTTGACCGCCGACGAGTCGGCCGGACCGAGGGTGTCGTCGGCCACGGCGGCCGCCATCCGCCAATTGAGGAGGTGCTGGGCCTCGAGCAGCGCGTAGGTGCGGGCCAGGTCGGCCGCGACCCACGGCACGTCGGCCACCCCTTCGGCCACCGCCCACTCGGCCACCTCCCCCCACAGGCGGAGTGCCAATGCCGCCACCGCGGCCAGTCCCACCCGCTCGTGGTTGAGCTGGTTGGTGATCATCCGCCAGCCCTCGTTCAGCTGGCCCACCAGGGCGCTGTCGGGGACGCGCACGCCGTCGTAGTAGGTGGCCGTCGTCGACACGCCGCCCACGGTGACGATGGGCGTGCAGGAGAACCCAGGGGACGACGTCGGGACCATGAAGATGGAGATCCCCTTGTGCTTCGGTGCCTCGGGGTCCGTCCGGGTGGCCAGCCAGACGTAGTCGGCCTGGTCGGCACCGCTGGTGAAGATCTTGTTGCCGTCGATGACCCACTCGTCACCATCCCGCACCGCCCGGGTGCGCAGCGACGCCAGGTCGGTCCCCGCTCCCGGCTCCGTGTAGCCGATGGCGCAGTTGATCTCGCCGGCCAGGATCCCGGGGAGGAAGAAGGCCTTCTGCTCGGCCGAGCCGTAGCGCATGAGGGTGGGGCCCACGGTGTTGAGGGTGACGAACGGGAACGGCGCCCGGGCCCGTTGGACCTCAGTGAAGAAGATGAACTGGTCGGTGGCCGGACGGCCCTGGCCCCCGTACTCCTCCGGCCAGCCGATCCCCAGCCAGCCGTCCGCTCCCATCTGGCGCACCACCGAGCGGAAGACCGCGCCCCCCTCGCCCTCCTCGTCGAGGGCCCGGCGAACCTCGGGCGTCACGAGCTGGGCGAAGTACGCCCGCAGCTCGGCCCGCAGCGCACGCTGCTCCCGGGTCTCCTCCAGGTACATCCGGCCGATCCTCCCTGTCGTGTCACGGCCGCCGCCGCGGTCCGTGCGTTCGAGTGCAACCGGTGGTCCCCCCGGCGCTGCCGCCGTATGATAACTGATACACGTTCTAGAAATGGAATCGACGCTCCGTCGGCGTGGGTCCGGGCGTGGGTCCGGGCGTGGGTCCGGGCGTGGGTCCGGGCGTGGGTCCGGGCGTGGGTCCGGGGAACGAGAGCACGGGGACCTGGGGGGAACATGGAGCTGCACGAGATCGACCTCGGGAACCCGGACAACTTCGTCCAGGGCGTACCCCACGAATGGTTCGCCCACCTGCGCCGGGAGGCGCCGGTGTTCTGGCATCCCGACCCCGACGGGCACGCGGACGGCTACTGGTGCGTCACCCGCTACGACGACTGTGTGACGGTCAACCGGGACTACGAGCACTTCTCGTCCCACCTCAAGGCCACCCTCTACGAGGACTGGGACGAGGACCTCCTGGCCCAGCAGCGCCTGATGATGCTGAACATGGACCCGCCCATGCACACCCGCTACCGGCGGCTGGTCAACAAGGGCTTCACCCCCCGCATGATCCGGGACCTCGAGGCCAGCGTCGTCACCTACACGGACCGGATCCTCGACGGCGTGTGCGAGGCGGGGACGGCCGACTTCGTCGAGCAGATCTCGGCCGAGCTCCCCCTGCAGGTGATCGCCGAGCTCATGGGCGTTCCCCAGGAGGACCGGCACCTCGTCTTCGACTGGTCCAACCGCATGGTCGGCTCGAAGGACCCCGAGTACCAGGTGGCGGCGGAGTCCGGCATCGAGGCGTCGATGGAGCTCTACGCGTACGCCGACGAGCTGTGCGAGAAGAAGCGTCTCGATCCCCACCAGGACCTCCTGAGCGTGCTCACCCAGGCGGAGATCGACGGCGACCGCCTCTCCCAGCTGGAGCTCGACCTGTTCTTCATGCTGCTGGCGGTGGCCGGCAACGAGACGACGCGAAACCTGATCTCGGGGGCGATGGTCGCCTTCTTCGAGAACCCGGACCAGTGGGAGCGCCTCCGTGGCGACCGGTCGCTCCTCCCCTCGGCCATCGAGGAGATGCTGCGGTTCGTCTCCCCGGTCATGCACTTCCGCCGCCAGGCAACCGCCGACGTCGAGCTGGGCGGCCAGCAGATCCGGGAGGGCGACAAGGTCATCTTCTGGCACATCTCGGCCAACCGGGACGAGACGGTGTTCCCCGACCCCCACCGCTTCGACGTCGCCCGTCCGGCCAACAACCACATGGCCTTCGGCGGGGGCGGTCCCCACTTCTGCCTGGGGGCGAACCTGGCCCGCATGGAGATCAAGGTGATGTTCGACCGGCTCCTCGACCGCATGGGCGACATCGAGCTCGACGGCGAGGTGCAGCGTCTCCGGTCCAACTTCATCAATGGTGTGAAG
This sequence comes from Actinomycetes bacterium, assembly GCA_021806045.1. Classification (GTDB taxonomy): domain Bacteria; phylum Actinomycetota; class Acidimicrobiia; order Acidimicrobiales; family RAAP-2; genus JAJZDI01. Next base: position 71,319 of record JAJZDI010000010.1, read on the forward strand.
CACCTGCCGGTGCGCTTCACACCGTCCGCACCGGTAGGGGCCTGAGGACGCGGGTGCGGCACCCGCCGCACGCACTGCCCTGACCCACCGCACGCACTGCCCTGACCCACCCCACGACTCCACACCGACTCCACCACACCGACTCCACCGACCGGAAAGGCCGCCCGACCCCACGCCATGCGATTCCACCAGGCACTCACCTTCCTGCCGGTCGACGAGGCCATCGCCATCGCGTCGGCCAGCGACCGGCTCGGCTACGACGGCGCCTACGTGTCCGACCACCTCTTCAACCCGAAAGAGCTGAGCTCGCGTTACACGTACTCCAAGGCACCGGACGGGTCGCCGTTCTGGGAGAAGGAGACGGCGTGGCCCGACCCCATGTGCCTCATCTCGGCTCTCGCGGCGGTCACCGAGCACATGACGTTCACCACCGGCATCTACATCGCGCCGGTCCGTGATCTCATCACCGTGGCCAAGTCGGTGGGGACGGCGGCCGTGATCTCCCACGGTCGGGTGCGCCTAGGGGTCGGCGTGGGATGGTGCGAAGAGGAGTACGTCCAGACCGGCCAGGACTTCCGCACCCGCGGCAAGAGGCTGGACGAGATGATTCCGGCGCTACGAGCCCTCTGGTCCGGCGGCTGGGTCGAGTGGCACGGCACCCACTACGACGTCCCCGCGTGCCAGATGAACCCGTCCCCTCCCCGGCCGGTGCCGATCCTGGGCGGGGGTGACTCCGATGCGGCGCTCAGGCGGGCCACCACCTTGTGCGACGGGTGGATCAACACGGGGGCGGTGGCGGCAGAAGAAGCCTTCAACCAGGTCGAGCGGGTCAAGGAGTGGTTGAAGCGGGCCGGGCGGGACGGCGACGACTTCGCCATCTACGTCGCCACCAACGCCCGCCCGGACGTCGACCTCTACCGCCGGCTGGGCGATTCCGGGGTCACCGACCTGCTGTGCGCCCCGTGGATGGGCGCCATGCCCGCCGACGGCCAGCCCGACGAGGAGGTCCGGGCCAAGCGCATCGAGTACTGCGAGCTCTTCGCCGAGCACGTCATGGCGAAGGTGAACTCGTGACGCCCGCCACGGGACCGACCACGGGACCGGCCAGTACAGTCATGACACGCGCACGGAGGGAGCCCCCCGCATGAAGGACATGAAGCTCGGTCTGCAACTTGGCTACTGGGGCTCCGGGCCACCCCTCGACGCCCCTGCCCAGGTGGCCGAAGCGGAGCGACTCGGGTTCGACTCCATCTGGACGGCCGAGGCCTATGGCTCCGACGCGCTGACGCCGCTGGCGTGGTGGGGCTCGCAGACGACAAGCGTGCGCCTGGGCACGGCGCTGTGCCAGCTGTCGGCCCGCACGCCGACGGCCATGGGCATGGCCGCGCTGACCCTCGACCACCTGTCGGGAGGGCGGTTCGTCCTCGGGCTGGGGGTGTCCGGGCCCCAGGTCGTCGAGGGCTGGTACGGCCAGCCCTTCAACAAGCCGCTGGCCCGCACCCGGGAGTACGTCGAGATCGTCCGCAAGGTGCTGGCCCGCGAGGCCCCGGTCACCAGCGACGGTCCCCACTACCCCCTCCCCTACCCGGGGGGCATGGGCCTGGGCAAGCCGTTGAAGCCGATCGTCCACCCGCTGCGGGCTGACATCCCCATCATCATGGGGGCCGAGGGCCCGAAGAACGTGGCCCTGGCCGCCGAGATCGCCGACGGCTGGTTCCCCATCTTCTTCTCCCCCAACGCGGTGAAGGCCTTCGAGCCGTCGCTGAAGGAGGGCTTCGCCCGCCCGGGCGCACGGCGCTCAGCGGAGGACTTCGAGGTGATCGCCTTCGCCCCGACGGTGATCGACGACGACGTCGAGCGGGCGGCCGACGCCTACCGGCCCTTCCTCGCCCTCTACATGGGCGGCATGGGGGCGAAGGAGATGAACTTCCACTTCGACGTGTTCGCCCGCATGGGCTACGAGGACGTGGCCCACAAGGTCCAGGACCTCTACCTGGACGGGCGCAAGGACGAGGCGGCCGCCGCCATCCCCACCAGCCTGGTAGAGGAGGTCGCCCTGATCGGACCGGTGGAGAAGATCCGCGACGACCTGGGCGCCTGGCGGGAGTCGATGGCCACCACCCTGCTCATCGCCGGGAGCGTCGACACCATGCGGACCATGGCCGAGCTCGTCCTCTGACGGCTGCGCAATTGGGACACGCAATTGGGAACGGCTGCCATTACCAGCACGAGCCAGCCTGCACGCTGGAGGGCGTCCGACTCGTACCGGCCCCGCCCCACGCCCAACCCGCCTACGGTTGGCCGCTTACACCACCTCGGCCACCTGCCCGGCGACCCACTCCTTCAGCTTTGAATAGTCCAATTTCCCATTTGCGAGCCGAAACACGGTCCCCTCGAACACATACTTGGGAATCTTATAGCCAGCCAGTGTTCCCCGAATCTGACTTGGGATTGTTGTAACGTCTACCTCAACATCGCCAACGTCTACGACGGCGCACACCACTTCACCGTAACGTTCATCGACGGCTCCGACTACTCCGACATCGACGACTCCATCGACGGCCTTGATTGCAACCTCGACTTCTTCTGGATACACCTTTTCACCGCCGGTGTTGATGCACATGTTCCCGCGTCCGAGAAACCGCAACGATCCGTCGTCATCGACAGACACCATGTCGCCAGTCACGAACCACCGCTCGCCGTCCGCTTCGACAAAACGCTTCTCGGACAATTCACTGTCCTTGTAATAACCCAACGCCGTCGGGCCACCCACTGCAATACGACCACTCACGCCCGGCAAAACCGGAGATACTCCCCCATCTTCCGTGAGGATTCGGATGTTCTTACCCACCGTGAACTGAGGGGGGCCCTCCTTCCCTCCCCCATTCCAAACTGACCGTCCAACACCCACGGTTTCCGAGGATCCGAACATGTCGACGAGTCGTGCGCTCGGCACAGCTGCGGCAAGTGCGGCCTTGTTCTTCGGACTCCAGATGGCTCCGGAGGAGACTATTCTCCTCAGGCTCGATACGTCCTTGTCACTGTTTCGCTCAAACGAAGCCGCTAGCGGCACGCCAAACGCATCTCCGACGATGGCGACGATCGATGCGCGATGGCGACTGATCGCGCCCACCATCTCGTCGGCATCAAACCGACCATCCGGCAACAGGACCACCGTGCCACCTTCGTCGAGCGCTCCCCAAGCAATCGCCATTCCGGTTCCGTGGATCAACGGAGGCCCAACGACAGCGACAGGCCGGTCTCCACCCTCGCTTCGTTGCCCACCGGCCTCTCCCTGCGAGCTCTTGCCCTTCCGACGTGATGTCCCATGTAGCACGCGAAAGAAGTCGCCCTGGCGCCACACCGCTCCCTTGGGCATCCCCGTCGTCCCGCCGGTGTAAAGCAGGAAGATGTCGTCGCCCCCTCGTGTCGGGAGATCTGCAGGCCGCTCTCCGTGACGGCATACATCAAATCCAAGAGCCCATGGGGGGACAGCTCCGGTTCCCCGTTCAGCACTAACCCATCCGACTACTCCGGGCAACCCCGGCTTCGCCTTCTCGACCCGCTCGTCCATGTCGCTGTCGAATACCGCGAGACGGATGTCCGCGTTGTCCCATACATATCGAAGCTCGTCCGCTTCGTATCGATAGTTTGTATTGACAGGAACGAATCCAGCCAAGAAACACGCGAAGTAGACCTCGAAGATTTCGAAGCTATTTCTCAAGGCCACACCCACGTGATCACCCGGCCTCAGTCCCATCGCCGCGAACGATCCTGCCAGTCTTGTCGACCGGTCAAGCCAGTCACCCCGAGTCAACGTGTCATCACCCTGGATCAAGGCAGTTTGATCAGGATTGAACTCAGCCTGCTGCCTCCAGATATTCCCGAAATTCACGTTCTCGACGTCTACTTCTTGCATGGCACTCCCCAGAGAAATGCAAACCGCCCGTCAATAACTTCCACTGTCAATTCCACACATTCGCCCATCACCGGGACCTGCCCATCACCTGCACCCCATGCCGCGATGCACCTCACCCCCTGGGGCAAGCCGACGACGACTGTTGCGAACGGAGTCTGAGCGGACCAAGCGGCATCTCGGCTGCTGTGCGTCACCGTGTAGCTGTAGCAGCTGCCGACACCCTCGATGGGTTCGTAACCGAGCGTGACCGAACCGCACCGCGGGCACAGTTCCCGAGGGGGATGCTGGTACACCCCACAGTCACCACATCGCTGAAGGCAGACTTCACCAGACCCCACACAAGCCTGATGCCAACCCGCGTACGTTCCCTCTACCGTTGGGGTGTACCTCCCCGCGATCTCCTTCAACGGTCCCTCCCAAATATTGCAACGCTCCCATCACCGAGATCTCCGTACCCGGTCACGAGCGCCAGCTCGGCACCTGCGACCTGTGCCTCACCGGCCTCGTGCCGGAGCTGCCTAACTGCCTCAACGATGTGGTTCATACCCCAACAATGGCCTTGGGACAACAGGCCGCCATGTGTATTCAATGGATACCGACCCCCGTGTTCGATGGCTCCGCTGCGAACGAATTCTCCGCCCCCACCCCGCTCTGCAAATCCCAGCGCCTCGAGTTGAAGAAGGACAACGTAGGTGAAGCAGTCGTAGACCTCCAACACATCCATGTCCCAATTGCTGACGCCAGCCATGGCAAACGCTTCCGCAGAGGCCTTGTGAATCCCGAGCTTCAACATGTCGTGCCGATTTGCAACATCATCCCCCGGGAACGGATGTCCCTCCGCTCCTCCCAGGTATACAACCGGTCGATGAACCAGATCCCGCGCTCGTTCGACTGTCGTCACTACGACAGCATTCGCGCAATCCGTTTCCAAACTGCAGTCGAACTTTCGGAGCGGCTCCGCAATCAGTGGGGCGGTTAGATACTCATCCATGCTCAGTTCACGCCCCCGCATGAACGCACGTTCATTTCGTTGGGCGTTCTCCCGACACGCCAGAGCCACTCTGCCTGCATCTGTCGGCTCGATACCGTACTCACGTACATATCGGTTCAAATAGAGTGCGTAGATCTGCGCGGGAGCTCGCAATCCGTAGGGGGCATAGAAATGCCGAGCAGTATCTGCGAAGGCTCCCGTATCCAGGCGCCGTCGACTTCTGCGCTCTGCGTTGGGCCGGAAGGTCGTCGCTCCTTCCCACCCGAACACCACGAGCACCGCGCTGGCGATGCCGCTTGATACCGCCGTCGCCGCCAATCGCAACGAGGCACAGGGGCTGGCACCACCCATGTGAACCGTCGCAGAGAACCGCAGTCCCTCAATGCCCAGGTCAGCAGCGATCTCTTCCGCGGTCGAGTAGCCGGCAGGCGGCAAGATGCCATCGATATCGCTCTTCGTCAGTCCCGCATCGGCAATTGCCTCAAGCGCAGCTTGATTGATGAGTTGCCGGGCTGAGGCATCCGCTCCTCGCAAGTAAGCGGTTTCGCCGATGCCAACCACGGCAGCATTGCCGCCGATCTCCGTTGTAGCGCTGCTCATACTACGCACCCTTGAAATTGGGGACCCGCTTCTCCGCGAACGCCCTCGGGCCCTCTCTGGCATCGTCGCTGGCCAGCACTTCGGCCGCAAGAGCGCTTTCGATCCTCAGCGCTTCAGAGAATGGTACGCCAGCACATCGGACAAGGGCTTCCTTGGCCTTTCGCATCGCCATGGGTGCATTCTTCGCCATCCGCTGGGCAAGGCTTTCAGCCTCATCCAGCACTTTGTCTTCCGGAACCACTGCATTGATGAGGCCCATCTGGAGAGCATCGCCCGCCGAGACCTGCTCTCCGGTGAGGACAATCTGCGCAGCGACTGCGTAGCCAACTTGGCGACTGAGCCGAGTCAGGCCTCCACCACCCGGAATCAAGCCCCTGGAGACTTCAGTAAGGCCGAACATACTTCCCTCACCGGCGATTCGTACATCACATGCCAACATCAATTCCATTCCTCCCGCCAGGACGTAACCATTCACTGCCGAGACGATCGGAACGGTAAACTTTGATGTTCGCAGTAGAGCACGATTGAGGAGCCGCGGATCCTCCTTGACCCTCTCATCCCATTCGTCAACCGGATCGCGCGCGCCGGACAAGAGAGGAATCAGCGTCTTGAGGTCCGCACCAACGCAGAACGCCCGTCCTCCAGTAGCCCGTAGGAGCACTACCGCGACTTCTCTTCGATCCTGGATCTCATCCCACGCCTGTGCCAACGTGACAACCATACGAGGTGACAGCGCATTAAGAGTGTCGGGGGAATTCAGGGTGACGACAGCGACTCGCCCCTCCACGTCCACTTTTACTGGCTTGTCATCGTAGCTCTCATTCATATGAGTCCCTTCCGTCTTGCCTGACGCGTTCTTCATTGTTCGAGCGCCACATCTGCTCGCGATGAATATCGATGGCACTAACCCTTCGGAAGGCCGAGCACGCGCTCGCCAATGATGTTCTTCTGCACTTCATCGGTGCCGCCCGCGATCGACCAGAGGGGACTTGAGAGGACCAGCCGTTCAACTCGCAGAAGCTCCTGATCTGTCGATGCCGTCGTCGTCCCGTCCATTCCGACGATCGCCATCGCGGTCTCGCGGATTGATCTGGCCAACCTCGAGGCAGCCAGCTTTCCGATCGATGTCTCGGGACCGGTCGATCCTTGAGTTTCAAGTTTCGCGCGAGCTCGGAGGCTCGTGAATTGGGCAATTCGGAGCATCGAATAGATGTGCGCAATTTGCTGCCTTATCACGACATCATCAGCTTTACCGTACCGCCTTGCAAGGGAAACGAGGAGATCGCCATTGCCGCCGCCATACCGCGAGGGTTCCGGTCGTCGTCCTGCTTGTTCAGCAAGGTCGCCGACTCTCTCAGAGAGATTTGGCCGGCCGATCGAAAGCTTCGTCATTCCGCCGGATCCAGTCATTGAGCCAGCACCCATAGTTGTCCGCTCGCTCGTCAGGGTCGTCAACGCCACTCGCCAGCCGTCATCGATATCGCCGATCAAACCATCGGCCGGGACCACTGCCTCGTCCAAGAAGACGGCATTGAACGCAGCATCGCCCGTCATCTCCTTGATGGGCTGCGAGGTCACGGCCTCCTGACGCATATCGATAACGAAATAGCTGAGACCCCGATGTCGCTCAGCGGTACTGTTAGTCCGGGCTAGCAAGATCCCGAAGTCGGCAATCTGGGCGCCGGAAGTCCAGACTTTTTGGCCAGTTACTATCCAACGATCACCATCCCGCCTTGCCACCGTTCGGACACTGGCGAGATCGGAACCAGCCTCCGGTTCTGAGAACAGCTGACACCACACGGTGCGTCCGCTGACAATGTCAGGCAGGTAGTTCATGCGCTGTTCGTCCGAACCGTGTTTGATGATCGTCGGCGCTGCTAACGTCGTCGCGACGCCGTTCGGCGGTCCGAGTGCCCCCGCCTTCCGGCGCTCCTCTACGACGATTCTCGCCACCGCGGTAGGTAGGCCCTTACCGAACCACTCTGATGGCCAGGTCGGGTATCCCCATCCCGATTCCGCCAGGGCCGTCCACCACTCCCCCAGGCGCATGTCGGGATCCCATGCCTGCTTGAACCAGCGAGCAGCCTCCCGCTGGACTGCATCGGCACTACCGTAGTGCTCGTTCATTTCCCCGACACCTTGCTCATCGTCGAATGTGGGAGGTGTTGCCTTGTACGTCGCCAGGACGGAGACACCCTGCGTGGCGATGCGATCCCCTTCTGCCGTGTGCCACCGTCTCCAGCGGCCATTGAGGCATCCGAGATGAGGGCCGGCGTCCATGCTGGATCACGTGGTCACACGCCCATCCGTGGACCGAGCGCCACGACGATCGTACTTCGTAACCATCACCAGAGCAAGCGCTTGCTCTCCTCTCGAGCTGCCTCACCATGCTGCGCTCACTTCACCTGATTCCCTCTGTCGTGGCCAATGATCCGCCAGTTGCGTCGCGGACCGCCGACCTGAGTTCCGCAGCGTCCCGTTGGCATCCCCCACTGCCCCGATGGCCGTGGGGTCGTGGGCCCGGCGGATGCTTCGGCAGGTGATCAGCGGGACATCTGCGTCCCCCTTCGATTGCCCGGAAGACCTGTCCCGTCACCGACAGCTGCCGGTCGAAGCCGGAACTCTGGCCTGTCCGATCCGTCGAGTATCGCCGGGCCGACATGCCTCCGGGATCCGTACAGCGGCCGCCTGGCGTCAGTACCCTACGAACTCCGGATCCCGCTTCTCCCTGAACGCTCGGGCCCCCTCCCCGGCATCCTTGCTCTTTAGGGTCAGGCTCTGGGCCAGGGTCTCTCCGCGAAGCGATTCTTCGAGCGAATGTTCGAAACTGGTATTGATGAGCTCTTTCGTGAATCCGAGTGCCAGTGTCGGACCATGTGCGAGTTCATCGGCAAACTCGAACACCGACTCCTCGAATCCTTCGACATCCAGAACACGAGACACGACGCCGAGATCCATCGCATCACCTGCACCGAGCAACCGCGAACTGAACATCAGCTCCTTTGCTCGCTGCGAACCGACTAGACGCGGTAGCAGCCAACTACCCCCGAAGTCAACGGACAATCCGCGCCGAGCGAACACCTGACCGAACGAAGCACGCTCCGTAGCGAAGACGAGATCACAGCACAGCGCGAGGTTCCAACCTGCTCCCACAGCGGGGCCATCGACAGCCGCAATCGTCGGCTTCCTCAGCCGATACAACGCCATGACTACCTCTTCTACGGCGCGCATGATCTCGAGCCCACTCATGGAGCCCCCGGCGCTCCCGAGATCGGCCCCCGCACAGAAACTGCCGTCAGCTCCAGTTACGACAACCGCACGCACCTCTCGCGAGCTCGCGATGGTCCGGACGTGTCTGAGCAGTTCCTCCCACATCTCGAATGTGACAGCGTTCTTCTTCTCAGGCCGATTGATCCGTACCACCGCGACGCCGCCTCTGTGCGTCAGCTCAATTTCTTCGCTCATAGCTCCTACTTTCCCTGGTGACCAGTCATGTTTCATCGCAACCTCACGCCATCGTGAGTCCTCCACTCACGCTCAGCGTTTGGCCAGTTATGAAATCGGCCTTCTCAGACACAAGGAACGCCACTGCACCAGCGATGTCAGCGGGCACACCCACACGCCTCAGCGGAATTGCACCCACCATCTTCGATCGGACCTCCTCGGGTTGGTCAAAGTACAATTTCGTCTCCACGGGTCCTGGACACACCGTATTGACGCGTATGCCGTAGCGAGCTACCTCGCGTGCCACCGATTTTCCGAATCCGATCACACCCGCCTTACAACCCGAATACACAGCCTCCCGGGCGCTCCCCACTCTGGCTGCTTCACTCGCGATATTGATGACGCGCCCGCGTACTCCGGCATCGATGGCAGAACGCAAGAACAATTGTGTCATCCGAACGACTCCTAGGAAGTTGATTTCTACGAGCTCACGCCAGAACTCCTCATCCGTATCAATGAACCACGAGGCGCGCTCCCAGCCCGCACAGTTCACCAATACTCCCGGCGGGCCGACCTCCGAAACCATCTGCGCCCACGCGTCACGAACGCCACCTGCGTCGGTCACGTCGACCAGAAAGAATGCCTCCCCAATGTCACCGTCACCTGCCTGTGTCAACTCCCGTTCTGCCCGGTCGAAGCACACGGTCCGATAGCCAACCTCCACCAACTCTTCGAGGATGCGTCGTCCGATACCACTCGAACCACCTGTAACCACAGCGACCTCGTGCGACATTGTCGTCTCCCTTCCCGATATACGCCGCTCTACAGACATCACCACCGGCGCATACGCGTAGCCTTACGCCCAACGCAACGCCGCACGCGACCCGAACGCAGGCAATTCCGTCCGGACGTGCCCCTGCTCTCCCCCTCAAGCCCCCTCAAGCGGTATGCGCAAACTGCTCCCGCAAGACACGACGCAGGACTTTTCCAGATGCCGTGCGAGGGATCTCATCAATGAAATGGATGGCACCGGGCACCTTGTAAGACGAGATCCGATCAGCAACCTCGTTGATGAGTGCCTCCGGCGCTACCGAAGCTCCATCGTGCAGCTTCACGGCAGCAACCACTACTTCGCCCTTATCGGCGTCCGGAACACCGAAGACCGCGCAGTCCGCAACAACTTCGTTGTCCAACAAGACCGCTTCCACCTCGGCCGGCGCGACCTGGAAGCCCGAGACCTTCACCATCTCCTTCAGGCGATCCGTCACATGGATCCATCCGCCTTCCTCTTCCCATCCGATGTCTCCCGTCCGATACCAGCCGTCCGCGGTGAAGGCGTCGTTGTTCGCCTCGATCGGCAGATATCCGCGCATGACGCTCGGGCCCTTCGTGACGATCTCACCCGCCTCACCCGGTTCAGCGTCACCGCTCCCGTCGAGCTTGAGAATCCTGATCTTCATGTCATTGACTCGAATCCCCGCGGAGTCCAGTCGCCAGCGAGCCGGGTCATTCACAGGATTACAGTGCAGCACGGGTGATTCGCTGCAACCGTACGCAAGCAGCCAGCGCACGCCTGTCCGCTCGGTCACTTTCAACGCAATTTCCCGCGACGCCGGCGTGGCTGACCAGCTCATGTACCGCAGGCTCGACAGGTCATATTCTTCAAGGTTGTCAAGATCCGCCATAATCTTAGCGATCGGTGCAACGACGAATGCGATCGTAATCTTGTCCCTCGCGATGCTATTCAACATCAAGTCAGCATTGAACCGTCGGAACAACCTCAAGCGAGCGCCGCTGGCAAAGCCACAGGCAGCCGTCAACGCACCTAAGATGTGATTCAATGGCACTGTCAACTGAATGCGATCCGAATCCCTCATTCCGAGGACACTCCGCCAATGCGTGAGTCCAGCATTCAGTGAAGCGTGGGTGTGCACCACCGCTTTTGGCATTCCTGTGGTGCCTGAACTGAACAACAGACCTGCTTCACGATCTGTCCAGTCCAACTCGACCGATCCGCTGGCAGGACGTTGTCCCGAGTCGAGCGCATCGCCGATGTAGCGCCAACCCGTGCCAGGCATGTCAGGATCCACACAGAACCTGATCACATCAGGTCCGACAATTTCATCCAAAACCGCCGCACCGGCAGCATCGGCGATGACCGCCTTCGCATTTGCGAGACTCCATGCATGGCCGGCCTCGTCCCGCTTCCATGCCGGGCTGAACAGGACAAAGGCCGCACCACCGATCGATGAACCCTGGACAGCGAAGATGCTTTCCGGCCGGTTGCCCATCATCACGACGACACGGTCGCCGTCTTGCACGCCAGCATTCCGGAGACAGTTCGCGAATCCATTCGCATACGCCTCCATCTCCCGGAACGTCAGCGCCTTGCCTTCAAAATCTAAGGCCACCTGCTCCGGATAGCTTTCGGCTGCATGCCACAGCCAATAGTGGTACGGCACATCTCGGTAATGCAGCGATGGCCTAACGAGCATATCCATGGCTTCCTCGATCCTTCCTTACTTTTCCTGTATCCGGCGATCCGCCCAGCGCCTGCTCTTCACCCGCCTCGCCGGCCAACCACCGACTACTCGACGTTGCTCTCCCGATACAGTCCCGGCCCATCCGAGCTGAGGATGCCTGCCGCCGAGAGCACGCCTCTCATTCCTGACATCGCCGACCAACCACCGTCAATCGCAATCTCTGCACCCGAAATATACGAGGCACCTTCACTAAGAAGGAATGCGACGAGCGGAGCAATTTCCCAGTCCTGCGCTCCACGCCCCAGCGGTGTGATGATCTCGAAACCCCGCAAGAATGCGGGGTCGAACTTCTCAACGATCGGCGTTCTCACAAATCCGGGGTGAATCGAGTTGACTCTGATGCCGAATTCGGCCAGTTCGCCGGCAGCCACCTTCGTGAGGCCCCTGAGCGCCCACTTACTGGTCGAATATGCTGCAGCAGGATATCCGTGTAGGCCAGCGATAGAAGAGACGTTGACGATGGAGCCCTGGACACCACTCTCGATCATGTGCTGGCCGATGATCTGTGTACCAAGCATCGGCCCTGTCACGTTGATGGCCAAGAGGGTGTTCCAATGATCCAGTGACTCACCCAGAACGCCTGGGCCCCCACCGACACCTGCGTTGTTCACGAGGCCGGTGATCGGGCCGAACGTTTCAACAGCTACATCTCGCACTCGGGACCAATCATCCGCCAATCGCACATCCAACCGTTCGAACGTCGCATGGTCACCTCCATCCACGATGGAAGCAGCGACCTCCTGTCCCATTCCTTCTTGGATATCGGCCACGACTACATTCCAACCAGATGACGCGAGCAGCCGGGCCTCTGCAGCTCCCTGGCCGCTGGCTCCTCCGGTTACGATCGCACAACGCCCCTTCTCGTGTTCGTCGACCACATTTCCTCCCTCTTCTTCGACACCTCGTGCGAACAAGTATCTCCGCGCCGGCTACTGGCGAGGCATTCCTAGGACGCGCGACGCAATGATGTTCTTTTGGATCTGACTTGTTCCGCCCATGATGCTTTCTGCCCTGGAGTACAGGTACTCGACGAAGTCTCCAGTCAAGAGCGGGCTCAGCTCATCCGGACCGTACTCAATGCCATCCCGGAACAGCGCCTGTTCTACTTGCGCCATGAACAACTTGAGCATCGAGTTCTCGACGCCATCCCGCTGGCCTTCGTTCGTCCGCTGCCCGATCTGCCACAACACGAACGTTTCGAGAACATCAAGGCCAATTCGATTACGCCCGAGAGCTGCTACGACATCACTTCCGATCACACCCTTTCGTAGACGCTCGGACCGCGCGCGACGAGTGCGTTCGTCCAAGACGGTGGCAAATCTCGAAGTGAATCCCAACTCCTCCGGCGCTCGTTCGTAGCGAAGCACCGTCATCGCCACCTGCCAGCCGGCGCCGATGCCTCCGACGATGTTGTTCTCGGGGACTTCAACACCGTCGTAGAAAACCTCGCAGAATTCCGCATCGCCAGTGATCTGCCGAATCGGGCGGATCTCGATGCCTCGAGAGCCCATCGGGACCACGAATGCCGTGATCCCTCCATATCGATCAGTCAGATCCGTCCTGGCGAGTACGAGGCAACGGTCCGCCTCTGCTGCGTCCGAGGTCCAAATCTTCTGCCCATCGAGAATGTATCCACCGTCCGTCGCTACGGCCTTCAACTGGAGTCCAGCCAGGTCCGACCCTGCGTTCGGCTCGCTGAAACCTTGACACCATCCCTCTTCGCCGCTGAGCAGTCCGGGAAGGAGCTGTTGCTTCTGCTCATCGGATCCGTGAGTGATCAGCGCCCATCCCAAATAGCTGACGTAGGGCTTGGGCAGGGCCCCTGCGTTACCCAGTTCGGCATTCACAATGTGCTCGTAGAAGGTACTGAGCCCCTTACCGCCCACCTCACGCGGCCACGAGACTCCAAGCCAGCCGCCCCTGTACAACTGTTGATGCCACCTCCGCCTTACCTCCGGACGTGCTGCACGATCGCGGTCATGCTCCTCTCGAAGTGCCTGCGCCTCTGAGTCCGCAATCCACTCACGCAGTTGCCGCCGAAACTCTGCCTGGCCTTCGTCATCGTCGAACCTCATCTGGTCTCCCCCAGCAACTCGTCGCCCATGGCGAGTGCATGCTCACTCCAACCGCCGAGGATCGCAGCGTCGAAGGCTGACCGTCGTAGGTACAGATGCGGCAACGCGTCCCATGTCATGCCGGTGCCCCCAAAGAACTGCAAGCATCCTTCAGCGACGGACACGGCACTCATGCTTGCGTATGCCTTAGCAGCTCTCGCCCAGTAGTCCGCCTCGCGCCAATCCAGTTCGTCACAGCTCCACGCTGCTCGGATGGAGACCGCTCGAGAAGCTTCGACAGACACTGCCATCTCGGCAGCCCAATGCTGGATCGCTTGGAACGTACCAATGGGACGTCCAAACTGCTGCCGCACTTCTACGTAGGCCAACGCCCGCTTCAGCGCACCTTCCATGACCCCAACTGCGTCAGCCGCGATCATCGTGAGCGCTCGCGTGTGCCACCCCCGATATTCTTCGGTGTCAATATCCGCTGACCATGTGGACAGCTCGTCCGTGAGTCCGTCCACCATCGTGCACAACCGCGTGAGGTCGTGCTCAATCTCCTCGCACATGCTCGGAATTGCGTACGCCCGGATGGTGGGACGCGTCCCGTCTTCCGTCCTGTCGACGCAGAGGAGCTCCGACCCTCCGTACGCATCGAAGACAACGACCTTTGTTTCCGAGCCAGTTGCGACGTCACGCAAATTGGCCGTTAAGCCAAGCCGGCTCCCACCGCCTGCCTGCAGTTCGCGGCCCGAGAGCTTCGCAAGCTGAGCGCCGAGTACCCAATCACCGAGAAACGGCCGGGCGAACAACGATCCCGCCAACGCCATCGTAAGCACGGCGGTCGTGACCGTCGGCTGCTCCGTCCCCTCACCAGCGGAACGCATCAGTTCTGCCAAGCCGGCGTCCGTCAGTGCCGACTCCAGCCTCTCATTACGACTGGCGTCCAGCATCGCGCTCGTCGTCTCGCCATCAAAATCGGCGAGAACAGAGTCCGCGAGCATGCGGGCTTCACGGGCATCATCCGGGAGACGCGTGTCCATCAGCGCCCTTCCTTCTTGCTCTTGTTTCGCGCGATGAGCGCCTCAACCCGCTCATGGTGCTCAGGCATTTGAAAACTCTCGTTCTCAGTGACCAGCGCCATATCGAGCGTGTGCAACACGGCTCGTTGCAGATGCATATTCATCACCTGCTTCGTGGCGCGCAGAGCCTGTGGCGGCAGCTCGGCCAGCCGTTGTGCGTACTCCACAGCAGTCTGAAGGAGGTCGTCACTCTCCACCACACGGTTCGCGAGACCCAACTGAACAGCCTTCTCTGCGGAGATTCGATCTCCAGTAAATACAAACTCCTTGGCATGGATGATGCTCATAAGCGCTGGCCAGAGCACTGCACCACCGTCTCCTGCAACGAGTCCGATCGCCACATGTGGATCTGCGAAATAAGCAGTATCAGAGATGAACACCAGGTCACACAACACGGCGAGGCTGCATCCCAATCCGGTTGCAGGACCATTCACCGCTGCGACCACAGGAATGGGAAGCTCGATCGGACCGTTCACGATGTGCCGGGCCTCACGCAATGTCCGTTCTCGAACGTAGCGATCCTCCTGGATCTCGCTGAACCAATCGAGATCGCCACCCGCACTGAAGGCGCGTCCCGACCCGGTCAGTACTGCCGCACGTGCCTCGCGATCCGCCCTCACTGCTTCCCAGATATTCGCCAGGCCCCAGTGGAGATGCTCGTTCACAGCATTGAACTGCTCCGGCCTATTCAGCCGAATGATTCGGACCGATCCGACGCTCTCCACGGTCAGCTCGGGTGTGAACTCTTCGTACATGCGATTCATCTCTTTTCTGATCTTCCAGTCGAACTCTGATACTTTTGTATGACCGTCGGCGGCACATCCAACGGGCTCAGCGACGCAAGTCCATCGATTCGTACCTCACGAACCCATGTACGCCTCAATTACCGCCTGTTCACTCAGAAGCTCCGCAAGCGTGCCTTCTGCCAGCAGACCACCTGCACTCATTGCGATGCCGCGCTCGCATACGTCGCCTATGAACGCAATGTCATGGTCTACAATCACGATCGCACCTGTCATCTGGGAGCCCAGCTCTCGGATGAGGTCCGCGATGCGTTCTCGTTCGGCAGAGCTGGTACCCGAGGTCGGTTCGTCAAGCAACAGCACTTTCGGTTGGAGCATGGTCGCTCGCAGCACATCGAGAAGTTTCCTTACCCCATAAGGAACTTCGTGCAGACGCAGGGCGGCCACGTCGAGCATCTCGTGCTGCTCGAGAACGGAGTCCACGGACTCACGCGCCTTCGTGTCGCGGCGCCGAGCGGCCCGCAGACCGAGCGAAGATGCGAACGATGACAACTTCATGTCCGGCAGAAGCCCCAACAGCAGAAATTCTCGGATGGTGAGCTCAAGAAAATAGTCGGCACCCTGGAACGTCCTCGAGAGCCCGATGCGACGGACCTCATGCGGTGCGAGCTTCGCTAGATCGTTACCCTCGAGGCTCACCTTGCCCGACATGGGTCGAATCACCCGGCTGATCGCATTCAACAACGTTGTCTTGCCAGCGCCATTGGGACCGATTATTCCGAAGGTCTCCCCGGCTTCCACGCCGAACGACACGTCGTCTACAGCAAGAACCCCTCCGAAACCATGTCGCAGATGTTCGACGTCAAGAAGCATGTCGGGCCGTCCCAAAGTAAAGGCCGAGCAGGTCGGTGCTCTCGGCCCGCTTGCGATCACCGAACCACACGAGCTTCCCGTGCTCCAATACGCCAACTTTGTCAGCGACTCCGATCGCAGCTCGAGCATCTTGTTCGACCACGATCGTGATGCACCTGTGCTCAGCGGTATAGCGGCGAACTTCCTGCAACAGCTTCCGCACCGCTATCGGCGCAAGACCTAGCGATAGTTCGTCGATCAGGAGCAGCTTTGTTCTCCGGGCAAATGCCATCTCGAGCGCCACCATTTGGCGTTCGCCCCCACTGAGCACACCAGCTCGACGCCCCAGAAGCGGCTCGAGTTCCTCGAACACCAGGGCGCGCTTCTCAACTGCTATTCCAACCAGTTCGAAATGCTCACGGACAGTCAGCGAGGGGAACACCTTCTCCCGTTCCGGCACCAGAATTGCCGACTTCCGTTCGATGGCTGTTTCGGTCGTCTCGCCACTCGCAGAACGTGAGCGCATCGCCATGCGCCCACCGATTCGCCAATTGATGCCATAGTGCCAATTGGCCAAGGCACGCACCAGCGTCGACTTCCCCGCCCCATTCCGGCCCAGGATTGCGAGCACCTCGCCCGCGGCCGCACTGCACGAGACGCCATCAATCGCCAGGGCACCAGTACCATATTCGACCCGTAGATCCTCGACGACGACCTCTGTGTATTCAGACGTAGCCGTCACATCTGCCTACCTTGCTCGGTTGCAGTCGCCCATCTACCACAAGCGACCATCTCTCCACGGAATACCCTGGACTCAGAACGCCTCCCGGAGTACCTGAACCCCGCTGCGTGTTCACACGTTCCCCTGGCCATTTCGCGCGGTACTCGGGAAATCCCTTCATCGTGCGACCCCTCCACGAGGGTTTACCGTGCAGCCCCATAGTCTCCCGGCCCGACTGCCGTTCACCTGGGTCATCGTCAGCATCCAGGAACAGCCGGTGTGGCTGCACACCTCACCCCCACTTCCATCTTCGGGCCACACATCAACCATGCGATCCCACCGCCTGTTTCCGATTGAAGAATTTGCTCCACAACGATGTCACCAGTTGCGCGATACCGTTGCCACGAGAGATCAAGACTCCCAACAGAGCAAAACCAAACAGCGCGTCAGCTACGAAGCCGTAGTTTGATGCCATCCACGTTCCGACGCTGCTACCTGCTGGTACGAGCGAGCCCAGTTGCTGGATGCCGAACGGAATAAATGTCACCAGCATGGCCCCGACAATTGGACCGCTGAGGGTCCCTCGGCCGCCAATGAACACCATCGTCAATACGGCGACAGCGAGGGCCAAGCTGAATGGTGTGTCCGTCACATATTGGAGCTGGACCGCCAAAAGGCTGCCCGCCGCGGACGTGATGGCACAACTACCGAAGAACGCCTTCAGGCGCCACCGCCTCACATCGATGCCTGACGCAGCTGCACCCAACCTATTGGACGCAATAGCTCCCCACACCGTGCCGCAGCTACCCGAGTACAGGTTCCTCAGCACGATGATCGCAATCCCGAGGAGCGCGAACGAAAGGAACGCAAAGGTTCTACCCGTACCGAACACGCTTCCGCCGAGCCAGCGTGCAGAGACGATCAATCCGGCGCCACCATTCAAATGCGCCTGGTATTGCTTCGCTCCGTAAACAGCCAGATACTGCAGCGCCAATGTGGTCAGGATGAGATACAGCCCAACGAACCGGAGACCGATCAGTCCGATACCAAGACCGATGACGCCGCCCACAATGAATGATGCGACCAGTGTAATTGGAAATCCACCCCAGGAGAGGTGTTCCACCGCCGCTGTAGTGAAGGCGCCGATGAGCAGGAATGCCGCAGCTCCGACGGAAGCATCGCCCGCCCGACAGACAAGCCAGTCCTGGCCCAAGGCAGCGATGGCGTAGATCGCTCCGCTGGTGAAGTAGAAGAGCACGAAACTGGGGATGAAGACCACTAGAAGCACTGCGACGGCCACATAGGCGCCAAGAGCGAGCGCAATTCCCCACCGCCCGAAGCCTCGTCGCCCAGGAACGTGCCGATGCAAGGAACTGCGTGCGACGCCCTCCGAAACCTGGCCAGGACGTATCGCATCATGCGGCGATGCCACATCAGCTCCACGATCGATCGTAAGGCGATCGCTTCTCCTCATCGGATCGGTGCCCTCTCCTCGCACGACTCATCACAGAACACTCGCACGCACACACCGGTAGTGGGCTGCCCGCCAACCGGACGGCTCTCCTCTCCGCCGGCCGTCGCTCGTCCGACCCCGGCCAAACCGGTTCCGATGGGACGTCGTCGGACGCCCACATGGGACTCCAAGTGCTGATGCTCATCGCTGACCGCCTGCATTGAGTGATCACATCCAGTGTTCGCGCTCACAGTCGTTCCACCGCACCCCTCGCGCCGAACAGTCCATTTGGCTTGAAGACGAGGACGACCAACAAAATAATGTATGCGCTCGGATTCGCGAAATCAGGATTCACATAGACCGTAACGAGATCCTGCACAGCAGCGATCACGAGTGAAGCGACAATCACGCCTCCCACTGATTCAAGTCCACCGAGCAAGATCACCGGGAATGCCACAAATGAGAGATCAACGATCGCACTCGGGTCCGGCTGGCTGGTGAGTGTAAAGGCAACCCCGGCGAGTCCAGCCATCGCACCACCCAATGCCCACGAGAACGAGGACACCGAACGTACCGGTACGCCTACAAGGTCCGCGAGGGATGCCGAATCGGCTATGGAGCGCATCCGCAGGCCGAGCTTTGATCGTTCAATGACAAGATAGACGACCGAGCATGCCACGATGGCTCCGACGATGGATGCGAGCTGATCGTATTGCACGTGAAGGGAAGACAAGGCGGGGACGTTGCTCGTACTGATGACTCCGGGGCGGACAACCAGCGGCGCTGAACCCCACACAAGTGCCGTAAGGGCTTCGATCCCACCTGCAAGTCCAACTGTGGCAATGGCGGCTACGAAAGGAGGAACGAAACTCAGGCGCACGAGAAAGAGTCGATAGAGCACGCCACCGAACACGAACGAAGCGACAAGCGCTACAGCCAATCCCACGAACAGAGAAGCACCGTGATTGGTTACATAGACAAATGTGATGGCACCGATCACCATGAAGGCGCCCTGCGCGAAGCTGAGGATCCGGGTCGCTCGGTAGAGCGCCACAAACCCAACAGACACAAGGGCATAGATGGAGGCTTGGGTCAGCGTGTTCGAAATGAATGAAATGTTCAATTCAAACTCCGATCGCTTTCCGGCCGGTTCTTCCTGGGTCGTCCGCCTGCTTTAGAGAACGCCCTTCTATCCACTCGAGGATTGTCCCTTTTCATTCGTAAAGTGTGATTTCGGCATACCGATTGTCGGCCCAGAGGCACAACTACTGGCATGCCGGGGGTGGAGCGGATACTGGCCTCCTGGAACCGTTGCAGCGGCGTTCCGCTCCACCCCGGCATTCATTAGGGCTCTAAATCTTCGACGCAGGCAGCACTCCAGAAACGGGAGCAAGCTGATTCGTCGACGGATTGATTTGGTAGTACACGTAGCCAGTGGCTCCCGTGTGATCTGTCGCGCTGTACTTGTAGTTATTCGGGAAGAGACCCGGGATATTCAGCGACACATGATTGAGCGCGTCCGCCATCTTCGGACCAGAACAGGGAAAGCCGCACGTCTTCAGCGCATTGACGATGGCAAACGGTGCGATGAGATTGAGGCTGTTCTCTCCCTGGTTCATCGCTGCCGTTGTGGTCATGCCCAGCTTCTTCATCTGGGTCTGAAGCGCCTGCACGGTTGACGAGTTGTGGTACTGGCCCGCCTCGAGCGGGGCTCCGATGAAGGCAGCTGCGAGCTTCGGGTAAGCGCTGCTGAAGGACGAGTAGAAGACACCCGCTGAGTTCGCGATTACCGGAATGTCAAGCCCGGCATTCTTGAGTCCCGTCAGGAGCGGAGGATAGAACTGCCCAAAGAGCTCGGAGATCACCGCGTCTGGGTGCTCAGAGACGATCTGCGAGATCTGAGGTGCGGCCGATGTCGCCGTCTCCGACATGAAGGGCTCGCTCAGAACCGTGACGCCGTCCTTCTGCGCAGCGGCCTTCAGCGCCGTGCCCCACTGCTCGGTGCCCAGGTTCTGGTTCCCGAAGATGACGATGCGGGGGTGTGCGACACCCGGCAGCATCTTGTGGAGCATGGTGAGCTCAGAGCCAACCTCCGCAGACTCGATGTCAGTGTCAACAAAGAGGTACTTGCGTGGCGGGATGACCTGGCTCGTGTCTGCGTGCTGGCACAGAAGCGGCACCTGGTCCTGTGCGGCGACGGGCATCGCACTCTCACAGTCATTGCTGATGGCCATTCCGAAGATGACAGACGCATGATCCTGTTGGGCCAGCTGGTTGACATTAGCCGGTGCCTTCCCTGAACCGGGATTGCCCTGGTCGAGGGCGTCCAGCTGGATCGGATGGCCGTTGATACCCCCTTCGGCATTCACCATATTGAATACGGCTTTTGCGTCGTTCAGTTCCGGCTGAGCGTATGCTGCGATCGCGCCAGACAATCCGTCGCTGAATCCCACTACGTAGGGGGTTTTGTTGTTGGCAGATCCGCTTGACGAGCTCGTCGTACTTGACGAGCCGCATGCTGCCAGTAGCAGACCAGATACTCCAATGAGCATGGCTCCAATTTGTAGCCTTCTTGTCTTCATCATCTGATGACCAGACCCCCTGTTCTTATTGGTTCCTGAGCGCCGCGCTCAGGCATTCACCTACACCTACACCATTGAGGTATGAAACCTCGCTGATCGTCCCAGCTCAGTCGTACTAGATCTCTTGGATTTGGGCGCTCTGGGCACCGTCGCGCGCCGCGAGGATGGGGCGGTTCGAGAGGGATTCCATCACCTGCTGGATGCGCTGCTCATCAACTCCGACGAGACGTAGCGCATAGCCTGCGTACTCATTGGCGAGCTCGTTGGAGGTCATTCGCCCTCCTGCCCGGTACCACCGGGCGACGTCGATGCCCATCGACATCATGCACGTCGCAGTTGTCTTGTCGTGTGCCGTGCGGAATTCCTTGCTGGCTTGTCCAACTCTTATCGGATCCAAGAACGCTGCCTCAATTTCCTTTCTGAGATCGATGACGCGTGCTAGGGATCGACTATCAAGGTTGAGGAGTTCGTAGTTGGCCACGCGTGCCATGGCTGTGTACCGTGCGTGAAAGTCGACGTGGGTTCGTACCACCTCGGCGAGTGTTTCGTCCGGCAACTCGAATGATGTTTTCGCCACAGCCAGTTCGCTGAGCAGGTAGAGGTGACCGCTTTCTACGATCTGTAGAAGTACCTCGTGTTTTGAGGTGTATCGGTTGTAGACGGCGCTGGGGCCTTTTCCAACAGCCTTTGCGATCTTGCGGGTCGTCGTAGCGTTGTAACCAAGTGCAGCGAAGAGTTCCAGCGCGGCGACTAGCAACGTCCGAACGTCGGGTTCGACATGCGGAAAGAGCGCCTCGTAATCGACTGCGTCGGCTTGGCCCATCCCCCAGCTCCAATTCCCTCTGCCGAAGGTGTCATCGTAACCGAGGCACTCTGGGAAAGCAAGCGCTTGATCTGTTCGGGAGGTCGGCCCGCCCGGGCGCTCGGCGCTCGGCGAACAACGTCGAGGTGATCGCCTTCATCCGGCCGGTCTCCGACGACGACGGCATGCGGGGGGCCGCCATCCGCACCGTGCTGGTGGAGAGGGTCGCCCTCGGTCGGTCCGGTCGAGAGGATCCGCGACGACCTGGCCGTCTGGCAAGGGTCGCTGGCGCCCACCCTGTTCATCGCCGGCGACGTCGGTGCCATGCGGGCGATGGCCGAGCTCGGCTTCTTACGGGGACCGCTGCCGACCGGGCGGGTCGGAATTCTGGTCCGGCTTCCGGACCCGTCGGTTCCCCAGTTCCATCGGTGCTGCCGAAGCAGGCGCACCCCCGCCGGGCGCACACCCGCTGGGAATGTCCTCTCTCAGGCGGGCGCCTCCGCCAGCGCCGCCCCCAGCCGCCGGAGCTGCTCGGTGGCGCCACCCAACGTCAGCTCGTTGTGCTTGGTGGCCAGGAAGTGCCGGTGGAGCGGGTAGTCCCGGTCCACGCCCACACCACCGTGGAGGTGGACGGCGGCGTGGACGACCCGCTGGCCGCCCTCGGCCGCCCAGTACTTGGCTACGGCCACGGCGTCGTCGGCCGGGAGGCCGGCGTCGAGGCGCCAGGCTGCCTGCCAGGCGGTGAGGCGGACCGCCTCGGCGTCGACGTACGCATCGGCCGCCCGCTGCCCCACCGCCTGGAAGGTCGCGATCGCCTTCCCGAACTGCTCCCGCGTCTTGGTGTACTCGGCCATCAGGTGGACCGCGGAGCGCACGGCACCGGCCTGCAGCATGCAGACGCCGGCGGTGGCTCGCCGGACCAGCCACATGGCCACCGTGCCCACCTCGTCGACCGGGCCGAGGAGCCCGTCAGCACCGAGGCCGACGTCCGCCAGGGTGACCGCCGCTTCGACCTCGCCGGTGTTGGCCAGCTGGGCCACCCGCTCCACACCGGGAGCATCGCACGGAACCAGGAACACGCCGATCCCCCCGCCGGCCACCTGGGCCGGCACGAGGATGACATCGGCCCGCATGCCGAAGGGAACGAACGACACGCTTCCCGACAGCGTCCAGCCGTCCCCCGCCGGTGAGGCGATGACCGACGGGAGGCCGGCCAGACGGGGTGCGCCACCGGGCGGCGAACCCATCGGCACGCCTCCCACCTCGGCCAGCGCGACGGCGACGACCGTCTCGCCGGCGATGACCCCCGGAAGCCACGCGTCGTGCTGGGCGGCCGTACCGAATTCGGCGATGGCCGGGGCGCCGGTGGCCACCGTCTCGACGGCGGGCACGTAGGCCGCGGTCCGGCCGGCCGCCTCGCACACCAGCGCAGCGGCGACGAACCCAAGGCCGCCGCCCCCGAGCCGCTCGGGCACGGCGATGCCCACCAGCCCGGCGTTGGCCAGCTCCGCCCACAGGTCGGCGTCGAAGCGGTCAGCTCCCTGCTGCTCGAGGGCCCGGAGGCGCTCATGGGTGGCGAGATCATCGAAGATGCGGTCGGCGAGCTCCCTGACCGCCTCCTGCTCCTCGCTGTAGGAGAAGTCCATCGTGGGTGTCCCTTCGTGGGTGCGTCGAATCGTCGGATCGTCGAACTGTCGTGAGCGGCCTGTCCCAGCTGCCCTGCTGTGTCCCGGCTGCCCTGCCGTGTCCCGGCTGCCCTGCTGTGTCCCGGCTGCCCTGCTGTGTCCCGGCTGCCGTCAGCGCAATGACCGGGGCATGCCCAGGCCGAAGATGGCGATCAGGTCCCGCTGGATCTCGTTGGTGCCACCGCCGAACGTCAGGATGACCAGGCTGCGGGCGTACATCTCGAGCCGGCCGGCCAGGACGGCCTCGGGGGTGCCCCGTTGGAGATAGCCGGCCTGGCCGACGACCTCGGCCAGCAGCCGGAACGCTTCGAGGTAGAACTCGGTGCCGAACACCTTGATGGTCGATGCGTCGGCCACGTCGAGACGGCCCTGGGTGGCGGCCCACGCCACCTTCCAGTTGATGAGCTTCAGGAACTCGAGCTTGGCGTGTACCCGCGCCAGGTGGGTGCGGACCCACTCCTGGTCGATCACGCGCCGCCCGTCGGGGAGCTTGGCCTGCTGGGCCCACGCCCGGGTGTCGGTGAGCGCCCTCTCCACGATCCCCGGCGAGCACAGGGTGACCCGTTCGTGGTTGAGCTGGTTGGTGATGAGGGTCCAGCCGTTGTTCTCGCCGCCGACCAGGCTGGATGCGGGAACCCGCACGTCCTCGTAGAAGGTGTAGTTGATGTTGTGGTCGCCCAGGAGCTGCATGGGCACCACCCGGATCCCGGGAGTGTCCATCGGGACGACGAACATGGAGATCCCCTTGTGCTTGGGGGCCTCGGGATCGGTGCGGGTGGCCAGCCACACGTAGTCGGCGTCGCCGGCGAGCGAGGTGAAGATCTTCTGGCCGTTGATCACGTACTCGTCGCCGTCGCGCACCGCCCGGGTGGTGAGCGAAGCCAGGTCGGTCCCCGAGCCGGGCTCGGTGTAGCCGACGCAGAAGTGGATGTCGCCGGCGAGGATCCGTGGGAGGAATTCGGCCTTCTGCTCGTCGGTACCGAACTCCATGATGGTCGGGCCGACGGTGTTGATGGTGAGCATGGGCACGGGAGCGCCGGCGCGCATCGACTCGTCGAAGAAGATGAACTGCTCGATGTCCGAGCGTCCCTGACCCCCGTACTCCTTGGGCCAACCGATGCCGAGCCAGCCGTCGGTGGCCATCTGCTTGACGATCCGGCGCATGTCCGGGCCGATGCCGTGGCTGTGGGCCAGTGCCTCCTCGACCTCGGGGGTGAGCAGCTGGGCGTAGTAGGCGCGGAGCTCACGGCGCAGCGCCTCCTGCTCGTCGGTGTAGCCGATCTCCATCCGGTCCTCCCCCGATCACTCGCCCGGACCGGCACGGCGTTGCCGGCCCCGGCGATCTCGCTTGTGCTGCTTGTGCTGCTGGTGCTGCTGATGTTGCTGATGTTGCTGATGTTGCTGGCCCTATCGACCCCGACGTTCCGCCGGCGACGGGAAGATCACCGGGGACATCGCCGCCTCGGTGGGCACGATGCCGGTGCACCCGTAGGTGCATCCTGCATCGGGAGCACCCGGTACGGACGGACCGGCACCGTCGCTGCACTGCGTCGGCGCCAAATAGTAACGTGTTCTATTCTTACCGGCGAGCAGCCCCGCACGGCCGGCGGCCGGCGGCCGGCTGTCGGTGCCAGCGGGAATGGTGCCGACCGGTGCCATGGACAGGCAACGTGGGCCTGAGGCGTCCCGTTGACTCGATCAGCAAACGCGTGCCCGCGACCGATCACTGCCGGCGCTTGCCGCCATGCTGGGTCAGGTCGCAGCGGCGCCATCGTCGCCCACGCCGGCCTCAGCAGGAGCGGCAGGCCCGACCGGCGCCATCGCCAGCGCCAATGCGTGGCGTCGGCGCACGTCCACCTCGAGGACGAGCAACGGCGAGAGGCACACCACCACCACGAGAAGCCATCCCCACCAGGGCAGTGCCGCTGCGATGTGGATGGGGACGCCATGGAGCCCGGTCCCCCCCGAGGGGACCTTCCCGAGTACATCGACCGCCTGTCCTGGGGCTGCGTAGACGGAACGGCCACCATGCATGGCGAAGTGGACCGGCAGCACACCTGAGTCGACGATGTGCGCAGTGCCCACCGCCCCGTGCTGGGTCGACTGGAGTACGTACCCGTCGACGAGTGGTCGGTAGCGGAGCAGCGGTACCGCGATCAGGACAACTGGCCCGAGCAGCCCGATCCACCTGCGCGTCCGGCGTCCGGCGTACATCGAGGTTCCGACGAGGATGGCCGCCCCGAGGAAGAGCCAGGTGGCCGAGTGGTAGATCCACCCCACGCCCGGGATCGACGTCTCCATACCGCCGATGACGCCGGAACGCTGGAGGACCCACGGGTCAGGGCTTCGTTCGAGATCGCCCTTCGTCAGGTACCGCTCCCCCGGAAGCACCTGGACCACCCGGTGGACGAACACGTTGGTCGTCCCCGGCTCCCGGAAGACCACGACCTCGCCGGTTCGGATCGGCTGCGACGCCGGGATCGGCATCGATGCGACCAGGGAACCCTCGGGGATCGTCTCACCCATCGAGGAGCTGCTGACCCAGAAGAGGCCGCCGCCGGCCAGCAGCCACCCGGCCCACGCCAACAACAGCGCGACGAGCACACCACCGACAACGGCGGTGGGCCACCACCGGTGCAAAGCAGCTGGCCAGTCCGACCCCGCACCGCGTGATCCGCCGGTCCCCAGACCCCCAACCCTCTGACCCTCCAGCTCGGGCTCCGCGTCAACTCCCCCGAGCACGTCGACGCCGTCACCCCCGAGCACCTCGACGCCGTCACCCCCGGTCGCGTTCTCCGCCCCCGACGAGGTACCCGCCCCCCGCTCCTCCCCGTCCCCGCTCACAGCAGCACGTACCCCTGGGCGTGGTCCAGCTCGGCACTGAATGCCCCGAACGCGGCGCTCAGCGCCCACCCGACGGAGACGTGGAGCCCGACCGCCGGTGCCGGGACCGTCGTCACCGTGTCCACTGTGAACGTGAGCGGCTGCAACGGCACCGGCACCGTCGCCCGCACAGCGATCCCCGGCCCGGCCGGCGCGGCAGGGCACGCACCGGCGCCGGCCGGCACCAGGCAGGTGGCCCCCACGCCCGTTCCCGACTGCACGGTGACCCCGACCATGTCGCACGGGGTCGCCGGGGTCACCTGCTGGTCGAGCGGCCAGAACGAGTTCGACGTGGCGACACCACCGGTGACGGCGGTCGCATAGGCAGCAGCCGTCGCCTCCCCGGCGAGCGTTGCCTGCTGAGCGTTGGAGAGTACCGACGGGAAGACGGCCACCTGGCCGAGCGATCCCCCCCAGTAGTCACTGGAGGGCGGATCCGGCCAGCCGTGGTTCACGTTCGACCAGCCCAGGTGCCACCAGCCGCCGTAGACCTGGGCCGGATGCCGGTTGGTGATGGTCTCGTTCTTCGTCGAGCCGGCCACCTGGGTCCCGTCGATGTACATCAGCACCGTGCCACGTGTTCGGTTGTTGGGCGTGACTGTGACGACGACGAAGTGCCATGCCCCGTCGGCATAGTTGGCACCGGTGGTCGCCGCACTGGAGATCTCGAAGGTGACACCAGGCGACGGGTACAGGCCGAAGACCACGTTGCCAGCAGGGTCCACCCACAGCTGCCGGTCCCAGTAGGTCTGGCCCCTGTTGCCCTGTGCGTCGCTGAAGCCGATGATCGTCCCCGAGGTGGTCGTCTTGAACCAGGCGGCGATGGAGAAGGTCTGGGGGCCCGGCGACGCGTAGAACGCGGTCGGCGGGCCGGTTGTCGTCTGGATCCATGCCGACGAGCCGTTGAACGCGGCTGCCGAATCGCCGATGGGCCCCGCAGCGTCGGTCGCCATCGGGCCCTGAGCCGTACCAGTGTTCGTTCCCGGGTTGCCCGAATCGTCCGGGTAGGTGGTGACGCTGCTCAGACCCGGGACCGAGCCGGTGTAGAGGTTGGCGCCGTTGCCCTGCATCGGCCAGTACGACTGGGCGGCGTCGGCGGCCACCTGGGAGGCGAAGCCGGCCTGGGTCGTCTGCCCCCACAGCGCCGCCGACTGGGCCCCCGTGAGCGCGTTGGGGAAGACGGCCACGTCGGCCAGCGACCCGGGCCAGTAGGCGCTCGAGGGCGGGTCGGGCCAGCCGTTCACGACGTTGGACCAGCCGAGGTGCCACCAGCCGCCGTAGACCTGGGCCGGGTTGCCGTCGGCGTTGGGGAGGGTCTCGTCACCGGTGCCGCCCGCCACCAGGGTGCCGTCCACGTAGAGGAGGACCGTCCCCGCGGTGGCCGTGTACGGCGACACGGTGACCACGGCCAGGTGCCAGGCGCCGTCCGCGTAGTTGGTGGCCGTGGTCGACGCGCTGGAGAGCTCGAACGTGTAGCCCGGGTAGAGGCCGAAGACCACGCTCCCCGCCGGGTCGATCCACAGGTGGCGGTCCCAGGTGGCCGGAGCCGCGTTGGACTGCAGGCTGCTGAAGCCGATGATCGGGCCCGACCCGGTCGTCTTGAACCAGGCGGCGATGGAGAACGTCTGGGGGCCGGGCGACGAGTAGAACGCTGTCGGCGGCCCGTCGAGCGTCTCCGCCCACCCGGTCGTCCCGTCGAAGCCGACGGCGGTCGGCCCGTCGGTGTAGCGCGTCGGGCCCGGCTGCCCGTAGGTGACGCCGTTGTAGACGAGGGCCGAATCGGCACCCGACGCCGACGTGTCGACCAGTTGCTGCACGCCGCACGTGTTGGTGGTTGCCAGTTGCGCCGAGGTCGGCGACAGCGAGCCGGTGACCGACGGCGTGACCACGCGCGACGTACCCGGTGCCGCCGGCAGCGGGTAGGTGGTGCACGGCGTCACGTTGGTGGTGATCCCACCGGGCGCGTTCGGGCTGGACGTGCACGTGGTGCCGCCGATGGTGTCAGCCAGCAACCCGGTGCCGCTCGACGCCGTGCTCCGGGGGTTGGAGACGCCGGCGGAGAAGCCGGCATGGACCACCCCCGAGCTGGTCGCCGCCAGCGTGGCCAGCGCCACCAGGGCAGCCACGATCGCCGGGGCCAGAACGAGACCGGCCCGGGGAAAGCCCCGGGCCGGTCCGTTCCCTCCGTTCATGGGAACATCGTCTCGCATCAGAGCCCCCGGGTGAAACCGGGGATCACCCAGGTGTTACTGGGCGAGGCTCCACGTGAGCGGGACGGTGGCAGTCAGGCCCTGGTCAGCGTTGGAGGCCGACGTGTCCAGACCGACGGTGATCTTGATCGTCTCCGGCTTGTTCGGAGCGAAGTTGGCCTTCAGCACCTGGGACCCGGCGGTCGCCAGGGTTGCCAGCGTCTCGCTGTTCGACATCGTGACCGGGCAGGCCGAGCCGACAGTGCCCCCGTAGAGGCAGCTGGGCGAACCAGCCACGGTGTCATCCTCGATCTGGACGTCGACCTTGCCGCAGAACCCGCTCGTGTCCGAACCGGTCGACGCCGCGTTGGCACCGGTACCCCCTGGCGGGTTGCCAGTCACCTTGCACGTACCCGCGAGCAGCGACAGGCCGCCGACCGAGGTCAGCGTGCCGGTGTTGGTCAAGGTGACGGTGGTCGAGATCGGCTTGCCGCCGGGCTCCGCCCCGGGGGAGGCGCTCCCCGAGAAGTTGTCCGAGGCGCACGTCGAGTTGAGGTTGGTGTTGATCCCATCGGTCGAGTTCGGGCTCGACAGGCAGGTGCTCGTGCCCTGCTGCTCGGAGAGGAGCAGCGTCCCACTCGAGAAGGTGTTCGTCTGGTTGGTGATCGAGGCACTGAACCCGGCGAGGGTCGTGACCGCGGTCAGGCTGAGGGCGGCGACGCCCAGCAGCGCAGCGACGATTCCACCTTTCCGCGTCCGCCGCTGTGGCTCGGTGGTTTCCATGGGAGTGCTCCTTTACCTCTGGTATCGCTGTATCGAACCGCTCCCGGGTGGCAGCGGTGGCAATGCAACTGGCCGCAGATCCATCCAAGATGCGAACAACCAGTGCACGAATTGCATCGTCCAACACACCGACAACTTGAGCAGCGCGTGCTCGCGTTGCCGCGATATGAACGCCATATGCGCAATGCGTGCACGAAGATACACTATCCGTGACCAATATGCCAGCCCGGCTGACATAAGATGTTTGTGAACACAAGTAGATCCTGGTCAGCGCTTCGCCAAACGCGGTCCCGACCGTCACGACCGCACCGGCTGGCTCCTGACGGAGCCGGCTGGCGCCCGACCGGACGGCTGGCTCCTGATCACACCCGCTAGCGCCGGATCGCCCGGATCGCCCGGATCGCCCGGATCGCCCGGATCGCCCGGATCGCCCGGATCGCCCCGCCACGGGGCACCTCGGGACGGGACACAGCGGGACGGGGCACCTCGGGACGGGACACAGCGGGACGGGGCACCTCGGGACGGGACACCTCGGGACGGGACACCTCGGGACGGGACACCTCGGGACGGGACACAGCGGGACGGGGCACACCGCCCCACCGGCCCGGACCTGCCCCGCCGGCCCGGGAGCCGCTATGGTGACCCATCGCACCCGCAGGCGGCCGGAGCGGATCCTCGCTCACCCGAGACCGACCGGCACGTCCTGCCCGGGAGCACCGATCGCCGCTGGAGAACGCCTGCGGCGGACCCGGCACCAGCACACCAGCACACCATCGAGGAGTCACGACATGCCCGAAGCAGTGATCGTCGCCGCCGGCCGCACGCCGATCGGCCGAGCCATGAAGGGGTCGCTGGTCGACTGCCGGCCCGACGACCTTGCCGCCCTGGCCATCAAGGAAGTCCTGGCCAAGGTCCCCGAGCTCGACCCGCAGTCGGTCGAGGACGTCCTCCTCGGGAACGGCCAGCCCGGCGGCGAGGCCGGTTACAACCTGGGCCGTGTCGCCGCGGTGCTCGCCGGCCTGCCCGACGTCCCCGGCGTGACCGTGAACCGCTACTGCTCCTCGTCGCTGCAGACCATCCGTATGGCTGCCCACGCGATCAAGGCGGGCGAGGGTGACGTGTTCGTGGCAGCCGGCGTCGAGGCGGTCAGCCGCTACATGCACGGCGCCGCCGACACCGGCCCCCACAACCCCCTCTTCGCCGACGCCGAGGCCCGCACCGTGGCCCGCACCCCCGCCGTCACCGAGGCGTGGACGCCGCCGGCCGGGTTGCCCGACGTGTACATCGCCATGGGCCAGACGGCGGAGAACGTGGCCGAGTTCGAGAAGGTCTCCCGCCAGGAGATGGACGAGTTCGCTCTCCTGTCCCAGACCCGTGCCGTCGCCTCCCAGGAGAGCGGCTTCTTCGACCGGGAGATCATCCCCGTCACGCTGCCCGACGGCCGGGTCATCTCCAAGGACGACGGCCCACGGCCGAACACCACCCTGGAGGGCCTGTCGCAGCTCAAGCCGGCGTTCCGCGAGGGCGGGACGGTCACGGCGGGGAACGCCTGCCCGCTCAACGACGGTGCCGCCGCCGTGGTGGTCATGAGCGACACCCGGGCCCGGGAGCTGGGCATCACGCCGCTGGCCCGCATCATCGCCAGCGGTGTCACCGGCCTCAACCCGGAGATCATGGGCCTCGGCCCGGTCGAGGCGTGCCGCCAGGCCATGAAGCGGGCCGGCATGACCATCGACGACATCGACCTGGTCGAGATCAACGAGGCGTTCGCCGCCCAGATCATCCCGTCCGCCCGTCACCTCGGGATCGACTGGGACAAGCTGAACGTGCGGGGCGGGGCCATCGCCCTCGGCCACCCGTTCGGCATGACCGGTGCCCGCATCATGACGACCCTGCTCAACGCCCTCGAGGACACCGGCAAGACCATCGGCATGGAGTCGATGTGCGTCGGCGGCGGCCAGGGCATGGCCATGATCGTCGAGCGCCTGTCGTAGGGCGTCGGGAGGGACACCCTCCCCACCGGCACCACGCCGGCCCACCGGCCACCGGCCCACCGGCCACCGGCCGGCCGGGGCCAGACAGACTCACCAACGCCGCAGCCGAGCGGGGTGCACCGGAGACGGTGTGCCCCGCTCGCTGTCGTTCTGCCACCCCACCGGCCCACCGGCCCACCCCACCGGCACCCGGCCCCAGAGCGAAGGTGCCCCGACCACGTGCCCGCCCGGCACCGAGTGCCGGAGTGCGCTACAACAGTGACCAGGCGGGGCGACCCACGGGGCGAGCGCACACCACGACACCAGGGGCCGGACCGCCGAGACACCGGACGAGACCGACACACCGGCAAGCCCGCCGGACGATCGGGATCGGATCGGACCGCCCGGCGGTGCACGCCGGTCGGGCCAGTTGCACGCCACACCACCCGACCGAGCCCCAGGAGGCCACCCACATGGGCATGTTCAAGCGAGCCGGCGAGATCTTCCAGGCCAAGGCCAACAAGGCCCTCGACAAGGCCGAAAAGCCGGACGAGATGCTCGACCTCTCCTACGAGCAGATGCTCCAGCAGATCACCAAGGTGCGCCAGGCCCTCGCCACCATCGCCGCGTCGCGCAAGCGGATCGAGCTCCAGGAGGACCAGCTCCAACACTCCATCGACCACCTGACGGACCAGGCCCGCCAGGCACTCAGCCAGAACCGCGAGGACCTGGCCAAGGAGGCTCTGGCCCGCAAGGCGACGGCCCAGTCGGAGATCGACGACATGGCGCCGCAGCACCAGCAGCTCCAGGAGCAGGAGGAGAAGCTCACCGAGACCCTCCAGGCGCTCCAGGCCAGGGTCAACCAGTTCCGGACCCAGAAGGAGACGATGAAGGCCCAGTACGCCGCGGCCCAGGCGTCGGCCTCCGTCAACGAGAGCGTGGCCGGGATCTCCGACACGTTCTCCAACTCCGGCGCCGCCCTCCAGCGGGCCCAGGACAAGATCGAGGGCATGCAGGCCCGTGCCGGCGCCCTCGACGAGCTGCTGGCTTCGGGTGCGCTCGAGGACGTCGGCGGCGCCAGCGACGACATCCAGAAGCAGCTGGACGAAGTGAGCTCCAGCTCCCAGGTCAACGACGAGCTGGCCCAGATGAAGGCGGAGCTGGCGGCCGGCGGTCCGGCCGGTTCCCTCCCTGCAGCGGGCGGCAGCGGCGACGGGGCCGCCACCAGCGACAGCAGCGGCACCAACGGCACCAGCGACGGGGCCGGCGGGAACGGATGACGGCGATGCCCGACGCACCCGGCGCTGCCGGCGGCGACGTGCCCAGCGACCTCCAGCCCGCCGGCGCCACCACGCCAGGCAGCGACCTCCAGCCCGCCGGCGCCACCACGCCAGGCAGCGACCTCCAGCCCGCCGGCGCCACCACGCCCGGCAGCGACCTCCAGCCCGCCGCCACCACGCCCGCCACCACCGGCGACGCCGCCTTCGACCTCGACCTGGCCGTGGCGTCCATCCGGGCCGACAGCGCCGATGCGGGCATGCTCCTCGCTGCGTTGATCGACCAGCTTCGAGACGCACTGGGTGCACGCCTCCAGAGCACCTACGCCGGCGGCGGCCTGCTCCGGCGCTCCCGGGACAGGACGCTCACCGGGGTGACCATCACCCTCGGGGACGACGTCCTGGCCGCCACCGTGGAGGGCGGCTCGGTCCGCTGCACCATCGGTCACGGGTCGGGCGGCATCCGCATCCGTTCGGACCAGGTCGCCATGGACGCCTGGCTCCGCACCCTGCTCAACGCTCTGCAAGCCGAGGCGGCGCACAGCCAGGTCACCCGCACCGCGCTCGAATCGATGGTGATCGGAGGGACCACCCCATGAGTGCACCACCACTGCCACCCACCCCACCGCCAGGTGCGGCCGGTTCGACCGAGGGTCTTCCCTCCGACGCCGCCCACCGCCTGGAGGAGCTCCGTTCCGGCCTGTTCACGTCCGACCTGTCGGTCAACGAGTTCCTGCTGGTGAAGGAGGCCGGCTTCCACCCGCTCGGCTTCGTGATGGGCAGCTCGATCTACCACATCGGTGTCCAGATGCGGAAGTGGGGCTCCTCCCAGGAGCTGAACAAGCTGTCCGAGGCGATGTACAACGCCCGGGAGCTGGCCATGACCCGCATGGAGGAAGAGGCCGACCAGCTCGGGGCGGACGGCGTGGTCGGCGTCCGGCTCGACGTCAACTACTACGAGTGGGGCAGCGACGCCGCCGAGTTCATCGCCATGGGCACGGCCGTGAAGGCGGAGAACGGCGCCTCCTACCGCAACGCGGACGGCAAGCCGTTCACCTCCGACCTGTCCGGCCAGGACTTCTGGACCATCATGCAGACCGGTCACGTCCCCCAGGGCCTGGTGATGGGCAACTGCGTGTACCACATCGCCCACCGCGGCCTCGGCCAGGCCCTCGGGTCGGTGGGCCAGAACGTGGAGCTGCCCAACTTCACCCAGGCCCTCTACGACGCCCGGGAGCTGGCCATGACCCGCATGCAGGACGAGGCGGAGCACCTGGGCGCCACCGGGATCGTCGGCGTCCGCCTCGAGGAGAAGTCGCACCAGTGGGGCGACCACACCATCGAGTTCCTCGCCCTCGGCACCGCCGTCACGAAGACCGTCGACCAGGTCACCCTGCCCCGGCCGACCACGATCATCTCGCTGGACCAGTGACGACCGACCAGGGTGGTGTCCCGGACGGCGACGCCGGAGCCGGCTCCCCCGGAGCCTCGGCGCCCGACAGCTCGGCCATCCCCGGTGGTGCCGGTCCGGACACTTCGGCCATCCCCGGTGGCGCCGGCCCGGACACGTCTGCCATCCCCGGCGGCGCCGGCCCGGGTGCGCCCCCTGCACCCTCCTCCGCCGCCCAGCCCACCCTCGAGGCGCCGGTCCCCACGCCCCTGCCGGCCGGCGTCCCGGTCGATCCCGTGCTCGCCGCCGGGCCCGGCCCGGTCCAGCCCGGACTGGTCGGCATGCCCACCCTCGGTTCCCAGCCCGGCGCCCCCTACGGCGGCGCTCCAGATGTCACGCCGGGAGACCCGTCCGGCCCGACGGCCGACGCCGGCACCGATCCGGGCACGGAGGACGAGCCCCCCGCGCAGGTTCCCGCCACCGCAGCAGGGCGCCTCGGCTCGGGCACGTTCAGCTCGGACCTGTCGGTGGCCGACTTCGCCGCCTGCCTCGAGGTGGGCATGGAGCCCGTCGGGTTCGTCCAAGGCTTCGACGCCATGCGCCTGGCCAACTACACCAGCGCGTGGCGCAGCATGTCGATGATGGGCGGCGGTGTGGGCCTGTTCGGCACCGGCGGAGGTATGCCCCCGGGTTTCAACGGCTACTACCAGCGGTGGAACTGCCCCCACGGCTACTACATGTCCGGCAACGACCACCGGCCCTGGGGGGCCAACTACGAGATCATCCCCAGTGAGGCGGCGTGGTCGGCCGGGTTCGGCCGGGCCTATGCCCGCATGCTCGACGAGGCCCGCGACGCCGGCGCCCACGGGGTCATCGGGGTGACCAACCAGCTGCGCCCGATGTTCGGCGGGACCGTGCACGAGTTCCACCTGACCGGCACCGCCGTCCGCATCGCCGGCGCCGAGGCGCCGGCCACACCCTTCACCACCTACCTGTCGGGCCAGCGCCTGGTGAAGCTGATCGAGGCCGGGTTCATGCCCGTGTCGATCGTGTCCACCCTGGTCTCGGTGGGCGTGTACGCCTCGTGCGTGACCGTGTGGGCCAGCGAGGGCCAGGGCTACAGCTACCAGCCCGGCGAGATCACCCAGGTCTCGGCAGCCGTGCAGAGTGCGGTGGACCTGGCCAACGCCCGGGTGGCCGCCACCCTCGAGGGCGACATCCTCCACGGCGCGTCCATGGAGTGCGGGGTGCGCGAGGGAGGCGGGGGCGACCGGGTGATCGAGTGCACCCTCCACGGCAACCGGGTGCGGCGCTTCCGGCCGTTCGACCCCATGGACTTGCCCCGACCGACGGTGAGCCTGTCCCGATGACGAGCGACGGGACCACACCGCCGACGGCGGGGGGCGGCAGCCCCGCCGGTGCACCGACCGGGCCGGCGCCCGGCCTCGCCCCCTCCACCCGGGTCGACGTGGCAGCCGAGCTCCGGGCCGGCATGGCCGCACTGGCAGTGCCGCCGGCCGGTGGCGCGGCGAAGAGCGGCACCACGTCCGACCTGTCCGTCGACGAGGTCCTCCTCCTGCACGCTGCCGGGTGGGAGCCGGTGGCGCTGGTGGCCGGGTACGACATCCACAGCATCCCGACGGGGTGGTGGGGATGGGGGTCGGGCGAGATCACCGTCCTCACCGGATCGGCCTCCGGAGCGTTCCGGTCGGCCGAGGCCCGCCTGCGGACGGCGTGCGCCCAGCACGGAGCGGCCGGCGTCGTCGGCGTGCGCATGGAGCTCGAGCAGCAGCACCACACCACGTCGGTCCAGTTGATCGGCACGGCCATCCGCCGGATCGACCACGGCGGGCGCGGCTCGGCCGGCGCAACGGGCTCAGGCGGCGCAAGGGGCTCAGGCGGCGCAGCGGGACCCTTCCTCTCCGACCTGTCGGCCCGTGACTTCGTGCTCCTCCAGCAGGCCGGCTGGAGCCCGCTCGGGATCGCCTTCGGTGCGTCGCACATCTACGCCCCCTACCGCCCGGGCATGACCGCCCTCCGGCAGGCCACCCAGAACGTCGAGCTGACCAACTTCACCGAGGCGATGTACGCAGCCCGGGAGGCGGCCATGGGGAGGATGCAGGGCGCGGCCCGTGCCGCCGGCGGATCAGGCGTCGTCGGGGTGTCGGTGACCGAGGGCCCCATGCGGATCAGCGGTCACGCCATCCGCTTCCTGGCGTGGGGGACGATCGTGGCCCTGCACGCCAACCAGCACCGGCGCGTCGAGCCACTCGTCACCCTCTCGGTGAACGACCAGTCGGTCACGTTCCAGGCGACCTCGCTCAGGGCCGACTGAGCGGACGCCGGCCCCCGGCTCCCGCCGGACGCTCCCGCCGGCGCTTGCGCCGGACGCTCCCGACGGCGATTACGCTCAGCCCGTGCCGCCTGCGCGGCACCGGGTCCTCGGCCCTGGGCATCGTCAGGGCACCGGCGCCCCACGACCCGAAGCACTACCCGGCGCAAGCCACCGGTTCGACCCCCAGGGCTCCCCGCCGCCCCCCGGCGGGGACACCCGTGGGCGGGAGCGGTCAGTTCCCCGTGATCCCCACCACCGGATATGGCGGCGGGTTGGCACCGGTCGAGCCGCGGAACTGGGCATCGCCGAAGGCGAACACGCCGCCGTCCGCGGCCACCAGCCAGTAGCCGCTCCCGTCGGGAGTGGCGGCCATGCCCACCACCGACTTGTTGAGGTGCAGCGCACCGGTCGAGCCGTGGAAGGTGGCGTCCCCGAAGGAGAAGATCCCGCCGTCGGAGGCCACCAGCCAGTAGCCCTTGCCGTCCGGGGTGGCGGCCATGCCGACGATGGGCTTGTTCAGGTGCAGCGCACCGGTGGAGCCGTGGAAGACGGCGTCACCGAAGGAGAACACGCCGCCGTCCGCGGCGACCAGCCAGTAGCCGTTGCCGTCAGCGGTGGTGGCCATGCCCACGATGGGTGCGTTCAGCCGCAGCGCACCGGTGGAGCCGTGGAAGACGGCGTCCCCGAAGGAGAAGATCCCGCCGTCGGCGGCGACCAGCCAGTAGCCGCCCCCGTCGGGAGTGGCCACCATGGCCACGATGGGTGCGTTCAGGTGCGTGCCGAGAGCCGAGCCGTAGGAATGGGCGTCGCCGAAGGCGTCGACCGCCCCGTCTGCGGTCACCAGCCAGTAGCCGCCACCGTCGGGCGTGCCGACGATGCCCACCACCGCCCTGCCGACCGACCCGGCGGCCGAACCGGGCGCGAGGGAGCCCGCACCCTTCGCCGTGCCGAAGGCATGGACGGCACCGGTCGAGGTGACCATGGTGTAGCCCGATCCCGGCACGGTGAGCGTGGCTGCGGTGGTCGTCACCGACCCGTCCACGTTCGTGACCACCGCACGGAAGCGATCACCGGCCATGTGGTCGGTGACGGTGAACGAGAGTGTGGGCGACGTGGCACCGGCGATGTCCACGAACGGCCCGCCGTCGACAGACTCCTGCCACTGGATTGTCGGTGCCGGAAAGCCGGACACAAGGGTCGTGACGGTGGCAAAGCTGTCGTCGGGGATGCCCGTGACGCTGACCGGCTCGGACGTGATGGCCGGGGGCTCATCGACGGTGAGGGTGAAGCTCTGGGTGGCATCGGGCGTGACGCCGTTCGCCGCCGTGATGGTGAAGGGATAGACACCACCCGTGCCCGCCGCCGGCGTGCCGGCCA
>JAJZDI010000011.1:0-32167 GCA_021806045.1 Actinomycetes bacterium
GGTCACCCGGGAGGCGGTCCCCATCCCCCGAACCACCCTCTCCGGGGTCCTCTCCGGTGCTGCATGCATCGTCCGATGCCGGTCCGTCGATCATGGGAAGCATCGAAACAGATCGGTGTGACAGGGGCCGGTCCGAGGAGCAGGCGGGGAGGGACGGTGACGGACAGGTGCAGGAGACCTGAGGAAGGGCAGTGTGCCGTCACTCTGCGATCGGGTACCGACCGACGACCCGCGATGAGAGGAGTGAGCGATGGCGGCGCGTCAGGTCGGCGGCTTCGTCGAGGGAGACCCAGACGAAGCGCACGTTCACACCGGGGGTCAGTTGGCCCACGATCGCCCGATCCACGGAAGCGACGATGCCGACCACCGGGTAGCCACCCACGGTGGCGTGGTCGGGCAGCAGGATGATGGGCCGCCCATCGGGGGGGACCTGCACGGCACCGAGCACCATGGGTAGCGACGGGATCCTGGTTGGCAACGAGAGGGACGGCAACGAGAGGGACAGTGACGGCGGTGGAGCCCCGTCATGAGCGGGTGCCAGCCTGACCCCCATCCGGTTGGCCTCGGGTTGGACGCACCATCGCTGTCTTGCCAGTTCTGACCCGGTGGCATCGTCAACACCGTGAGGTCCCGGGATGATGCGGACCGTGCGGAGTGGGGCACCGCTCGCACCGCTCCCGTTGGCGCCGCTCCCGTTGGTCGCACGGTCCTGCAAAGCCGCCGCTACCGGCAGGAGATGGCTTCGGGGATGCGTCGGATCGCCCAGGATCAGGCGCATCCCTGTGCTGAGGGGGGGCGGCCCGAGGGTGGTTGTCACGTCGGAGGCCAGGGATCCGTTGAAGGTCGATGCCAGCACGTCCGTGCCACTGGCGGCGGGGGCCAGGACATCCCTGCCGGCAGCCAGCGCCCGGATGCCACCCCCGACGGCGAGATAGGCGCGTGCGGCTCCCTGTGGCGGGCCGAGCTCGAGGAACTGCCCTGCCGATACGGGTATGACCGTTCCGCTCGCCACCGGTAGGCCGTCGAGCCGGGCGCTGAGCGTCGCCCCAGGTGCGGACACGACGGCTGCATGGGCCGGCGCGTCGAAGCGGAGGCCGGGCCCCTCGCCCGCCCATTCGATGCCGGGTGCGTGTGGCTCGTTCCCGACCAGCAGGTTGGCCAGCACGAAGGCATCGGGATCTGCGGGCCCGGCACGTGGGACGCCCCAACGTGCCGCGCCGGCTCGGCCGGTGTCTTGGATGAGAGCGAGGGTGCCCGCACGCTGGACCGTGACGGAACGCCGGGCCGCCATCGGCACGTCGACGGCTGGCGTCCGACGCCGCCGGTCGGCCGTGGTCACGGGACCCCGCACCGGTTGGCTTGCCGAGTCCCCCGAGTCCCCCGAGTCCCCCGAGTCGACGAGGCGCACCCGGTCACCGGGCTGGAGCAGGCAGGGCGGATGTGCCCCGGGGTCGAACAGCCTGAGCGACGTGCGTCCGAGGAGGTGCCATCCACCCGGCGAGCTCTCGGGATAGATGCCGGCGAAGCCACCACCGATGGCGAAGGACCCCGCCGGGACCCGGGTACGGGGCGTTGCCCGGCGTTCGACCGCCGCCAGGTCGTCAGGAAGGCCGACGAGGTAGGGGAACCCGGGTGCGAAGCCGACGAAGGCGACGACCAGCTCGGCACGGGTCACCATGGCGACCACGTCGTCTGGCCGACGACCGATGGACCGGGCCAGCTCGTCAAGGTCGGGACCGTCGAAGGCGACCGGGATGGTGACCGTCCGCGCTTCCCGCCATCCCTGCACCTCGTGGTGCTCCTCCACATCCCGCGTCGTTCCGGCTCCTCCGGGACCCGTTGCTCGCCATCGGTCGTCAGGCTCCGCCCCGGGGGGACGTCCGGGGTCGGGGGGGCCGACGCTGTCAGCACCCAAAGAGCCGATCACATCGTGGACGAGCCATCGGACCCAGTCCCCGACAGGTGCCGCGCCGTCCGCCAACCGCACGACGACGCAGCGGAGTCCCACCACGACGTCGTCGACGCCGGTCGACGGCCCCGGGGCAGGGGCGAGGGCATGGCGTTCCACGAGGGCCCGATCGATGGCCGCTGCCAGCCGGTGGGCCTGCCAGACCGTGTCAACGTCGACGATCACGGCAAGTTCGCCGTAGGGACGCACGGTGCCGCTGGCGTCGGTGCGAGTGTGGGTGCCTCCCGTGTGGATCATGTTCGATGCCGCGGCACCGCGAACGGTCGGACGGTCACGCCGGCGACGCCGAGAGCCCGCCACACGGCCCGGGCGGCTGCCACGGCGGCCGGACCGTCGCCATGCAGGCAGAGCGACTGGGCGTCCACGGAGACGGGCCCGCGGCCATCAGCACGCTCGACGTACCGGTGGACGGCCAGTGACACGGCTCGTCTGGCGATCTCGTCCGCGTCGGTGAGCACGCTCCCGGGCACCGACCGGTCGACCAGCGTGCCGTCGGGCAGGTAGGCACGGTCGGGGAAGGCCTCCGCTATGCAGGTGACGCCTCGCTCGGCGGCATGTGCGGCGACCACCGAGTGTGGAGGTGCCACGACGATGGCGGCGGCCCCGTTCCGCTGCGGGAGTGAGGCCACGACCTCGGCAACGACCCTGGCCGTCGCCTCGTCGGTGGTGGCCCGGTGGTAGAGCGCTCCATGGGGCTTGACGTAGCCGACCTGGGCTCCGAGGGCGTCGGCGACGCGGGCCAGCGAGTCGACCTGCGCCTCGAGATGCGACCTCAGCACGTCGGGCGGGACGTCGACGGGGCGCCGCCCGAACCCGGTCGGGTCCAGGTAGGAGATGTGGGCACCGATGGCCACTCCGAGAGCGTGGGCGACCTCGGCGGTGGCCCGCATGACCCGCTCGTTGCCGGCGTGGTAGCCGCAAGCGATGTTCGCGCTGGAGATGTGCCGGATGATGTCCTCGGTGCGCGGGTCTGGCTCTGCCGTCTCGCCGAGGTCGGCGTTGACGTCGATCGCCACATCTTCCCCGCTCGCCCTCGTCGGCTGCGGATCGGGCCGATCGCTCACCACTCCAGTATCGACCACGGCGGCAGCGGGACCGGGCAGCGGGACCGGTGCCGGGGAGTCGCCGACGGGACCCGACGGCCGGCGTCCATGCCTGCGCTGGCACGAGGCGCTATGGTGCGGCCATGCCGCAACCGCCAGCACTTACGCCAGAACAGCGACAGGCCGCCCTGGCCAAGGCCGCTCAGGTTCGCCGCGAGCGCGCCGAGGTCAAGGAGAAGCTCAAGATGGGCACGCTGAGCCTGAGCGAGCTGCTCTCCTCGGCGGACTCGAACGAGACCGTCGGGAAGATGAAGGTCCTCTCGGTGCTCGAGTCGCTCCCCGGCCTCGGGAAGGTCAAGGCCCGGCGCCTCATGGAGACCGTCGGGATCAGCGAGACCCGGCGCCTGCAGGGTCTGGGTGCCAACCAGCGAGAGTCGCTCCTGCGCGAGACCGCTCGCTGAGCTCCGGCGCCGCCGTGGCGACGCCTGAGCCGCAACCATTGCTGTTCGTCCTCTTCGGTCCGGGCGGTGCCGGCAAGGGAACCGTCGCGGCCCGCCTGGTGGCGGAGGACCCGTCCCTGTGGCTGAGCAGGTCGTGGACGACCCGCGCCCGGCGACCGGGGGAGGCCACCGACGCGTACCGGTTCGTCGACCGGGCCCAGTTCGAGCAGCGCGTCAGCGAGGGCGGGTTCTTCGAGTGGGCCGAGTTCCTCGGGAACCTCTACGGGACCCCGGTGCCCCACCCCCCTGCGGGGTGCGACGTCCTCCTGGAGATCGACCTGCAGGGGGCCCGCCAGGTCCGCGCCGCCCGACCTGATGCGACGCTCGTCCTGCTCGAGGCGCCGTCCCCGGAGGTCCAGGCGGCCCGCCTGCGTGGCCGGGGTGACGATGAGGACCACGTCCGGCGCCGGGTCGAGGCAGGGGTCGCCGAGGTGGACGAGGGGCGGACCATCGCGGACGAGATCGTGGTGAACGACGACCTCGATCGCTGTGTCGAGACCGTCGCCGGTATAGTTGATCGCTACCGCAGCGCCCGCTCTGCCGGCGCGTGACCCGAAGAGGAACGTCATGGCCCAGTCACCCACCACGCTGATGGACCCGCCGATCGAGGAGCTCCTCGACAAGGTCGACTCGAAGTTCACCCTGGTGGCCCTGGCTTCGCGGCGAGCCCGCCAGATCAACAGCTACTACAACTCGCTGGGCGAGGGCATGGGAGCCATCGTCCCGCCGCAGGTGTCATCGGTGTCGGGCAAGCCGCTTTCCATCGCCTTCGAAGAGGTGGCCGAGAGCAAGGCCACCTATACCCGTCCCGACCCCGACGCCGTCGTGGAGGGGGACGAGGCCGCAGCGGCGGGCGAGGGCCTGGCGGAAGTGGCGGCCGTGGCCGAGGAGCCGGCCGACGCCTGACCGGCGGGCGCGCCTGGCCCACCGGGGTCCGGCGGCACGGTGGCCGATCGGGGCGCGAGGCGAACCGGGACAGGAACGGGGATGAGCGAGACGGCCAGACCGGTCGTGGTGCTGGGCGTGAGCGGTGGTATCGCCGCCTACAAGGCGGTCGACGTGTGCCGCCGGCTGGTCGACGCGGGCGCCCACGTGGCGCCGGTGATGACCGAGGCGGCCGGGCGTTTCGTCGGGCGGACGACGTTCGACGCCCTCGCCTCCGAGCCCGTCCAGGTCTCGCTGTGGGGCGAGCGGTCCCCGATACCCCACACTCGCCTCGGGCAGCATGCCGATGTGGTGGTGGTGGTGCCGGCGACGGCCGACGTCATCGCCCGCTATGCGCACGGCATGGCCGACGACCTGTTGACGGCCACGCTCATCGCCACCCGTGCCCCGGTGGTCGTGTGTCCGGCCATGCACACCGAGATGTGGGAGCACCCGGCCGTGCAGGCCAACCTGGCGACGCTCGAGTCCCGGGGCGCCGTCATCGTCCCCCCGGAGACGGGCCGACTGGCCGGGGGCGACGAGGGCGCCGGGCGCCTGGCGGAGCCGGCTGTCATCGTCGACGCCGTGCTGGCCGTCCTGGCCCGGACCGGCCGTTCCCCAGCTCCGACCGCTGCTCCGGCTCCGGCCTCAGCTACGGCGTCGCCGTCGGCCTCAGCCTCGGCTCCGGCGTCGGCCTCGGGTGAAGGTGGGGGTGACCTCGCCGGGTTGCGGGTCCTCGTGACCGCCGGCGGCACGAGGGAGCCGATCGACCCCGTGCGGGTCATCACGAACCGCTCGTCGGGCAAGCAGGGCCACGCGCTCGCCGAGGCCGCATACCGTCGGGGAGCAGCGGTGGTGCTGGTGACCACCACCGACCGTCCCGTTCCCGGAGGGATCGACGTCGAGCGGGTGGAGACGGCCGCCCAGATGGAGGAGGCCGTGCTCAGGCGGGCACAGGGCGCCGACGTGGTGATCATGGCGGCTGCGGTCGCCGACTTCCGGCCGAAGGCGGCAGCGGACGCCAAGCTGAAGAAGTCTGCCGGCGTCCCCGAGATCATCCTGGAGCCGACGCCGGACATCCTGGCCACCCTGGGGGCACGCCGTCGCCCGGGACAGGTGCTCGTCGGGTTTGCCGCCGAGACGGGGGACGTGAGGGAGCAGGCGGCAGCGAAGCTGGCGTCGAAGGGCGTCGACCTCATGGTGGCGAACGACGTCAGCGCCCCCGGCGCCGGGTTCGATCACGACACGAACGAGGTCACACTGCTCGACCGGCTCGGCGGCGCCCATCAGGTGCCGCTCACCACGAAGGATGCCGTTGCCGATGCCGTCTTGGCTAGGGTGGCGACGCTCGTGGCACGGCGCTGAACGACCAACGACGAGACGAACACCCACCAGCGAGAGGACGGAAGCACCGGTGAGCACCCGTCACACCTTCACATCCGAATCGGTCACGGAAGGCCATCCCGACAAGATGGCCGACCAGATCTCCGACGCCATCCTGGACGCCCTTCTGAGTGAGGATCCTGACAGCCGCGTCGCCTGCGAGACGTTGCTGACCACCGGCCTCGTGCTGGTGGCGGGAGAGGTGACGACGTCCACCTATGTCGACCT
This sequence comes from Actinomycetes bacterium, assembly GCA_021806045.1. Taxonomy (GTDB): domain Bacteria; phylum Actinomycetota; class Acidimicrobiia; order Acidimicrobiales; family RAAP-2; genus JAJZDI01. Next base: position 6,048 of record JAJZDI010000011.1, read on the forward strand.
GCCGCGACTCGTCCGAAAGACGGTCCTCGACATCGGGTACGACGATGACGCCTACGGCATCAACGGCAAGACCTGTGGGGTGATCGTCTCGCTCGACGAACAGTCCCCCAACATCGGCCAGGGGGTGGACAACGCATTCGAGGTGCGGGCCGGGACGGGGGGCGAGGACCAGCTCAACGCCCAGGGTGCGGGCGACCAGGGGATGATGTTCGGGTACGCCTGCGATGAGACGCCGGACCTGATGCCCCTGCCCATCTGGCTCGCCCACCGGATGGCGCAGCGCCTGGCCCAGGTCCGCCGGGTCGGCGTGCTGCCGTACCTGAGGCCGGACGGGAAGACCCAGGTCAGCGTGACCTACGACCAGGGCCGGCCGGTGGCCATCGAGACCGTTCTCATCTCCACCCAGCACGACCCGGGGATCGACATCGAGACCCTCCTGCTGCCCGACCTCCGGGACAACGTGATCCATCCCCTGCTGCCCACCGATCTGGACACGTCGAACCTGCGGGTCCTGGCCAACCCGACCGGCGTCTTCGAGCTGGGCGGGCCCCATGCCGACACCGGGCTGACCGGCCGCAAGATCATCGTCGACACCTACGGCGGCATGGCCAGGCACGGCGGCGGCGCCTTCTCGGGCAAGGATCCCTCCAAGGTCGACCGGTCGGCCGCCTATGCGGCGCGTTGGGTCGCCAAGCACGTGGTGGCGTCGGGCGCGGCCTCCCGCTGCGAGGTCCAGGTGGCGTACGCCATCGGTGTCGCCCGCCCGGTTTCGGTCCTGGTGGAGACGTTCGGGACCGAGACGGTGGCGCCCGATCGCATCGCGTCGGCGATCGACGAGGTCTTCGACCTCCGCCCGGCGGCCATCGTCCGGGATCTCGACCTGAAGCGGCCGATCTACCGGAAGACCGCCGCCTACGGGCACTTCGGGCGAACGGACAAGGAGTTCACCTGGGAGGCGACGCCTCGCCTCGACGACCTCCGCCAAGCACTCGGTCTCTGACCGACCGCCGGCTCCTGGTGGCCCCGCCGCCGTCGGAGGAAGGGGGTCCCGCACCAGCCGGCGCCGGCCGCCTGGTGCGGGTGGTGCCCGACGTTCCGGCCATCCGGCGCCGCTTCGACTACGTGGTGACGGGGGAGCGGGCGCCGTCGATCCGGGTGGGCGACCGTGTGCGGATCGCCCTGCACGGTCGGCGGGTGGGGGGGTGGGTGGTCGAGGTCGACCCCGAACCCGTCCCCGGGGTGGCGCCCAGGCCGGTGATCGGCCTGCGGGGCCTCGGTCCGCCTGCCGACCTCGTCTCCGTGGCGGAGTGGGCGGCGTGGCAGTGGGCTGGCCCGGTGGCCACGTTCCTGCGTGCCGGCTCGCCACCGAGGATCGTCGAGTCCGGAGACGTGCGCCCGCCGTCTCGGGTGTTCGGGCCCGGGACGCTCCCGTCGCCCGGGGGCGAGTCGCCCGCGCTGGTCGACGCAGCCCTCGGGGTGGAGGCGGCCTCGAGCTCGACGGGGGTCTCGGAAGGGGCAGAGGGCTCGAAGGGAGTGGCGGCCGGGACCGCCGTGCGCCGAGCCCCGGGTGGCGGGCCGGTGGTGGTCCGTATCGCACCCCTCCTCGATGAGGCGTTGCTGGTGTTCGAGATCGTCCACCGGCTGGGCGCCGGTGGTGTGCTCGTGCTCGCCCCCACGGTCCGTCAGGTGCATGCGCTGGCTGATCGGCTCAGGCGGGCCACGGTGCCGGTGGCCGTCCTCCCCGACGAGTGGGCATCGGCAGCGGCAGGTGGCCGGGTGGTGGTCGGTGCCCGGGCGGCCGCATGGGCACCGGTGGACCCGCTGCGGGCGGTGGTGGTCCTGTCGGCCCACGATCAGGCATACCGGGAGGAGCGGACCCCCACCTGGTGGGCGGTTGACGTGGCGGTGGAACGTGCCCGTCGGGTGGGCGCGCCGTGCATCATGGTGACACCGTGCCCCACGGTGGCCGTGGCCGAGGGTCGTCCGGTGGTGACGACGTCCCGGCCCGCCGAGCGGCGCGGGTGGCCTCCACTGGAGGTCGTGGACCGGCGTGGTGAGGATCCGCGCAGCGGGCTGTTCTCGGAGGCGATGGTGCGCGCCGTGCGTGCGGTGCTGGACGAGGGCGGACGGGTGGCCGCGGTCCTGGACCGGACGGGCCGGGTCCGGCTCCTCTCGTGCGTGGCGTGCGGGACCATTGCAGCGTGCAGCCAGTGCGGCGGGCGATGCGAGCAGCCCGAGGCCGGGGGTGACCTCCGGTGCTCGAGGTGCGGCAGCGAGCGGCCTGCCGTGTGCGCTTCGTGCGACTCGCGGCGGTTCCGCCACATCCGCATCGGTGTGTCGAAGGCAGCCGAGGAACTGGCGGCGGTGATCGGGCACCCCGTCGCCGAGATCACGGCAGCGAGCAGCGGGAGCAGCGGGAGCACCCATGCAGGGTCGGGACCGGCCCCGGGGTCGGACGGACCGGATCGGCTGGTGATCGGCACCCAGGCGGTGCTCCACCGGGTCGGCCCGGTCGACCTGGTGGTGTTCCTCGACTTCGACCAGCACCTGCTGGCTCGTCGCTACACGGCGGCCGAGGATGCGCTGGCACTGATCGTCCTCGCGGCGCGCTCCCTCACGGGAGGGCAGCGCCGGGGGCGGCTCATCGTCCAGACCCGGCAGCCGGACCACCCGGTGCTACGTGCCGCAGCGCAGGCGCGGCCCGAGCTGGTGCTGGAGGAGGAGCGCGACGTGCGCCGCCTTCTCGGACTGCCGCCGTTCGGGGCCCTGGCCCGCCTCAGCGGACCGGGCGCGTCGGCATTCGCCGCCAGCCTGCGGGCCCCGGATGGGCCCAGCGCACCCGGTGCACTCGGCGGGCCCGGTGCACTCGACGGGCCCGGCGCGCCCGGCGGCCCAGACGGGATCGAGGTGTCGGACGCCGGGCCCGACGTCGGGCCCGACGGCACGTTCCTGGTGCGAGCGGCCGACATGGGGACGCTGGCCGATGCGCTCGGATCGGTAGCGTGGCCGGGCGAGCGATTGCGCCTGGAGGTGGACCCGGTCGGCGCATGAGCCCGTCGGATCCCGGGGCGGGGGCCAGCGGCGACGGAAGCCCGGCGACGAGTGCGAGGGAGGCAGGCCGTACACTGGGTCCATGTCGGCCTACACCGTGCGCACCTACGGCGACCCCGTCCTGGGGCAGCGCGCCCGCGAGATCGAGGACATCGACGCCAAGCTGGTACGCCTCGTCGATGACATGATCGAGACGATGTACGACGCGGTGGGTGCCGGTCTGGCTGCCCCCCAGGTGGGGGTGCAGCGCCGCCTCTTCGTCTACGACGTGGGTGACGGCCCCGAGGCGGTGCTCAACCCCGAGATCGTCGAGACGTCGGGCGAGTGGTACCACGACGAGGGATGCCTGTCGATCCCCGGGCTCCGGCTCGGGATCACCCGGCCGGACCGGGTCCTGCTCCGCGGGACCGACCTCGAGGGGAAGCAGATCGAGATCGAAGCCGATGAGTTCCTCGGGCGGGTCTTCCAGCACGAGGTCGATCATCTGGACGGGGTCCTGATGATCGAGCGCCTCGAGGACGACCAGCGCAAGATCGCGCAGCGGGTCCTGCGCGACCGGGCACTCGGGCTCGACACGTCGGCCCTCGAGGCGAAGCTGGTGAGCGCGGGGAGCGACCGCGAGGTCTGAGGTTCGAGGTCTGAACCCTGAGGTTCGAGGCGTTGCCCAGCTAGCCTTGCGCCCCATGGCACGCCTGGTCTTCCTCGGAACGCCGGACGACGCCGTCTCCCCTCTCGACGCCCTGGTGGACGCCGGCCACGAGATCGTCCTCGTCGTGACGAGGGCCGACGCCCGGCGGGGGCGCCGGGGCCTGCCGTCGCCAAGCCCGGTCAAGGCCCGCGCCCTCGAACGGGGCCTGCCGGTGACCGACCGCCTGGATGACGTGTTCGGTGTCGACGCCGATCTGGGGGTGGTCGTCGCCTACGGCCGGATCATCCCGGAGGCCGTCCTCCGGCGCCTGCCCATGGTCAACCTGCACTTCTCGCTGCTGCCCCGCTGGCGCGGGGCAGCACCGGTCGAGCGGGCCATCCTCGCCGGCGACCGGACGACCGGGGTGTGCGTGATGGCGGTCGAGCCCGGCCTGGACACGGGCGCCGTCTACGCCGTCGCCGAGGTGCCGATCGGCGAGCGGGACACGTCGGCCCAGCTCCGAGCCGAGCTGTCGAAGGTCGGGAGCGATCTCCTGGTGTCGTGCCTGGAAGGGGGTGTGGCCGGGTTGCCGGAACCGTCGCCCCAGGTGGGTGAGGCGACGTACGCGCACAAGCTCGATCAGGGGGACTTCGCCATCGACTGGTCCGGTGGCCCCGAGGTCATTGACCGCTTGGTACGCCTGGGACGTGCCTGGACGACGTTCCGCGGCAGGCGCCTCCACGTGCTCGAAGGTCACCCGGCTGATGGCGCGTCGGTGGTGGAGGAGGCCGCCGCTGGCGGACTCGACCCGGGGTCGGTCCTCGACGGCCCGGAAGTCGTCACGGGGGGTGGCGGGAGGTTCGTCCTCGACCGGGTGCAGGTCGAAGGACGCCAGGCCGTCGACGCCGGGGCGTGGTGGCGCGGCGCCCGTGCCCAACCCGGCGAACTGCTCGGCACTTCTGACCTGGGTGCGGCGCCTGAACCGGGGTCTCAAGGTAGGGGCGCCGCACCTGGTGCGGAGACCGGGCAGTCAGAGGCGGCCCGGTAGGCTCCGTCAGATGACGCCGAGGGCACCGACGGCACCGGGCGAGGGCGAGCCGCATGCGATCCTCGTCGCGCCATCCCTGCTCTCCGCAGATTTCGGGCGCCTCGATGCGGCGATCGACGCCGTGGCTCCCGGGGCCGACTGGCTGCACCTCGACGTGATGGACGGCCATTTCGTCCCCAACCTCACCATCGGGCCACCGGTCATCGCCTCACTGCGAGGGCACACGGACCTGTTCTTCGACACCCACCTGATGATGACCGATCCCGGTCAGTACCTCGAAGCCTTCCGGGACGCAGGGGCGGATGGTTGCACGGTGCACGTGGAGGTCGGCATGACCCGGACGCTCATCCGCCAGATGCGGGAGCTGGGGCTGCGGGCGGGACTGGCGGTCAATCCCGACACGCCGTTCGAGGCACTCGAGCCGTACCTGGCTGACGTGGACCTGGTCCTGTGCATGACGGTGTTTCCCGGGTTCGGGGGGCAGGCGTTCATGCCGGAGGTCCTGGACAAGGTGGCCGCCGTCCGTGCGGCCGTCGATGCCGACCGCCTCGACGTCCGTGTCGAGGTGGACGGAGGGATCGGTCCCTCCACCGTGGCCGATGCGGCTCGAGCCGGTGCGGACGTGTTCGTGGCCGGGTCGGCCGTCTTCGGGAGCGATGACCCTGCCGGTGCGGCGAACGAGCTGCGCCGACTGGCGTCGGGGGCGTTCCGACCGGCTAGCGCGGCGGGCTGACGGGGGACGGCGACGGTGGTCGAACACGTGGGCGACGCAGGCGTCGACGCAGGCTGGATGCGGCGGGCGTTGGCCGCCGCCCGGGGCGTGCGGGCCCGGACAGCGCCCAACCCGTGGGTCGGTGCCGTGGTCGTACCGGCGGGGATCTCCTATGTGGGCGGCGAGGTGGCCATGGCTGCCGGGGAAACGTCGAAGGGAGCGACTGTCGGCGCCACCGAGCCGCCGGGAGGCCGCCATGCCGAGATCGTCGCCCTCGACGCGGCCGGACCCTCTGCCCGGGGGGGCACCCTCTTCGTGACGCTCGAGCCCTGCTCGCACCACGGGCGGACGCCGCCGTGCGTGGACGCCATCATCGACGCCGGGATCCGACGGGTCGTCATCGGCCAGATCGATCCCGACCCCCACGTGGCGGGTAGCGGGATCGAACGGCTGCGCTCGGCCGGGATCGACGTGCAGGTCGTGGGCGAACCGGTGGCGTCGGAGGTGCGGTCCCAACTCGAGGCGTACTCCCACCAGCGCTCCACCGGGCGCCCGTTCGTCGTGCTGAAGCTGGCCGCCACCCTCGACGGGCGGACGGCGGCGCCCGACGGCTCCAGCCGGTGGATCACCGGACCCGAGGCCCGAGCCGATGCCCACCGGCTGCGGGCGTGGTCGGACGCCGTGGTAGTGGGGGCGGGGACGGTGCGGGCCGACGACCCCGAGCTCACCGTCCGTCTGCCCCCCGGCGATCCCGACCACCGGGGAGAGGCCGATCAGCCTCGCCGGGTCGTGCTGGGAACGGCGCCACCCGGATCGAGGGTCCTTCCCGCCCTGCAACTGGAGGGCGATCCGGACGCCGTCATCGCTGCGCTGGGTGAGCAGGGAGCGTTGCAGGTCCTGGTCGAAGGGGGCGCGACGGTGGCCCGGGCGTTCTTCACCGCCGGCGTGGTCGACCTGGTGGTGTTGTACCTGGCCCCCGCCCTCTTCGGGGGGGACGACGGCCGTCCGGTGTTCGCCGGCCCCGGTGCGCCCACCATGGGGGACCTCTGGCGGGGGGACATCCGGGGGGTGACTAGCCTGGGGGGCGACCTGCGCGTTGATCTCGTCGCGCCAACCGGGCCACAGTGACCCGGCCGGAGGTCGGGTACCCCTGCCCACCAACGGACGACCAGGGGGCAGAGGGAGCATCGGGGCACATGCCGTTCTCGAAGGTCGAGGATGCGATCGAGGCGGTCGGCCGTGGCGAGATCGTCGTCGTGGTCGACGACGAGGATCGCGAGAACGAGGGCGACCTCATCATGGCGGCTGACGCCGTCACGCCGGAGAAGATCGCCTTCTTCGTCGAGCACACGTCGGGCCTCATCTGCGCCCCCCTCACCCCGGAGCGCCTCGAGCACCTCGACCTCCCGTTGATGGTGAGCGCCAACACCGAGGCGCAGCGCACCGCCTTCACCGTGAGCGTGGACTTCCGCCATGGCACCACGACCGGGATCTCGGCCGCCGACCGGGCCGCCACCATCAAGGCCCTGGTGGACCCCCACACCCGCCCGACCGACCTCAACCGGCCCGGGCACATCTTCCCCCTCCGCTACCGGCCGGGGGGCGTGCTGAAACGCGCCGGCCACACCGAGGCCTCGGTGGACCTGGCCCGGGCGGCCGGTCGGGCGCCGGCCGGGGTGCTGTGCGAAATCGTCACCGCCGACCGGACGGGGATGGCGCGCCTGGACGAGCTCGAGCAGTTCGCCGAGCGGCACGGCCTGCACCTGATCTCGATCGCCGACCTCATCCGCTACCGGCGCCGCACGGAGAAGCTGGTCCAGCGCATCTCCAGGGCCCGGATCCCCACCGAGTTCGGCGAGTTCACCGCGTACGCCTACGAGTCGGTGCTCGACGGCGAGCAGCACGTCGCCCTCGTGCTGGGGGACGTCGACGGGCAGGAGAACGTCCTGGTGCGGGTGCACAGCGAGTGCCTGACCGGCGATGTCTTCGGTTCGCTGCGGTGCGACTGCGGGCCCCAGCTCCGTGGCGCCATGGCCCGGATCGCCGAGGAAGGATCGGGGGTCGTCGTCTACCTGCGGGGCCACGAGGGCAGGGGGATCGGCCTGGGGCACAAGCTGCGCGCCTACAGCCTCCAGGAGGAGGGGCTCGACACGGTCGACGCCAACCTGGAGCTCGGTCTCCCGGCGGACAACCGGGAGTACGGGATCGGTGCTCAGATCCTGGTCGACCTTGGGGTCACCACCATGCGCCTGATGACCAACAACCCGACCAAGTACGGCGGCCTCGAGGGATTCGGCCTCGACATCGTCGAGCGAGTGCCGATCCAGTCGGTGCCGAACCCCGAGAACATCCAGTACCTGCTGACCAAGCGGGAGCGCATGGGCCACCTCCTGGAGGGGCTCGATGACGTCCTCTGACGAGACCGAGCTGCCTGCCGGCTCGGTCGAGGCCGTGGCGGCACGCGTGGGAACCTCGATCGTCGGAGGCGGCAGCGGGGCGACCATGGCCGTCGGGATCGCCTGTGCCGAGTTCAACGGCGGGATCACCCATCGTCTGCTGGTGGGTGCCCTCGATCGGCTGGAGGCCTCGGGCGTCGACCTCACCGACGTCACCGTCGCCTGGGTGCCGGGTGCCTTCGAGCTGCCGTTGGTGTGCAGGGCGATGGCCCGCTCGGGTGCGTTCGACGCCGTCATAGCGTTCGGAGCGGTGATCCGGGGGGAGACGGGTCACTACGAATTCGTGGCGGGTGAGTGTGCCGCCGGGCTCCAGCGCGTCCAGCTCGACACCGGAGTGCCCACCATCTTCGGTGTGCTCACCACCGAGGACGTGGACCAGGCGCTGGCGCGCTCGGGCCCCGACGAGTCGAACAAGGGAAGCGAGGCAGCCATTACTGCCATCGAGACCGTGCAGGTCGTCCGCGCGCTCGGCGGAGGTCGGTGACCGTGCTGCGAGTGGTGCTACCCAAGGGCTCGCTGGAGAAGGCGACGCTGGAGCTGTTCGCCTCGGCCGACCTGGCCGTGAGCCGGTCGTCGTCGGTCGACTACCGGGCCACCATCGACGACCCGCGTGTCGCCGACGTGCGCATCCTCCGCCCCCAGGAGATCCCGCTCTACGTCGCCGACGGGCTGTTCGACATCGGGATCACCGGGAGGGACTGGGTGGAGGAGCAGGGGAGCGACGTCACCTCGCTCGGCACCCTCCAGTACTCCAAGGCCACCTCGAACCCCATCAGGGTGGTGCTGGCTGTGCCGGAGGATTCGCCGGCGCATTCGGTGGCCGACCTGGCGGCTGGCGGCACGGGCGCCGGTGGCGCATTACGGGTGTCGACCGAGTACCCGGGTCTCACCCGCCGCTACCTCGAGGCTCACGGGGTGCGGGCGGAGGTCAGCCTGTCGTACGGGGCGACGGAGGCCAAAGTGCCCGAGATCGCCGACTGCGTGGTGGAGATCACCGAAACTGGCCGGGCGCTGCGGGCGGCCGGGCTCCGCATCGTCGAGACCCTCCTCGTCTCCCACACCGAGCTGATTGCCAACCCGGCGGCCGCGGCCGATCCGACCAAGCGGCACGCGATGGAGCAACTGCTCACCTTGCTGCAGGGGGCGCTCGAGGCGCGTACGAAGGTCCTGGTGAAGCTGAACGTGGCTGCCGACCAGTTGGCGGCGGTCATCGACGTGCTCCCGTCGCTACGGTCGCCCACCATCTCCGAGCTCCACGGCGGGGGTGGGTTCGCGGTCGAGACGGTGGTGCCCAAGTCCGAGATCAACGTCCTCATCCCCGAGCTGAAGGACCGGGGGGCGAGCGACATCATCGAGCTGGCCCTGTCGAAGATCGTGCACTGATGTCGTCCGTGCCGTTCGGATGCGTGCCGGCCGGCACCCGAGCAGGGGATCTCGGGTGACGGGAACGCCACGTCTGGTGGCGCCACCCGGCCACGCCTGGCCCCTGGTCGGATCGGTGGTCCGGTTCGACGATGCCCGCGGCATCGGGGAAGTGGAGGCGGGTGACGGGCGGCGGTTCGACTTCCACTGCACGGCCATCACCGACGGGAGCCGGCACATCGACATGGGCACGGTGGTGGCGTTCACCGTGGACTACGGGCACGTGGGTCGCCTGGAGGCGCGGTCGGTGCGACCGCTTCCCGGCGTGGGCCATCCCGGCAGCTCGCCCGAAGCGGGTACGCCGCCGGCCCCTGCCCCGCCGGCCCCTGCCCCGCCGGCCGCACCCGCGGCCCCTTGGGCCGGGGGTACGCCGCCGGTCCCTGGCCAAGCTCACCCCGGTCCTGCGTCCGGCGAGGAGACCCCGCCGTCGGGCACGTCGGTGTCGCGCACGCCGATCGCGCCCGGGGTGGCGACCTCGCCGCCCGTGCCGCCACCGCCGCCACCACCGCCCGTGCCGCCCGTGCCGCCCGTGCCGCCCGTGCCGCCGGCTGCGGTGCCATCCGTCCCCCCGGCACCACCGGCACCCTCTGTCGGGACCGACGCCTCGCCGGCGTCTTCGGATCCGACGTCAGGCTCGGCCCGCTCGTCGGGCTCGTAGGGATTGCCGAGGAACGATCGCGCCAGGTCGATCACGACGGCGCTGTCCGCGTCCTCGACGGTGACCTCGCCGAGGAGTGGAGCGGTGAGGAGCCCGGTGACGATGCCGGTCTCGGCCATGGCCTCGGCCTGGACGATCGCCCACTCCCACAGGCGCTTGACCGGGTCGGGACCGCCCTGGCGCCGTGGGGGGAAGCGGAGCCACAGGTTGACCACGGCATGGGCCACGCCGGTTGCCGCGGGGAACAGCCAGATCAGCCGGTAGTTCCCCGTGGCGTCGACGACCCCGGCGGCGACGTAGGCCAGGGCGACGCCGCAGAGGTTGAAGGGGCCGAGCAGCATGCCGAGGCGTTCGCCCAGCCCACCCCCTTGCGGCAGGAGCCGGAGGAGCATCGGGGCCAGGGCGATGATGTAGGCGCCGACGAACGGGGCGCCGAGGAAGGCGAACAACACCGCCTGCCAGAGATGCGTGTCGAAGTACTGCACCCCGGCCAGGACGGCGCCGACCAGCGGCGCGCCGATGGCCAGTTGCCGGCGGCTCAGCAGCCTGCTGAGAGGGATGCCGAGGACCATGCCGACGATGAAGACCGGCACCCCGGTGAAGAGGCCGGCGACCGTCTGGGCACCGGCACCGGCGTGGAGGTCCCGCTGGAAGAACAGGATCGCCACGTAGGCAGTCGACCCCACACCGGACCAGAAGAGGAGGGAGCCGGTGATGAGGACCCGGGCGTTGGGTACGGCGAGGATGTCGTGGAGGGCATCGCGGGTCCGCCGGGCACGCTCCCCCCGGTCGACCGCCGCCGCCTGGAGCGCCGCAGGCGCCTCGCGGACGAGGAGCAGCACGAGGACGCCGGCGGCCACCATGATCACGGCCGCCTCGCGGAAGGGCAGGTTCCACGTCGACGGGTCAGCCTGGTGCCAGCTGGTGATCACCGTGGCCTTGATGACGAAGCTGGCCAGGGTACCGAGCGCCGTGGTCAGGAGGAGCGCTTTGAGCCATCGGCTGCGACCGAAGACCTCGGGCACGACGGCCACGTTGGTGAGTGCGAAGATCGCAGCCGCCTGGCGCACTACGAAGATGGCAACGACGAGCTGCCAGTACCCGGACACGACGGTGAATGACCAGGTGGCCGCACCCATGACGATGAGGCTCGCCGCCATGTACGGCGTGCGGCGGCCGATACGGCTGCGTGTGCGGTCGCTGATCCTGCCGGCGATCGGGTAGGTGAGAAAACTGAAGATCCGGTGGGCGGTCAGGGCGAAGGTGACGGCGAGGGCGCCAGATGCCCTGGCCTGGACGAACAGGGTGATCAGGACGCCTGACACGGCCAGGTTCGCCCTCGGGCCGACCAGCCCGATGGAGAGGCCGGCGAAGCTCCGTGCCCGGGAGCGGTCGATCGCGTCGGGCTCCGCTCCGGGGATCCCGGTCACGTCGTCGGGGAGCCCTCGGTGCCCGAGCCGTTCGGGGAGCCGTTCGGAGTGGAGCCTGGACCGCCGGCCGGCTCGGACCCGGGCGGGTTCGTCGCCTCGGTGCGGGCCTCGGTGCGGGCCTGTTCGATCTGGACGAAGGCCAGACGGATCTGGCTGAGCCCGTCGCGCAGGGACGGCTCCGCCTCGCCCAGGCGGTCACGGAGGCCGTCCACCACCGCCCCGAAGGCGTCGATGGCCAGTCGGGCCTGGTCGACGAGAGGAGGATCCTGGGAGAGGTAGACGGCAGCCAGCTCGAAGAGGCCGTAGCAGTGGTTGGCCACCACCACCTCGGCCGGTGTTCCGGCCAGCTCACGGCGCATCTCGTCCACCTGTTGGTTGAGGGCGTCGCGGTCGACCATGGCGTCGTCCTGGCGGCCCCGGGGACCGCCCGTGGGGGCGCTGCCCGGGCCTGATGCCGGGCCGGACGCGGGCCCAGGTGGCGGGCTGTTACCCGGTACCGAGGATCCGCTGGTGTCCCGCGGGACGCGGTGTTCGCCTTCAGGTGTCCACAATGAGCTCACGCCTGGTAGCCTAAGCGACCGACAACTAGAGGAAGTGGTGCCCGCCCGGCCTGGTCCGGGGTGTGGACGCCCACCTGGCCACCGTGAGGTGCGCCGGGTCGAGCAGGTCGCAGGTGCCGGTCGTGGACCGGCGGGTGGCGCCACTCCTTCGGATGGTCATGGTGACATGGCCTCGAGACAGGGAGTGCAGTCGGATCGCAGCTACCGCCACCACCAATGAACCGCGCATCAACGACCGCATCCGGGCCCGCGAGGTCCGGCTGGTGGACCCGGACGGTGCCCAGCTGGGCATCAAGCCGTTGCCCGAGGCGCTGAGCATCGCACGGCAGCTGGACTTGGACCTCGTCGAGGTGGCCCCGCTGGCCAACCCGCCGGTGTGCCGGATCATGGACTACGGCAAGTTCAAGTTCGACGCCGCCCAGCGGGCAAAGGAGTCGAAGCGCAAGGCTGTCCATGTCGGCATCAAGGAGATGAAGTACCGGCCGAAGATCGGGCCTGGGGACTACGAGACCAAGACGCGGCAGGTGGCCAAGTTCCTGGACGAGGGCCACAAGGTCAAGATCACGATCATGTTCCGTGGGCGCGAGGTGCACCATCCCGAGCTCGGCAAGAAGATCCTGGACCGGATCGCCGAGGAGATGGATGGTGTCGGTAAGTCCGAGTCGGTTCCCCGGCTCGACGGGCGGAACATGGTGATGGTGCTCGCACCCGACAAGCGGGCCAAGCAGTCCGCGGCGTCCCGCGAGCATCACCCCGGCCCGGAAGGGGACGGAGCGGCTCCGGAGGCGGCAGGTGGTGCACCGGTGGAGGCGAGCGGCCCCGAGCCGACGACGGAGACGATGGGAGACGAGTGACATGCCGAAGATGAAGACCGATCGGGGTGCAGCCAAGCGGATCAAGGTGACCGGGTCGGGTCGCCTGCGTCGGCGCAAGGCGTTCCGGTCGCATCTCCTGGAGAAGAAGAGCAGCGTCCGTACCCGCCGGCTGGGCCGAGAGTCGGACATCGCTCCTGGCGACGCCCGCCAGGTCCGGAGGATGCTCGGGCGCTGACGCCCACCGGGGCCAGAAGGCACCGGCCCGCCGGCACCGGTCACCGAGGTGGCCGGTAGGACAATCGGCACGGCTCTCCGTGCCCGCCGGCCTCGACGACAACGACGACACAGACGCAGTAGGAACAAAGGAGATCCAATGGCCCGGGTGAAGCGCGCCGTCCATGCGAAGAAGCACCATCGCGCCGTCCTCGAGCAGGCGCAGGGGTACTACGGGAACAAGAGCCGCTCGTATCGCGCCGCGAACGAGCAGGTCATGCACTCGTTGCAGTACGCGTACCGGGACCGCCGGGCCCGCAAGGGAGACTTCCGGCAGCTGTGGATCCAGCGGATCAATGCCGCGGCCCGGCAGAACGGCACCACCTACAGCCGGTTCATCGCCGGCCTGCACCGTGCCGGTGTCGAGGTGGACCGGAAGGTCCTGGCTGACCTGGCCGTGCACGAGCCCGAGGCGTTCGCCTCGCTCGTCTCGCTCTCGGCCACCTCGGCGGAGGCCGCTTCCTGAGCGGAGCAGCGTTGGCCTTCACCCACCGCCGCGTGCGGCGGGTGCGGCAGCTCGTCGCCAAGCGTGCGATGCGCAGGAGCGAGGGCGTCCTCGTCGCCGAGGGGGCCGACGTCATCGGCGCGGCGGTGGCTGCCGGTGCTCCGGTCGAGTCGCTGTACTGGGCCCCCGAGGCGGCCGGCATGCCGGCGGTGTCCGCGCTGGTGGACGCCGTCATCGACGCTGGAGGACGCGCCTATCCGCTCGCACCCGGTGTGATGGAGCGGGTGGCCGACACGGTCACGCCGCAGCCGGTCATCGCCGTCATCGGGCACGAGATGGCGGGCCTGGACGCCCTCGACGGCGCCACCCTGGTCCTGGTGCTCGATGAGGTCAGGGACCCGGGCAATGCGGGGACGTTGATCCGGGCGGCCGATGCGGCGGGGGCCACCGCCGTCGTGTGCACGGCCGGAACGGTCGATCCGACCAACCCGAAGGCCGTGCGGGCGTCCGCAGGCTCCATCTTCCACCTGCCCGTGGTGGAAGGCGTGCCGTCGGACGACGTGGTCGAGGTGCTGGCTGAGCATGGCCTGCCGACGGCGGTCACGGTGGCACGGGGGGGCGAGGACTACGCGGCGGTCGACTGGCGCGGCCCCACGGCCGTCGTCGTGGGGAACGAGGCTCACGGGATCACGGCCGGCATCGAACGGCAGGCGGACCGCCGGGTCAGCATCCCCATGCCCGGTGCCGCCGAATCCCTCAACGTCGCCCTGGCGGCGGGGATCGTGCTCTTCGAGATCGCGCGCCAGCGTCGGGTGGTCACCGGCCCGGAGGAGTCCTCCGACCTGGCCCCGAGGCCGTAGGATGCCCGCCATGGGAGATCGGTTCGAGCGACCGCGCGCGGCGGCGCGAGGTGGGAGGGCACGGTGACCACGCCGGACCTCGCCGCCATCCGCCAGGAGGCCGTCGACGCCCTCGGATCGGCACCGACGGGGGCGGAGCTCCGGGCGGCGGCCTCGGCCGCGCTCGGGAAGCGTTCGCCGCTGGCCGAGGCCCATCGCCAGCTCGGGTCCCTGGACCCCGACGCCCGCAAGGAGGCGGGGCGGCGGTTGGCCGAGGTGCGCGCCGAGCTCGAGGCGCTGGCCGAACGCCGGGGTCAGGAGCTCGCCGCCGCCGAGCGGGCCGCCGAGCTCGATGCTGACCGCCTGGACCTCACGGAGGTGATCCCCGATGCGGTGCCCGACCGAATGGGTCGGGGGCACCACCACCCGGTGAGCGTCACCCGCCGCGCCCTCGAGGACACGTTCGTCGCCATGGGGTTCGTGGTGGCGGAGGGGCCGGAGATCGAGACCGACTGGTACAACTTCGGCGCGCTGAACATGCCGCCGGCCCATCCGGCCCGAGGGATGTGGGACACCTTCTACCTTGACCTGGGGGAGCCCGAGTCGACCGTCCTGCGGACGCACACGTCGCCGGTGCAGATCCACCTCATGGAGCAGGCGCTGGCCACCGGCAGCCTGCCGATCCACGCGGTGATGCCGGGGCGCTGCTACCGCCGTGACACGCCGGATGCCCGCCACCTGGCCGTGTTCCACCAGATCGAGGGCCTTGTGGTCGACCGGTCGGTGACGTTCGCGGACCTGGCCGGCACCATCGAGACCTTCACCACCGCGTACTTCGGGTCGGACATCCACGCCCGCCTGCGACCTGCGTACTTCCCCTTCACGGAGCCCTCGGCAGAGTTCGAGATCACCTGCACGCTGTGCCGGGGGGCGGGGTGCAGGACGTGCTCGCAGACCGGGTGGATCGAGCTCGGCGGGTGCGGCATGGTCGACCCCGCCGTGTTCGACGCGGTGGGGATCGACAGCGAGGAATGGCAGGGGTTCGCCTTCGGCTTCGGGATCGACCGGTGCGTCCAGATGCGCCACCAGATCGCCGACATGCGGCTGCTGACCGAGAACGACATCCGCTTCGCGCGGCAGTTCTGAGGAGGGGCGATGCGTGTCCCGCTGTCGTGGCTCTGCGATTTCGCCCCCTTCGGCGGGGCGCCGGCCGACCTGGCCCGCACGCTCGACGAGCTCGGCCTGGTGGTCGAGGCGCTGGAGGCGGTGGGCGAGGGCCTGGAGGACGTGGTGATCGCCCGGGTCGAGGCGATCGCGCCGATCGACGGTGCTGACAAGATCCGCAAGGTGACCGTCGACCGGGGCGGCGAGGCCGTCGAAGTCGTCTGCGGCGCCTGGAACTTCGAGGTCGGCGACCTGGTTCCCCTCGCCCCCGTGGGAACGGTGCTCCCCGGTGGATTCGAGATCGGCCGGCGGAAGATGCGCGGGGTGTGGTCCGAGGGCATGCTGTGCTCGGGGTCGGAGCTGGGCCTATCCGACGACGCTGCCGGCCTCCTCGTGCTGACCGACGTCGAGGGTGCAGGCACGGGAGCGCCCGTCTCCGAGGCGCTCGGGATCGAGCGGGACGTGATCTTCGATCTTGCCGTCGAGGCGAACCGGCCGGACGCCTGGTGCATCGCCGGGGTGGCCCGTGACCTCGCCGCCCGACTGGGCCTCCCCTTCGCCATCCCGGAGCCGGCAGCACCGGTCCGCGTGGGCGAGCCGGTCGGTGGTGCCGTCACCGTCGAGGTGGAGAGCCCGGACCTGTGCCCCGTGTTCACGGTGCGGCTGATCACCGGCGTGGAGGTCGCACCGTCGTCCAAGCTGGTGGCCCGGCGCCTCACCCTGGCCGGCATGCGCCCCATCAACAACGTCGTCGACGCATCGAACTACGTCATGCTCGAGCTCGGCCAGCCGACCCACCCCTACGACCGGTCGAAGGTGGCGGGGAGTGGGTTCGTCGTGCGGGAGGCGGTACCGGGCGAGTCGCTCACCACCCTCGACGGTGCCGTGCGGGAGCTGGGCCGGCCCGGTCCCGGCCTCGGCGACGCCGGTCGCGACTGCCTGATCTGCGATGCCAGCGGGTCCCCGCTCGGTATCGGCGGGGTCATGGGCGGGGCTTCGTCGGAGATCGACGAGGGCACGACGGAGATCCTGTTCGAGGCCGCCTACTTCGATCCCATGGCGGTGGCCCGCACCTCGAAGCGCCTGAACCTCCGGAGCGAAGCCTCCGCCCGGTTCGAGCGGGGGTGCGACCCCCAGGGGATCGACCGTGCCGTAGCCCGGTTCGTCGAGGTCCTTGCCGAGACGGCCGGGCCGGACCTGGCGGTGGCGGACGGGACGGTCGAGGTGCGGGGACAGGTGCCCGAGCCGGTCAGGCTGACGGTGCGCACGGACCGGGTCAACCGGGTGCTCGGGACCGAGCTGGACGCCGGCGAGGTCGCGGACCTGCTCGCCCCGCTCGGGATCACCGCCACACCCGACGCGTCGGGGGTACCCGGCGATCTTGCCGTCGTCATCCCGACGTTCCGGCCGGACATCCGACCGGCTCCCCATGGCGAGGCCGACGTCATCGAAGAGGTCGGCCGGACCTACGGGTATGGCCGCCTGCCCCGCACGCAACCTGCGTGGGCGTCGCCCGGTGGGCTGAACGACCACCAACGCGACAGGCGGACGGTGGCGGACGTCATGGTCGGGCTGGGTGCGACGGAGGCGTGGACCCCGAGCATCGTCGACGCCGACGGGCACACCGACGCCGGGTTCGGACCGGGGGGGATCACGGTGGCGAACCCGCTGGCATCCGATGAGCGGGTGCTCCGGCGCTCCATGCTGCCCGGTCTGCTGCGCGCCGTGGCCCGCAACACCGACCGCCGCGAGGGGGAGGTGCGGCTCTTCGAGATCGGCACCGTCTTCCCGCAGCCGCCCGGAGGATCGGGACCGGTCGACGAGCGCGAGATGGTCGCCGCCGTCTTCGCTCTCGAGGCGGACGACGCCCGGACGGCCACCTCCGCATGGCGGGTGTTGGAGACGGCACTCCGCCTGGAGGGGATGAAGCTGCGTCCGCCGGCCGACGCCGAGGGGGAGCGCCCCCGCGGTGTCGTCGGCCTCCACCCGACCCGGCTGGCGTCGCTGGTGACCGCCGGTGGCACGGTGGTGGGCACCGTCGGCGAGATCGATCCGGCCGTCCTCGAGCGTTTCGGGCTTGTTGGCGAGGGAACAGCGAGCGCCGAGCGACGGCGCATCGGCTGGTTGGAGGCCGATCTCGGACTCCTCCTCGACCCGGCCGTGGTGGCCAGGAGGTCCGACCAGGCCCGGCCGGTGAGCCGCTTCCCGTCGTCGGACATCGACCTGGCCTTCGTCACCGACGATGCCGTGCCGGCCGACGCGGTGGCCGACGTGCTCGTCACCGCAGCCGGGGCGCTGCTGGAGTCGGTCGAGCTCTTCGACGTCTACCGGGGACCGTCGCTCCCGCCGGCGAGCCGCAGCCTGGCGTTCCGGCTCCGTCTATGCGCGCACGATCACACCCTGACCGACGGGGAGATAGGAGACGTGCGTGCCGCCTGCATCACGGCGGTGAGCGAGCAACTGGGGGCGTCGCTGCGCTGAGGCGGAGGTAGGGCGCGGCCTGGCGGCACACCGCCCGGCGGCACGGCCTCCTACAGGCCGACGTCGTCGAGCTCGTCCAGGATGGCTCGGGTGCGAGGACCGACCATCGGTCGGATCCCGTCCTGCTCGTGGGGCTCGAGCGCATCGAGGAAGCCCAGTCCCACCAGCTCGACGGCCGCACCGGGGTCGGATGCGATCTGCTCGAGGGCCCGGCATACACGAGCGATGCGATCGTCGTCCTGCCGGGTGGCCAGCCAGCCCGCCGTCACGCTCGCCAGTTCCGCGCAGACCTCGACCGGGCCGGGATCGTCCCCGGTGGCGTCGGCAAGGGCGGCGTAGCCGGGGAGGAACTCCGGTACGAGCACCAGGATGACCTGCACCGCCGCCTCGCGCGGTCCGCTCGCAGGCGGGGTTGGGCCGGATGGTGAAGCTGCGTCAGGGTGGGCGTCGGGGGGCACGACTGTTCCTCGGGGACGGGCCGGCATGTTGAGCCAGACGGCAGTGGTGGGCGGTGCCTGAGCGCGCCGGAGGCGGAATCTCGGCTGCCGCGATCTGCGGGCACCGCAGGAGTGCCGTCTGCGGGCACCGTAGCGGGGTCGGTGCCGGCGCGCAACGCTCCGCGGACGTCGGTCACCGCCCCACGGTGCGGATCGGTGGGCGGGCCCGACCGATCGAGTGTCAGCCCGAGCCTGGGGCGCCGTGTGGCGGTACGATCGCCCCAGCACGGGGTGGGGAACATGTGGTTGGGAACACGTGGTGGGGACACAGGAGCGGAAGGGCGGCAGGTGGATGGGGAGGCAGGGGTGGTGGCCCCGGTAGTCGCGCCACCAGGCGAAGGGAGATGGGACCGGCATCCCGGTGACGACGCACTGGCCGGTTCCGAACGCGCCGTGGCGTTGTCGATGCTGACCGTGCGGTTCGTGCACCTGGTCCAGGGCCTGATCTGCGTGGCGACGGGGTGGCACCGGTACCGCCGGCCGTGGCTGGCTGCCGGCCTGCTCGGCGCGGCGACGGTCGAGTCAGCCGTTGTGGGAGGCGTTGCCTTTCGCGCCGGTAGGCATGGTGAAGCGGGTGTGTGGGTGGACAACGCCTTCGGCGTGGTCGGACTGGTGGCGATGGCGGCGGCGTCGGCCGGCCAGGACCGGACCACCTCGCTCAACTGGATGCTCCCCTACACGGTCACTTCGGCCGCAGCCACCGCCGCGCTGGACCGACCACGGTGGCGGTCCGCTGCTGCCGTCGGACTGCTCGGGGGCACCTACGCACTCTCGGTGGCACCGGCTGTCCGGCGGCGTCAGGCGGTTGCCTCGACAGCCGTGGCCAATGCGGCCAGCTACGCGGGGTTCGCCGCCGTGATGGACATCTTCGGTCGCTACCTCCGCCGGTCGGCGGCCGAGTTCGTGGAGGCCAGGGAGCTCGCCGTCGCCCGGGGAAGAGCGCTGGCCGCCGAGCAGGAGCGGACCCGCCAGTACCGGATGCTCCACGACTCGGCGCTCCAGACACTCGAGGTCATCGGGTCGGGCGCCGTCCTCGACGATGCCGCGGTCCGGCGGCAGGCCCGTCGCGACGCCACCCGCCTGCGCGCGTTGCTGCGCGGCGCCACTCCGGGCGCGGATGGACTGCGCTCGTCATTGGAGGAACTGGCCGACATGTGGGCCGACCGGGGGATACGGGTGAACGTGGTGGCGGCCGAGGTGCGGGACGACCCGGGACCGGGCGTGCTGGACGCACTGACCGGTGCGGTGGGCGAAGCGCTGACCAATGTGGCCAAGCATGCCGGCGTCGACAGGGTGGTCATCCGGGCCCGGCGTGTGGCCGGAGGCATCGAAGTCTCGGTGCGGGACCACGGTCGGGGCTTCGACCCTGCGACTCGGGTGGCCCGCTACGGGGTGACGCAGTCCATCGACGGCCGGGTCGCCGCCGTCGGCGGCCGGGTGGAGCACTGGTCCGCGCCGGGCAGGGGAACGCGGGTGACGGTGTGGGTCCCGGCATGAGACGGGTCGGCCTGGTGGACGACCACCCCCTCTACCTCGAGGGGCTCCGCCGCCGGCTGCTCGACGACGGCCGGGTGGAACTGGTGGCAGCGGTGCCGTCCGTCGAGGAGCTGGAACCGTTCTGCGGCGGGCTCGAGGTCGTCCTGCTCGACCTCCACCTACCCGGTATGAGCGGCTCGAGCGCGGTGGCATGCCTGGTGCGGGCCGGCGTGCGCGTCCTGGTCCTCACCGCGTCCTCCGATCCTGACGACGTGCTCGATGCCATGACGGCGGGCGCTTCGGGCTACCTGACCAAGCAGGCGGGCGGCGAGGAGATCGTGGACGCGGTCATCCGGGTGGGCGACGGCGGGACGTACGTCTCTCCCGCGCTGGCCGGCTACCTGCTGCATGACCAACCCGACGATGCCGGGGGTGAGCGCGCCGGTCATGGAGGGACCACCGGTCACGTGCCGGTCCTCAGCTCCCGGGAGCGGCAGATCCTGGACCTGCTCGCCCAGGGGGAGCGGGACGAGGACATCGCCGAGGCACTGTGCATCAGCGTGCACACGGTGCGGTCGCACCTCGACCGGATCCGGGCCAAGACAGGGCGCCGTCGCCGGGCGGAGCTCACGCGCATGGTCCTCGAGGAGCCGACGGTGGGCTGACGGTCGGCGGGGGAGGACGAACGGCGCAATTGGGCAATTTTCACCATGCCGGAGGGGCGGGTGGCACCGGCAGACTGGGTCGTGCTGCACCGCCGTGCCGGACGGCGGCGCGCCCATGGGTACCAGTGGAGGAGAAACGCATGACTCGGTGGTTGCGTTCCCTGGGAGCGGCAGTGGCGATGGTGGGAGCGGTGTTCGGGTCGATCGGTGTGATCGCCGCCTCGCCGGTACCGGCCGGCGCCACCGCCCTCGCCGGGTGGAGCCAGCAACTGAGCGAGCCAGCCCAGCCGCGGGCCGTGTCGTGCCCGTCGGCCACCAAGTGTGTGACGGTGGCCGGTGGGCAGATCGCGGTGAGCGCCGACGGCGGCAGCACGTGGTCGGCGGCCACCGTGCCGAGCGGGCTCGGGAACAACGTCGACCTCCAGAGTGTCAGCTGCCCGACCGCTTCGGACTGCTTCGCGGTCGGCACCGGGTTCGCGGGTGGCAGCTCGATGACCCTCGACACGGGGATCCTGGCGTCTACCGACGGGGGTTCGACGTGGAGCACCCAGGCGGTGCCGGCCGGGCTGGGTGGCCAGCTCGCTGCCGTCTCGTGCGTGTCGGCGACGGAGTGCGTGGCCGTCGGGAACGCGGTGGCCGAGACGACTGACGGCGGCACCACGTGGACGGCCGGATCGATGCCGGCGAGCTTGTATGAGATGACGGCCGTCTCCTGCCCGTCGAGCGGGACGTGCGTGGCCGTCGCACAGACGAGCGGTGGCACATCGACGTTCACGACGACGGACGACGGTGCGTCGTGGAGCTCGGGTACGGCGCTGCCCTCGACCATCAGCTACATGGGGGCGATCTCCTGTTCCTCCACCGCCTTCTGCGTGGCGGTCGGGTCGCAGTCCTCACCGTATGGCCCGGCCATCGAGGTCTCCACCAATACCGGAACGTCGTGGTCGGCCGGGACGCCGCCGTCCAGTTACCTGGGTGAGCTCTTCTCCGTCTCGTGCTCGTCGACGTCCACGTGCGTGGCCGTGGGCAACGGCATCGCCACCTCCACCGACGGCGGCGCGACCTGGACCCAGCAGACCGTACCGGGGGGAGCGCAGAGCCCGTCAGCGGTGTCGTGTGCCACGGCGTCGGCGTGCGCGGCCGTGGGATCAACCCCCCTCGTCACTTCGGATGGCGGCACCACGTGGACAGCCGGCTCCTTCGGGTCTGCGTTCACGCTGATCTCCTCGTTCACCGGCGTGTCGTGCGGCTCATCGTCGATGTGCATGGCGGTGGGTTCCAGCGCCTCCGGCGCAGGGGTCGGCTACGTGACGACCACCTCGGGCTCGTCGTGGGCGCCGATCTCCTTCGGCGCAGCGCTGACCGATGTCTTCGATGTGTCGTGCTCCTCGGCGTCGGCGTGCGTGGCCGTCGGCTCGACCGCTTCGTCCGGGGTCGCGGAGGTGACGTCCGACGGTGGTTCGTCGTGGACCCAGGTGGCGCTGCCCGGTTCGAGCGTGCCCGGAGGCGGGCACATCTCGTGCGCCAACGCCTCCGACTGTGCGATCGTCGAGAATCCTCCGGCCGTAGAGGTGACGACCGACGGCGGTACCACCTGGACCGCGGGGACCCTCCCGTCGATCCTCAGCACGCCCAACGGGATGTCGTGCGCGCCGGGTGCATCTGAGACCACCTGTGTCATCGTCGGCAGCGACAGCTCGCTCAACCCGGTGATCCTCGGCTCGAGTGACGGGGGGTCGACGTGGACGGCGGAGACGGTACCGAGCGGCCTCACCACCGTGGAGGGCGCGAGTTGCCCCACCGCGTCGTTCTGCATGATCGCCGGGTACAGCGCCACCTATGTCGGTGTCGCAGCAGCCACGACGTCCGCATCGACGCCGGCCTCCACGACGTGGTCGTCCGTGACGCTTCCGTCGAGTCCCCCGCAGTTGCTGGGCGTCGCGTGCGCCACGTCGACCTCGTGTGCGCTCATCGGCGGAGGCTCCAACAGCGTGCTCACGACAACGGACGGAGGCACCACGTGGCAGTCTCCGTCCATTGATGGCGGCTATGGCATCTACGGTGCTGCCTCGTGCTCCGGAACGACGTGCGAGACGGTCAGCGACGGCAACGGCGGGTTGATCGCCGGGTCCGCCGATGCCTTCGCTGCGCCGGTGTTCGTGACCGTCACGGCCAGCCCGACCTCGGCTCCCGTCGGGTCGCCGGTGACGTACTCGGCCAGCGTCTACCCGCAATCGGGGGTGGGAACGCCCACCGGTTCGGTGACCTTCACCGTGGGCGGCACCACGTTGTGCACGGCCACGCTCTCGTCGGGCAACGGATCATGCTCGGCCTCGAACGCGCCGGCCGGCTCGGACACGGTGACGGGCACGTACTCGGGTGATTTGACGTTCGGCGGGGGCACGGGACAGGTGGGGATCACCATTACCGGCACCGGGACGACGACGACCACGCTCTCGGTGAACCCCACCTCGGTCGACGGGGGGCAGTCGGTCACCTACACGGCGACGGTCACGCCCACAAGCGGTGCCACCACGCCCACCGGTTCGGTGACCATCGAGCTCGCCAACGGCGGTCCCGTGATGTGCGAGCAGCCGCTGGCCGCGGGCTTGGGCAACTCCGCAGTGGCCACCTGCACGTCCGCGGTCGCACCCATCGGGAACGACACGGTCTCCGCCGTCTATTCAGGTGACGCCACCTACGCGTCGTCGACAGGGCAGACGACCCTCGACGTCATCGGCGTCAACACGACCACTTCGATCACCGTGAGCCCGACCACCGTTGCCGGAGGGGCGACCGTGACCTACTCGGCCACGGTGGCACCTGCCACCGGAACGGCCGCGCCCACAGGTTCGGTCGCATTCGTTACGGACGCCGCCACCCTGTGCGTGGCCACCCTCTCGCCAGGGTCGGTAGCGACCGCCACCGGATCGTGCACGAGCTCGCAGGCGCCTGTGGGAACCGACGCGGTCAGTGGCTTCTACTCCGGCGACTCGACGTTCAGTTCGTCGCACGGGACCGCCGACCTGACCGTCAACGGCATCAACACCTCCATGACCCTGTCAGCATCTCCCAGCACGGTGACGGGGGGGTCGACGGTCACCTATACCGTTACCGTCACGCCGGCCAGCGGGACGACCGTCCCGAGCGGTTCGGTCTCGGTCTCCTCGGGGACCGGTCTGCTGTGCTCGGTCACGTTGGCCCCCGGTATCGGGGCGAGCGCCACCGGATCGTGCGGCAGTGCACAGGCGCCGGTCGGCACCGATTCCGTCTACGCATACTTCCCGGCCACGACGACGTTCGGATCGTCCTCGGCATCGACGACCGTCACGGTGACGGGAACGACCACGACGACGTCCATCACCGCCAACCCGACATCGGTTGTCGGCGGGAGCGGCGTGACCTTCAGCGCCACGGTGGCACCTGCCAGTGGAACGACCGCACCGACCGGGTCGGTGTCGTTCACCACGTCTGACGGGACCTTCCTCTGTTCGGCGATCCTGTCGCCCGCGTCAGGCGGAGGCGGAACGGCCGTCGGGTCGTGCGCGGCGAACACCGCGCCCGTCGGAGCTGACACCGTGGTCGGCTACTACAGCGGCGACACCAGCTTCGCTGCGTCCCAGGGTTCGACAGCGCTGACGGTGACGGGAACGCCGACGACGACCGTCGTCGCGGTGAATCCGACGACGGTCTCGGGGGGCGCTCAAGTGAGCTACAGCGCCACGGTGTCCGCCGCGAGCGGGAGTGCCGCGCCCTCGGGGAGCGTCCAGTTCGGGGCAGGACCGAACTTCTTGTGCTCTGCCACCCTGGCGCCGGCCTCCGGTGCGACGTCAAGTGGTTCGTGCACCTCGACGGCGGCACCGGTGGGTGCCGATACGGTGTCCGGCTCGTATGGGGGATCGGGCCCGTTCGAAGGGTCGCAGGGGTCGACCACGCTGACCGTCACCGGTACGTCCACGTCGACCACCGTGTCGGCCAACCCGTCGCCTGCGACGGGCGGCTCGACGGTCACCTACACGGCCACGGTGACGCCGTCAGGTGGTAGTGGTAGCAGCGCGCCGACCGGGTCGGTGACGATCTCCGCTGGGAGGACGTCGTTGTGCACCGTGACCCTGGCTCCCGGGTCGGGGGTGTCCGCCACCGGAACCTGCACCTCGGCGGCGGCACCAGTAGGAACGGACGACATCACCGGGAGCTACAGCGGCACAGCGTCGTTCGGCCCGTCCGAGGGTTCGACCACATTGACGGTCAACGGCACGGCCACCACGACCGCCATCACCGTGAGCCCGTCGACCGCTGATGCCGGCAGTGCCGTCACCTACTCGGCCACGGTGACCCCTGCCGGCGGGAGCAGCGTCCCGACCGGCTTCGTGACCTTCTCGGTCGGTTCGACTCCGATCTGTTCGGCCAACCTTTCGCCCACCTCGGGGTCGGTAGCCGGGGGTAGCTGCAGCGGAACGGGTGCGCCGGCGGGTAGCGACACGGTGACAGGGACCTACTCCGGTGACACGAATTTCGCCACCTCCGACGCGACGACCCAGCTCACCGTGATCGGCACGGCGACGATCACGGCGGTCACCGTGAGCCCGACGTCGGTTGGTAGCGGAGCGAGTGTCACCTACGCAGCGACGGTGAGCCCGACGGGTAGCTCCGCCGTGCCGACCGGGACGGTCACGTTCACCATCGGATCGGCCACCATCTGCACGGCGACGCTGGCGGCTGGCACGGGTACGTCGGCGACGGGCTCGTGTTCGGCGACGACCGCGCCGGGGGGAACGGACACCGTCGATGGCTCCTACTCGGGCGACACGACCTTCGATCCGTCATCGGGGAACGCATCGCTGACCGTCAGTTCCACCTCGACCACCACCACCACACCTTCGGTCAACCCCACCTCTGCCACCTTCGGCACCCAGGTCACCTACGCGGCCACCGTGTCGGGCTCGGGCGGCACGCCGACGGGCACCGTCACCTTCTCCATCGGCTCGACCTCCATCTGCTCGGCCACCCTGTCGGGCGGCACCGGCAGCTGCAAGGCCACCAACGCCCCGGTGGGCACCGACACGGTGACCGCCACCTACTCGGGTGACACGAACTTCGGGGGCTCCACGGGGACGGCCACCCTCACCGTCACCCAGGCCACCCCGACGGTCGGGATGTCGACCACCCCCACCTCTGCCACCTTCGGCACCCAGGTCACCTACACGGCCACCGTGTCGGGCCCGGGCGGCACCCCGGGTGGCACCGTCGCCTTCACCGTCGGCTCGACCCCCATCTGCACGGCCACCCTCTCCGCCGGCACCGGTTCGTGCAACGCCGCCAACGCCCCGGTGGGCACCGACACGGTGACCGCCACCTACTCGGGTGACACGAACTTCGTCGGCGGGGGGACGGCCACCGCCAGCCTGACTGTCACCCAGGCCACCCCGACGATCGGGATGTCGACCACCCCCACCTCTGCCACCTTCGGCACCCAGGTCACCTACGCGGCCACCGTGTC
>JAJZDI010000011.1:32177-106218 GCA_021806045.1 Actinomycetes bacterium
ACTTCGTCGGCGGGGGGACGGCCACCGCCAGCCTGACTGTCACCCAGGCCACCCCGACGATCGGGATGTCGACCACCCCCACCTCTGCCACCTTCGGCACCCAGGTCACCTACGCGGCCACCGTGTCCTCGACGGTGGGCACGCCAACGGGCACCGTCGCGTTCACCATCGGGTCCACCTCCATCTGCTCGGCCACCCTGTCGGGCGGCACCGGCAGCTGCAAGGCCACCAACGCCCCCCTCGGCGCCGACACGGTGACCGCCACCTACTCGGGTGACACGAACTTCGTCGGTAAGGGAACGGCCACCGCCTCCCTCTCGGTGACCTCGACCACCACCACCACACCTTCGGTCAACCCCACCTCTGCCACCTTCGGCACCCAGGTCACCTACGCGGCCACCGTGTCGGGCTCGGGCGGCACGCCAACGGGCACCGTCGCCTTCACCATCGGCTCGACCCCCATCTGCACGGCCACCCTCTCCGCCGGCGCAGGCAGCTGCAAGGCCACCAACGCCCCGGTGGGCACCGACACGGTGACCGCCACCTACTCGGGCGACACGAACTTCGGGGGCTCCACGGGGACGGCCACCCTCACCGTCACCCAGGCCACCCCGACGGTCGGGATGTCGACCACCCCCACCTCTGCCACCTTCGGCACCCAGGTCACCTACACGGCCACCGTGTCGGGCCCGGGCGGCACCCCGGGTGGCACCGTCGCCTTCACCGTCGGCTCGACCCCCATCTGCACGGCCACCCTCTCCGCCGGCACCGGTTCGTGCAACGCCGCCAACGCCCCGGTGGGCACCGACACGGTGACCGCCACCTACTCGGGTGACACGAACTTCGTCGGCGGGGGGACGGCCACCGCCAGCCTGACTGTCACCCAGGCCACCCCGACGATCGGGATGTCGACCACCCCCACCTCTGCCACCTTCGGCACCCAGGTCACCTACGCGGCCACCGTGTCGGGCCCGGGCGGCACCCCGGGTGGCACCGTCGCCTTCACCATCGGCTCGACCCCCATCTGTACGGCCACCCTCTCGGGCGGCACCGGCAGCTGCAAGGCCACCAACGCCCCGGTGGGCACCGACACGGTGACCGCCACCTACTCGGGTGACACGAACTTCGTCGGTAAGGGAACGGCCACCGCCAGCCTGGCAGTCACCCAGGCCACCCCGACGATCGGGATGTCGACCACCCCCACCTCTGCCACCTTCGGCACCCAGGTCACCTACGCGGCCACCGTGTCGGGCTCGGGCGGCACGCCGACGGGCACCGTCGCCTTCACCATCGGCTCGACCCCCATCTGCACGGCCACCCTCTCCGCCGGCACCGGCAGCTGCAAGGCCACCAACGCCCCGGTGGGCACCGACACGGTGACCGCCACCTACTCGGGTGACACCGACTTCGTCGGCGGGGGGACGGCTGCCGCCACCCTGACGATCGCGAAGGACCCGACCTCGACGTCCCCATCGACCACCCCCACCTCTGGCACCTTCGGCACCCAGGTCACCTACACGGCCACCGTGTCCTCCCCGGTGGGCACGCCGACGGGCACCGTCGCCTTCACCGTCGGCTCGACCCCCCTCTGCACGGCCACCCTCTCCGCCGGCGCAGGCAGCTGCAAGGCCACCAACGCCCCGGTGGGCACCGACACGGTGACCGCCACCTACTCGGGTGATCCGACCCACGCCGTGTCGACCGGGTCGGCATCGGTCACCATCTCCAAAGACGCCACGACGACCTCGGATTCCGTAGCGCCGGCCACTGCCGATCTGGGGACCCCCGTCGCCTACTCTGCCGCCGTCTCGTCGGCGGTGGGCACGCCGACAGGTACCGTCGCCTTCACCGTGGGATCCACGTCGCTGTGCACGGCCACGTTGTCGGGCGGGTCGGGGACCTGCACATCGAACCTCGCTCCGTTCGGCTCCGACACGGTGAGGGCCACGTATGAGGGGGCGACGGACTATGCCGGTTCGAGTGGAACCACCCCGCTCACCATCACCGAACCTCCTCTGACGGTGGCCAACCTGAGTCTTCCGGCGTCGACGGTAGGGGCGACGTACACGTTCGGGCTGAATCCATCCGGCGGCACCCCTCCCTACAGCTGGTCGATCACCGCGGGTGCGCTGCCCGGGGGACTCACGCTGTCTTCGGTGGGCCTGATCTCCGGCACGGTCGAGACCTACGGCACGGCCGCCTTCACCGTCGAGGTCACCGACGCCGCCGGCCAGCATGCCACCCGGGCGTTGTCCATTGACGTGGGTCCCTCTACCCTCACCGTGACCGCACCCGTGGTGGGCATGGCTTCCACACCTGACGGGGGTGGCTACTGGATCGTCGACGCGGCAGGCGGCATCGCACCTCGTGGCGACGCCGGCTTCTACGGCTCGTTCGCCGGCAAGCCGTTGAACGCGCCCATCTCCCACATCGTGGCCACGCCCGACGGCAAGGGCTACTGGCTGGTGGCCTCGGACGGCGGCATCTTCACCTTCGGCGACGCCCACTTCTACGGTTCGATGGGGGGCAAGCACCTGAACGCTCCCGTCGTCGGTCTCGCGACCACGCCCGACGGCAAGGGCTACTGGCTGGTGGCCTCGGACGGCGGCATCTTCACCTTCGGCGACGCCGCCTTCCACGGCTCGACCGGTGGGCTGCACCTGAACAAGCCGGTGGTCGGCATGGCCGCCGATCCGGCAACCGGCGGGTACTGGCTGGTGGCCGCGGACGGCGGCATCTTCTCGTTCGATGCCCCCTTCTACGGTTCGACCGGGAACCTCGTGCTGAACAAGCCCGTGGTGGGCATGACGGTCACCCCCGGTGGGAAGGGGTACTGGTTCGTAGCCACCGACGGAGGCGTCTTCTCCTTCGGGAACGCCCGGTTCCACGGCTCGACCGGAGGTCTGGTGCTGGTCCAGCCGGTGGTCGGCATGGCCGCCGATCCGGCAACCGGCGGGTACTGGCTTGTGGCCGCAGACGGCGGCGTCTTCTCGTTCGACGCCCCCTTCCGGGGTGCTGGGGGATAGGGGTCGGAGACGGGAACGCGACAGGGTCTCAACCGGCAGGGTTGCATGAATATGCGTTAATACGTATATAGTTGCGCCATGAGCATGCTGAGCGACACGTCCGGCTCGAGCCGGAGCTGGAGCCGGCCATGGTGAAGGTCGGTGTCGTGGGCGCGTCCGGGTATGCGGGCGTGGAGCTGCTCCGGCTGTGCGCCGCCCACCCGGAGCTCGAGGTGACGGTGGCGGGGGCGGGCACGGCCGCCGGCCAGCCGGTGGGCGAGCACACGCCGTCGCTGCGGGCGGCCTATCCGGGGCTGTCGTACGTGCCGGTCGACGCGGAGGACCCGGCGGCACTCGACGGCCTGGACCTGTGCTTCCTCGCCCTCCCGCACGGCGAGTCCCAGCGGCTGGTGCCCAACCTGGTGGGTCGTGTCGGCACGGTGGTCGACCTGGCGGCTGACTTCCGGCTGCCGGCGTCCACCTACGAGGCGTGGTACGGCCATCCCCATACCAGCCCGGAGCTGATAGAGCGGGCCGTCTACGGGCTGCCCGAGTGGGACCGCTCACGCCTGCCCGGAGCGAGCCTGGTGGCGGCGCCCGGTTGTTACCCGACGGCGGCCACCCTTGCCCTCCTCCCGCTGGTGCGGTCAGGTCTGGTCGCCACCACGGGGATCATCGTCGACGCGGCCAGCGGGACGTCGGGAGCGGGCCGGGCACCGAAGCCCAACCTGCACTTCGGGACGGTGGACGAGGACTTCGTCGCCTACGGGCTGCTGCGTCACCGCCACACGCCCGAGATGGAGCGGAACCTGGGTGCGGAGGTGCTCTTCACCCCCCACCTGGCACCGATGGTCCGGGGGATCCTGGCCACTTGCTACGCCCGCCCGGCATCACCGGATGCGGGCCTGACCACGGAGGACGTGATGGCTGTGCTGCATGAGGCATTCGACGGCGAGCCGTTCGTATGCGTCGTCGACGATCCGCCGTCGACGAAGGCCACGGCAGGATCGAACCTGGCCATGGTCACCGGGCGTGTCGACGAACGTACGGGGTGGGTCGTCACGCTGTGCGCCATCGACAACCTGGGTAAGGGGGCGGCCGGTCAGGCCATCCAGTGTGCCAACGCGGTCCTCGGGCTGCCCGAGACGACCGGCCTGCCCATGGCGGCGGTGTACCCATGACCATCACCACGCCTGCGGGGTTCGTCGCCTCCGGCCATGCGGCCGGGATCAAGCCGTCCGGCGCGCTCGACCTGGCCCTGGTGGCGACGGAGGACGGGCGCCCCGTCCCCATGGCCGCCACCTTCACACAGAACAAGGCGGCCGCAGCCCCGGTCCAGGTCAGCCGGGCCCATCTGGCCGCCAACGGTGGCATGGGCTCGGCCGTGATCGTCTCGAGCGGGAACGCCAACGCCGCCACCGGCACCGGGGGTAGGGCGGATGCCGCCCGCATGTGCGATGTCGTCGCCGGGCGCCTGGGGTGCCGCCCCGAGGAGGTCCTCGTCTGCTCCACCGGGCTCATCGGCTACCGCCTGCCGATGGACGTCATCGAGGCCGGGATCCCCGACCTGGTGGCGACGCGGGGTGCGGGTGAAGAGGCCGCCGTCCGAGCGGCAACGGGGATCCTGACGACGGACTCCGGGCGCAAGGAGGCGCTCTATGAGGGGTCGGGCTGGACGGTCGCCGGCATGGGCAAGGGTGCCGGCATGCTCGCTCCGGACATGGCAACGATGCTGGCCATCCTGACCACCGACGCCGAGGTCCACCACGAGGCCCTGGCCGACCTGCTCCGGGTGGCCGTGCGCGACACGTTCAACTCGATGTCGGTCGACGGGTGCACGTCCACCAACGACACCGTCGTGCTGCTGGCGTCGGGCCGGGCCGGGCCGGTCGATCCGGTGGACGTCGTCGACGGGGTCACCGAGGTGTGCGCGTCGCTGGCCGGGCAGATGGCCGCCGACGCCGAAGGGGCGTCCAAGATCGCCCACGTCCGGGTGGCGGGGGCCGCTTCCGACGGTGAGGCCCACCGGGCGGCCCGCAAGGTGGCGGAGTCGCTCCTGGTCAAGTGCTCCTTCAACGGCGGGGACCCCTACTGGGGACGGGTGGTGAGCGAGCTGGGCTCGGCCGGGGTCGCCTTCGACATGGATCGGGTGGCCGTCTCCTACGGCGGGGTCACCGTGTGCCGTGACGGCGTGGCCGCCGACCACGACGAGGAGGCGGTCGCCGCCCACATGGCCGGCACGGTGATCGACGTCCGGTGCGAGCTGGGGCTGGGGGACGGGACGGGCGTGGTGACCACCGTCGATCTCGGTCACGGCTACATCGACGAGAACCGGGGCACGTCGTGAGCGCCGCCGACAGGGGGAGCGGTGCCGGCGCGGCCGCCGGCATCCCTGTTCTCGAGCGCAGGGCGGGAGCGGAGGAAAAGGCGGCCGTACTGGTCGAGGCCCTCCCGTACATCCGGAGGTTCTGGGGCAAGGTCGTGGTGGTCAAGTACGGCGGCAACGTGCTCCGCCCCAAGGACGGTGGGGCTGGCGTCGACGAGGACGCAGCGCTGGCGTCGTTCGCCGAGGACATCGTCCTCATGCGCTCGGTGGGCATGCTCCCGGTCGTGGTGCACGGAGGCGGTCCCCAGATCGGCGAGCTCATGGCCAAGGTCGGCAAGAAGGCGGAATTCCGGGACGGGCTCCGGGTCACCGACGCCGAGACGCTCGACCTGGTGCGGATGGTGCTGGTGGGCAAGGTCAACCGTGACATCGTCCGGGCGGTGAACGTCCACGGCGCCCTGGCCGTGGGGCTCTCGGGCGAGGACGCCAACCTGATCTCCGCCACCGCCCGCTCCGAGGCCCTCGGGTATGTCGGCGACGTGGTCGATGTCGATCCGGTCATCGTCCACGAGCTCCTGGCCCAGGGCCTCATCCCGGTCGTCGCCACCATCGGGACGGACGACGAGGGCCAGGCTCTCAACATCAACGCCGACACCGCCGCCGGCGCCCTGGCCGGCGCGCTGGATGCGGAGAAGGTCGTGTTCCTGACGGACGTGGCCGGGCTGCGCACCGATCCCGAGGATCCGGCGACGGTGGTGGCGTCGGTCACGGCCGCCGACCTGGAGGCGATGGTGGCGACCGGCGCCGTGGCAGGCGGCATGGTGCCCAAGGCCGAGGCGTGCATGCGGGCCGTCCGCTCCGGCGTGGCCCAGGCCCACATCCTCGACGGCCGCCTCCCACACGCGTTGCTCCTCGAGATCTTCACCGATCGGGGGATCGGGACGATGGTGGTTCCGTGACCCCGCCCATCGACCGTTCCGCCCTCATGTCCACCTACCGTGACCCGT
Organism: Actinomycetes bacterium; assembly: GCA_021806045.1. GTDB lineage: Bacteria > Actinomycetota > Acidimicrobiia > Acidimicrobiales > RAAP-2 > JAJZDI01. The sequence continues at coordinate 38,516 of JAJZDI010000011.1, forward strand.
CGGTCACGTTCGTCAGCGGCTCGGGTGCCGTGCTGGTCGACGACGCCGGGCGCGAGTACCTGGACTTCCTCTCCGGTCTGGCCGTCACGTCGCTCGGCCACGCCCACCCGGCCGTCACGTCGGCACTGTGCACCCAGGCGGGGCAGCTCCTCCACGTGTCGAACCTGTTCGGCAACGAGATCGGCCCCGAAGTGGCGGCCGTGCTCGACCAGCTCATCGGGGACGGGACCCGTGTCGGCGGCCAGGTGTTCTTCGCCAACTCGGGGGCCGAGGCCAACGAGTGCGCCATCAAGCTGGCCCGCAAGTGGGCGGGGAGGGGCAGGGGAGCCGTGGTGGCCACGTGGGACGGCTTCCACGGTCGGACCCTGGCCACGCTGGCGGCCACCGGCCAGCCGGAGAAGCAGGTGGGTTTCGACCCCCTGCCCGAGGGGTTCTCCCACGTCCCCTACGGCGACCTCGCCGCCATGGACGAGGCGTGCGACCCCGAGCGTGTCGGCGCCGTGCTCATCGAACCCATCCAGGGCGAGGCCGGCGTGATCGTCCCGTCGTCCGACTACCTGGCCGGCCTGCGGCAGCTGTGCACCGACCGGGGCATCCTGCTGATCGTCGACGAGGTCCAGACGGGGCTGGGCCGGACCGGGCGCTGGTTCGGGTTCCATCACGCCGGGATCGAGCCGGACATCGTCACGATGGCCAAGGCACTGGGCAATGGGGTCCCGGTGGGGGCCTGCTGGGCCAGGCCCGAGGTGGCCGCCGCCTTCAGCCCCGGCGACCACGGGAGCACGTTCGGAGGCCAGCCCCTGGCCATGGCGGCGGCTCGGGCGACGCTGCGGACCATGATCGAGATCGACGCCCCTGCCCAGGCCCGCCGGGCGGGGGAGCGCCTGACGTCGAGACTGGCCGCGCTCCCACGGGTGGTGGCAGTGCGGGGACCGGGCCTGCTGGTGGCGGCCGTCCTGGACGGCTCCTACGCGGGCGAGGCCGTGGCCCGGATGCTCGAGGCCGGCCTGGTGGCCAACGCCCCCCGGACCGACACGGTCCGGTTCGCACCGCCGCTGGTGGTCACCGACGCGCAGATCGACGAGGCTGTCGCCATCGTCGGGCGGGTGCTCGACGGGTTCGAGCCCGCACCTGGCACCGGAGGGTCGGGTTGACCGGGGATCGGCCCGGTGGGCCCCTGGCCACGCCCACGGGCGGCCCCGCCCGCCACGTGCTCGACGTCGACGACCTGAGTACCGACGAGCTCGCCGCCGTGCTCGACCTGGCGGTGGCGCCCCTCGGCCCCGGGGAGCGGCCGCTGGCCGGAGCCGGCGTCGCACTCGTCTTCGAGAAGCCCTCGAACCGGACGCGCAACAGCTCCGAGATGGCCACCGTCCGCCTGGGTGGGCACCCGGTCTACATCGAGGGCCACGAGATCGGCATCGGGGCGCGGGAGACGGTCGAGGACGTGGCCCGTACGCTCGCCTGCTACCACTCGGTGCTGTGCGCCCGGGTCATGGACCACCGGACCCTGGTGGGCATGGCGGCCGCCCTCGATGCGTCCGGCGTCGCCGTGCCGGTGGTCAACCTGCTCTCGGACGTAGCCCACCCCTGCCAGGCGCTGGCCGACCTCCTCACCGTCCGGGAGCTGTTCGGCTCCGGGTGGCGGGAGCGGACCATCTGCTACGTGGGCGACGCCAACAACGTGTGGCGCTCGCTGGCCCTGGCGTCGGCCATGTCGGGTGTCGCCACCAGGATCGCCGCTCCGGACGGCTTCGGCCCGACCGACGACGACGTCCGTCGCGTCGCCGCCCTGGGGGGATCGCTGCTGGTGGCGACCGATCCCCGTGAAGCGGTGGCCGGGGCCGACGTCGTCTACACCGACGTGTGGACGTCGATGGGCCAGGAGGAGGAGTCGGAGGCCCGGCGCCGGGCCTTCGCCGGCTACCAGGTGGACGCCGACCTGCTGGCACTGGCGGCGCCAGGCGCGGCCGTCCTGCACTGCCTTCCCGCCCATCGGGGGGAGGAGATCGCGGCAGAGGTGGTCGACGGTCCACAGAGCGCCGTCTGGCGGCAGGCGGCAAACCGGATGCACGCCATGGTGGGGCTGTTCCGGTGGTTGGCCGCAGCCGGGCCGGACCGGCCGGCGGTGGACGGGGACGGGTCGGCGGTGGACGGGCCCGGGGGCGGGCGATGAAGGCCCCGAAGCACCAGCGCCAGCACCGGATCGCCCGTCTGCTCGAGTCGCGGGCGGTGACGAGCCAGGTCCACCTGGTCGAGCTCCTGGCCGCCGAGGGCATCGATGCCACCCAGACCACGGTGTCCCGCGATCTCGATGAGTTGGGAGCGATCAAGGTCCGTCTGCCAGGGGGTGAGAGCGCCTACGCCCTGCCTGAGCTCCCCTCCCGGCAGGTGGCGCCGGAGGACCACCTGCGCCGGGTGCTGGGCGAATGGGTGGTGGAGGTCCACCATTCGGGCAACCTCGTCGTCCTGCGGACGCCACCGGGCTCGGCCCATGTCGTAGGCTCGGCCCTCGACCGGAGCGCCTATCCCGGGATCATCGGCACGGTGGCCGGTGACGACACCGTGCTGGTGGTTGCGGCCGACCCGAACGGCGGTCGTGCCGTCGGGGACCGGCTGGCCTCCCTGTCCGGGATCGGCCCCGGCCCCGGTGGGGGCGGTGGCGTCGCTGCCGCCGGCGTGGACGGCGGTGCCGGCAGCGATGGGCCGAGACGTGGCGCCGCCGGGCGTGTGGGTGGTTCGGGACGGGCCCAACGATCGACGAAGAGAGCAGCGAAGGGATCGACATGACCAAGCGCGTGGTACTCGCTTACAGCGGAGGGCTCGACACCTCGGTGGCTGTCCGCTGGCTGATGGAGCACGAAGGCGTGGAGGTGGTGGCCGTCGCCGTCGACGTCGGGCAGTCGACCGGCGGCGATGACGACTGGGAGGCGATCCGCAACCGGGCTCTGGCCGCAGGAGCGGTGGAGGCGGTGGTGGTGGACGCCCGCCGGGAGATGGCCGAGGACTTCTGCGTGCCCGCTCTCCAGGCCAATGCCCGCTACGAGGGCAAGTACCCACTGGTCTCGTCGCTGTCGCGTCCGGTCATCGTCCGCCACCTGGTGGCGGAGGCCCGGCGTCACGGGGCCTCCGCGGTGGCCCACGGCTGCACCGGCAAGGGCAACGACCAGGTCCGCTTCGAGGTGGGGACCCGCGCCCTGGCGCCCGATCTCGAGGTCTTCGCACCGGCGCGGGTCTGGGGGCTCACCCGTGAGGACTGCATCGACCTCGCCGCCAGGTGGGAGATCCCCATCACGGTCACGAAGGACAAGCTGTACTCGATCGACGAGAACCTCTGGGGCCGGGCCATCGAGGCCGGGGTCATCGAGGACCCGTGGAACCGGCCACCGGAGGACGTCTACACGATGACCCGCCCGACGGCTGCCGAGCCGGTCGAGGTGGTGGTGGGCTTCGAGTCCGGAGCTCCCGTGTCCGTCGACGGCGTGGCCATGAGCCCCCTCGAGGTGATCCAGCACATGAACGCCGTCGTCGGCTCGTACGGGTTCGGCCGGCTCGACATGGTGGAGAACCGCCGCGTCGGGATCAAGAGCCGGGAGACCTACGAGGCCCCCGGGGCACTGGCCCTGGTCATGGCGCACAGCGACCTGGAGGACCTGACCCTGGAGCGGGACCTTCACCACGAGAAGGCCCGCCTCGAGCCCCGGTGGGCCGAGCTGGTCTATGACGGGCTGTGGTTCTCGCCGCTCAAGCAGGCCCTCGACGCGTTCATCGCCGAGTCGCAGCGGCACGTCACCGGAGAGGTCCGCCTGCGGTTGGAGCCGGGCCGTTGTTGGGTGGTCGGTCGGAGGAGCCCAGTGAGCCTGTACGACTACGGCCTGGCCACCTACGACGCAACGGACACGTTCCGCCACGAGGACGCTGCCGGTTTCGTCCGGTTGTGGGGACTCGGGGTCGCCACCTGGGCGTCTCGCCAGGGGGCGAAGATCCCGGCGGAGGGCGACGCGTGACCCTCTGGCATGGACGCCTGGGTGGCGGGACGGCTCCCGAAGTCATGGCGTTCTCCGTGTCGCTGCCGTTCGACCGGGCGCTGGCGGCCGTCGACCTGGAGGGCTCCCGCGCCCACGTGCGTGGCCTCGGGCGTGCGGGGATCCTCACCGACGACGAGGTCGCCACCCTGGTCACGGCCATCGCCCGGGTGGAGCAGGAGCTGGCCGAGGGCTCCTTCGCCTTCGCTCCCGACGACGAGGACATCCACACTGCGGTCGAGCGCCGGGTGACTGAGATCGCCGGCGACGTGGGGGCCAAGCTCCACACCGGTCGGAGCAGGAACGACCAGGTGGCGACGGATCTCCGGCTGTACGCCCGAGGTGCGCTCGGCGAGATCGCCTCTGCGGTCATCGTGCTCCAAGAGGTGCTGCTGAACCGGGCGAAGGAGGTAGGAGACGCCTACCTGCCCGGCTACACCCACCTCCAGCGGGCCCAGCCCGTGCTGCTCGCCCACCATCTCCTGGCCCACGGCCATGCCCTGGCCCGGGATGTCGATCGGCTGGTGTCCACGCTCGCCCGCCTCGACGTGTCACCTCTCGGGGCGGGGGCGCTGGCCGGGTCGTCACTCCCGCTCGACCCCGACGCGGTCGCCGCCGACCTGGGGTTCTCATCGCGTTTCGAGAACTCGCTCGATGCCGTCTCCGACCGGGACTTCGCCGCCGAGGCCCTGTTCGACCTGGCCCTCCTGGGCGTCCACCTCTCCCGCATGGGGGAGGAGGTCGTGTTGTGGTCCACCGACGAATTCGGGTTCGCCCGGCTCGACGACGCCTATGCCACCGGAAGCTCGATGCTGCCGCAGAAGAAGAACCCCGACGTGGGCGAGCTGGCCAGAGGGAAGGCCGGGCGCCTGATCGGGAACCTGACGTCGTTGCTCGTCACCCTGAAGGGCCTCCCGCTGTCGTACAACCGGGACCTCCAGGAGGACAAGGAGCCGCTCTTCGACTCGGTCGAGCAGGTCCGGCTGGCGCTCGCCGCCCTGGCCGGCCTCTACGCCACCATGACATTCGACACCCATCGAATGCAGGATGCGGCCGACGGCCCGTCCGTGGCCGCCGTGGACCTGGCCGAATGGCTGGTGGAGCGGGGCATGCCGTTCCGCCAGGCACATGGGGTGGTGGGGGGCCTTGTGCGCGATGCGCTCGAACGGCACGTCCCCCTCGCCGAGCTCGTGGCAGCCCACCCGTCGCTGGGGGAGGAGGCGGTGTCGCTCCTGGAACCAGGGGTGGCCGTCACCCGCCGGACCACCCCTGGTGGTGCGGGTCCGGCCTCGGTGGCGGCCCAGCTCGAGCGGTTCGTGCACCGCCTGGAGGCCGACCGGGTTCGGATCGCCGATGCCGCTCGAGTGCCGGTAACCGAGGATGGGGACGTCGCCGTCGGCTGAGGCGGGCGGTGGCGGCCCGGTCCGCCCGGCGGCAGCCGGCCCTGGAGGGCACACGCTGGTCGATCCCCGCACCCTGGCCGGGGACGCCGTCGCGGTGGCCCCGGGACTGCTCCACAAGTTGCTCGTCTGCGGAAATCGCGCGGTACGGATCGTCGAGGTCGAGGCCTACCGCGGCTCGGATGACCCGGCGTCGCACGCCTTCGGGGGCAGGACCGCGAGGAACGAGTCGATGTTCGGACCACCCGGGCACCTCTACGTCTACTTCGTCTACGGGAACCACTGGTGCGCCAACGTCGTCTGCGGGAGTGCCGGGGACCCACAGGCGGTCCTGGTCCGGGCAGGCATTCCCTGGGCGGGAGTCGACGAGATGGTGGCGGCCCGACCAGCCGCCCGGCGCGCCGTGGACCTGGCCAACGGCCCGGGGAAGCTCTGTCAGGCATTGGGGATCGACGGGCGGGACGACGGTACCGATCTGACCGAGGGCCGCTCGAGGGTGCGCCTCGAGGACGACGGATGGCCTCGACCTGGTATCGTCGCATCCGGCCCCCGGATCGGGATCCGCGCCGCCACCGACAGGCGGTGGCGCTGGTGGGTGGCCGGAGACCCGCATGTCTCCGGCGCCGGCCACACCCGATCCCACTCACGTTGACACGTGAACGGCAGGAGGCTAAAGTTATAAGTCCCGGCGAACGCAGGTGCGTCGCCAGGCAACCTGAGAAGGTCGCAGTCTTCTGCTGCGTCCCAACCATGGTGACACGGCACCGACGCCTCCGGGCGAGTGCCCGTCGCTCCTTGAAAACGGAATAGTGATAGCCAAAAGCCAGTGCAGGCGGTCACGTCTCGAATCGTGATCGCCGCGTCAATTTGCACTGAACGGACAATGTCTGTTCTGTGCCAGTTTGCAGTCGACCAATGGGGTCAGTGCCCCGGAGGTCGGCTCTCCGATTTCGGACCGGCCTTCGGGTCGGGACGAGGTCTCGATGGAGAGTTTGATCCTGGCTCAGGACGAACGCTGGCGGCGTGCCTAACACATGCAAGTCGAACGAGGTCCATCCGGTAGCAATACCGGTGAAGACCTAGTGGCGAACGGGTGAGTAGCACGTGAGCAACCTGCCCCGAAGACCGGGACAACACCGGGAAACCGGTGCTAATACCGGATGCCCCCACCAGGCCGCATGACCTGGTGAGGAAATGGATTCCGCTTCGGGAGGGGCTCGCGGCCTATCAGCTTGTTGGTGGGGTAACGGCCTACCAAGGCATCGACGGGTAGCTGGTCTGAGAGGACGATCAGCCACACTGGGACTGAGACACGGCCCAGACTCCTACGGGAGGCAGCAGTGGGGAATCTTGCACAATGGGCGAAAGCCTGATGCAGCAACGCCGCGTGAGGGACGAAGGCTTTCTGAGTTGTAAACCTCTTTCAGCAGGGACGATTATGACGGTACCTGCAGAAGAAGCCCCGGCCAACTACGTGCCAGCAGCCGCGGTAATACGTAGGGGGCAAGCGTTGTCCGGATTTATTGGGCGTAAAGAGCTCGTAGGCGGCTTGGCAAGTCGGATGTGAAACCTCCAGGCTCAACCTGGAGCCGCCATTCGATACTGCTATGGCTAGAGTTTGGTAGGGGACCACGGAATTCCTGGTGTAGCGGTGAAATGCGCAGATATCAGGAGGAACACCAGCGGCGAAGGCGGTGGTCTGGGCCAATACTGACGCTGAGGAGCGAAAGCGTGGGGAGCGAACAGGATTAGATACCCTGGTAGTCCACGCCGTAAACGTTGGGCACTAGGTGTGGGGACCTATCGACGGTTTCTGTGCCGCAGCTAACGCATTAAGTGCCCCGCCTGGGGAGTACGGCCGCAAGGCTAAAACTCAAAGGAATTGACGGGGGCCCGCACAAGCGGCGGAGCATGTGGCTTAATTCGAGGCAACGCGAAGAACCTTACCTGGGTTTGACATGTAGAGAAAAGCCGTAGAGATACGGTGTCCTTCGGGGCTCTACACAGGTGGTGCATGGCTGTCGTCAGCTCGTGTCGTGAGATGTTGGGTTAAGTCCCGCAACGAGCGCAACCCTTATCCTATGTTGCCAGCGGGTAATGCCGGGGACTCGTAGGAGACTGCCGGGGTCAACTCGGAGGAAGGTGGGGATGAGGTCAAGTCATCATGCCCCTTACATCCAGGGCTGCACACATGCTACAATGGCTGGTACAACGGGTCGCTAATCCGCGAGGAGGAGCTAATCCCCAAAGCCAGTCTCAGTTCGGATCGCAGTCTGCAACTCGACTGCGTGAAGCCGGAGTCGCTAGTAATCCCGGATCAGCAACGCCGGGGTGAATACGTTCCCGGGCCTTGTACACACCGCCCGTCACACCACGAAAGTCGGCAACACCCGAAGCCGGTGGCCCAACCCTTGTGGAGGGAGCCGTCGAAGGTGGGGTCGGTGATTGGGGTGAAGTCGTAACAAGGTAGCCGTACCGGAAGGTGCGGCTGGATCACCTCCTTTCTAAGGAGTCACTGTCTGACCCATTCCGGGTTGGATACTCCTAGTCGATCACTGGCTACTCGGTGTCGTGGGTAAGTCACCCCCGACGGACCGCACACCTCCGGGTGTCCCGTCCGCCGGCCTGTGACCCCTGCGCTCGTCACCGGGCATCACTATTCCGTTTTGAGGGAGCGACACGGGCGGCCTTGCGGCCGCCCGCTCTCTCGCGAAGCACCCGGCGCTGTCCGGTGTGCCACTCGCACCCCTCGATCCTCCTGGCGTCAGCCGGTGCGTGGATCGTGGGTCCGTGCGCTCCTTGAGAATTCCATAGCGAGCACGAGCATCTATGTTCTCCAAGTTACAAAGAGTCAACGGCGGATGCCTTGGCGCCTGAAGCCGATGAAGGACGTGGGAGGCTGCGATAAGCCACGGGGAGCTGCCTACCAAGCTTCGATCCGTGGACGTCCGAATGGGGAAACCCGGCACCCGTCATGGGGTGTCACCCTGGCCTGAATGTATAGGGCCAGAGGAGGGAACCGGGGGAATTGAAACATCTCAGTACCCCGAGGAGAGGAAAACAACAGTGACTCCCTGAGTAGCGGCGAGCGAAACGGGATGAGCCTAAACCGAGCTGGTGGTAAAGCCTGGTGGCGTTGCCAGTTCGGGGTTGTGGGAGCCGATAGGAGGAGCACCAGATCTTCCACGGAGTTACAAAGTCAGTTGCTTAGCAGAAGCATCCAGGAAAGATGCGCCGCAGAGGGTAACAGCCCCGTATGCGAAAAGCCCTGACCTCCGATCGGAGTTCCCGAGTAACGCCGGATCCGGGAAAGCCGGCGTGAATCTGCGAGGACCACCTCGTAAGGCTAAGTACTCACAGGCGACCGATAGTGAACTAGTACCGTGAGGGAAAGGTGAAAAGTACCCCGGGAGGGGAGTGAAATAGTACCTGAAACCGTTGACTTACAAACAGTCAGAGCGTCGTCGGCACTTTAGTGCCGGCCGTGATGGCGTGCCTTTTGAAGAATGAGCCAACGAGTTACGGTGTGTGGCGAGGTTAACCCGTGAGGGGGAGCCGAAGCGAAAGCGAGTCTGAATAGGGCGAATGAGTCGCATGCTGTAGACCCGAAGCCGAGTGAGCTAGCCATGGGCAGGCTGAAGCGGGGGTAAGACCCCGTGGAGGGCCGAACCCACCCTGGTTGAAAACAGGGGGGATGACCTGTGGTTAGGGGTGAAAGGCCAATCAAACTCGGTGATAGCTGGTTCTCCCCGAAATGCATTTAGGTGCAGCGTCGGGCGTTCAGCATCGGAGGTAGAGCACTGAATGGGCTAGGGGGCCTACAAGCTTACTGACCCCAATCAAACTCCGAATGCCGATGCTCAAGAGCCTGGCAGTGAGACCACGAGGGATGAGCTTCGTTGGTCGAGAGGGAAACAGCCCAGACCGCCAGCTAAGGCCCCTAATTTTTGGCTAAGTGGAAAACGATGTGGGAACGCGAAGACAGCCAGGAGGTTGGCTCAGAAGCAGCCATCCTTGAAAGAGTGCGTAATAGCTCACTGGTCGAGTGGTCCTGCGCGGACAATGTAACGGGGCTTAAGCCAAAAGCCGAAGCTGCGGATTTCCATCCTGCTCGAGTAGGTGTTGTGAATGCGGTTCGCCGCGGACGTGGCACCGTCGTCTCGAGAATTCCGGGATGGGAGTGGTAGGGGAGCGTCGATCCTGCTGAGAAGCGGCGGTGGAAACCGTCGTGGAGCGTGGTCGAGTGAGAATGTTGGTATGAGTAGCGAGAGAGGGGTGAGAAACCCCTCCGCCGTAAGCCCAAGGGTTCCTGGGGAAGGCTAATCCTCCCAGGGTAAGTCGGGAGCTAAGGCGAGGCCGAGAGGCGTAGTCGATGCACAACTGGTTGATATTCCAGTACCACCGTGTCCGCGCCCATTCCAATCCGGGTGTCCTAAGGGGCTGTCCTTCGGGACGAACCGACCGACCCCGGGGCGGAAAGCGAAGGAGGGACGCAGGAGGGTAGGTGAGCCCAGGCGTTGGTTGTCCTGGGGTAAGCGTGTAGGGGGAGGTCTAGGCAAATCCGGACCTCATCAACCCTGAGACGCGATGCCGAGCCACACCAGGCGAAGTCACTAATCCCATGCTGCCGAGAAAATCTTCTAGCGAGCTGGCACGGTGCCCGTACCCCAAACCGACACAGGTGGGCGGGTAGAGAATACCAAGGCGATCGGGAGAACTGTGGTTAAGGAACTCGGCAAAATACCTCCGTAACTTCGGGAGAAGGAGGGCCCCGTTAGGGTGACGGACTTCGCGTCCTGAGCTCGAAGGGGTCGCAGAGAATAGGGGAAAGCGACTGTTTACTAAAAACACAGGAGCGTGCTAAGTCGTAAGACGATGTATACGCTCTGACGCCTGCCCGGTGCCGGAAGGTTACGGGGAAGGGTTAGCCCTCGGGCGAAGCTCTGAACCTAAGCCCCGGTAAACGGCGGCCGTAACTATAACGGTCCTAAGGTAGACCCCCCGGAATCGTGCCCGGGGGCTGCCCCTTGCGAGAGTGATCTCGTAAAGTGCAGCTGGCTATATGCTGGAAACTCCGAGCATCCGGCGGTACTCGTCCATGTCACAACCGTTTCGTACGGTCGCGGCGTGGAAAGTGAAAATCCGTCCGGTGCGGACAATCAGCAGGAAAGGCCAGTTTCCGCGCAGTGGGTCGTCGGCTTCGTCGACGGCGAGGGCTGCTTCAGTGTTCCGATCTTCAGGAACCGCACATGTCGGTCCGGTTGGCAAGCCCAACCGACCTTCACGGTGGTCCAGGGAGCTCGGAGCGCAGGTGTCATGCACCTGCTGGAGCAGTTCTTCGGCTGCGGCCGTGTCGGTCGACATGACCGGCATGACAATCATCGGGAGGCGATGTACCGGTTCACGGTACGGCGCCTGGCCGATCTGTCGGGCCGCATCATTCCGTTTTTCGAAGCAAACCCACTGATCACGGCGAAGCGTGGTGATTTTGACTCGTTCGCGGCGGTCGTACGCATGATGGAACAGGGAGTCCACCTGGAGGTGGGTGGCCTGGTCCGGATCGCGGAAATCGCCGAGACGATGAACCGTCACCAGCCGTCGCGGTTTCTGGAATCCTCAGAGGCCATACGCCAGCCGTCTCAGTTCGACATCTGAGACGAAGATATGGTCCTAGCTCTCTGGCGACAGAGAGACTCACTAGAGCGAAATTCCTTGTCGGGTAAGTTCCGACCTGCACGAATGGCGTAACGACTTTCCTACTGTCTCAACCACAGACCCGGCGAAATTGAAGTACGAGTAAAGATGCTCGTTAGCTGCATCAGGACGGAAAGACCCCGTGGACCTTTACTACAGCTTGATGTTGAGTTTTAGTACATATTGTGTAGGATAGGTGGGAGACTGTGAAGCATTGGCGCCAGCCAGTGTGGAGTCAACCTTGAAATACCACCCTTTATGTGCCGGAACCCTAACTTCGGTCCGTGATCCGGATCAGGGACAGCGTCAGGTGGGTAGTTTGACTGGGGCGGTCGCCTCCTAAAACGTAACGGAGGCGCCCAAAGGTTCCCTCAGGCTGGTTGGCAATCAGCCGTCGAGTGCAATGGCACAAGGGAGCTTGACTGCGAGACCTACAAGTCGAGCAGGTGCGAAAGCAGGGCATAGTGATCCAGCGGTTGCTTGTGGAAGCGCCGTTGCTCAACGGATAAAAGGTACCCCGGGGATAACAGGCTCATCTTCCCCAAGAGTCCATATCGACGGGAAGGTTTGGCACCTCGATGTCGGCTCGTCGCATCCTGGGGCTGAAGCCGGTCCCAAGGGTTGGGCTGTTCGCCCATTAAAGCGGTACGCGAGCTGGGTTTAGAACGTCGTGAGACAGTTCGGTCCCTATCCGATGCAGCCGTAGGAGATTTGAGGAAGGCTGTCCCTAGTACGAGAGGACCGGGACGGACGCAGCTCTCGTGTGTCAGTTGTCCTGCCAAGGGCACGGCTGATTTGCGACCTGCGGGTGGGATAAGCGCTGAAAGCATCTAAGCGCGAAGCTCGTTCCTAGATAAGATCTCCCACAGGGTTAACCTGGTAAGGCCCGTGGCCAGACGACCACGTTGATAGGCCGGAAGTGTACGTGCGGCAACGCATTCAGCTGACCGGTACTAATCGGCCGAGGGCTTGGGAACTTGCTCGTGCTCGCTATGGAACGCTCAGGGACGGCATAGCCGTTCCGGCGCCCTTCCCCCTATGGGGGGAGGGGCGTTACAGCGCACGGTTTCCGGTGGCCATGGCGGCGGGGATACACCCGTTCCCATTCCGAACACGGCAGTTAAGCCCGCCAGCGCCGATGGTACTTGGGGGGTGACCCCCTGGGAGAGTAGGACGCCGCCGGATTTTCTCTGGACGAAGCCCCCGCCTCTGGCGGGGGCTTCGTCGCGTTCGGACGCTGCTGGGGGATTCGGGCGGAAGTCGGAAGGGTCGCGGGGAGGTGGTGGCAGGCCGGTGGCGATGGGCCGCTGCGGTTGGGGGGCGATTGGCCAGGGACGGCAGGCCGGTGGCGGCGCACGGGCAGATCCGCGAAGTCCTTGTGTGAAGGCCGAGTGGCTGTAGTGTGCCGGTCGAGCGCCGGCACGTAATCGTCCAGGTTGGCGCTGGATCGGCCAGGGTGGGAGGCGACGATGAGCGAGGTGTCGGGCGGGGCTGGCTGGTGGATGGCTTCGGACGGCAAGTGGTACCCACCCGAGCTCCATCCGGATGCATCGACTCGTCCGGTGAGCGCGGATGCCGGCCAAGGCTCAGCTGTCGGTCCGTCAACGTACCTTTCCCAGCAGAACGTTCCCTTCCAGCCGGTCTCGGGTGGACAACAGGCTGTGACGCAGCAGGCCGGAGGACTTGGTGCGTCTTCGGGTGGGTTGCCGCCACTCGGCGGGCTCCCACCGATGGGCGGGGCTGGAACAGCAGCGGGCGGAGTCGGGGTTTCCGGTCCCGGAGCCGTGTCCGGGTGGGGGAGCGGGCCGGCGCCCGCCCAGCCCTACGGGCAACCCCAGATGCCGCCCCAACCCGGCTATGCCCAACCCGGCTATGCCCAACCCGGCTATGCCCAACCCGGCTACGGTCAGGCGTTCGACTACCAGGGGTTCGGTGTCCCCGGCGGCGGTCCGCTGGCAGAGGGTCGACGACCGAAGCGCAGGCGGTTGCTCGTGATCGTCGGCAGTGCCGTCGTGGTCGTGGTCGCGGTCGCCGGCTCCCTCTTCGGGTTCGGTGTCATCAGCTTGGCTTCGACAGGGATCCCGCTGGGTGCAGGCACGGCCACGATCACGTGGCCAAAGGGGAGCACGTCGCAGTCGAGCGGGTTTCCAGCGCCATCACAGTTCTCCGGCACGGTTTCCGGCATGTCGGTCACAGGTACCGGGCAGTTCTCGCCGAACTTCTTCAAGGACCTCCTGGGCCAGAGCGGCGCCGTTCCAGCCAAGGTCCCGTTCTTCGTCGTCCAGGGAATGATGCAGAAGAAGGCATTTTCTATGACGGTATCCATTCCGAGGTCCGAGCTGCGGATGTTCCAACAGCTCGGGAGCAGGAGTGGTGCGGGGGCACCTTCCATCGTGACCGTGACCTATGACGTCGACGGGACATACGGGACCGAGGCGATCAGTGGCACGCTGACCCAGACCGGCGATCCGAACAGCAACGTGACCCCGCCGATGGCGATGCACCTCGCCATCGGTTCACTTCGGGTGTCGGGATCGATCGACACCGCGAACGGGACGAACCGGGCGACGGCCACCTATTCGATCTCCTGACGGACGAGCAGGCAGGTTCCTCGGAGCGTCCACGTTCCAGGATGTTGGGCAGATCGCCCCCTCCACAGCTGACGCACGCGATCCAGCCAGCGGGGGACGGTTCCGAGCGGAGCTGGGTCGCGCGATCGGTACACTTCGGTGATGACCCCTTCCGACTCCGTAGGGCCAGCGCGCCCAGACGACGAAGGCGTCGGCGCGCCCGGGGCCGGCCGGACCCCGCGCCGTGCGCCCGGTGGGCAGGGGAGACCTCACGGCGCCCAAGGTGGTGCAGGCTCCGGAAGTGCGGGGAGGCGAGGTGACTCGCCCGGAACCCGTGGTGGTCGAGTCGAGCGCGGACGGGGGGGACGTCCCGGCGAACGACCTGCACGAGAGCGCGACGGGGCTCGGGGCGGCAGTGGCGGCAGGTGGGAGAGCCGGGGAGGTGAAGGAGCGACCCGCCGATCTGGTCCAGGCGGCGCTGGGTCTGGCGCAGGTCGCCCTCCGACAGGCAGGCGTACCGGCAGTCCACAGGCGCGCCGGGAAGAGGCGAATGGGCCACGTGGGCCCCGACGGGCCGGACGGACAGGGCGGGAGCGGAGCGACGCGGCCCAGGGGCGCTGGGCCGACGCCGGACAGCGTGGCCAAGGCGGGCAGCGTGGCCCCACCAGAACGGGACGGCCCAGCGACAGGAGTGGCGCACCGCAGCCTCGCGGTGAGCGGCCGTGGTCGACGTCGGGGAGGCGGGACGATCGTCCGAAGCGATCGTTCAGCCGCACTGCCGATGATCGGCCAGCGCGCGGCGGGCGTCCCACCCCGGGTGGTGGCCGGACTGGCGGACGGCCGAATGCGGGCTCGCAGGGTCGACCAGGTGACCGAGGTGCCCGCGCTGGAGGAACCGAGCGAGGGTTCGCCGACGGTCAGCGAACAGGTCGCGGAGCGCCGGACCGACGTACACCGGGTCGCGGAGCGCCGGGTCGCGGAACGCCGGACCGACGTACACCGGGTCGTGGAGCGCCGGGACCCAGGTGGCAGCGGGAGCCAGAGCCCGGCATCGACCGCCCCGGGTGGGGGAGTGTCGCCCGCCGTGGTGCTGCCGCGGTACGGCGTGAGGGCGCCCGGGGGCCGGCCGACGGTGGTCCTGAGGCCGAGCGGCGTCTGAGGCGCCGGGACGAGGAGTTCGTCCCGGAGCGGTTCGAGCGTGTCGACGAGCCCGCTCCGAAGCGCAGGTCGGTGGCCGGCGAGGTGGAGCGTCCCCGACCGCAACGGCACGCGGGACCAGGTGGCCGGCCCGACCAGCCTCCGGACCTGCCACCCCACATCGCCTCCGAGCTGGCCACGGCTGCCGGTCCGGACTGGGGGATGCTGAAGGCCCGGGTGACCGAGCGCATGGCGGCCGCCGTCGGCGCCTACGAACGGGACCGCTTCCGTGACGCCGGCAGGATGGTGAAGGTCGTCGTCGACTTGCTCCCCAACGCACCGTCGGTCAGGGAGCTCGCCGGGCTCAGCCAATACCGCCAGGGCTACTGGCGCGCAGCCATCGTCAACCTCGAGGCGTTCGCACAGCTGACGGGCTCCGTCGACCAGCACCCGGTCCGGATGGACTGCGAGCGGGCACTCGGGCACCGCCGCAAGGTGGAGGCTCTGTGGCACGAGTTGCGCACGGGCTCGCCCGACCCGGAGGTGCTGGCCGAAGGCCGGCTGGTCCTGGCCGGCACGCTGGCCGACGACGGCGACCTGGCCGAGGCGATCGACCTCCTGGTCAAGGCGGGCGCCGGCCGCCTGGTCCGGCATCCGGCCGAGCGGCACCTGCGCCAGTGGTACGTGCTCGGCGACCTGATGGAACGCTCGGGCGAGTTGTCCCGGGCCCGTGAGCTCTTCTCCCGGATCGACGTGGTGGAGCCCGACGCCTACGACGTGACCGACCGCCTCGAGGCCCTGGGGCCGGCCACCCCGCAGCGTGTCAGGGGCCGGTCCCGGGGTGCACCCGCAGCGCGACAGGGAGACGTGCGCAAGGGTGGCCAGGGGCCGTTCGACGGTCCGAAGCGGTAGCGCGGGAGCCGATAGGCTCCCGGGCATGGACCTCCATCACCTGCTCGGCGACGAGGCGGACTCACTCCTCGGGCACGTCGCCACCGCGTTCCCGGCGGAGAACCTCGTCCTCCCCGGCCCGGACCACCTCGAGCGCACGATGCTCGACTCGGACCGGCCACCCACGGTCATCCGGAACCTGGCGCTCATGCACAACACGGGCCGGCTCGCCGGCACCGGGTACGTGTCGATCCTCCCCGTCGACCAGGGAATCGAGCACTCGGCTGCGGCCAGCTTCTCGAAGAACCCGGCCTACTTCGATCCGGCCAAGCTGTGCGACCTGGCCCTGGCCGGCGACTGCAGCGCCATCGCGACGACGCTCGGCGGATTGGGGGTGGTGGCTCGCCGGTACGTGCACCGGATCCCGTTCATCGTCAAGCTCAACCACAACGACTTCCTGAACTACCCCACCGCCTATGACCAGGTGATGTTCGCCTCGGTGCGGCAGGCGGCCGACCTGGGTGCCGTGGGCGTGGGGGCCACCATCTACTTCGGCTCCGAGCACGCCGATCGGCAGATCGTCGAGGTGTCCGCTGCCTTCGCCGAAGCCCACCGGCTGGGGATGTTCACCGTCCTGTGGTGCTACCTGCGCAACGGCGCCTTCAAGAAGGACGGCGTCGACTATCACGTCTCCGCAGACCTGACCGGCCAGGCCAACCACCTGGGCGTGACCATCGAGGCGGACCTCATCAAGCAGAAGCAGCCCGAGAACAACAACGGCTACGGCGCCATCGGCTTCGGCAAGACGGATCCCCTCGTCTACGACAAGCTGACCACCCCCCACCCCATCGACCTCACCCGGTGGCAGGTGGTGAACACCTACGCAGGTCGTATCGGGCTCATCAACTCGGGCGGCGAGTCGAAGGGTGCCGACGACCTGGCGCAGGCGGTGCGGACGGCGGTGATCAACAAGCGCGCCGGGGGCACCGGCCTGATCGTCGGTCGCAAGGCGTTCCAGCGGCCCACGGACGAAGGCGCCGCGCTGATCCACGCCATCCAGGACGTCTACCTCGACCCGTCGGTGACGATCGCCTGACCGATCGCCAGACGGGGCGCCAGACGGGGCGCCACGTGGGAGACCGATCCGGACACGAGGTCCGGGGCGCGTCGACCCATCCCGGTCCCAGGTTCCCGTACCCACCAGGCAGGGGTACACTCGGCTGATGGTCGGGTAGTTTCGGCTGCCCGACCGCGCCTGTGTCGGCGAGCCCTCGCCGGAGCGGACGGATCGAACAGGAACGCAACCAGGAGGTTCCGGGATCCCCGGGCGCCGAGCCAACGAGCCGGCGACCACCGGAGCGTCCGAGGACGAACGAGCGAACGAGGGAGCACGGTGTCCGACACCACGACCGACGAGCACGCACCACACACCCTCGACCGGGTCGTCATCCGGTTCGCCGGCGACTCCGGCGACGGCATGCAGCTGACCGGCGACCGGTTCACGACGTCGTCCGCCCTTCTCGGCAACGACATCGCCACCTTCCCCGACTTCCCGGCTGAGATCCGGGCGCCGGCGGGGACCCTGGCCGGTGTGTCGGCCTTCCAGGTCCACATCTCAGACCACGACATCCTCACCCCGGGCGACGCGCCCAACGTCCTCGTGGCCATGAACCCGGCCGCCTTGCGGGCGAACGCCGGCATCCTGTCGCCCGGTGCCATCGTCATCGTGAACGTCGACGCCTTCGACGAGCGGAGCCTCACGAAGGCCGGCTACGAGACCAACCCCCTCTCCGACGGGAGCCTGTCCGCCTTCACTGTCTACGAGGTCCCGATGACCTCGATCACCACCGAGGTGTCGAAGGATGCCGGGGTGAAGCCCCGTGACGCCGAGCGCTCGAAGAATTTCTTCGCCCTCGGGCTGATCAGCTGGCTCTACACCCGCCCGATCGAGCCCACCCTGGCGTGGATCGACGAGCGCTTCGGGTCGAAGCCGCTCGTGCGCGAGGCGAACGTGCGGGCGTTCAAAGCCGGCTACCACTTCGGTGAGACGGCCGAGCTGTTCGAGTCCTCCTACGAGGTCCGGCCGGCAAGCCTGGAGCCTGGGGAGTACGCCAACATCACCGGCAACACGGCCACCGCCTGGGGGCTGATCGCCGCGTCGGTCCGCAGCGGCCTCCCGCTCTTCCTCGGCACCTACCCGATCACGCCCGCCTCGGACATCCTCCACGAGCTCTCCAAGCACAAGCACTTCGGGGTGCGGACGTTCCAGGCCGAGGACGAGATCGCCGGCATCGGAGCCGCCCTGGGCGCCTCGTTCGGGGGCCAGCTCGGGGTCACCACCACGTCGGGCCCGGGCGTCGACCTGAAGTCGGAGACGATGGGCCTGGCCATCAGCCTGGAGCTGCCGCTGGTCATCGTCGACGTCCAGCGTGGCGGACCCTCCACCGGGCTGCCGACCAAGACGGAGCAGGCCGACCTCCTGCACGCCATGTACGGGCGTCACGGTGAGGCCCCCCTGCCCATCGTTGCGGCGAAGACGCCGGCCCACTGCTTCGACGCCGCCATCGAAGCGGTCCGGCTGGCCGTGACCTACCGCACGCCGGTGATGCTGCTGACCGACGGCTACCTGGCCAACGGCACCGAGCCGTGGCGCATCCCCGACGTCGAGTCCCTGCCGACCATCGATCCCGCCTTCGCCACCGGGCCGAACGCCGAGGGCCCCGACGGGACCCCCCGCTTCGAGCCCTACGCGCGCGACGAGAACACGCTGGCCCGGCCGTGGGCGCCCCCCGGGGTGGCCGGTCTCGAACACCGCATCGGCGGGCTGGAGAAGGCCGACGGCGCCGGAAGCGTGTCCTACGACGGCATGAACCACGAGCGCATGGTCCACCTGCGGGCGGCCAAGGTGGCCGGCATCGCCGCCGACATCCCGCCGGTGGAGGTCGACGACGAGGGTGGCGACGCCTCCGTGCTGGTCGTCGGGTGGGGCTCGACCTACGGCGCCATCGCCGCCGCCGTGCGCCGGGTGCGGGCCCGGGGCCTGCAGGTGGCCCACGCCCACCTCGTCCACCTCAACCCGTTCCCCTCCAACCTGGGGGAGGTCCTGGCCCGGTACCCGACGGTGCTGGTGCCCGAGATCAACATGGGCCAGCTCAGCAGGCTCCTGCGGGCCGAATACCTGGTCCCGGCCATGTCCGTCTCGAAGGTCCAAGGCGTCCCCTTCCGAGCGGCCGAGCTTGAGGCGATCATCCTGGAGCACATGGGGGCCACCGCGGCCGCCGCCCCGTCCGACGGAAAGGTGTCCGACTGATGGCTGACACGGCAACCACCAACGGGGCCGTCCCGGTTCCCCTCACGACCCGCAAGGACTGGACGTCCGACCAGGAGGTCCGCTGGTGCCCCGGGTGTGGGGACTACTCGATCCTGGCCGCCGTGCAGATGCTCCTTCCCGACCTCGGGGTGCGGCGGGAGAACACGGTGTTCGTGTCGGGGATCGGCTGCGCGGCACGCTTCCCCTACTACATGAGCACCTACGGGATGCACTCGATCCACGGCCGGGCACCCGCCATCGCCACCGGCCTGGCCTCGTCGCGGCCCGACCTCGACGTGTGGGTGATCACCGGCGACGGTGACTCGCTGTCGATCGGCGGCAACCACCTGATCCATGCCCTGCGCAGGAACATCAACATCACCATTCTGTTGTTCAACAACCAGATCTACGGGCTGACGAAGGGGCAGTACTCGCCGACGTCCGAGGTGGCGAAGGTGACGAAGTCGACCCCGTTCGGATCGCTCGAGCAGCCCTTCAACCCCCTCAGCCTGGCACTGGGTGCCGAGGCGACGTTCGTGGCCCGGACCCACGACATGGACCGCAAGCACATGATGGAGACGTTCCGCCGGGCCCACGAGCATCGCGGCGCCTCCTTCGTCGAGATCTACCAGAACTGCAACGTCTTCAATGACGCCGCCTTCGAGGGGATCACGGGCAAGGACCACCGGGCGGAGATGCTCATCCCGCTCGAGCACGGCCAGCCGATCCGCTTCGGGGCGGACGGCGAGCACGGCGTGGTGCTGCGGTCCGATGGGACGGTCCACATCGTGGACGTGGCCGAGGTGGGGGAGGACCAGATCCTCGTGCACGACGCCCACCGAGACAACCCCGGCCTCGCCTTCCAGCTGAGCCGGCTCTCTCGCGGGCCGTTCGAGCCGACCCCGATCGGCGTGTTCCGCGACGTGGAGCGCCCGGAGTACGGAACGCAGATGTCCGATCAGATGGCGGCTGCCGAGGCTCGCCGGGGTGGCAAGGGCGACCTGGCCGCCCTGCTCCGGTCGGGATCGACGTGGACGGTGGGCGCCGGCTGAAGCCTGGCCGGCGTCCGGACGGCGCCAGCGGCCGACGGCCGGGCCGTCAGCCGTCGAGGGTGCGGAACACCATGCCGGTGCGCGGCTTGGGGAAGAAGTACGTCGACTTGGGGGGCATGCGCTTGCCGGCGGCGGCCCATTCCCGGATCTGGTCGACGGTGACCGGGCGCACCAGCACCGCGGCTTGGGCGTCACCGGAGGTCACGGCGGCGACGGCGCTCTCTGTCGAGTAGCGGAAGTCCAGGTCGTGCTCGGGCAGTTCGGCCAGGACCAGTGCCACCTGCGAGGTGTCGAGGTCGGAGCCGGCAGCCTCGGGCGTACCGTCCCGGGCGGTGAGCAGCCACACACCGGCCGGTGCGACCAGGGCGAGTGATCCGTGTGAGATCGCCCCCACCGAGCGGTCGTCGAGGTCGCCGACCCGGGTGACGTCGAACCAGGAACCGAAGGCGTCGACCAGGTCGATGCCTTCGGGAAGCCCCTTCAGCACCCGGTGGATGGGACCGACCGCCAGCTCCCGTTCGGAGAGCTCGACGACCAGTGCCAGCACGGCATCAGCCCCGTCACCCGGCGCCTCGGCCTGGTAGGCGAGCGCGGTCTCGAACCGGTGGTGGCCGTCGGCTAGGACCACCGGCGCCGAGCCGATGACCGAGGCCACAGCAGCGATGGTGGCCTCGTCGTCCACGACCCACAGGTGGTGGTCGACGCCGTCGTCGTCGGTGGCGGCGGCATCGGGCGGCCGGTCCAGGTCGAGCAGGTCCGACAGGCCGCCCGCCATGGAGAGCCCCCAGATGGGGGAGAGGTTGGCCCGGGTGGCCCGGAGCAGGTCGAGGCGGTCGCTCTTCGGCTTGGGCAGGGTCTGCTCGTGGGGGAGGATCCCTGCCGGGCCCGTGGCGAGGCCGAGGGCCCCCAGCACGCCGGTGGTGGTGGGGCCGCCGGGCACGACCATGCGGTAGACGTAGATGGCCGGCTTCGGATCGCGGCGCAGGATCCCCTCGTCGGTCCAGGCGGCCAGCAGGTGCGCGGCCTGGGCGTACCGGTCCCGGCCCGAGGGCCGGTCCTCGTCGGGGAGCTCCACCAGGACGGCGTTCGCCCGGTGACGCGCCGCCAGGCGACCCCGTTCGTCGGCGTCGACCACGTCGTAGGGCGGGGCGATCACCGCGTCCAGCGAGACCCGGCCGGTGTCGTAGCGGAGACCGGCGAAGGGGGAGAATTCGGGCATGCCCTTGCGTAGCACACGCACGAAGGTGGTCCGGACGGTGATCGGAAGAAGTTGACGTTCACGTAAACTATCGGCATGTCCGACGCCCCTCCCGCCCCGACCGCCCCCGCCTCGTCCCGGACCAAGTGGATGGTGCTGTCCAACACGACGCTCGGCGTGTTCATGGCGATGCTCAACCAGTCGATCGTGATCATCTCGCTGCCGGCCATCTTCCGGGGGATCCACCTGCAGCCACTGGAACCCTCGAACGTCGGCTACCTGTTGTGGCTGCTGCAGGGCTACATGGTGGTCACGGCTGTGCTCGTCGTGACCTTCGGCCGGATCGGCGACATGTTCGGCCGGGTCAAGATGTACAACGCCGGCTTCGCCGTCTTCACCGTGGCGTCGGTCGCCCTGGCGCTCATGCCGTTCTCGGGGTCGGCGGGGGCGTCCACCCTCATCGGACTGCGCATCGTCCAGGGCATCGGGGGCGCCCTCTTGATGGCGAACTCCACCGCCATCCTCACCGACGCGTTCCCGGCCAGCGAGCGGGGCATGGCGCTCGGGTTCAACATCATCGCCGGCGTGGCCGCCTCGTTCATCGGCCTGGTGGTGGGCGGCCTGCTGGCTGACGTCGACTGGCGCCTGGTGTTCCTGGTGAGCGTCCCCTTCGGCCTGTTCGGCACGGTGTGGGCCTACCTGAAGCTCCACGACAACGGTGTGCGCCGCCGTTCCCGCATCGACGTCGCCGGCAACGTCACCTTCGGGGGCGGGCTGGTGCTGGTGATGGTCGGGCTCACCTACGGCCTGATGCCCTACGGCGGGCACTCGATGGGGTGGACGAGCCCGTGGGTCCTGACCGAGCTGATCGCCGGAGCGGCCCTGCTCGTCGCGTTCGTGTTCGTGGAACTGCGGGTGGAGGAGCCGATGTTCCACATCCGGCTCTTCAAGGTGCGGGCTTTCGCCGGTGCGGGCATCGCCTCCCTCGTGGCCAACATGGGCCGGGGAGGGCTGCAGTTCATGCTGATCCTGTGGCTACAGGGGATCTGGCTTCCCCTACACGGCTACTCCTTCGAGTCGACGCCCCTGTGGTCCGGCATCTACCTGCTCCCCATGTCGGCCGGCTTCCTCGTCAGCGGCCCCCTGTCGGGCCGGCTCTCGGACCGGTTCGGCCAGCGGCGGTTCTCCACGGGCGGGATGGTCCTCGCCGCGGTGACCTTCCTCGCCCTCGTCGGCATCCCGGTGGACTTCCCCTACGGCCTCTTCGCCGCTCTCGTGTTCCTGAACGGGCTCGGCGTGGGGATGTTCTCGGCGCCCAACACGACGACGATGATGAACAGCGTGCCGGCCAGCGATCGGGGTGCCGCATCGGGGATGCGGGCGACCTTCATGAACTCCGGCTTCGTATTGTCGATCGGGATCTTCTTCACGCTGATGATCGTCGGGCTGTCCTCGGCGCTGCCCCAGGCCCTGACGTCAGGACTGACCGGCCAGGGCGTCCCGGCGGCGACCGCGGCCCACGTGGCGTCGCTGCCGGCGGTGGGCACCCTGTTCGCCGCCTTCCTCGGGTACAACCCGATGCACACGCTGCTCGGCCCCGCGGTGCTGCACCAGGTGGGCCCGGCCCATGCCGCCGTGATCACCGGGCACACGTTCTTCCCCGCGCTCATCTCGGGGCCCTTCCACAAGGGCCTGGAGGTCGCCTTCGTCGCGTCGGCGATCCTGTGTGCCCTCGCCGCGGCATCGAGCTGGTGGGCGGGTGACGCCCACGGCAGCCCGCGCACCAGGGGCGAGGCCGACGAGGGAGGGTCGATGGACACGGAGCTGGAGGAGCTCGCCGCCGAGCTCGAACCGTCGGTCGTCGGGGGCGGGGGGGCGGAGCCGATGGTCGGTGGGGACGGTGCCCCGACGACCGGTCCGACGACCGGTGCGGCGACCAGGGAGGGCCGGTGACGGTGGGCGAGCACGACGACGACCGGCCCGGCGCCGTGCGGATCGGCGAGGCGGCAGCTGCGTCAGGGGTGTCGACCCGGACGCTGCGCTTCTACGAGGAGATCGGCCTGCTCGAACCGTCGGGTCGCTCCACCGGCGGGGCGAGGCGCTACGGCGAGGCGGATCTCGCCCGGCTGCAGCAGATCCGCGACCTCCAGGAGGTCCTCGGGTTCGACCTCGGCGAGATCAAGGAGGTGCTCCGGTGCGAGGACGCGCTCGGCGAGCTGCGGAGCGAGTACCGGTCAGGTGCACCCGACAGGCGCCGCCGCGAGATCCTCGGCGAGGCATCCGCCATCAACGCGAAGATGCGGGCCGTGGTGGCGGCCAAGCAGCAGGCATTGGCGGCCATGCAGCGGGAGCTCGAGTCGAAGGCGGCCCGATACCGGGCGCTGGTGCGGGAGCTCGACAGAGCCAGCGCCCGTTGACCGGCGGCGGCCCCACCGGTGCCGGGCGCCCGCCCGCCCGGCGTTCCGCCGTCAGATCTTCGAGGTGATGAGGGCGGCGAGGGCCTGGGCGCCCGCCGGCTGCAGGTGCACGCCGTCGGGGGTGAACCACGACGGGTTGCCGACCGACTCGCTGTACCAGTCGGCCAGGACGGCGACCCCCGGGTAGCGGGCCACGCCGGCCGCGAGCACCTGGTTGTCCCCCGCGGCCCAGGACCGGTTCACGTCGACATTGACGAAGACGATCCGCTTCACGCCTGCCGCCGCCTGCATCATGGCGTCGAAGTCGGCGGTGGTGACGGTGCCATTGGTGCCGAGCTCGACCACGAGCACCGACCCGAGCGTCCCGGCGGCACGGTCGGCCTGGACGATGCCGATCCCCGTCTCGAATTGCCGGCTGACCTTGCCGTCCACCCGGATCCCGGGAACGTCCGCGGTCAGGTAGGGCTCGATGTCGATCATGATCGAGTCACCGATGGCAGTCACGCCCCCGGCCGGGGGCGTGATGGGGCCCGTGACCGACGCGGGGGCAGCTGTCGTGGTGGTGGCCGGGGCAGCTGTCGTGGTGGTCGCCGGCGGGACGGTGGTCGTAGCGTGACCCGAGGTCGCCGGCGGGACGGTGGTCGTGGCGTGACCCGTGGTCGCGGCCGGTACCCGCCCCTGGGCGGCCGACGAACGGGTGAGCGTGAGCGCGGCGGTGATGGCGCCGCCCACCACCACCACCACGGCGGCGACGGTGGTGGCGATCCTCAGTCGATGGCTGGCGGACCCGGGTCTGCTGTGCTGGCCCATCGTCACAGTCTGGTGCCTCGCTTCGTCGATTCGCCATCCGGGCAGACATTCCTCCAGCTCATGGGGCCGGCTGGCGCCGGAGCCATCCGCGGAGTCCGGAACCGGCCCAGATGGCGAGCGCCGCCAGCGCGAACCCGGCCCCGAGGACCACGCTGCCCCCCCAACCGTGGGTTGCGTACACGGCCCCGGCGCTGGCCGAGCCCACCGCACCACCTGCGAAGTAGGTGACCATGTAGGCCGTGTTCAGCCGGCTTCGGGCCGCCTCGTCCAGCCCGAAGATCAGGTGCTGGTTCTGGATGTGCACCGTCTGGATGCCGAGGTCGACGATCACCACTCCGATCACCAGGGGTGCGAGCCCGCTGCGTCCGAGTGCGAGGAGGGCGAACGCTCCCGCCGTCAGGGCGAGGCCGCCGAACGTCACCGCTCGCTCCCATCCCCGGTCGGCCAGCCGGCCGCTCGCCCCCGCCACCAGCGCACCGCCGGCACCGAGCAGCCCGAAGAGACCGATGACGGCACGGCTGTAGTGGTAGGGAGGGCCGGCCAGGAGGAACGCGAGATCGGTCCACACCACGTTGAACGCGGCGAAGATGCAGGCGCCGATGGCGGCACGTCTCCGCAGCACCGGTTGGGACGACGCCAGTGCGACCACCGAGCGCAGGAGGGCCCGATAACGCACGGCTTCACGCCGCTCCTCACCGGGGAGGCGCCTGGCCAGCACGATGGCGATGACCGCGACGGCGGCCGCACCGGCGACGAACACCGTCCGCCACCCGGCCACCTGGGCGATCAGGCCGGCGACCGTCCGTGCCAGCAGGATCCCGACCAGGAGCCCGCTCATCACCGTCCCCACCGCCCTTCCCCGATCGGCCGGCGCGGCCAGGTGGGCGGCGAAGGGCACCAGGATCTGGGTGGCGACGGAGCACAGCCCGGCCAGGCCGACCCCGAGGGCGAGGATGTCGATGGTGGGTGCGGTGGCGGCAACGATCAGCGAAGCGGTGGCTCCAGCGAGGACGGCGGGGACCAGCCGGCGGCGGGTCAGGATGTCACCCAGCGGGACGAGGAGTACCAGGCCGGCGCCGTACCCGATCTGGGCGGCGGTGACGACCAGCGCGGCCCGCCCGGCACTCACGTGGAAGCTGGATGCGATGGAGGCCAGCAGGGGCTGGGCGTAGTAGAGATTGGCCACCGACACGCCCGCGCCGATGGCGAGGAGGGCCGTGAGCCCGGGTGTCAATCCTGGTGTACCGGTCGGCGGGCCGCCGGGTGGCGGGGCACCGGTCGGCAGGCGGTCGGGAACGTCGGAATGGGGGACGGCGGCCACGGCGGGCGCGAGCGTACTGGTCGGGCGGCACGGCCCGACCGGGGCCGTGCCCGTAGACTCGGCCCCGTGGACGGCCCCGCACCAGCGACCGAGACCCCCCTGCCCGGCGGCGGGCCCGGCGACGGAGGTACGGCACCGGCGGGCGGCGGGCCGTTGGCTTCAGGGAGCGCAGGCACGGATCGGATCCTGACCGTGCCGAACGGGGTGACGGCAGTGCGCCTGGCCTGCATCCCGCTCTACGTATGGGTGCTCTTCGGCGCCCATCACCAGGCAGCCGCCGCCATCATCCTCGGCGTCCTCGGTGCCACCGACTGGGTGGACGGCACCGTGGCCCGCCGCTTCAACCAGGTGTCCACGCTCGGCAAGATCCTCGACCCCATCGCCGACCGGTGCCTGGTGGCCACCGCGGTGATCACCATTGCGATCGCCGGCGCAGTGCCCGCCTGGTTCGCGGCGGCGACACTGGCCCGTGAAGCGCTGGTCTCCGTGGCCGTGCTCGTCCTCGCCTCGCTCGGTGCCTCGCGGATCGACGTGCTCTGGGTGGGCAAGGCGGGAACCTTCGCGCTGATGTTCGCCTATCCCGCGTTCCTGCTCGGGCACGGGAGCGCCGGCTGGCAGGACGGCATCCGCATCGCCGCGTGGGTGACCGGGTCGATCGGGCTGGCGCTGGCATGGATCGCGGCGGCGACCTACGTGCCCGTCGCCAGGCGGGCGCTGCGCGAAGGCCGTTCCGGACGGG
This sequence comes from Actinomycetes bacterium, assembly GCA_021806045.1. Lineage (GTDB taxonomy): Bacteria > Actinomycetota > Acidimicrobiia > Acidimicrobiales > RAAP-2 > JAJZDI01. The sequence goes on from JAJZDI010000011.1 coordinate 65,080, forward strand.
CGGCCACGGCCGATGCGCCGGGCGGTGACCGATGACGGGAGTCCGATGAGATGAAGGCCGTGATCATGGCCGGCGGCGAGGGCACCAGGCTCCGTCCGCTGACCTCGAACCAGCCCAAGCCGATGCTGCCGATGGGCAATCGCCCGATGATGGAGCACGTGGTGCGATTGCTGCGGCACCACGGGTTCGAGGACATCGTGGTGACGGTGGCGTTCATGCCCAACGCCATCCGCACGTACTTCGGCGACGGTTCGGAGTTCGGCGTGCGCATGGTGTACGCGACCGAGGAGACCCCGCTCGGCACGGCGGGATCGGTCCGCAACGCCCGCGCCGAGCTCGACGAGCGGTTCCTCGTGATCTCGGGCGACGTGCTCACGGACATCGACCTCGGCGCGGTGGTCGACTTCCACGTGGCGAAGGGTGCGTTGGCGACGCTGGCCCTGGTCGCCGTGGACAACCCGCTCGAGTTCGGGATCGTGATCACCCACGAGGACGGTTCCGTCGAGCGGTTCCTGGAGAAGCCCACCTGGGGGCAGGTCTTCAGCGACACGATCAACACCGGGATCTACGTCCTCGAACCCGAGATCTTCGATTTCATCCCCGAAGGGCGTCCGGTGGACTTCTCGGGCGAGGCCTTCCCCGCCGTCCTCGAGGCCGGGCGCCCCCTCTACGGCTACGTGTCCAAGGGCTACTGGGAGGACGTGGGGACGCTCGACGCGTACCTGAAGGCCCACCACGACATCCTCGACGGCCATGTCGCCGTCGACGTCCCCGGTTTCGAGCTCCGGCCTCGGGTGTGGGTGGGCAAGGGAACCGAGATCGACCCCACGGCACGCATCGACGGCCCAGCAGTGATCGGCGACAACTGCACCATCGGGGCCGGCGCCCACTTCGGGGCCTACGTCACCCTCGGATCGAATGTGCGTGTGGGTGACAACGCGTTGATCGAGCGGTCCGTCGTCCACGACAACACCTACCTGGGTTCGGGTGTGCGGGTGGAGGGGAGCGTGCTCGGTCGCAGCAGCGACCTCCGCCAGGGCGTCCGCCTGGAGGAAGGCGTGGTGCTGGGTGACGAGTGCTTCGTCGGCGCGCACGCCGACCTGAAGGCGGGCGTCAAGGTCTACCCGTTCAAGACGGTCGAGGCGGGGGCGATCGTCAACTCGTCGATCGTGTGGGAGTCGAGGGGCGCCCGCGTCCTCTTCGGTCGGGACGGGGTTCGTGGGCTGGCGAACGTCGACATCAGCCCGGAGCTCGCCGTGCGGCTGTCGATGGCGTGGGCGAGCACGCTGGAAAAGGGCGCCACCATCACCACGTCCCGGGACACGAGCCGGGCCGCCCGGGTCCTGAAGCGGGCCATCATGGTCGGCTGCAACGCAGCGGGTGTGAACGTCGACGACCTCGAGGCGGCGACGGTGCCGGTGACGCGCTTCCAGGCCCGGTCGACCACCAGCGTGGGAGCGGTGACGGTACGGCTCGCCGCCGACGACCCCCAGTCGGTGGTGATCCGCTTCTTCGACGCGGAAGGCATAGACGTCGACGAGGGGACGCAGCGCAAGATCGAGCGCCTCTTCTACCGGGAGGAGTTCCGGCGGGTTCTGGCACGCGAGATCGGCGACATCGGGTTCCCGCCCCGGGCCCTGGAGTACTACACGGCGGCCCTCACCGACGCCGTCGACCTCCGGCCCACGCGCCAGGCGGCACCCAAGCTGGTCCTTGACTACTCCTACGGCACGGCCAGCTTCGTGATGCCGACGCTCCTGGCGAAGGTGGGGGGCGATGTGCTGGTCGTCAATCCGTTCGCCAACACGGCGGGCGTGACCTCCTTCGACCGGGCCGCCGGCGCCGGCCATGTCGCCGACCTGGTCCGTGCGTCTGGCGCAGCACTGGGGGCGGTGATCGACCCGGGGTCGGAGCATGTGACCGTGGTCGACGACACCGGCCACGTGCTCACCGACGACGAGGCGCTCCTGGTGCTGCTCACCCTGGTCACGGAGATCCGACCGGGCGCCGCCGTCGCCCTCCCGGTGGCTGTCAGCCGGGCCGCCGAGGAGATCTGCCGGCGGTCGGGAACCTCGATCGTCTGGACCAAGCTCTCGACCTCGCACCTCATGGAGGTCGCCTCCAGCGGGAAGGTCCAGTTCGCGGCCAGCCAGTCGGGAGGGTTCATCTTCCCCGAGTTCCTTCCCGCCTACGACGCTGCGGCGACGTTGATGAACCTGCTGTCGATGCTCACGGCGTCGGGCACCCGCCTGTCGAGCCTGGTCGGGAGCCTTCCCCGGGTCCACATCGCCCACCAGTCGGTCCACACGCCCTGGGACCAGAAGGGGACCGTCATGCGGGTCCTCATGGAGCGCTCGGCCGGGCGTGACGTGGTGCTGGTCGACGGGATGAAGATCCTCGAGCCGGACGGGTGGGCGCTCGTGCTGCCGGATCCGGAGGCACCGTTGACCCACATCTGGGCCGAGGCGGCGGGAGCGGCCCAGGCTGAAATGCGGGCCCAGGAGTACGCCGTGCGGATCCGTGAGATGTTGTCCTGAGCGGAGGTCCTGATCAGGCCGGTCGTCGTGTCCACCGGGGCGCCGCCAGGGAGGGAGCCGAGGACGGCGCTGCCCCCGGTCGGGTATCGTCCGATCGATGAACGTACCTGATGAGCTCCGCTATTCGACGGATCACGAGTGGGTCAGGGCCGACGGCGACCGGGTCCGCGTCGGCATCACCGACTATGCCCAGGACGCGCTGGGTGACGTCGTCTACGTCTCGCTGCCCGAGGTGGGCACGACGGTGGAAGCCGGTGGTGTGCTCGGCGAGGTCGAGTCGACCAAGTCCGTCTCCGAGATCTACGCGCCCGTAGGTGGCGAGGTGGTGGCGGTGAACACCGACCTCGGCAGCTCGCCCGAGCGGGTGAACGACGATCCCTATGGCGCAGGCTGGTACTGCGAGCTCGTGCCCACCGACCCGGCCGCCGTCGACGCACTGCTCGACGCCGCCGGATACGAGGCGTTGACCGCAAGCTGAAGCTGGGGGCTCCGGCCGGCGTCGGGCCTGGCGCGGGCCGTGGGCCGTGACCGCCGGGAACGGCTACCGTTGAGCGCGTGTTCTGCCACAACTGCGGCCACCGGAACCCCGTCGGGGTGAACTTCTGCTCGGCGTGCGGCTCGGTGCTCGTCGAGCCGGCGTCCGATACGACGGTGTCCGTCCAACCCGTCGAGGGCCTGTCGGAGGGCTACGAAGACGATGCCGCCCTGGCCGTCGGTGAGCTGCCGCGGGGGGTGGCCATGCTGGTCGTCAAGCGTGGCCCGAACAGCGGCGTCCGCTTCGTGCTCGACGCACCGGTCGTGAGGGCGGGCCGTCATCCGGAGAGCGACATCTTCCTCGACGACATCACCGTGTCCCGGCGGCACGCCGAATTCTCCACTGAGGACGGTGCCACGATGGTCCGCGACGTGGGGTCGCTGAACGGCACCTACGTGAACCGGGAGCGCATCGAGGAGGTCCGCCTGGCGAGCGGGGACGAGGTGCAGATCGGGAAGTTCAAGCTCGTGTACCTGGTGGCGTCGGGGGAATGACGCGCCACGTCGTGCATGTGACTGCGGGGCTCGGGGGAGAGGCGCGTTGAGCGGACGGTCCTATCTATCGATCGGCGAGCTCCTCACCCTTCTCCGTCAGGAATTCCCGGACATCACCATCTCGAAGATCCGCTTCCTCGAGAGCCAGGGGCTGGTGAACCCGGAGCGGACGCCGTCGGGCTACCGGAAGTTCTACGACCACGACGTCGAGCGGCTCCGCTGGGTGCTGCGCCAGCAGCGGGAGCACTTCCTGCCGCTCAAGGTGATCAAGGATCGGCTCGAGGATGGCCAGGAGCAGCCGGTGGATGAGGCCGCTGTTGAGAACATGCCGTCCCCGGCCGAGACACTTCCCTCGTTGGTGGCAGTCGGGGCACAGGGAGGGGCGTCCGACGCGTCGGAGGCCGAGCCGCACGGCCAGGTGCGGCGCCCGGCGACACACGGGGGCAACGGGGCAGGTCCAGCAGCTGGACGCGGCGACGTGCCGCCGGTGACGTCGTCGACCGGACCGCCCGGGCACGACGAAGGCGCCCGCCCCGCAGCTACGCAGGCACCCGCGCAGCAAGCACCTGCTCGTGCGCCCGTGCCCGCTTCACCACGGGCTCCAGAGGCTCCGAAGGTGGCCGAGCCACCGTCGAGGCCAGCGCCGACGCAGCCCGCAACCTCGGCTGAGGCTCCGGCAGCGCCAGCGGCGCCGCTCCCGCCGGTCCAAGGTGGTCCGACGGCCCCAGTCCCAGGTCCGGTGTCTGCTCCAGCTCCGGTGTCTGCTCCAGCTCCGGTGGCCCCAGCCCCAGTCCCAGCTCCGGTGGCCCCGGCCCCAGTCCCAGCTCCGGTGGCGCCGGCCCCAGTCCCAGCTCCGGTGGCCCCGGCCCCGGCCCCGGCCCCGGCCATCGACGTGACGGGTGCGAGCCTGACTCCCGATGAGCTGGCGACCGCCAGTGGCCTCCCCCCAGCCGTGATCGACGAGCTGCGGAGCTTCGGGCTGCTCGCTCCCACGGTGGTGGGTGGGGCCGAGTACTACGACGAGGATGCGCTGGCTGTCGCCAACCTGGCTGCGGCGTTCGCCCGGTTCGGCGTGGAGCCACGACATCTGCGCATGTACCGCAACGCGGCCGAGCGCGAGACGGGGTTCATCGAGCAATTGGTGATTCCTCTCGTGCGCCAGCGCAACCCGGAGGCCCGATCCCGGGCGCTGCAGACGGCCGACGAGTTGTCGAACCTCGGCCAGTCGCTCCGGAGCGTGCTGGTCCGGGCGTCGCTCCGGCGCCTGCTCCACCCCTGAGGCGGGTCTACCCGCCGCCGGCGCTCGACCGGTTACCGGGCGGTCCCGGAGGTTTTCATCCCTGGTGAGGAGGGCGCGGGGCGAAAGCGCGGCAGTCCGGGTAATTTGCGTTCATGGTCGAGGTTCGACTCCGAGCAGTTCGGGTGGACCTGCAGTCCAACACGCCGGTGCTCCTCCTGCAGGAGGCTGATGGCCTGGGCCGGACGTTGCCCATCTTCATCGGCGCCCCCGAGGCGACCGCCATCGCCTTCGCCCTCCAGGGCGTCGAGACACCGCGGCCGATGACCCACGATCTCATCCGGGACATGCTCGAGGCGCTCGGCGCCAGCGTCCAGCGGGTCGTCGTGACCGAGCTGCGCGACGCGACGTTCTTCGCCGAGCTGGTGATCGTCGCCGACGGAAAGGAGGTGGCGGTGTCCGCCCGACCGTCGGATGCCGTCGCCGTCGCCGTCCGCACGGGGGCCTCGATCTTCGTTGACGACGGGCTGATGGAAGCGGAGGGGATCATCCTTCCCCCCGATGAGGACGAGGAGGAGGACGGGGATGCCGACGATGTCAATCCTGACGAGCTCGTCGGTGAGTTCCGTGACTTCCTCGAGACCATCCGCCCGGAGGACTTCTCGCCTTGACATGCTGGTCGCTCCGGGCACGGCCGGCGGACGGTTCCCGGCCGATGGAGCGACGACACGTTGATGCAAGGAGGACAGGCTCGATGATGAACGGACGACGCGCGGCCAACCACCTGAAGGCGGTATGGGGCGGGGTTGCCGTCGTCGGCGTCGGCGTGCTGATCGCAGCCTGCGGCCATACGAGCACCTCCAGCACGTCGTTGCCGCCACCGACGACGGTGCCCGCGGCGACGACCACGACGACCACGACGGCCGCACCGGCGTCGCCGACGACGACCGACGCCGGACAGGTTGCCGGAGCCCGTTGTCGCAGCACCGTCCTTTCGGCCTCGATCGCCGGTCGCTCCGGGGGAGCGGGAACTTTGGAGCTGGTCGTCGACCTCACCTCGAAGGCTACGGTGCCGTGCACGCTGGAGGGGTACCCGGGGTTGCAGATGCGTGACGCAAGCGGCAGCGCCCTTCCGACCGATGTCGTCCGCAAGGGCACCTACCCGTTCACCTCGATGAACCCCACGCTGGTCACGCTGGCCCCGGGCGGTTCGGCCCGCTTCAACGTGGGCTACTCCGATGTGCCGGTCGCCAACGAGTCATCGTGCCCGGCGTCGGCGACGATGGACGTGACGGCGCCGAACGCCTACCACTCGGTCTCGCTGTCGGCGACCATCGCTCCGTGCAACCACGGCACGGTCGTCGTCTCGCCCGTCTTCCCTCCATCGGCCTGAGGCGACCCCGGAGCAGATCGCGGATCCGTCGACCGGGCACAACGGACGCCGCCCGGTCAGCCGCCGCTGCCGCAGGTGGGTGGCCCGCAGGTTGGTGGCCCTGCGTCTTCAGGCCCCCGGGCGGACGAGGATCCGACCGCGCACGCCCCCCCGGCTGATCGTGGCCAGGGCATCGTCCAGCCCGTCGAGCCCGATCTCGCCATCGGCGGCGGCGTCGAGCGCCTCGGACGGGAACGCGCTCCCGAGCCGCTGCCAGACGTGACGCCGCTCGTCGATCGGCGTCTCCACCGAGTCGATGCCGAGCAGGCTCACGCCCCGGACGATGAACGGGTAGACGGTGGACTCGAGGGTCGAGCCGCCGGTGAGACCGCTGGCGGCGACGGCGGCCCCGTACCGGAGGGAGCGGAGGACGGCGCGGAGGGTCGTCCCCCCCACGCAGTCGATGGCGCCCGCCCACCGCTCCGGGGCCAGGACCCGCTCGGATGCCCCGTCCAGGTCGTCACGTCCGATCACCTCGGTGGCCCCCAGCCCCGCCAGGTAAGCATGCTCCGCCGCCTTGCCGGTGCTGGCCACCACGTCGTAGCCGCGTGCGGCGAGCAGTGCGACCGACATCGAGCCGACGCCACCCGAGGCGCCGGTCACCAGCACCGGACCGGCGCCGGGGGCCAACCCCATCCGCTCCAGGCGGGCCAGGGAGAGGGCCGCGGTGAAGCCGGCCGTCCCGATCAGCGCGGCCCGGCGGGGTGAGAGGCCGGGAGGGAGCGGCACCACCCAGTGCCCCGGGACCCGTGCGTACTGGGCGAAGGCGCCGTGTTGCGAGATACCGAGCCCGTAGCCGTGGACCACCACCTCGTCGCCCACCGCGACGTCTGCGTCGGGGTCGGCGACGTCGACGACGGTCCCGACGAGGTCGACCCCGGGGATGAGGGGCGACGTCCGCGCCACCCGGTTCCCGGGTGTGGCCACCATGCCGTCCTTGTAGTTGACCGACGACCAGTCGACCCGCACGGTAACCGGCTGGTCGGGGAGGTCCTTCATCGTGAGCTGCCGGACGCCCGCAGATATCCCGTCACCCTGGCGCTCGACGACGTAGGCGGCGAACGGGCCGGTCGGAGGGGCAGGTGACGTTCCGTGGTCGGTCGGGGCCATCGGGGTACGGTAGCGAACCGATGGCGACCACGCGGCACGACCCCGGGCGCGACGGGCCCGAGGTCGCAGGTGGCGTTCCGCTGCCGGCGGGATGGTCGTCGCCGCTGCCGGCACGTGCCGCAGCGGCAGCCAAGGTGTCACGTTCGGGGCTCCAGGTGGACGGGGGGTGTGCCTACTGGCTGGAGAGCCGGCCGGCGGAAGGCGGGCGTCAGGTCCTGGTCCGATGGTCGCCGGGTTCGGGCTGCAGCGACGTGTCACCGCCGGGCGTGTCCATCCGCAGCCGGGCGCACGAGTACGGGGGCGGCGCCAGCTGGGTGGCGGAAGGGACCCTGTGGTACTGCGACCAGGACGACCAGGGCATCCACCGGTGCGAGGTGGGTTCGGCCGAGCCGGGGCCCCTCCTCACCCCGCCCGACCGAGGGTCGACGGCACGGCGCTACGCCGACCTGCGCCCGCTCCCGGGGGAGGCGTGGGTCGTGGCCGTCGAGGAGGAGGTGGATCCCCGGACCGGTGCCGCCCACCGCCTGGTGGCGGTCTCGGGCGCGGCCGAGGTGGTCGGTCTGACCGGGGCCGGGGGGTTTGTGGCCGCCCCCCGGCCGTCCCCGGACGGCAGGTCCCTGGCGTGGATCACCTGGCGCCATCCGGACATGTCCTGGGACGCTGCGGAGCTGTGGGTCGCGCCGCTCGAGGCGGATGACACGGGCCGCCCCCGTCTGGGGGACGGACGGCGGGTGGCGGGAGGCGACGGGTCCTCGGTCGGGCAGCCGGCGTGGTCGGCGGACGGGTCCCTCCTGTTCATGTGGGACCGGGACGGGTGGTGGCAGCCCTACCAGGTCATGGGCAGCCGCCCACCGGTGCGCCGGTGCGCGGCTCCTGCTGAATTCCATGCGCCGGACTGGGTCTTCGGCCAGGCCACGGCGGCCGAGCTGGGCTGGGGCGGCATCGTCGCCCGCATGGGGAGCGATGGCGCCGACCGCCTGGTCGTCGTCGGTCCGGGACACGACGCGGCGGCCCGGGAGGTCGTCCAGCCGTGCATCGCCATCGGGGGCGTCGCAGCGCTGGGGGACGGCGTGGTCGTCCTCGGGACCCCGCCCGACGCGCCGGCAGGAGTGTTCTTCGTTCCGGTGGCCGGCGGTGGGGAGCCGGTGCGGGTGGCCGGTGACCCGGCCGGGTCACCCGCGGGGGTCCGGCCTGCTCGGACCGTCACGGTGCCGGGGCCGGGCGGCCCGGTGCACGCGCTGATCCATCGCCCGCTGGTCCCGTGGCGTGGGCGGCCGGGACCGCCTCCGCTGGTCGTCTGGGCCCACGGCGGCCCCACCGGGGCATCGGGGGCTGGTTACGACCCCATCGTGGTTTTCCTCACCACCCGGGGCCTGACGGTGGCGGCCGTCGACTACCGGGGCAGTGCCGGCTACGGGCGTGCCTACCGGCAGGCATTGGCTGGCGAGTGGGGGAGGGCCGATGTGGACGACTGCGTGGCCGTCGCCGAGGCGCTGGCCGCCGCGGGCGAGGTCGACGGTCGCCGGATGGCCATCCGGGGCACGTCGGCCGGAGGGTTCACGGCACTCGCCGCCATGACCCGGTCGACGGTGTTCGCCGGCGCCGTGGGCTGGTACCCGGTCACCGATCTCGAGCACCTGGCGGCCGAGACGCACGACTTCGAGGCCCACTACCTCGACGGGCTGGTCGGACCCCTGCCCGAAGCCCGTTCCCGCTATCGCGAGCGATCACCGGCCTGGAACGCGTCGAAGATCGCCGGCGCCGTGCTGGTGCTCCAGGGGACCGACGACGCTGTGGTCCCACCGGACCAGTCCCGACGGTTCGCCGAGGCCGTCCGGGCGGCCGGTGGTCGGTGCCAGCTGCACCTGTTCGACGGGGAGGGGCACGGCTTCAGGCGGTCGACCACCATCGAAGCGGCCCTCGAGGCCGAATCGGCGTTCTACGACGACCTCTTCGACATCGCCACCGGAGCGGGCTGAAGCGCCGCCGGACGGCAGAGCCGGACGACGGGGCCCGGCGCCTCCCTGCCTGGGCTTCCGATCGTCGCTGGCGGCACGGGGCTTTCTGGCGATCTTTGGTAGCTTGCCTGGCCGTGGAGTGCGGCGACCGGCAGGGAGTGGTCGCCGCGCGTGAAGGTGGTGACGCCCCGGTGCCCGCCTCTGGTCCAGCGCTTCGGCAGCGAGGTCCAGCGCACCGGAGGCGAGGTGTGTCCGGCCGCTGGCGACCGGGTGCCTCCTGGGCGGCTGTGGCGGCCGTGTGGGCGGCCGTCGCGGTGGCGGTGGAGCGCTGGTACCACGTCGCCTACGAGCTGGCATCGTTCTGGACGCCCGGCGGGGACTTCCTCTACTTCGTCCAGGCCGGGACACTGGTGGCTGCCGGGAAGAGCCCGTACGGGCTGGCCCAGTACGTGTACCCCCCGCCGGTGGCGTGGGCCCTTGCCCCGTTCGACGGCGCCTCCATCGAGCGGGAGTGGCTGGTCTGGCTGGGCGTGATGCTCTTCACCATGCTGTGCGCGGCCGCCGTCTTCGCATGGATGGAATCCCCGGGCCTTCCCCGGTGGGCGTGGCCCCTGCCCTTCGCGCTGGCCGCGTTCACGTTGCTCGATCCCAGCTTCTACCCGGCGGCCCGTGACCTGTACCTGGGGCAGACCGACGTGTTCGTGCTGCCGTGCATCCTGCTCTCGGCGGCGGCGGCCCGGCGGTCGGCCCACCTCTGGCGAGGAGCATGGCTGGCGCTCGGGGCACTCCTGAAGATCTGGCCGGCGGCGATCGCCCTCGCCGTCGTGCAGCGGGGCGGGTCGGGACGGTGGCGGGCGTTGATCGCCTTCGCGGCGACGGGCCTGCTCCTCCCGATCTCGGTGGTGGTGGCCGGTGGCCTGACCGGACCCGGGGCGCTCCGGGCCAACATCGACCACGCCAGCCACCAGCCCCTCCTGGTGAGCGACAGCATCTCGTCCGTGACCTCGATGCTGTTCACGCACAGCGGGTTGGCCCGCCCTGTCCTGGTGTCGCCGGCGCTCCATGCGGCCACATGGTGGGGGATGACGCTGGTCATGCTGGCTGTCACCGTGGTCGCCCTGCTCACCCGGGGCGATCCGGCGATGTGCACCTTCAACGTCACCTTCTGCGTCGTGGTGCTCATGCCCCTGTCGCACCGGCAGTACGCGCTGCTGGCGCTCCCGGTCCTCTGGCTCTGGGTGGTCCGGCTCGTGCGATCCGGTCGGGGCCGGGGAGTCGCCATCTTCGCCGTGCTGGTGATGGCGGGTTGGTGGCTGGTCCAGGACCACACCTGGCAGTACACGGGCGACAACACCCATCTGTCGGCACTCCAGTACGTGATGCCGTTCTTCGCCGACATCGCTGCGGTGACCCTGTCGGTAGTGGCGGAGGCGGTCTACGAACGCCTACGGCGAGGCCGGGGAGCCGGTCCGTCGGACCTGGCCGTGACCGGGGAGCCCGACCAGAGGGACGAGCTGGCAGACGGCCCCAGGGCGCCCGGTCGGCCGGCTGCGTTGCCGGCCTGACCCTCTGGCGAGCCGCCGCCCGCCCACCGACCGGGCATGACCCGGTGATACGCTCCGGCGTGTCGATGTCCGCGGGCAGCCCGTCCGTGCCGGGCGCCCTTCAGGCGGAGCCGGCCTCCCGTGCGGGTGCGGGTGTCGGTCGGCAGGTGTGGGCCGCCTTCCGGCGCATCCTCCTCGACCCCCCGGCGGCCTGGCTGCGGAGGCAGTCCCCGGCCGGCAGGGATGCCGTGCTCTACGCCCTTGCGGCCACCTTCGCCGGGCTGACCATCGTGGTGGCGGGGATCGCCCTCTACCGGGCCTGGGGGGAGATGGCCGTCGGTCCGTATGCCGGTGCGGCCGTGGTGGCCTTCGGGACCAGTTGGTGGCAGCGGCGTCGCCAGCGTGCCGGCGCCCCGCCGTCCCGCCGGGTGATCGTCGGACTGCGCCTGGGCGCCTTCGGCATCGCCCTGATCGGGGCCACCCTCGCGCCGCTGACCATGGAGGTCATCTGGCGCTCCGAGGGAAACGCAGCCGCCCACGTCCAGCCGGAGGTCCTGGTGGTGGAGCGGGCCGGCGTGCGGGTCGCCGCAGGGCAGGACCCCTACCGGGTCATCGACCGCAATGGGCACATCCTCATCCACCAGTCGGCCGAGCCCGTCTACGAGCTCTACTACCCGTACCTGCCCGGCATGGTCATCTTCGGGTTCTCCAGCGGGAGCAAGGTCGAGGCCCAGCTCACCGATGCCCGCATCCAATTCCTGATCGTGACCTTCGCGGTGGCCGCCTTCGCCCTGTGGCGCCTGAAGGCACCCGCGGACCGGCGTGTGCGCAGCTGGCAGGTGCTGACTGCACTGCCGACGGCGGCGTTGCCCCTGGCCACCGGTGGTGACGACATGCCCGTGGTCGCCCTGATGCTCCTCGGGCTGGTCGGCCTGCAACGCCGACGTCCCTACCTCGCCGGACTGGCGCTGGGCGCTGCGTCGTCGTTGAAGTTCACCGCCTGGCCGCTCGCCTTCCTGGCGCTGTGGGCCGCGCTCGACCGGGGTGGGCGCCGGGCCGCGGCGTGGACGGCGGCCGGCATCGTCACGGTGGTGGTGCCGGTGGTGGTGCCGTTCGCCGCCAGCAACCCGTCGGCGTTCGTGGACAACGTGATCCGCTTCCCGCTGGGCTTGGCCGGGGTGGCGTCACCGGCGGCGAGCCCATTGCCGGGCCATCTCATCGTCTCCGCGTTCCCGGGGATCCATCACATCTACGTGGCCGTGCTGGTGGTTGGCGGGGCTGCCGCGCTCCTCATCCACCTGGTGCGCCATCCTCCCCGCAGTGCGGCCGACGTCGCGGTGCTCACCGGATGGGCCATGACGGTGGCCATCCTGCTGGCACCGGCGACGCGGGTGGGCTACCTCCTCTACCCGGTCGACCTGTTCGTCTTCGGCTGGATGCTCCGCCGGGCCCACGTGCCCGAGCCAGCCGGTCAGGCGGACGTGGAAACCTCGAACAAGCGGAGGCTGAACGGCGTCGTGGCGGCTGCCGTCATCGGCGACACCACCACGCCGGCCTCCCAGTAGTAGCCGTCGGCGCTGCCCCGTTTGGCCAGGATCTCCGTGCTCCCCGGGTGGAAGGAGTCCGGTCCCACCTGGATGACGGACCACCCCAGGCGGGGGAGGAGGGTGCGGAAGGTGGCGACCACCTGGTCGGCGCTCATGTCCACCACGAACGGCATGGTCCGGTCGTACTGCGACAGGCCCTGGTCCGTGTTGATCGGTGCACCGTGGGCCTGCGTCCCCGCCGGCACCTCCAGCGCGCTGAGGATGTCCGCCGGCGGTTGCCCGGTCGACGTGATGGGTGCGAGCTCGGGTGCGGCGGGTACGAGGTGGACGGTGGTGCCGCCCGGGAGGGTGATCGACGCCACCGGGGCCACCGTGCCCGAGCCCGTGTCGGTGAGGCCGGCTGCGAACAGGCCGATGACGAAGACGACGGCGATGCCCAGCACGGCGAGGGCCGGGCCACGCTTCGGCAGGGCCGCCGCGGGCGCTTCGTCGTCGCCATGGCCACCGGGGCCGGTGGAGAGGAGGGAATCGGCCTGGTTCGCCGACGTCACGGGTGCAGTCACCGAGACCACCCTACCGGAGCGTCCCGGCGACTCCGCACCCGGGAGAGACGTCCGGGGCGGTCGACGGGTCCCCTCGGTACACTCCGCTGGAGGTCGGGCGCCGGGCACGTCGCCCCGCCTGGGGGAGGGGAGGTTCCTGTGGATCGAGGAGGGCATGCTGGGAGGGGCACGCAGCCGGTGACGTCGCGCCGGGGCTTCCTCGGTGCCGCTCTCGTGGCAGGAGGTGGGGCCGCCCTGGCAGCGTGCTCGTCGGGCGCACCCTCGAGCCGTGCCACCCGGCCGACGACGCCGCCGGGCCGCGTGGGCCTTCCACCCAATCGCCGAGCCCCGCTGGGCAGCGACCAGCTGCCCCAGATCGAGCATGTCGTGGTGGTGATGATGGAGAACCACTCCTTCGACAACCTGCTCGGCACCCTCGGACGGGGGGACGGGTTCACCCTCGACGCCGCCGGCCGGCCAACCGCCACCAATCCGGACGGCCGCGGCAAGGCGGTGCGTGCCTTCCACATGCCCACCACCTGCCAGGAGGACGGTCACCCGTCGAACTCGTGGGACGCGTCCCACGACGCCTACGACGGCGGCACCAACCAGGGGTTCGTGACCAGCGCGTCCGGCCCGGTGTCCATGGGGTACTGGACGGCGGCCGACATGCCGTTCACCGCCGGGTTGGCCAGGACCTTCCCGATCGCCGACCGGTGGTTCTCGTCGACGCTGTGTCAGACCTATCCGAACCGGCGGTTCCTGATGGCGGGCACCTCGCTCGGGCTGATCGACGACACCTTCCCGAAGGCGCTCCCGCCGAACGGGACCATCTTCGACCAGTTCAACAGGCATGACATCTCGTGGCGGAACTACTACTCGTCCCTGCCCACCCTCGGGATCTTCCTGCCCCTGCTGTCCCAGCCGTCCATGTCCTCCAACCTGGCCCACATCGACGCCTTCTACGCCGACTGTGCGTCCGGGAACCTCCCCGCCTTCTCCCTGGTCGACCCGGACTTCGGCACCCAGTCCGAGGAGGACCCCCAGGACATCCGGCCCGGCGACGCCTTCCTGTCCCGGGTGGTGAACGCGGTTATGTCCGGCCCCGGCTGGTCCTCGACCCTCCTGGTGTGGACCTACGACGAGGGGGGTGGGTACTACGACCATGTGCCGCCACCGGTGGCGCCGCTGCCGGACTCGGTCCCTCCGGCACTCCGACCGGGGGACCGCCCCGGTACGTTCGGGCGCTACGGGTTCCGGGTCCCCGCCGGCGTGGTCAGCCCCTACGCCCGCCCGGACTACGTCTCGCACACCGTCTTCGACCACACGTCGGTCCTGAAGCTGGTGGAGACGAAGTGGAACCTGCCCGCCCTGACCGGCCGCGACGCTGCGGCGGCCGATCTCCTCGACATGGTCGACCTGCACGGTTCGCCCGCCTTCGGGCGTCCGCCCACGTTGCCGGCGCCGGCCGTGGGGGGGACGGGGGTCACGTGCCACCTGGGCCCGTCGACCATTCCCCCGGCCGGAGCGGTCGTGGGGGTCAACTGACCGGCCGGTCAGCCGGCCGGTGTCGCTCCGTTGTGGAGGGGGGACGAGCGAGGTGCGCCGCGTTCGGGTCCCTCGAGCGCGGTCGCAGCCCGGAAGGAGGCGACGGCGGCCGCCGCCGTCACGACCAGGATGGCCCAGCGCCTGCGGGGCAGCTTGGCGAAGGAGAAGGCCGTTGCCAACAGGTCCACCGTGTCGGCCACACCGCCGAGGGCCACCCAGGTACGGGCCTCGTCCCCGGGGCGGGTCACGGCGCGGAGCGTTCCGATGCCGAGGGCGATGTCACGTCCACCCATGGCCCGGGCGAAGACGCGGACCCCGGGGGCGCCCGCCAGCGAGCCGATCCACGGTTCGGTCACCGCTACCGGGCTGACCAGGGCCGTCACCCCGACAGCGACACGACCCGCTCCCACGAGCCTCGCCAGTGCACGTGCCGCGTCCCTGTCCATCCCCATGACACTACCGGTTTCGGCAGGGGCGTTGTTTACCTGACGTTTACATTTGGACGGCGATCGTTCACAATGGGTGCCCATGGCGCCGTGTAGGCGCTGGACAGGAGGGGGTGCTCGGCCTGGCGCCGGGTGCAGGTTCCTGCAACAGGGTGGGGAGCGGCCGGGTCGGTGACGACCCGGCCGCTGTACGTCCGGGCCCGGGCCGCTGCACACCGAACCCCGCCCGGCTCTGGCATCCGCTTCGGCCCGGCGGTGGCTCAGCCCGGCGGTGGCTCAGTGCCCGCCCACAGGTGGCCCAGGTGGTCGAGTGGACCGCGTCCTGCCCCCAATCGCCAACCGGCACCGCCGACGAGGGCCCGGTGGACGTAGCGCTTGGCATCGTCGACCGCGTCGGGGACGACCGAGGCCGGGTCGGCGCCACCGGCGGCCCGGCGGGCCAGCCCGGTGGCGATGGCGGCGGACAGCGAGCAGCCGGTGCCATGCACGTTGGCCGTAGCGACGTGGGATGCCTCCAGGACGCGGACCCCACCCTCGCCCACCAGAACATCGGGAACCCGTGCCGGCGCGGTGCCCGATTCGGGCCCCACCCCGGGAAGGTGCCCTCCCTTCACCAGCACCCACCGGGCGCCGAACCCGTGGATCCGCCGGCCTGCCTCGACCATGGCGTCCACATCGACCAGGCTCTCCACGTCCACACCGGCCAGCAGGGCGGCCTCCCACAGGTTGGGTGTCGCCACCAGGGCGCGCCCGGTGAGGCGCCGCACGGCGTGGATGCCGGCGCCGTCGAGGAGGGGCCGGCCGCTCGACGCGACCAGCACGGGGTCGACCACGAGGGCGGGCAGCCGCCCGGACGTGGCCAACCTGGTCACGACCTCGATGGTTTCGGCCGTGGCGAGCATCCCCGTCTTGGTGGCGGCGACGGGCATGTCCGCCAGCACCGCCTCGATCTGTGCGGTCACCATGCCGGCCGGTACCGGGTGGACGGCAGCCACGGTCTTCGTGTTCTGGGCCGTCACCGCCGTCACCGCCGTCACCGCGAAGCCGCCCAGCGCCGCCACCGCCTTGAGATCGGCCTGGATGCCGGCTCCGGCGCCGGAGTCCGAGCCGGCGATGGTGAGCACGACCGGGGGGCCGGGAGGGGTGGACGTCCCCGCCCCCGCCCCCGCCGGTCCTCCGGTCACCGTACGGTCCCGCCCCCGGGGGGCGGGTCGAGGGGAGTCACCCTGCCGGCGTCGGGCGACGACGCCTCGGCCAGGTGGCGGCGGGGGATCCGACCGGCCCGGGCAGCGGCCCGGCCACCGGACACCGCATCGGCCAGTGCCCGGGCCATGAGGGCGGGGTGCTGGGCGCGGGTGACGGCCGAGGCGGCCAGTACCCCGGCACATCCGAGCTCCATTGCCAGGCAGGCATCGGACGCCGTACCGATGCCGGCGTCGAGGATGACCGGTACCGAGATCCGCGAGGTGATCAACTCGATGTTGTGGGGGTTGCGGATGCCGAGCCCGGTCCCGATCGGCGCGCCCAGGGGCATGACCGCCGCGCACCCCGCCTGCTCGAGGCGGCTGGCCAGGATGGGGTCGTCGTTGGTGTAGGCGAGGACGGTGAAGCCTTCGTCTACCAGGGCAGTGGCTGCGTCGATGAGCTCGATGGCATCGGGGAGGAGGGTGTCGTCGTCGGCGATGACCTCCACCTTGACCCACGACGTCCCGAAGGCCTCGCGGGCGAGACGTGCGGTGAGCAGGGCCTCGGCGGCCGTGCCGCAACCGGCGGTGTTGGGCAGGACCCGGATGCCCAGTTCGTCCAGGAGGGCGAGGAGCCCTCCGGGCCCCCCGGGCCCCACCCGCCGGACGGCGACGGTGGCCATCGACGTCCCCGACGCCACCAGGGCGCCCCGCAGCTCGTCGAGGCTGCGCATCCCCCCCGTACCCAGGATGAGGCGGGACGGAAGCTCCTCGCCGGCGATGACAAAGGGATCGTCCGGACGTTCCCTGGTGCCGGCGGTCGGAGCGGGGGCTGCCGGAGCGGTCCCCCGCGGTGCGGTGGTGGTCACGCCTTCACGATACCGGGGCCGGACGGCGGCCCCCGGGGCGCCTCAGCCGCCGGCGACGGCGGTCACGATGTCGATGGTGTCACCGGACTCGACGGTGACGGTGGACCAGCTGCTCCGCGGCACCACCTCGCCGTTTCGGGCCACGGCGATGCCCCGACCCGGCAGTCCCTGACGGGCGACGAGCTCAGCGATGGTGATCCCGTCGAGCCCCTCGGCGGGCTGGCCGTTCACCGAGGCGGGGCTCATGACGTGGCTCCGGCAACCTGCCGTCCCCCCAGCCCGGCGGCGAAACGCCCCGGGCCGAAGGCGGCGAGGGGGCCGGCGATGGCGGTCCCGGTGACGAGCCCGGCGACGGCCCTCCCGATGAGCGGGGAGAGCAGGATGCCGTTGCGGTAGGTGCCACCGGCGACCACGAGGCCCGCCATGTCGGTGGCTCCCACCACCGGGCCGTTGTCGGGGGTGCCCGGGCGCAGCCCGGCGGTGGCATCCACCAGGGCGTACTCGTCGACCGAGGGCACGAGGGTGCGGGCATCGCGCAGCAGGCCATGGACGGCGCCGGCCGTCACCTCGAGCGGCTCGCCACGCTCCTCGGCGGTAGCCCCCACGACGACCGTCCCGTCCGCTCGGGGCACCAGATAGGAGACGGAGCCGTGGACGAGTCCCCGCACCGTCCTGGCCGGCACCAGGGCCGTGCCCCGGGCGCGCAGCCGCAGGGTCACCCCGAGGACGGGGCGCACCGGTGGGACGGCGGCGGGCGGGATGCCGGAGAACCGGTCCCACTCCGTCCCGAGCGACACCACGACGGTGCCGGCCGGCAGGGTCGAACCGTCGGCCAGCGCCACGCCGGTGGCCTGCCCGCCGGGACCGACCACCAGGCCGGATGCCCGTTCGGCCACCATCGTCACCCCGCCGGCTGTGCATGCGGCCACCAGGGCCTCGGCCACCAGCCGGTTGTCCACCTGGTGGTCGCCGGGGACGTCCGCCCCCCCGACGATCGACGAGGCGAGTGCCGGCTCGAGGGCCCGGCACTCCCGCCCGGTCAGCGCGGTCACGGGCAGGCCGAGCGATCGCTGGAACAGGGTGACCTGGTCGATGGCGATCCGGTCGGAGCGGTCGGCCGCCACCACCAGGGTGCCCTCGGTCCGCAGCCCGACCGGGTGCCCGGTGGCCGCCTCAAGGCCGGAGGCGAACGACGGCCAGGCCTCGGCGGCTGCCAGCAGCAGGGCGACCAGCGGCTCCTCGCCGAAGTGGACCTCGGTCACGGGCGCGAGCATCCCGGCGGCGGCCCACGTGGCTCCTCGCCCTGGCGACGGGTCGACCAGGGCGACGGTGGCACCCGCCTGCCGGCTCGACCAGGCGATCGTCAGCCCGACGATGCCGCCGCCCACGACGACGACGTCGGGCGCAGCTCCAGTCGAGGCCATGGGGTCATCCTAGGATCGCCGTGACGGGGGCGGACGGGCCGGCGAACCCGGCGAGCTGGGCTCGTGCGGGTCGACGGGGCGTCCCCGGCCCTCCGTCCGGGGGCCCGCGGCAACCGTGTACGATGTCTGGACCGCTGTTTGGGCCAACGTCGTCCCGGGGCGGGCAACCCACCGCTCTTCGATGGAGTTCCCCATGACGACTGCACCAGGCCTGTACGATGCGCGCTTCGAGCACGACGCGTGCGGGATCGCCCTCGTCGCCGACCTCCACGGTCGCCGCTCCCACCACCTTGTCCGCCGCGCCATCACCGCGCTCGAGCACCTCGCCCACCGGGGCGCGACGGGCAGCGAGGAGGACAGCGGCGACGGCGCCGGGATCCTCATCCAGATGCCGCACGCCTTCCTGGCCGCCGAGGTCACCTTCGACCTTCCGCCCGCCGGCGACTACGCGGCCGGCGCCGTGTTCCTGCCCACCGCCGACGGCGACCGGTCCAAGGCGATGGCGGAGATCGAGCGCCTGGCGGCCGAGGAGGGCATGGACGTCCTCGGGTGGCGGGACCTCCCGGTGGCCGACGCCACGCTGGGCTCGGTGGCCCGGGCCGCCATGCCCGCCATGCGGCAGCTGTTCGTCGCCCCCGCCTCGCCGCCGGCCGGCGGCAGCCCGGAGGAGCGGGCCCTGGCCGTCGACCGCCGCGCCTTCGTGCTGCGCAAGCGGGCCGAGCACGAGGTGGACGGGGTCTACATCGCGTCGCTGTCCTCCCGGACCATCACCTACAAGGGGATGCTGACCTCCCACCAGCTGGCGGAGTTCTACCCGGACCTGTCCGACCCCCGGCTGGAGAGCGGCCTGGCCCTGGTCCATTCCCGCTTCTCCACCAACACCTTCCCGTCGTGGCCGCTGGCCCACCCGTACCGCTACATGGCCCACAACGGCGAGATCAACACGCTGGCCGGCAACCGGAACTGGATGACGGCCCGTGAGGCGCTGCTCGAGAGCGACCTCATCCCCAACCTGGACCGGGCGTTCCCGATCGTCACCCCCGGCGCCAGCGACTCGGCCTCGTTCGATGAGGTCCTGGAGCTGCTCCACCTGGGTGGGCGCCCCCTCCACCACGCCGTGCTGATGATGATCCCCGAGGCGTGGGAGAACCACCGCACCATGGATCCGGCCCGGCGGGCCTTCTACCGCTACCACGCCGCCCTCATGGAGCCGTGGGACGGTCCTGCCGCCGTGGCCTTCACCGACGGCACCGTGGTCGGCGCCGTGCTGGACCGGAACGGCCTGCGTCCGGCCCGCTACTGGGTGACGGACGACGGCCTGGTGGTGCTGGCCAGCGAGGTGGGCGTGCTCGATGTCCCCTCGGCGTCGGTGGTGCGCAAGGGTCGCCTGCAGCCCGGACGGATGTTCCTGGTCGACACGGCGGCCGGCCGGATCGTCGACGACGACGAGATCAAGGCCGAGCTGGCCGCCGCCAACCCGTACGACACGTGGCTGGAGGAGCACCAGCTGGACCTGGCCGACCTGCCGCCCCGGACCATGCTCACTCCCCAGCACGCCTCGGTGGTGGGTCGCCAGCGCCTGTTCGGGTACACGGACGAGGAGCTGCGCCTGATCATCGGGCCCATGGCGAAGACGGGCGCCGAGCCCATCGGCTCGATGGGATCGGACACGGCCATCGCCGTCCTCTCCGGCCGGTCCCGGCTCCTCTACGACTACTTCACCCAGCTGTTCGCCCAGGTGACGAACCCGCCGCTCGACGCCATCCGCGAGGAGCTGGTGACGTCGCTAGCGTCCACGGTGGGACCGGAAGCCAACCTGCTGGAGCCGACGCCGACGTCGTGCCGGCAGATCGTCGTGCCCATGCCGGTCATCGACAACGACGAACTGGCCAAGCTCCGCTACGTGAACGAGGACGGTGCCAACCCCGGCTTCCGCGCCTTCGCCGTCGACGGCCTCTTCGAGGTGGCCCGGGGGGGCGACGGCCTGCGGGACGGCATCGAGGAGGTGCGCAGGCAGGTCACGGCGGCCATCGAGGACGGCGCCAACGTGATCGTCCTGTCCGACCGCAACTCGACGGCGGACCTGGCGCCCATCCCGTCGCTCCTGCTGGTGGCGGCCGTCCACCATCACCTGGTCCGGACCCGCATGCGGACCCGCGTGGGCCTGGTGGTGGAGTCGGGTGACGCCCGCGAGGTCCACCACATGGCGCTCCTCAAGGGCTTCGGCGCGGCGGCCATCAACCCGTACCTGGCCTTCGAGACGATCGACGACATGATCGCCTCGGGCCTCCTCACCGGGGTGACGCCCCGCCAGGCGCAGAAGAACTACATCAAGGCCGCCTCCAAGGGGATCGTCAAGGTGATGTCGAAGATGGGCATCTCCACCGTCGCCTCCTACACGGGGGCCCAGGTGTTCGAGGCCGTCGGGCTGGCCCGCGACGTCATCGACGAGTACTTCACCGGCACGGTGAGCCGGATCGGCGGGGTCGGGCTCCCCGTCCTGGCCGACGAGGTGGCGGCCCGCCACGCCCGCTGCCACCTCGACCGCCCCACCGAGCTCGCCCACCGCGAGCGGGAGGTCGGCGGCGAGTACCAGTGGCGCCGCGAGGGCGAGATCCACCTCTTCAACCCCCGGACCGTCCACAAGCTCCAGCACGCCACCAGGGCCAAGCGCTACGAGGTGTTCAAGGAGTACACGCGGGCCGTCGACGACCAGTCCGGCGCGTTGGCCACCCTGCGCGGCCTCCTCAGGCTGCGGACCGGCGTCCTGCCCCCCGTCCCCCTCGACGACGTCGAGCCGGCGGCGTCGATCGTGTCCCGGTTCTCGACGGGTGCCATGTCCTACGGCTCCATCTCGGCCGAGGCCCACGAGACCCTGGCCATCGCCATGAACCGTCTGGGAGCGCGCTCCAACACCGGGGAGGGCGGCGAGAACACGGACCGCTTCACGCCCGACCCCAACGGCGACCTCCGCCGCAGCGCCATCAAGCAGGTGGCGTCCGGCCGCTTCGGGGTCACGAGCGAGTACCTGGTCAACGCGGACGACATCCAGATCAAGATCTCCCAGGGGGCCAAGCCCGGCGAGGGCGGTCAGCTGCCCGGCCACAAGGTGTACCCGTGGATCGCCGAGACCCGCTTCTCCACGCCGGGCGTGGGCCTCATCTCGCCCCCGCCCCACCACGACATCTACTCGATCGAGGACATCGCCCAGCTCATCCACGACCTGAAGTCGGCCAACCCGAGAGCCCGGATCCACGTGAAGCTGGTGGCCGAGGTGGGCGTGGGCACCGTGGCCGCAGGCGTGGCCAAGGCCCACTCCGACGTGGTCCTCATCTCCGGCCACGACGGCGGGACGGGCGCGTCGCCGCTGACGTCGCTCAAGCACGCCGGCATCCCGTGGGAGCTGGGGCTGGCCGAGACGCAGCAGATCCTGGTGGCAAACGACCTGCGCGACCGCATCGTCGTCCAGGTCGACGGTCAGATGAAGACCGGCCGCGACGTGGTGGTGGCCGCCCTCCTCGGTGCCGAGGAGTACGGGTTCGCCACCGCGCCGCTGGTCGTCTCCGGGTGCATCATGATGCGCGTCTGCCATCTGGACACCTGCCCGGTGGGCATCGCCACCCAGAACCCGGTCCTCCGCAAGCGGTTCTCCGGCAAGCCGGAGTTCGTCGAGACCTTCTTCGAGTACATCGCCGAGGAGGTGCGGGAGTACCTGGCCGCGCTGGGGCTGCGCTCGCTGGAGGACGCCATCGGCCGGGTCGACCTGCTGGACGCGGTCGAGGCGGTGGACCACTGGAAGGCGTCGGGCCTCGACCTGTCGCCCATCCTGGCCGAGCCGGAGGTGTCGCCCGGATCCGCCCGCTTCTGCGTAAACGAGCAGGACCACGGGCTCGACCGTGCCCTCGACCACGCCTTCCTCGACGCCTGCCGGCCGGCCATCGAGGAGGGGACACCGGTGGCGGCCGAACTGGCCATCTCCAACGTCCACCGGACGGTGGGCACCCTCCTCGGCTACGAGGTGACCCGCCGCCACGGCGGCGCTGGCCTGCCCGACGGGACCATCGACCTCACCTTCCGGGGATCGGCCGGCCAGAGCTTCGGCGCCTTCGTCCCCCGAGGGATCACGCTTCGCCTGTTCGGGGACGCCAACGACTACCTGGGCAAGGGGCTCTCCGGCGGGCGGCTGGTCGTGCGTCCGCCGGAGGACTCCCCCTTCGTCGCCGAGGAGAACATCGTCGCCGGCAACGTGATCCTCTACGGGGCCACGTCGGGTGAGGTGTTCATCCGCGGCCAGGTGGGGGAGCGGTTCTGCGTGCGCAACTCGGGCGCCATCGCCGTCGTCGAGGGCGTGGGCGACCACGGCTGCGAGTACATGACGGGCGGCCGGGTGGTGGTGCTCGGTCCCACGGGCCGCAACTTCGGTGCGGGCATGTCCGGTGGCGTCGCCTTCGTCCACGACCCCGACGGGCGCTTCGCCACCCTGGTGAACGGTGAGATGGTCGAGCTCGAGCCGCTGTCCGCCGAGGACCGCACCTGGGTCCGGGATCGGATCATGCGCCATCAGGAGGAGACGGGGTCGACCGTCGCCGGCCGGCTGCTGGCCGACTGGACGCCGTCTGCGGAGCTGTTCGTCAAGGTGATGCCGAGGGACTACAAGCGGGTCCTCGAGGCCACCGAACGTGCCGTCGCCGAGGGCCGGTCGGTCGACGAGGCGATCATGGAGGCCAGCCGTGGGTGACATCACCGGATTCCTTACGTACCAGCGTGAGCTGCCGCCGAGGCGGCCCGTGCCGGTGCGCCTGCGGGACTGGCGCGAGGTCTACGAGCCGTTCCCCGTGGAGTCGGCCCGCAACCAGGGTGCACGCTGCATGGACTGCGGCATCCCCTTCTGCCACGAGGGCTGCCCCCTCGGGAACCTCATCCCCGAGTGGAACGACCTCGTCTACCGGGACGACTGGTCCGAGGCGATCGAGCGCCTGCAGGCCACCAACAACTTCCCCGAGTTCACCGGTCGGCTGTGCCCGGCGCCCTGCGAGGGATCGTGCGTGCTCGGCATCAACGCCGATCCGGTCACCATCGAGCGCATCGAGTACGAGATCGCCGAGCGGGCATGGTCCGAGGGGTGGGTGGTGCCGGTCAAGCCGATCGTCCGCACCGGCAAGCGGGTGGCCGTCGTCGGCTCCGGCCCGTCCGGGCTGGCCGCTGCCCAGCAGCTGGCCCGGGCCGGTCACGACGTGACCGTCTACGAGCGGGCGGAGCGGCCGGGCGGCCTCCTCCGCTACGGGATCCCCGAGTTCAAGATGGAGAAGGCCGTCCTCGACCGGCGCCTGGCCCAGCTGGAGGCGGAGGGGGTGACCTTCCGCTGCGGCGTCAGCGTCGGCGAGCCCGATGCGGCGGTGCCGTGGGCGGCGGCGGACGGGGCCGAGGTGATCGCCGGCGCCGACCTTGCGGCCGCCCACGACGCCGTGGTGCTGGCCGGTGGGTCGACCCGCCCCCGCGAACTGGACATCCCCGGGCGCCAGCTGGCCGGCATCCACTCGGCGATGGCGTACCTCAAGCCGTCGAACCGGGTCCGCGAGGGCGCGCTGGCCGACACCCCCATCAGCGCGGCGGGCAAGCACGTGGTCATCATCGGCGGTGGCGACACCGGAGCGGATTGCCTGGGCACGGCCCACCGCCAGGGGGCGCTGTCCGTGCACCAGCTGGAGATCCTGCCCCAGCCGCCCGAGACCCGCACGGCCGACAACCCGTGGCCGACGTGGCCGGTGATCCTGCGGACGTCGTCGGCCCACGAGGAGGGCGGCGAGCGGCTGTTCGCGGTGACCACCGTCGAGTTCCTCGACGACGGCAACGGGTCGGTGGCCGGCCTGCGGGCCGAAGAGGTCGAGATGACGACCGGCCCGGACGGACGGCCGGCGTTCGAGCCCGTCCCCGGTTCCACGTTCGAGCTTCCTTGCGAGCTCGTCCTCCTGGCGCTGGGCTTCACCGGGCCGGAGCGCACGGGCGTGGTGGCCGACCTCGGCCTCGAGCTCGACCAGCGGGGCAACGTGGCCACCGATCCCACGTGGGCCACCAACGTGCCCGGCGTGTTCGTGTGCGGCGACATGACCCGGGGGCAGAGCCTCATCGTGTGGGCCATCGCCGAGGGACGCTCGGCCGCCGCCGCGGTGGACCGGTACCTGATGGGCACGACCGCCCTGCCGGCCCCGATCGAGCCCGGACGGGTGGCCCTGCGCTGAGCGGGGGCGTGCCGGCCCGGTCACCACTTCCCGGCAGCCGGCCGGGTGGCGCCCACGTAGTGCTCGGCGCCCCAGGGGGCGCTTGCTGCAGCGGTGAACGGTTCCACGCGCACGTCCGCGCCGGTGTGGGGCGCATCCACCATGAGGAGCCGGCCGCCCGAAGTGCCCACCACCATGCCCACATGGGCGACGCCGGCCGGCGAGCTGCCGAAGAACACCAGGTCGCCGGGCATGAGGGGTGATGCGGTCGGCACGTGGGGCCCGGCATCGAACTGGTCCTGGGCCACCCGGGGCAGCGCGATCCCGGCCCGTTCGTAGGCGGCCTGGACGAGCCCCGAGCAGTCGAACCCCACCCCAGCCGTCTCCCCACCCCACACATACGGCGTGCCCACCTGGGCAAGGGCCCAGTCGACGGCCACGCCGGCGGCAGCGGATGCGGTCCCTGGTGCGACCGTGGCACCGCCGATCACCGGGGCACCGTCGTTCACCGGGGAGGCGGAGGCACCGGCCACCAGTGTCGCCGCGCCAGCCAGCAGGGCGGCACCGAGCGCACAGCAGAGCAGGGCGGCCGTGACGGCGAGGACGCCGGCTGCGACCAGGGCGGGAAGGCCCACGGCGGGCAGTCCCCTGGCGGGGGAGGGGGACATGGGAGTGGCTCCCGTCTGTCGGGGACAGGGGGAGCCGTCCGCTCCGAAGGCCCCGGGCACGTCGGCGACCGGTGCACGCCCAGTACACCCCGGCACCGGCGCGTGCGCAAGGCCCGGCACGTCACCGCCGGCTCGGTATGCTCAGCCGGGAGCCGTCGTGGGCCACTGTGCTCAGCGAGCCGTTCGACACCAGGGAGGGAGCCACCGTGCGCAGCACCATGCAGGACGCACCACTGCTGATCACCAACATCCTGCGCCGGGGCCAGCAGGTCCACGGGGACAGTGCCGTCATCACCGTCACCGGCCCTGCTGGGGAGCACCAGTCGGCGACGTTCGCCGAGGTCGGCGAGCGGGCAGAGCGGCTCGCTGCCGCGCTGGCACGCCTGGGGGTGGGCCCCGACGACCGGGTGGGCACCTTCATGTGGAACAACCAGCGCCACCTCGAGGCGTACTTCGCCGTGCCGGCCATGGGAGCGGTGCTCCACACCCTGAACGTCCGGCTGTTCCCCGAGCAGTTGGCCTACGTGATCAACCACGCCGAGGACACGGTCATCCTGGTCGACGCCAGCCTGGCGCCGCTCCTGGCCCGGGTGGCCGACCAGCTGACGACGGTCCGGCACGTGATCGTGGCCGGCGGCCCGGCCGACCTGCCGTTCGCCTCCCTCCACGACTACGAGGAGCTCCTCGCCGCCGAAGCGCCCGGTTACGTGTGGCCGGACCTCGACGAACGCCAGGCGGCGGCCATGTGTTACACGTCCGGGACCACGGGCAACCCCAAGGGCGTCGTCTACAGCCACCGCTCCACGGTGCTCCACTCGATGGCCATCACCTCGGCGTCGTCCCTCGGGATCTGTGAGACGGACCGGGCGCTGGTGATCGTCCCCATGTTCCACGTCAACGCCTGGGGCACCCCCTACGGGGGCTTCATGGTCGGGTCCGACCTGATCATGCCCCAGCAGTACCTGCAGGCCGCGCCGCTGGCCGCCATCATCGAGTCGCTCCGTCCCACCCTGGCTGCCGGGGTCCCCACCATCTGGAACGACCTCCTCCGCTACGCCGAGTCCACCCCGCTCGACGCCTCCTCGCTCCGACTGGTGGTGGGCGGCGGGGCGGCTGTTCCCCGCTCGATGTTCGAGCGCTTCGACCGGCAGCTGGGCGTCACCCTGGTCCAGGGGTGGGGGATGACGGAGACGAGCCCCCTGTGCGCACTGGGTGTCCCGCCGAAGAGCGCGCCGCCCGAGGAGGACCTCGACTGGCGGGCGAAGACGGGCCGGGTCGTCCCCGGCGTGGAGATCCGCATCTGCGCCGACGACGGTTCCGTGCTCCCCAACGACGGTGACTCGGTGGGCGAGTTCGAGGTCCGGGGGCCGTGGATCATCGGCTCGTACTACAAGGACCCGTCCGACGAACGCTTCCACGACGGATGGCTGCGCACCGGCGATGTGGGCACGCTGGACCCCAAGGGGTTCATGCAGATCACCGACCGGACCAAGGACGTCATCAAGTCGGGGGGCGAGTGGATCTCGTCGGTCGAGCTCGAGAACGAGGTGATGGCCCACCCCGCCATCTTCGAGGCGGCCGTGGTGGCCGTGCCCGACCCGAAGTGGAGCGAGCGGCCCCTGGTGGCCGTGGTGCTCGACGAGGGGGCGGCGGTCGACGCGGACGAGCTGGTCGGGTTCCTCGAAGGCCGGGTGTCTCGTTGGTGGCTGCCCGAGCGGTGGACGTTCGTCGACGAGATCCCGAAGACGAGCGTGGGCAAGTTCGACAAGAAGGTCCTCCGGGCCCGCCACGCCGAGGGTGCGCTCGACGTGGTGGAGGTGAACCCGCCCGCCGGCTCGTGACGGCGGCCCGCCGGTGAGCGACGACCTGGCCGGGGTGGCCGACGAGCTGCGAGGGCTGAGCGAGACGCTGGCCGACCTGGCTATGGACCGCCTACGGCGGGCCTCCGAGTCGCTGCACGAGACGGGTACGCCCGACCCGGCGCTGGTGGCGGAGGAGAAGCGGATCACCCGGGCCCGGCGGGCGGTGGACAAGGCGGCGGACCTCCTCGACCGGAGCGCCTGACCTCCGCCCGGTCACCCGGTCAGGACGTTGCAGGCGTCGATCAGCTGGCGGAGCCGGGCGTAGTGGGCCCGGTCGAACCGGAGCGCGATCCTGGGCAGGTCGACGTGGTCGTCACCGGCCCGTTCGGGCGGCAGGGGGCGGGTGGGCCGGATGACGCCCCGCTCGACGATGTCGGCGAAGCGGCGGTTGAGCGAGGCGAGCTCGGGCCGTGACGGCGCGATGGCCAGTCGCAGGACCAACAGGTCGCCCACCCACCGGCTGGAGTGGTAGTTGCGGTAGAAGCCGAGCAGCTCGTCGGCGGCCGCCTCGCAGTCGTCGGTGATCCGGTAGAGGGCCCGGTCCTCGGAGGAGATGAGCCCGTCGGCGGCCACCTCGCCGGTGACGAACCGCTCCCATGCCCGCCAGTAGGTTCCGCCCGCCGTGTCGAGGAGGACGACGGGTGCGGGCGCCGCCTTACCCGTCTGGAGCAGCGTGAGTAGCTCGAACGCCTCGTCCAGGGTGCCGAAGCCGCCGGGCAGGACGACATACGCGTCCGACTCCCGCATGAGCATCAGCTTGCGGGTGAAGAAGTAGCGCATCTGGACGAGCTTGGGGTCGTCGGCCAGGAACCCGACCGGCTCCTGCTCGGATGGCAGCCGGATGTCCACGCCCAGGGCCCGGTCAGCCCCGGCGCCCTCGACGCCGGCCGCCATGATCCCCGGTCCGGCCCCGGTCACCACCATCCACCCCGCCTCGGCCATGGTGGCCGCCAGCGTGCGGGCGTGCCGGTAGCGGGGGTCCTCCGGCCTGGTGCGCGCCGACCCGAACAGCGTCACCTTGCGGACGTCGCGGTAGGGGCGGAAGGTGGCGAAGGCGTCGGCCATCTCGGCCAGGGCGCCCTGGGCGATCTTCAGGTCGGCCACCGGGGTGCCGGCTGCGGCGAGCCGCTCGACCGTCGCCAGCAGCGCACGGTAGAGCGCCGTCTCGGTCGGGGGGCTCCCGGGGGCGGTGGCGGCGGTCAGCGACGGGCCGGGGACGCCGGACCCCTCGGGACCAGCGCCGGAAGTCATGTCAGGCAGGCGCTGCAGTGGCCATGCCGTCGCCCACCCGTCCGTAGAGGGTGGTGCGCTGCACGAGCGGGCGCCCGAGGGGGGCGAGGAGCTCGCGGAAGCCGTCGACGTCCATGGCCTGACCGTGGCTCGCGCCCGCCGCGCGCGAGATGTTCTCGTCCATGAGGGTGCCCCCCAGGTCGTTTACCCCGGCGGCCAGGAATTGGCGGATGGCGTCGACGCCGAGCTTGACCCAGCTGGCCTGGATGTTGTCGATGGCGCCACGGTAGGCGATGCGGCCGACCGCGTGCACGAGGAGCGTCTCCCGGAAGGTGGGGCCACGCCGCGCCCGCTGCTGGAGGTAGATGGGCGACGCCATGTGTACGAAGGGGAGGGGGACGAACTCGGTGAACCCGCCGGTCTCCTTCTGCAGCGTCCGGGTGGCAACCAGGTGACGGGCCCACGACCGGGGGTGCTCGATGGAGCCGAACATCATGGTCACGTTGGAGTTGAGCCCGACCTGGTGGGCCGTCCGGTGCACGTCGAGCCAGGTCTGGGTGTCGATCTTGTCGGGGCAGAGGACGGCACGGACCTCGTCGTCGAGGATCTCGGCCGCCGTGCCCGGAAGCGTGCGGAGGCCGGCGTCGCGCAGGAGGGTGAGGTATTCGGCCAGGGGCACGCCGGACCGGCGCGCCCCTTCGGTCACCTCCAGGGCGGTGAAGCCGTGGATGTGGATGGTGGGCGACGCCGAGCGCACGGCGCCGATCACGTCGAGGTAGTAGCTGCCGTCGAACTTGGGGTGGATGCCACCCTGGAGGCAGACCTCGGTCGCCCCACGGGCCTCCGCCTCGCGTACCCGGTCGGCGATCTCGTCCAGGTCGAGCAGGTAGGGGTCCCCACGCAGGTTCAGTGAGCGGGGTCCCTTGGAGAATGCGCAGAAGCGGCACTTGAACGTGCAGACGTTGGTGTAGTTGATGTTGCGGTTCACCACGTAGGTGACCTCGTCGCCGACGAGCTCGGCCCGCAGGCGGTCTGCGGTGGCCGCCACCGCCTGCACCTCGGGCCCCCGGGCCGAGAACAGGGTGACGATCTCGTCCTCGCCCACCTCCTCCCCGGCATCCACCCCGGCCAGCACCTCGGAGACCGGGCCCCGCTCCCAGCCCGGCCGGCGCCGGGACCGTCCCTCGGCCAGCATGTCGGGCGCGGCGATCTCGCTCCCGGGACACCACGGGTGGTCCCGCGCCAGCCCCTCGGCGTCGGATGCCTCGAGCACGGGGAAGCGCATGGGCTGGGCCACCCAACGCTCGGGATCGGTGGCGTACTCGGGGTAGAGGGTGAGGCGGGGCGCCAGCGTGTGGCCGGCCGCCTCGGTGGCGGCGGCGAGCACCTCGAGATCGGGCCACGCCCGCTCCGGGTTCACGTGGTCGGCCGTCACCGGGGAGACGCCGCCCCAGTCGTCGATGCCGGCGGCCAGCAGGGGTGCCAGATCGTCGGACAGGTTGGGGGGCGCCTGGAGGTGGACATCGCCCGGAAGGACCAGGCGGGCAGCGGCGATCGTCCACAGGAACTCGTCGGTCGGGCAGGGCTCCCACCGGTGCATGGCCGTCCCCGGCTTGGGCAGGAAGTTCTGGACGATGACCTCCTGGACCTGCCCGTGACGCCCGTGCGACTCGGCGATGGCCACCAGGGTGTCGAGCCGGTCGGCCCGCTGGTCGCCGATACCGACGAGGAGGCCGGTGGTGAAGGGGATGCCGGCGCGGCCGGCCGCCTCCAGGGTGGCAAGGCGCCGGGCCGGGACCTTGTCGGGCGAGCCGCGGTGGGCGTCGAGACCCTCGGCCAGCGTCTCGAGCATCATCCCCTGGCTGGCGGTGACCTCACGCAGGGCGGCGAGGTCGTCCTCGGCGAGGGCCCCCGCATTCGCGTGGGGGAGCAGCCCCGTCTCCTCGACCACCAGCCGGCACATGGCGACGAGGTAGTCGATCGTCGAGGTGTAGCCGTGGTCGTCGAGCCACGCCCGGGCCACCGGGTAACGGTCCTCCGGGTACTCGCCCAGGGTGAAGAGCGCCTCGTGGCAGCCGGCGTCGCGCCCGGCCTTGGCGATGGCAAGTACCTGGTCCGGCTCCAGGTAGGGCGAGGGGAGCCGGGCGGGCGCCTTGGCGAACGTGCAGTACCCGCACCGGTCCCGGCACAGCATGGTGAGGGGGATGAACACCTTGGGCGAGTAGGTGACCCGGGTACCGAACAGCCGGTCGCGGACCGCGGCCGCCGCCCGCACCACCTCCCGCTCGTCCAAGGAGGCGACCTGGTCGGCACGGGCCCGGGCGTCGCCCCGGAGCCAGCCGGTGACGTCGCGCGTGTGGCCGGACTCGTCTGCAGGTGGCATCGGGGTCACCTTACCGGACCGCGCCCGGAGGGGGCCCGACGGTCGCCCTACGCCGGTGCGATCACCAGGGAGCCGTTGTGACCGCCGAAGCCGAACGAGTTGGAGACGACCGGAGCGGGCACCCAGGAACGGGCGCTCCCGGCGACGACGTCGATGGCGATGGCCGGGTCCGGCTCCTCGTAGCCGGCCGTCGGCGGGATGAGCTCCCGATCGATGGACAGCACGGCGGCCACCGCCTCGATGGCCCCGGCCGCCCCCAGCCCGTGGCCGGTGATGCCCTTCGTCGACGTCACCGGAGGGCCCGGTGACCCGAAGACGGCCACGATGGCCTCGGACTCGGCCTGGTCGTTGAGCGGCGTCGATGTCCCGTGGGCGTTGATGTGGCCCACGCCGGCCGGTGTGATGCCGGCGTCCTCCAGGGCGAGGCGCATGCAAGCGGCGGCGCCGCCGCCGCCCGGTGCCGGCGCGGTGATGTGGTGGGCATCGGCACTGCTGCCGGCGCCGGCCAGCTCGCCGAGGATCCGGGCGCCCCTGGCCACCGCATGGTCCCAGTCCTCGAGGACCAGCGCGGCGGCACCTTCGGTCATGACGAAGCCGTCACGCCGTGCGTCGAAGGGCCGAGACACCCCGGACGTCGACAATGCCGTCATGTTGGCGAAGGCGGCCATGCCCACCTCGGTCATGGCCGCCTCGGAACCGCCGCCGATGGCGACGTCACAGCGCCCGCTCGCCACCAGTCGGGCGGCGGCGGCGATGCTGTGGGTGCCGGCAGCGCAGGCGGTGGCGATCGTCTCCGACGGGCCGTGCCACCCCCGGCGGATCGAGATCTCTGCCGCCCCGGCGTTCGCCATCATCATCGGAACCAGGCGGGGCGAGACCCGCCGGGCACCCTTCTCCCCGTAGAGGAGGGTCTGGTTCTGGAGGGTCTCGAAGCCGCCGACCCCGGTCCCGAGGACCACGCCGGCACGGCCGGGATCGACGTCGGGCGCGCCGGCGTCCTCCCATGCCATGTCGGCGACGGCCACCGCGAACTGAGCGAAGCGGTCCACGTGGCGGACCTCCTTCGGCCCGAACCACACGGTGGGGTCGAACCCGGGCACCCGGCGCTCGCCGTCGGGCGCCGGGCCGTTCAGCCCCTCCCACAGGGCATCGGCGCCGATCCCGCAGCACGAGACGACGCCCATGCCGGTGATGGCGACCCGCCGCCCGGCCACCGGTCCCTCAGGTCCGAGCCCGAGCAGCATCAGAGCTTGGTGGCGATCAGGTCGTAGGCCTGGCCGATGGTGGTGATGCCCTCGAGCTCCGTCTCCTCGACGGTGATGTCGAAGGCCTCCTCGAGGGCCATGACCAGCTCCACCAGGTCGAGGCTGTCCGCATCCAGATCGTCGGCGAAGCTGGCCTCCTTGGTGATCTTCTCGGCGGGCACCTGCAGCACCTCGACGGCGCACTCCTTGAACTTCTCGAAGGCGTCCTCGTTGCTCACGGTGTTGACTCCGTTCTCTCGGTGAACCGTGTCGGTTCTCTCGGTGGTGTGTGATGCACAGCGTGTCCTACAGCGTGGTGCGGTGGATGTCGCGGCCGGCGCCCGCAGCGCGCACCCCGCTCCGGCCGGCACATGCTACGGCGCCGTCACATGCCCATGGCGAGGCCGCCGTCGACGGGGAGGACGGCCCCGGTCACGTACGAGGCGCCCTCCGATGCGAGGAAGCCCACCGCCTCGGCGATCTCGGCCGGCGTTCCCGTCCTCCCCAGCGGGACCTGGGCCTCCATGAGCGTCCGCCGGTCGCCGTCGAGGGCGGCCAGCATGTCGGTGTCCACCAGGCCGGGTGCCACGACGTTGACGGTGATGCCCCGGCTGGCGACCTCCCGGGCCATCGAACGCGCCATCCCGACCAGACCCGCCTTGGCCGCCGCGTAGTTGGCCTGGCCGGGCGAGCCGACGAACGCACCGACGGAGGAGACGAACACGATGCGTCCCCGCCGCAGGCGGATCATCTTCGCCATGGCCCGTTTGGCCACCCGGAAGGCGCCGGTGAGGTTGGTGTCGAGGACGGCGTGCCAGGCCTCGTCGTCCATGCGAAGGACGAGCGTGTCGCGGGTGATGCCCGCGTTGGCGACCAGGATCTCGACGGGACCCCACCGGTCCTCGATGGCGGTGAACGCCTGCTCCACGGCGTGTGCGTCGGTGACGTCGCACGCCAGGTCGACGAACCGTTCGGGATCGGTGCCCTCGGGCGCGACGCCACCGCCCGCCCGGGACGTGACGGCCACCCGGTCACCACGGGCCAGGAACCACCCCGCGCAGGCGGCACCGATGCCCCGGGAGCCACCCGTGACCATGACCACACGGCCGCCGTCTCCGCTCATCGGGCCCGGCCTTCGGTACGGATCCACGCCACCGGCTGGCCCTCACCCACCCGCTCGCCCCGCATGGCCAACCACCGGACGAGGAGGCCGTCGAAGGGCGTGCGGACGTCGGAGGCACCGACACCGCCGACCCGGTCCCCGACCGACAGCAACGACGCCGACGAGCCATTGCCGGCCGATGGCGAACCGGTGGCCTCGGCGAGTGCGCTCTCCTCGAGGGGCGCCAGTGCGCCGTCGGGTTCGAAGACGCCGGCGGCGGGGGAGACGATGACCCGTTCGGAGGTGTAGAGGTGCTCGCCCTGGTGGGCGGGGGACCGGTGGTTCCACACCTCGGGCCCGGCGACCGCGTCCATCAGCGTGTCGAGGTCGTCGGGGGAGGTGACCGAGACCGCCCGCACGTCGGGGAGGGTCCGCTTCATCAGACCGGTGAGGACGCCGCCGGGACCCAGCTCGGCCACCACGGTGGCACCGAGCCCCCCGAGACGTTCGAGGCTGCGATGCCACTGGACGGGCGAGCACAGCTGGGCGGCGAGGATCCCCGGCCAGTCATGGGCGCCGTCGTGGGTCTCGGCGTCGACGTTGGCGACCACCGGGACCTCGGGGCGATGGAAGGACACGAGATCGATGGCGGCCGCCAGCTGGTCCCTGGCCGGCGCCATCAACGGAGTGTGGAACGCGCCGGAGACCGGGAGGGGCATGACCTTGCGGGCGCCGAGCGACTTGGCCTCGGCGGCCGCCGCAGCCACCCCGTCGGGGGTGCCCGACAGGACGACCTGGCCCCGTGCGTTGTAGTTGGCCACCCACACGCCGTCGCCTGCCCGCCGGCACGCCTCGGCAGCGTCGGCATCGCTGATCCCGAGCAGCGCGGCCATGGTGCCGACTTCGAGCTCGGCGGCTCTGGCCATGGCCGTCCCCCGCTCCAGGACCAGCCGAATCCCGTCGGCGAAGGACAGGGCACCGGCGGCGACGAGGGCCGTGTACTCGCCCAGGCTGTGCCCGGCGCACGCTCCCGGCGCCAGGCCGACCCGCTCGACGGCGTCGAGGACGACGAGACTGAGGACGAACGTCGACAGCTGGGCGTTGGCCGTCGGCGTCAACTCCTCCATGGGGGCGTCGAGGAGCAGGTGGGCGAGGTCGCGCCCGGCGTACTCGGATGCCTCGGCCACCACCTCCCACGATGGATGGTCGACCCACGGTCGACCCATGCCCGAGCGCTGCGAGCCCTGTCCGGGGAACGTGAGCGCGAGCACGGGGGTCTCCTTTCGGGGTTGGCGCGATGAACAGGTGGCGATCCCCGGTCGGGGAACCGAGGGCACAGTCTGGCACGATCAGACCGGGCCTGGCTTCTTACCACATGGTCACCATGGTCGTACTTGCAGTACGACCGATGACGGCCTGGTCGGCGAGGTTCGCGCTGGCCCGGCACTTCATCCGGGACCGTACGCCAGTGTCGCTGCCACCGGGCCCGTGCGGCAGCCGGAAGGCGATCCGGTACCGGCCGGTCCCTGTGGTGCCCGGGGCGGGACTCGAACCCGCACGCCCTTTCGGACAATGGATTTTGAGTCCATCGCGTCTGCCATTCCGCCACCCGGGCCGGTGGGCGGCTCAGCCTATCGCCGACCACCGGACGATCGCCGAGCGGACGGCCCGGCGGACGGCCCGGCGGACGGCCCGACCGGCGACTCGGCCGCTGGCGCTCCGGGGGGCCTAGAATTGGTCCTCCATGCGACGGACGCTGATCGAACGCAGGCTGAGCGACGCGCACTCCCGGCTGGTCCGGGCGCGGGGCGAGCTGGCCGTGCTCGACGAGCAGCTGTCGGTGGTGGCCGACATCGCCGACGACACCAGGCTCCGTGCGCTGGTGTCGGAGACGCCGGTGGCCGTGCGGGAGCACGACGAGGCCAGCAGGCACGCGGCCGCCATGATGCGGACACGTCAGGCGCTGGTCGCTACCATCAACGATCTCGAACGGCGGGAAAACGAGCTGCTGGAGCGGCTGGCCTCCGGGCCGGCGTGAACGTGGCCGATCGGGGAATGGCCGCCGGTTACCGCCGAATCGACCGTTCCTGGCACCATCGAGGAGCACCGGAGAGAGGAGTCCGAGCACATGGGAGTGGGCGCACGGTGAGCACCCGGGTTGTCATCGCCGAGGACGAGGCGATCATCAGGCTGGACCTGAAGGAGATCCTGACCGACGAGGGCTACGAGGTCGTGGGGGAGACCGGCCGGGGCGACGAGGTCCTGGACCTGGTCCTCGCCCACCGGCCCGATGTCGCCATCCTCGACGTGAAGATGCCCGGGTCGGACGGCATCTCCGCGGCCCGGTCCATCTCGGCGTCCGGCGTCAAGGTGGCGGTGCTCATTCTCACGGCGTTCTCGCAGCGGAACCTGATCGAGGACGCCCGCGACGCCGGCGTCACCGCCTACCTCATCAAGCCGTTCCAGCGGCACGAGCTCGTGTCCGCCATCCGCAAGGCGCTGGCACGGTGCCAGGAGGAGTGGGCCATCGACGAGGAACCACCCTCCGACGGGGAGCGCGCCGCCGAGGACAAGATCGAGACCAGGCGGCTGGTCGACGCGGCGAAGGACCTCCTCATGGAGCGGTTCGGGCTCGACGAGGTGGACGCCTTCGAGTTCGTGCGGACGACGGCGATGGGGACGAGGTCGCGCATGGCCGAGATCGCCCGCCAGGTCCTCGAAGGGACCCGCACCCCCTAGGGGGTGCGCCGTCGTGGCCGGAGCCACGCCTCCCGAGGGGGCACCGGGGCGCCCGGAGGCGGGCACCGGGCCCCTGGTGCTCCTCGACGGGATGTCCCTGGCCTTCCGGTCGTTCTTCGCCCTGCCCGACGACCTGGCCACCAGTGCGGGTGTGGTGACCAACGCCGTCCACGGCTTCGTCTCCATGCTGGTGAACCTGGTGCGCGAGTACCGGCCCCGGGGCGTCGCCGTCGCCTTCGACCTGCCGGGAGGGACGTTCCGCGACGAGGTGGTCCCCGACTACAAGGGAGGGCGCGCCGCCACCCCGGAGGCGTTGCTGCCCCAGTTCGACCTCATCCGGGGGATCCTGGCGTCGCTGGCCATCCCCGTCGTGGAGGCGCCCGGCTACGAAGCGGACGATGTGCTCGCCACCCTGGCGACCGAGGCGCGGGACCGGGGCCATCCGGTGGTCGTGGTCACCGGCGACCGCGACGCCTTCCAACTGGTCGAAGACCCCTTGGTGCGCGTCGTCTACAACCGCAGGGGTGTCTCCGACGTGGTCGTCTACGACGAGGCGGGCATCCGCGAGCGGACAGGCGTGAGCCCGAGCGACTACCCGTTGCTCGCGGCGCTGCGGGGTGACCCGTCGGACAACCTGCCGGGGGTGCCGGGCGTGGGGGAGAAGACGGCGGCTCGGCTCGTCAACGAGTACCGAAGCCTGGACGAGCTGTTCGCCCACCTCGACGCGCTGTCGCCCAAGCTCAGGGAGAACCTGGCCACCCACGAGGCGACGGTGCGGCGCAACGCGGAGGTCATCCCGCTGGTGCGTGACGTGCCCCTCGGGACCGACGAAGCGGACATCGCCATCGGTGGTTGGGACGAGGAGGAGGCACGTCGGGCGTTCGCCGAACTCGAGCTGCGCAATTCGTGGCAGCGGGCCGCCGAGCTCCTGCACTCCGGCGCCTTCGGGCCGCCGCGTGCCGGAAGCGGCGCTGGCGCACTGGGGGTGAAGGTACACGGGATTCCGGACGGCGTGACCGATCCCTCCGGGTGGACGTGGGAGCTGGCCGGCACCGGTGGGGAGCTGGCCCGGCGCCTCGAGGAGCTGGCCGGCGAGGCCCGGGCGGCAGGCGTCGCGGTCGCGACCGCCGTAGCGTGGTCGGGCGATCCGGGGCGTTCGGACCCCGCTGCCGTGGCGCTGTGCGTCGAGGGGACGACCGCGGCCGTCGTGGCCCACGGCGAGGCGCTCGTCGGGGACGGCGGCGCCCGCGAGGCCTTCGAGGGGCTGGTGGCCGCCTCTGGGCCGGGGGTGGTGTCACATGGGGCGAAGGAGCTGATGCGCTGGCTGCTCCCCCGGGGCGTCGACATGACCGGCCTGGTCATGGACACGAGCGTCGCCTCCTACCTGCTCGAC
Source organism: Actinomycetes bacterium (assembly GCA_021806045.1). Classification (GTDB taxonomy): domain Bacteria; phylum Actinomycetota; class Acidimicrobiia; order Acidimicrobiales; family RAAP-2; genus JAJZDI01. The sequence continues at coordinate 102,326 of JAJZDI010000011.1, forward strand.
CCGTCGACCGACGACTACGTGCTGGGCGATCTGGCTCGGGTCCACCTGGGCATCGAGCTGCCCGGACACCCGGGAGCGGGCCGCGGGCAGGGGTCGTTCGACCTGGGAGGTGGCTCGGGTCCGGGTGGCGTCCCCGAGGACCTCGGCGCGCACATCGGGCGGGCCGCCGTGGCCACCGGACTGCTGCGCCGCCGGCTCACCGACGCGCTGGAGGAGGACGGGGAGTGGGAGCTCCACCAGGAGATCGAGCTCCCCCTGGTCCGGGTGCTGGCCCGCATGGAGGTGGTGGGGGTGCGGGTCGACCGGACCGTCCTCGAGGGGATCGCAGCGGAGATGGCGGAGGAATGTCGAACACTCGAGGCGAGGATCCGGGCGCTGGCCGGCACCGACTTCAACGTCAATTCGGTCCCCCAGCTGCGTTCCGTCCTCTACGAGCGGCTCGGGCTCACGCCGGTGCGCAAGACCAAGACCGGGTACTCGACGGACGCCCGGACCCTCGAACAGCTCCGCGACCAGCACCCCATCGTCGACACCCTGCTGCGCTACCGGGAGGTGGAGAAGCTGCGGTCGACGTACGGGGAGCGGTTGGCCGCCGAGATCGGTCCTGACGGCCGCATCCACGCCACGTTCAACCAGACGGTCGCCCGCACGGGCCGGCTCTCCTCCGATCGACCCAACCTGCACAACATCCCCGTGCGCTCCGACGACGGCCGGCGCCTCCGCCGGGCGTTCGTGCCGAGCGAGGGCTGCCGGTTGTTGGTGGCCGACTACGACCAGATCGAGCTCCGGGCCATCGCCCACCTGTCCGGCGATCCCGGCCTGACCTCGGCGTTCGCCGCCGGCCAGGACATCCACCGTGCGGTGGCGGCCCGCGTGTTCGGTGTGGCGCCGGAGGACGTCACCCACGCTCAGCGGTCCACGGCGAAGATGGTCTCCTACGGCCTCGCCTACGGCATGGAGGCCTACGGGCTCTCCCAGCGCCTCGCCGTCCCGGTCGAGGACGCCCGCGAGATCCTCGACTCGTTCTTCGAGGCGTTCCCGTCGGTGCGCTCGTACATGCAGGAGGCCGTGGCCGACGCCCGACAAGCGGGCTACACGGTCACCGCGTTCGGCCGTCGGCGCCCGCTGCCCGACCTGCTCTCCGGCAGCTTCCAGGTCCGGCAGGCCGCGGAGCGCCAGGCGATGAACGCCGGGATCCAGGGGCTGGCAGCCGACCTCTTCAAGCTGGCACTGGTGCGACTGGACGCCGGCCTGGAGGATGGCGGTTTCGCATCGACAGTGGTCCTCCAGGTGCACGACGAGGTGCTCGTGGACGTCGCCGCCGATGAAGCTGGCGAGGTCGAGTCCCTGGTGCGTGGCGCGCTGGAGGGTGCTGCGTCCCTCAGCGTCCCGCTCGTGGTGTCGATGGCGTGGGGAGACTCGTGGGCGGAGGCCAAAGACTGACCCATCGCCCGGTGCGCGACCCGTGCAGTCCGGCTCCGGCTCTGCCGGCACGGCCGCCGGCGTAGCGGGACCTCCCTGTCGCCCGACGTCGAATTCTCCGGTAGCACTGGTCCGGCTCCTCGCCGGCGGAGGTCCTACGCGAGGAAGCGAATCGGTCTACGCGGAGGTTCGCGGCGAGTCGATCCGGCCCGGTTCACCGAACTCTGGCCGCGGACTGCAGCGACGCTGCCGTCAAGTGGCTTCCTGGGGCAGCCTGCCATCGGGGACGGTCGAGCCAGCGGACGTCGGATCGCGCGTCGTTCGGAACACTGCCGACAGAGTCGCAGCCGCCAGGGCCAACGGCAGGCTTCCGAGCTCGAATTGGAACCGCATGTTGTCGCCGAGCGAGATGAGCGATGTGCTCGCATAGCTGTAGACGACTGTCAACAGCATGATGGTCATCGTGCCTGCGAAGATCGGACTCCTCCGGCGGCGGTAGATGGCAAGAGGTGTCAACCCCACAGCCAGCAGGTACACGACAATGGTGAAGTACGAGAGCACCCCAGCACTCGGGGCAGCGCCCTTGGTGGCGGCTCGGAACCCGACCAGCGAGCTCTGATGTACTTGCCAGAGCACGCCCACGTCGAACAGTTTCCGATAGTCAGCGATGTGCGAGAGGTTGCCCGCGTAGTTGTCCGATGCCAGTGGATACTGATCGGACGGTACGAACCACACCCGAGCGCCGAGCGAAGCATTGTACGCGTACGCGGCAGGGTGACTTGTGATGTAGGCCACGTCGTCATGGAGGAACTCGTTCGAGGCGTCCACGTACACCAGATTGTTGTAGTTGGTGGCCCCATCGGACTTGAAGCGGGCGTCTAGGGCAGGCACACCCGAGAGGCTGACCCGGACAAATCGGGGATCGTACTTGTCGATTGAAGCGAATGCTCCGTCCTTCACTATCGGGCCGATCCGTCCCTGGCGAAGGAGGCCCGCCAACTGATCAGCTGGCGCGAGGCTGAGAGTCGTCGAAGCGAGATTCATCCCGACCCAGCTGCTGGTGGTTTCCATGCCGAAGAGGACCGCATCCTTTGCGTACCACCCAGCCACCAGTAGGACCGGTATGGCCGAGAGCGTAACGACCTGGCGCCATGCTGGCCGCATCGCCAAGAACGTCACGAACAGGACTGCTATCAACCAGGGCCATTGGAAGGTGCTGTCATCGAGGACGACGGCGGCGAAGCAAGTGAATCCCGCCAGTCCCCAACCTGGGCGACGAGTGCGCAAGAACCGAGCACAGGAGTAGGAACCAGCTGTGAGGAGCACGGCCGCAGGGTACGACCACGACAGCCAATTCTCGTACAGGATGGTCGCCGGGTTCAGCACCACGATCAGTGCGACCACGATGGCGACCCAGATCGGAGCATTCAGTTCCAGGAGCAGAAGGTACGTGGTGCAGGCCAAGGTCAGGCCGAGCATCCAGAAAAAGGCGGCTGCCGCTGGCTGCTGGAATCCCAAGGGAAGGTGGAGTAGGAGCCCGCAGAAGAGGTTCTCCAACGGGGGCTGGCTGTTGAGGTACCACAGGCTTTGGACGAGGTGATGGGCGAGGAGGTGGACATCGAGCATCTGCCACTGGTCCTGGGAAAGCCCGACCGGATGCAATGCCTGTGCGTCGAAACGGATACCCGCTGCCGCGTAGGCAAGGCGAGAAAGGACGAACACCCCCGTCACCACTGACAGACCCTGCCTGATCTGACGTGTACGCGAGCCTTTTCGGGGCAGCGGCCAGGTGATGCGCTCCAATGTGGACCCTATCGGGAGGCGCGGTAGCCGTTGGTGCGGGAACCCCAGCTGGGCCGACGGGCTCCAGCGGTTCCGAAGGTCCGGAATTGGGTTTCACGATGCACGGGAAGTCAGCCTAAGCCAACTGAATGACAGGGAGCGACCGGTTCCATGGATCGGGGGACGCTCCGGTCGAGAGACGCCTACCGTCGACCGCCTACCGTCGACCGCCACCGGCCATCGTCGGCGCGTTCGACGTTCCGGCGCTCCGGTGTCCGCATTCCCGGCCTCCGTTTCCCCTCCGCCGAGCCGGGTACGAGCGGAGCGACCGCGTCGAGCGTCGCGGGATCGCCCTGGCGCCTGACGTCGCATCCTCCGGTAGTACTGATCCGGTTCCTCGCCAGTGGAGGTCCTACGTGAGGCAATGAATGGGGCTGCGCGGAGGTTCTCGGTGAGTCGACCCGCCCCGACCGCTCCGGCCTGCGGCGATGGTACGATCTTTCGTCGGCCACGCCCTGTGGTCGAGCACCGCAGCCCCAGGTCCGACCGTCGGCCGGGACCCGCGGTCACCGTCCGGAAAGCGAGCGACCTCACCTGATGTCCGATCCCACCACCGCAGCACGGCCCGGCGCCGGCAGCGCACTGCTGTCCACCGAGCGCATGGGCACCTTCGACGAGAACGGTGCCTA
>JAJZDI010000027.1 GCA_021806045.1 Actinomycetes bacterium
CGGCCGGCCAGGAACGCCGACACGTGGTCGGTCCGGTGGATCCTGCTCCACCTGTTGGAGGAGACGGCTCGCCACGCGGGGCACGCCGACCTGATCCGCGAGCACATCGACGGGGCCCGTGCCACGTCGTTGATGGCCGCCGCCGAAGGGTGGCCGGAGGACGGGCGGATCCGCCCGTGGCGGCCCGGCCCCGGCTGATCGACCGCAAACGGGCCGGGCGGCCCCGTCATCCGTCGGGCGCGGCCCGGCCGACTGCAGGCGACGGCCCCGGCCCGGCGGTAGCCGACCGCTCCTCCTCGGGCGGGTGCCGGCGGAAGAGCAGCCAGAACGTGCTGGCGTTGAGGAATTGGAGGACGGCGGCCAGCTCGAAGGGGAGCGACAGGCTCACCTCGTCCATGAGGTAGCCGGTGATGAGCGGGCTCCCGGCCATGGCCAGCTGACTGGGCAGGTTGGACAGGGCGGCCACGGTGGCCCGCTCGTCGGGATGGGCCAGGCCGACGGCGTAGGACTGGCGGAGGGGCAGCCCGATGCGCTGGACGATCATGCGGACGAGGTAGACGGCCCCGGCAGCTGCGAAGGTGGGGGCCAGCACCATGGGGACGAGCAGGAGCGCCTGCGCGGCCCGCACGACGGTCACCGTCCGCACCAGCCCCCACCGGCGGGCCAGGCCGGCTGCGGACAGGCTGGACACCATGGTGGCGGCGTTGATGGCGGCGAACAGCAGCCCGAGCTCGCCGGCGCTGACGTCGAACCGTCGGAAGAACCAGTAGGTCACGAAGGGGCCGAACATGCCCACCGCCGCACCGTTCAGCGTGTTGGTGATCCACAGCCGGTTGAGCAGCCAGCGGGAGTGGCGGGGGAGGCGGAACCGTCGGGATCCACCGGTGCGCACGTGTCCTGCCCCGGCCGCGTCGTCCCCTCGCGGCCGGCGCCGGGCCTCGACCAGCCAGAGGGCGAGGATCCCGGCCACGGCCGACGCGGCGGCCACGGCGATGAAGCCGTCCCGGAAGGCCTCCGTGGCCGCCGCCCCGTGGGTGTGGACCTTGGGTACCAGCAGCGCCAGCAGGCTTCCCGCCAGCGCGCCCAGGGACGACGAGAAGCTCACGAAGCCGAAGGCGGCGTTCCGGTGCTGGGGTGGGAGGTCGTCGGTGACGAAGGCCGATTCGGCCGGCTGGTAGGGGCCGACGGCTCCCGCCCCGGCTCCCGCCCCCCGGCCGAAGCTCCCCAGTGCACCCATGGCGAACAGCGCGAGGTGGGCGGAGGTGACGGCGAACGTGACCGCTGCCCCCGCGGTGAGGAGGGGGAGGGCGACGAGGAACGGCTTGCGGCCCACCTGGTCGGCCAGGGTGCCGATGGCGGCCGACAGTACGGCGGACGCGGCGGCCACGACCACGACGTAGACGGAGAGCTCCACCGCACTGAATCCCTGGAGGGCCAGGTAGATGGGGACGATGACCCCGGCCAGGGCCCGGCCCGCGCTCATGGCCACCCGGGCGGCCAGGATCAGGTCGAGGTTGCGGTCCGACCACGCCGGCCGCAGCGTGCGGCGGACCAGTCCGGGCCGGGGCCCGGATGGTCCGGGGTCGGGCCCGCCCCCGGTGACCCCGATCCCGCCGGGATGGGCGGCCGAGCCACTCTCATCGGGCGCGGGTGTACCGGGGTCGGGTGGGTGGGGGTCCACGCCCATGACGGTAGCCAGTGGAGGGCACCCACCCGGGCCGGGATCGCCGGGTGTGTGCGGGTCGGTCCGGCCGCTGCCGCCTGGCCGTATCCGCCGTGTCCGAGTCGCGGTGCTTCAGCCCGCCCGAGGGATCAGGGCACGTTCTGGGGGTAGCCGCTCGCCGACCAGCCGACGAACGCATTGCCGCCCGTCCCCGCGGGGCCGTGCGCCACGGAGCAGGCCCGGTTGGGCCCGTGTCCGATGCCCACTTCACCGTAGGTGGTCCCCGGCGTGGACCGCGTGTCCGGGAAGGGCGGGGGCTGGGCCGCGGTCCGATCGTTGACCACCACGAACCAGCACCGCCCGTCGAGGGCGCGGATGGCGAAGAGCGCAGCGCGGCGATCGGGGGACACGGTGACGGCGATGAGCGCCTGGGTCCCGCGATGGGTCGATCGGTCCGGCACCACGGTGACCCCGGGATCCTGGGCGCGGACCAACCCGGCCAGGGCGGGTTCACCGTCAAGGCTTCCGGTGGTCACGTACTGGTTCTGCTCGAGGGTCACCACGTCGGTGAGGTCCGATTGTGCAGCTCGCGACGGCACGGAATCGATCATGTCGTTGAAGCGTGGAGGGAGGGCGAACCACCCCACGAGGACGATCAGAGCTGCCGCGACCACCGGCACCTACCACGTCGCCGTCCGTCGGATCACGTCGTACCTCCCGCCCACACGTTCAGATCGGCTCAGGCGATGACCGTCTTGAGGGGGGGTGCCGTCTCCAATGTTCGGCGGGTGGCGCCATGGATCTACCTTCGAGTCACCGGGATCCGGACGCCCTCTTCCACCTCGCCGAGCTGCTCGAGTCGATGGCTCGACGCCAGCCACCGTCGGCGTGATTGTCAACGGACACCAGGTTCTCCCCACAGGCGGCCTTCCGAGCTCCCCAGGTATGGCCACGAGCCTCCCCAGGTATGGCCACGAAATTCCCCACCCTTGCCTCGGGTCACTTGGTCAGTGGCTGCACCCCCTTTCCGCTGGTGGCGTCCTGCAGGCGGATCGACTCCCCAGTCGTCTGAACGACGTGTGCGTGGTGCAGCAGTCGGTCGACCAGTGCAGTGGCCAGACTCGGCGGCATGAGCTCGTCGAAGCCATCTGGAACTGGCACACGTTCGATCTGCCGGATTCGTGCTGTGAGCAGCGGGTTCCTGGCGTCGATGGCGGCGTGCCCCAAGGCCTCGAGGAGGTGGGACTTGCCGGTGCCCGAGGGGCCGCAGATCACCAGGTTCTCGTGACGCTCGATCCACTCCAAGGTGGCGAGCGCGTCCTGGGTGGCTGCGCTGATGGAGGACCGGGCCGGGTCCCAGGCGTCGGGGTGCTGGCCGAAGCGGGCACGGAAGCGCTTCAGCTTCCGGAAGATGGTCGTCCGGTACCAGCCCAGGCGCTCCAATGCCTCGAATCCGCCGGCCTGGTGCCATGCGATCCAGAACCCGATGTCCGCTGCCGACGACACCATCTCGTCGGCATGCGCATCACGCACCTCGTCGACGATCGAGGGATCGATCCCGCGGAAGGTCGGTCCGGAACCGACGCCGACTCGGTCGGAAGATTCGTAGCTTCCGAGGAATCGCTCCCGTCGGGCTTTGGCCAGGCCTGCGCATTCCGAGCTGTCGCTCCGTGCCGCCCGGAGATCGACCCGGTCCGTGGCCTCTAGTTGCGTTTCTGCATCGTTCATAGTTGCAGACGTGCAGCTAGCTCGTGCCTCGTCAAGTCATGGCAGGCCGAGGCGGCGACCAGGTCGGCCGCCAAGCGGCCGACCAGAGGGCATCGTGGACGGAGACGGGGTTTACCACGCAGCCGTCAAGGGTGCGCTCCGCCGCCTGGCGGCGGCATGGACTGCTGCTTCTGCTTTATACATTAGGTGATGTACAATGATGTCGTGCAGAGAACTCAGATCTATCTCGATGACCAAGAGGTGTCCGCTCTCGACGCAGCCGCTGTGCGGACCGGTGCCAGCCGTTCGGAGCTCATCCGACGAGCGGTCCGGGCCCAGTACGGAGAGCAGCCCCAGGCGTCGCGACTCGAATCCCTCCGCGCGACTGCAGGTGCCTGGACGGGCCGGGAGTACACGGGTGCTGAGTTCGTCGACTCCATTCGGGGCGATGTCAACGACCGACTGGCCCGGCTCCGCTCCACGTGAAGCTCCTCGACACGACCATCGCCATTGACCATCTTCGGGGCGACCCCCGAGCCACGGAACTCCTCGAGCGCCTGACCGTCGATGGCGAGCCGCTCCTGGCCAGCGAGCTCAGCCGATTCGAGCTGCTCGCCGGCATGCGGCCCGATGAGCTCGAACCCACCGAGATGTTCATGGGTGCGCTCGCCTGGGTCCCGATCGACGAAGAGATCGCCCGCCTGGCCGGTTCGCTGGCCGCAGAGTACCGGCGGTCACACAGTGGAATCGACGCCATCGACTACCTGATCGCCGCCACTGCGAAGGTAGTGGGTGCCGAGCTCCTTACGACGAACGTGCGCCACTTCCCGATGATCTCGGGACTGAGGCCGCCCTACCGCGCCTGATCTGCAGTGGGCCTGCGTCAGGTGCATCCATCGACTCGGTGTAGATCCAGCATTTCGACCACAATCGCTTCATGAAATCGGTGCCGATCGGAGTGGCCAAGGACCGACTCTCGGAGCTCATCGCTGGCATCGAGCGGTCACACGAGCGGATCATGATCACGCGACACGGGCAGCCGGCCGCTCTGCTCATCGCACCTCAGGACCTCGCCGCGCTCGAGGAGACCGAGGACATCCTGACGACGACCGGCGCTTCGGGAGCCATCGCAGAGGGCCTGGCTGATCTCGACGCCGGTCGGATCGCTGACAATGACGTTCTCCGAGCTCGCTTTCCGGGCCGGTGACCACCTCACGTGGGGTCTGCATCTAGGCCAGCACCGGGTCTGATGGCCATGCGAATGCGCCCTCAGGTAGGCGACTGGATGATCGACACAGCCGCTCAATGATCGCCCTCGAGCCGGCGATCTAGGGCGCCCTCATGGGTAACGGAGCCCGGAATCGCAATCGTCACCTGATTCGACGGAACACGACCTCGATGCGGGCGAACAGGTTGTCCGTGCCGGAGGGGTGGGGAATCCGCTCGATCTCTTCCCACGCATACGACACGCCGTCCCCCTGGCTGACGTATCGGACCTTGGGTTCGTCGATCGTGACCCCGTCGGGCCAGTCGATGAAAACGCTATGCAGCTCGTCCCAACGTTCGTTCATGGTTAGAGGGTCGGTCTCGGAATGCCTCCAGGTCGCTCGGATGAGGGCCATCGATGACTATGACAGGAGTGCCGGTCGGGAGCACCCCCTTCGGGGAACATTGACTCACCCTTGTATGAAGGACGCCGCCTACTCGGGGCTCGGGCAGCGGACGAGATTCCATATCCGGGGCTTCGCCGCCAACTCGATCAACGTCGCCTTGGCGGTCTTCGCCTCCAACCTCCGCAAGATCGCAACGTTCGTCGCCTCAGCGCGGGATCGGGGCGACCGGGAGCGTGGCCCAGCCACCCGGGTCCGCCGCCCACGGCGGCGTGACGCCCTGAAGAAGTACACCGTGACGCCCGATCAGCTCCACTCGGGCGACCCGCCCGCCGCCTGACCCGACGGCGAATCCACGCACCGCCTGGACCACCGCGTGCCGTTGCGCCCATCGGTCTGCTCTGGCTGCCCTTCCCGCTCCGGATCAGGCCGATCTCCCCCGCTGGAGCCCCGCCGACGCTGTGCCCGCCCGCCGAACCGGCTCGGGGCGGCCTGACCGCCGGGTTCCGCGAACAGGAGGGGGCCGGTTCCGCGACCAGCCCCTGGTGGGCGAGGGGGGACTTGAACCCCCACGTCCTTTCGGACACAGGAACCTGAATCCTGCGCGTCTGCCAATTCCGCCACTCGCCCGAGCGACCCCGCGACACTACCCGATCCGCCATCGGCCCCGGTCATGGCCGGCCTGGCCGGCATCGGCGGTCTCACGGGCACGTCGCCGCCCGGGGAACGACCGGTCCCCGCCCGGGAATGCCCGGGGAGAGTACCCGCCAGCGGGGCCCCGCCCACCCGTCACTCCTGGTCACGAGGGGTGGAGTACCCTGCCTACCCCCCGCGAGGGGCATCCCACCGGTAGGCTGACGGCGGAATGGGACTGCAGAGTTTCGAAGGGCGCCTCGAGCGTCTGGTCGATGGCGCGTTCGGCAAAGCCTTCCGGGGGGAGCTGCATCCCGTCGAGATCGGCCGCCGCCTCACGCGCGAGATGGACCTCCAGCGCCGGCTCGGCGTGAACGGCCTCATCGCGCCCAACGCGTTCGTCGTGCGCCTCTCCCCGCGCGACTTCGAGCGCTTCGAGACCTTCCTCGACGCACTGGTCCGGGAGCTCGAAGAGGCGGCCCGGGAGCACGCACGGGTCGAGGACTACGTCTTCGTGGGCCCGGTGACGGTGTCCACCATCGAGGATCCCCGCATCCGGCGGGGCCGCTTCACGGTGACCTCCGACATCCACGAGGGGCCGGCCGGTCTCGGTGCCGCGTCGCTGGTCCTGGCGGACGGGTCCCGTGTCGTGCTGGGCCCCGAAGGGGCGACCATCGGCCGCCTCCCCGAGTCCACCGTCGTCGTCTCCGATCCCAACGCCAGCCGGCGCCACGCCGAGCTCCGCCGGGTGGGCAACGAGGTCCTCCTGGTCGACCTGAACTCGACCAACGGCACCAGGGTGAACGGGGCGAACGTCCGCGAGCGCATCCTCCACGACGGCGACGAGATCACCATCGGGACCACGTCGTTCCGCTTCGAGACCTCGTGACCCACGGCCGACCGCCAACCATGCACCTCGAGCTCGTCACCCTGCCCAACCCGGTCAACAACACGCCGGTGCTCCACGCCCTGGAGTACGGGGTCGTGCTGCTGCTGTGGCTGTTCTTCATGTGGGTGGTGCGGGCCGTGTGGGTCGAGGTCAAGCCGCCCCGACGCCGCACTCGCGACAGCGAGGACGTCCCCATGACGGGTCGGGGCGCCCGCCGGGGCAAGCAGCTCCGGCTCCACGTGGTCCGGCCCGAGGACCAGATCGGCCGAGCCTTCGACCTCGGCGACGAGATCACCATCGGCAGGGCGGCCGGGTGCGGCGTCTCCATCGCCTACGACTCGTACGCGTCGAACCTGCACGCCCGCGTCTTCCGCCTGGATGGCGACCTGTGGGTCGAGGACCTCGGCTCGACCAACGGCACGTGGGTGAACACCGCCCGGATCGGTGAGCGGACCCGGCTCGACAAGGGCGACCTCGTGCAGGTGGGGGGCACGGTGTTCGAGGTCGGCAAGTGATCGGCACGTGAGATGACGGTCCTCCGATCGGGGTCGGCCACCGACACGGGACTGGTCCGCACCTCGAACCAGGACTCCCTCGTCGCCACCGCGAGCCTCTTCGCCGTGGCTGACGGCATGGGGGGTCATGCCGGCGGCGAGATCGCCGCCGACCTCGCTGTGCGCACCCTCGAGTCCGCCTTCATCCGCCAACCGTCGGGCATGGGGCTGGCCGACGCGGTGAACGCCGCCAACCATGCCGTCTGGAAGGCGAGCGAAGAGCGCCCGGAGCTCCGGGGCATGGGGACCACCCTGACGGCCATGGCCCTGGTGAACGAGCAGGGACGGGACATCCTCGCCCTCGTCAACGTGGGCGATTCCCGCACCTACCGCTTCCATGACGGCGAGCTGACCCAGATCACCGCCGACCACAGCGTGGCCGAGGAGATGGTCCGCGCCGGTGAGATCACCCCGGCCGAGGCGGCCGTCCACCCCCGGCGCCACATCCTGACCCGCGCCCTCGGCGTGGCCGACGGCGTCGAGGTCGACCTGTGGCGGATCCACCCGAACCGGGGTGACCGGTACCTGTTGTGCAGCGACGGCCTGACCAACGAGCTGGGCAACGGGCAGATCGCCGAGGTCCTGGCCAGCGTGCCCGATCCCGACCAGGCGGCCGACCTGCTGGTGCGGGCGGCGCGCTCCCACGGCGGGTCGGACAACATCACGGTCGTGGTCGTCGACGTCGTGCTCGGGGACGAGGTCCGCGACGTCGCGGAGCCGGTGGTGCCCGTCGCCCAGGACTTCGTCCTCTCGGCACGAGGCGCGACGCCGGTTGGCGTGGCGGAACCCATGGCCGTCCCCGAGGCCCGGCTCCCCACCCGCCGTGAGCGCCGACGTGAGCGTCGCCGTGAGCGCCGGCGCACCCGGAGCCGGCGCCTCATCACCGTCCGGACGCTCCTCTTCGTCGTGCTCCTGGGGGCGGTGCTGGCCGGGGCCTACCAGGCGGTCCGCTGGTTCGACACCAGCTCGTACTTCGTCGGCCTGAACGGTAACGAGCTCGTGATCTACGAGGGACGCATCGGGGGCTTCCTCTGGTACAAGCCGGCCGAGGCGGAGCGGACGGGCGTCACCGTGGCAGACGTCCCCGCCGAGTTCCTGCCGTCGTTGCGGCAGGGGGTCGAGGAGCCGTCCATCGACAAGGCGCGCACCTACGTCCACAACCTCGAGGTCGAGCAGGCCCTCCGGACCTCCTCGGGGACCTCGGGCACCGGCGGCATCCCGCCGGTGCCCATCACCTCCACGACGAAGGCAGGTGGCTGAATGGAACGTCGCATCCGGCTGGCCGGGGTGTTCGTGCTCCTGCTGTTCCTCGGGCTGTTCATCCAGCTGAACAACGTCCAGGTGATCCGGGCCCATGCGCTGGCCACCAGCCCGGGCAACCCCCGCACCGTCACCGACCAGTTCGGCCTGCCCCGGGGGGACATCTACTCGGCCGACGGCGTCCTGCTGGCCACGTCGGTCCCGACGGGCAAGACCCCCTACGCCTACCAGCGGGTCTACCCGCCCAACACGGCCACCCTCTTCGCTCAGATCACCGGGTACTCCTCCATCCTCTACGGCACCTACACGGGGGTGGAGGCCGAGTACAACAAGTACCTCACCGTCCACACCACCCCCATCCGCAACCTCCACGACCTCCTGACCAACCACCAGGTGGTCGACGACGTGACCCTCACCATCCGGGCCTCGCTGCAGTCACAGGTGGCCGCGGCCATCGATTCGGTGGGCTCACCGGCCGGCGCCGTCGTCCTCGACCCGTCCACCGGCGCCGTCCTCGCCATGTACGCCACCCCCACCTTCGACCCGAACCCGCTGTCATCCATCGACATCCCCACCGAGCAGAAGGCGTGGGCGGCCGACAACGCCGGCGGCTACACGAACACGCCACTCCGCTCCAACGCCTTCCAGACGACCCTCGCCCCCGGGTCGGACTTCAAGGTCATCACCACGTCGGCCATCCTGAAGGGGCGGCCCGACCTGGCCGCCAAGGTGTTCTCCACCAGCCTGGTGCAGATCCCCCTGCCCAACTCGGGGGGGAGGACCCTCCACAACTACGGCTACTACCCGTGCGGCGGCGACCTGGCGCTGCTGGTGGCCCAGTCGTGCGACGCCGCCTTCGGCCAACTGGGCATGGACCTCGGGGCCAAGGCCCTGGTCGACGAGGCCACCCTCTACGGCTTCAACCGCCCGAGCCCCATCGACCTGCCACAAGCCGCCATGTCGACCATCCCTCCCGCCTCGTCGTTCACGAACAACCAGCCGGGCCTCGCCTACTCGGCCATCGGCCAGGAGAACGTGTCGGCAACCGTGCTCCAGATGGCCATGGCCGTCTCCGCGGTGGCCAACGGGGGTGTCATCATGACGCCCCATGTCATGGCCCAGATCCGCGACAGCCAGGGCAACCTGGTGACCTCGTACGTGCCCACCCCGTTCTCCCGGGTGATGTCGGCACAGAACGCCGCCCAGCTGTCCACCTTCATGCAGGGGGTGGTGACGAACCCGCTCGGCACCGCGTACGGGATCTTCCCGCCCGCCTGGAACGTGGGCGCCAAGACCGGCACGGCCCAGACCGGCCACAACGAGAACAACGACTGGATGGTGGCCTTCGCCCCGGCCAGCCACCCCCAGGTGGCGGTGGCCGTGGCCGTCCCCTTCCAGGCGCCGGGGACCGTCGGCGCCACCGTGGCCGGACCACTCGTGAAGAAGATCATCGGCGCCGCCCTGGGGTTGGGCGGATGAGCACCCCGCCCCGCATCGCCGCCCCGCCCCGGCCCACCGCGCCGGCGCTCGACCTCACGTCATCCCACCCACGATCGCCCGATGGGGCGCGGTCTCGTCGCCGCCCACCGTTCACGAAAGGCCGCTGATGCGTTCCCCAGTCCCCGTCCGCTCCCGACCTAGGCTCTGACCGCCATGGTGTCTCCCACCGAGCCTCGCGTCTTCTCCCAGCGCTACGAGCTGAACCACCTCATCGCCCGAGGTGGGATGGCAGAGGTGTACCGCGCCCACGATCGGCTCCTCGATCGCCCCGTCGCCCTCAAGGTCCTCTTCCCCGAGCTGTCGGTGGACCGGTCCTTCGTCGAGCGGTTCCGCCGTGAGGCCCAGGCCGCCGCCAACCTGTCCCACTCCAACATCGTCCCCGTGTTCGACTGGGGCGAGGACGGGGGCACGTACTTCATCGTCATGGAGTTCGTCGACGGCCGGCCCCTGTCGGCGATCCTGAAGACGGCCGGCCCGCTGTCCGCCGAGCGGACGGCTGACATCGGCGCCCACGTCGCGGCAGCGCTCGGCTACGCGCACCGCCACGGCGTCATCCACCGCGACGTCAAGCCCGGCAACGTCCTCATCACCGACGACGGCCAGGTGAAGGTGACGGACTTCGGCATCGCCCGTGCCGTCAACACCGAGGAGAGCCTCACCCAGACCGGCGCCGTCATGGGCACGGCCACCTACTTCTCGCCGGAGCAGGCCGAGGGGATGGGGGTGGACGCCCGCAGCGACATCTACTCGCTGGGCGTCGTCCTCTTCGAGATGGTGACGGGCCGGCCGCCGTTCCTCGGGGACACGCCGGTGGCGGTGGCCTCCAAGCACGTGCGCGACCACCCGCCCGCGCCCCGCGAGATCAACCCGGCGGTGCCTCCGACGTTCGAGGCCGTGATCCTGAAGGCGATGGCGAAGGACCCCGCCTTCCGCTACCAGACGGCCGAGGACCTCCGGGCCGACCTTCTCCGCTTCAACGAGGGCCGCTCCGTCCTCGCCATGTCGGACGCCACCCAGGCCATCGGCGCCGTCGGTGGTGCCGGTGCCACCCAGATGATGTCGGCCGTCGACGGTGCCGAGCCGTTGCCGCCGGCTCCCCCCGTCCAGCGGAACCGGACGCGCACGTATGCGGTCATCCTGGCCATCCTCCTGGTGGCCCTGGTGGTGCTGGGACTGCTCCTGGCCCGATCGCTCGGGTACCTGGGCGGGTCGCCGTCCTTCAACCTGGCCAACGTCGTCGGCAAGCCGGTGACCCAGGCAACCGCCACCCTCCAGGCGGACGGCCTCACCGTCCGGACCTCGAAGGTCATCTCCACCCAGGCGTCGGGGACGGTGCTCAGCCAGAATCCGCGAGCGAACGCGCTGGTGAAGAAGGGGGACACGGTGACCCTCACCGTGGCCACCGCGGCCCAGACCACCGTGCCGTCCGGTATCACGTCGACGACGCTGGCAAATGCTCAGCAGATCCTCGAGGCGGCCGGCCTCCAGTGGAAGGTGACGAACGTGGCCAATGCGGCCCCGGCCGGGACCGTGCTCAGCTCGGACCCGGTGTCGGGGGCGACCATCGACCAGGGGGGGACGGTGAACCTCACCGTGTCCAGCGGTCCTTCCAGCGTGACCGTGCCTGCCCTCGCCGGGCAGACCCAGGTCCAGGCGGCCAACGCCCTCGGGCAGCAGGGCCTCAACCTGGGCAAGGTGACCTCGCAGGCTTCCACCCAGTACGCAGCGGGGATCGTGATCGCGTCGGTCCCGGCCGAGGGGACCCAGGTCCAGCCGGGGAGCTCGGTGGACATCATCGTGTCGTCGGGCCCGCCACCGCCGACGACAACCACGACCACGCCGCCCACCACCACGACGACGTCGACGTCCACCACCTCCAGCTCGACGTCGACGACGTCCTCGTCACCACCGCCACCGCTCCTGCCCTAGGGGCGGGGCGGAAGCCGTGCACGTGCCGGGTCGGTCGCCGTCAGGCGCGGGCCGGTGCCGCTGCGGCCAGGAAGTTCGACAGCAGGCTGGGGCCGTCCGGCGTCAGGATCGACTCCGGGTGGAACTGCACTCCCCACACCGGCAGCGAGCGGTGCGACAGGCCCATGATCACCCCGTCGGCCGTCGTGGCCGTCACCTCCAGGGTGTCGGGGACAGTCCCGGGGTCCACCACGAGCGAGTGGTACCGGGTGGCGGTGAACGGCTCCGGCAGGCCGGCGAAGAGCCCCTGGCCGTTGTGGTGGACGGCTGACGTCTTGCCGTGCATCAGCGTGGGGGCCTGCACCACGTCACCGCCGAACACCTCACCGATGCACTGGTGGCCCAGGCACACGCCGAGGATGGGGACCTCGCCGGCCAGCTGGCGGACGGCGGCCGGCGACACGCCGGCATCCGCCGGGCGTCCGGGCCCCGGGGA
This sequence comes from Actinomycetes bacterium, assembly GCA_021806045.1. Taxonomy (GTDB): domain Bacteria; phylum Actinomycetota; class Acidimicrobiia; order Acidimicrobiales; family RAAP-2; genus JAJZDI01. Next base: position 12,221 of record JAJZDI010000027.1, read on the forward strand.
GATGAGCACGAGGTCGGGTCGGGCCGCCCGGATCCCGGCGACGTCGATGGCGTCGTTGCGGTGCACCTCCGGCTCTGCGCCGAGCTCACCCAGCTCCTGGACGAGGTTGTAGACGAACGAGTCGTAGTTGTCGACGACCAGCACGTGCGGTCCCATGAGCGCACCAGCGTACCGGCAACGCCGCGCCCGGCGGCCGGGACCGCCGCCGTGCGGTGGCTATTGTTCCGGCCATGGCAACGAAGGCCAAGGGGAAGTCGAAGCCGGGCAAAGCCCAGCGCAAGGGGAGCTCGCTCGGCCGGACGACGGCCAAGGGCGGTGTCGGGCGCTACACGCCACCGGAGGAGAGCGGGCGCTACACGCCGCCGGTCCCCAAGAGCTACCGGGAGAGCCCCCGGTGGATGGGCGCGCTCATCGTCGGGCTGTTCGTGCTCGGCGTCCTCATCGTCATCCTCAACTACACGAACGCGCTTCCCGGTGGGGTGAGCAACTGGTGGCTGCTGGGTGCCATCGGGTCGATCTTCGCCGGCCTGATCGTCGCCACCCGGTTCCGCTGACGCCTCCGGCGCCATCGGGACTCTCCAGGGTGGTTCGTGCCGTGGGCGCGACAGAGCCGGCCCGTAGGCCGGCTCTGTCGCGTTCCGGGCTGGTGCCGGGCGGCGCCGCCCGGCCAGCGGTCAGCCGAGCCGCTCGATGATGGTGGCGTTGGCCAGCCCGCCGCCCTCGCACATGGTGAGGAGGCCGTAGCGGCCACCGGTGCGCTCCAGCTCGTTCAGGAGCGTCGCCATGAGCTTGGCGCCCGACGCACCGAGCGGGTGGCCGAGGGCGATGGCGCCGCCGTTGACGTTCACCTTCTCCATGTCGGCGCCGAGCTCGGCCGCCCAGGCGAGCGGCACCGACGCGAACGCCTCGTTGATCTCCACCAGGTCGATGTCATCGAGGGTCAGCTTGGCCCGCTCGAGCACCTGGCGGGTGGCCGGGATGGGGCCGGTCAGCATGGTGATGGGGTCGGCACCGGCGACTGCGAAGCCGACGAACCGGGCACGGGGGGTGAGGCCGAGGGCGGCCGCCTTCTCCTCGCTCATGACGAGCGTGGCCGACGCACCGTCGGTGATCTGCGACGAGTTGCCTGCGGTGATCCGGCCGTTCTCGGCGCGGAAGGCGGGCTTCAGGTTGCCGAGCACCTCGACCGACGAGTCGGGCCGGATGCCCTCGTCGGCGGTGACGAGCTCGTCGGTCTCGCTGCCGTCGTCGTCGCGGATGGCCACCGGGATGATCTCCCGCTCGAACCGGCCCTCGGCGGTCGCCTGGGCGGCCAGCCTGTGGGAGCGCACGGCGAACTCGTCGAGCTGGTCACGGCTGATCCCCCACTTCTCGGCGATGAGCTCGGCACCCTCGCCCTGGCTGACCAGGCCGCCGCGCTCGGCGTAGCGGCTCATCACCCGGGGCCCGAAGGGGAAGCCCAGGTCGCGCACGACGGAGGATCCCATGGGCGTGCGGGTCATGACCTCGACACCGGCGGCCACGACGACGTCATAGGCACCGGCCATCACGCCCTGGGCGGCGAAGTGGAGCGCCTGCTGGGAGGAGCCGCACTGCCGGTCGATGGTGGTGGCCGGCACCGACTCGGGCCAGCCGGCGGCCAGGACGGCGTTGCGGCCGACGTTGAGGGCCTGCTCGCCCACCTGCATGACACAGCCCATGATCACGTCGTCGACGAGGGCAGGATCGAGGTCGTTCCGCTCGACGAGGGCCCGCAGGGGCTCCGATGCCAGGTCGGCCGAGTGCCAGTTGCGCAGCTTGCCGTTGCGCTTGCCTCCGGCGGTGCGGACCGCGTCGACGATGACGGCGGTGGACATGGTGAGTCTCCTTCCCCGGGGAACCCCCCGGTCCCGGGCGGACCGGTCCGGCGGTGTGACCTGCCGGCCGGGCCCGACCACGGCTCGGTTCTGGATGCCCGCCGCAGTGGCGGGAGACGACCAAGAGTTGACCGCCTGGTCAAGAGTGTAGCCGGTCGGCGCCCGACATACCGGGCGGTTAGGGTCCGACCATGGCTACGCACGATCGACCAGGTCATGGCGGGGATGGAGGCGGGTCGGCCGCCCCCCGTTCGCAGGAACCCGCCCGGCCGAAGGACATGGACCGGTGGCTGGGCGACGGCGGGATGCCCCTGATCGCCACGGTCGGGGCGTCGTTCGACGCCTACGGGGTGGACGGCGAGGACCTCGGCTGGGTGGAGGGAGCCTTCGGCCCGACCGGAGCGGCATGCAACCCCCACGGCATCGTGCAGGCCGGCGTCCACGCCCTCCTGCTCGACGCAGCGATGAACTTCGCCATCAACGCCGCTCTGGCCGGTCGCGACCGCACGCGGGCCACCCTCGAGCTCAAGGTGGAGACGATGCGGCCGGCGCTGCGTGACGGGGAGTACCGGCTGCGTGGTGACGTGGTGCGCATGGCCCGCCAGGTCGCCTATGGCGAGGCGACCGTGCGTGACGCCGAAGGTCAGCTCATCAGCCGGTCGACGGGAACGTTCCTCCTCCACCGGGAGAGCGACGGTGGTGGCCGGGGTTGACGTCCCCGTGGCCCGGGGGCGGTGCCGCTTCTGCGCCGTCACCGTCGGGACCGGCGACAGCTGCTGTTTCTGCTGCCGGACGGTGGCCGCCGGGCTCGGGCGCCCGCTCGTGCCCGTCACGGCGGCCGCCTTCTTCCGTGCCGGGGACGGGGTCCACCGCATGCTCCGGCGCTACAAGGACGCTCCGGTGGCCGACGTCCGCTCCTACTACGCGGAGCGGGCCGCCCGTCGGCTGGCGACCCTGGCCGGTGCGGAAGGCCGCATCCGCCCCCGGCAGGGCCGCCCGGCGTGGGACGTGGTGGTGACCGTTCCCTCGACCCGGCCACACGCCCGCTGTGCCGTCGACGCGCTGGTCGACCGGGTGCCGGCGCTGGCAGCGGAGCGGTCCAGCCTGCTGGAGCGGGGCCCGGGCCGGCTGGACCACCTGGTGGCATCGCCCGACGGTTTCAGGGCTGTGGCCGCCGCCGGGCGCTGGCGGGGGGAGCGGGTCCTGGTCGTCGACGACGTCTACACGACGGGGGCCAGAGCCCAGAGCGCGGCGGCAGCCTTACGCGCCGCCGGTCTCGTCCCGGTGGGGATCGCCGTGGTCGGCCACCTGATCGGGCCGACCGGAGCGCACCGGACCGGCGTCCGGGCCGCCTGATCCCCGGGAGGTCCCGAGGCCGGGCGCCGGCCCCCGTCACGTTCGGTCCGCCGCCGTCCGGCCGCCGGGGTCGACGACCGTCGCCCGCCCGCCACGTGGTTAGATTTGCCGATGCCCCCGCCCGCCAGCGAGGTACCGGACATCACCGATCCGGTCGAGCGTCTGCAGGCCGATGGTGCCAGTGGTCGTCCCGCAGAGGCGGTCCCGGCACCGGCCACGACCGGCACCGGAGCCCATCGGCACGCAGGGAGTCCGGGCCTGGCCCAGCGAGTGCTGCTCCTCTCCCTCCGCCCGATCGGCATCTTCGTGGCGTCGAGGCTCGGCACCCTGATGATCGCCGGCGCTGTCGCCTACGCCAAGCAGCAGCCCCTCAGCAAGAGCCTGATCGTCTGGGACAGCGGGTGGTACCTGTCGATCGCCCGCTCCGGCTACGCGCACAGTGTGCCGGCCACGTTCGGCAACCCGGCCCAGACCAACCTCGGGTTCTTCCCCCTCCTCCCGCTCCTGGTGCGGATCACGCACCTGGTCACGGGTCTCAGCATCAACCGGTCAGGACTGGTGACCACGTTCGCAGTGGGCCTGGTGGCCGCGGTGGCCGTGTGGTGGCTGGTACGCGACGTCTACGGTGACTCAGCTGCCGATCGGGGCACCGCGCTGGTGTTCTTCTCGCCGGGGGCGTTCGTCCTCAGCCTGGTCTACACCGAAGGTGCCACCATCGCCCTGGTCGCCTTCGCCCTTCTCGCCCTCCGTCACCGGCGGTGGTTGGCGGCCGGGCTGCTGGCCGGAGTCGCCACCGCGGCGGATCCCGTCGCCACGGCCGCCGTGGTGCCGTGCGCCATCGCCGCCTACCAGGCCATCCGGCTGCGTGGTGAATGGCGGGCGCTCCTGGCACCGCTGCTCGCACCGCTGGGCATCGGCACGTTCTTCCTCTACCTCTGGTTCTACACGGGCTCGCCCCTCGAATGGTTCAACGCCCAACGGCACGGCTGGCAGGGTGGCTCCTACTTCTGGGGCGTGCCCGGATCGCTGATGACCGTCGTGCGCGACGGGGTCGCCTACCCGAACGCCACGGTGAAGACGTTGAGCGCGGTGGTGGCCATCCCGCTCGTCGTGCTGTTCCTCCGGGCCCGACCCCCGGCCACGTGGATCGGCTACTCGCTGACCGTGCTCGGGTTCGGGATCCTCTCACCCATCATCGGCATCACGCCCAGGTTGATCCTCCGGGGGTTCCCGCTCCTGGCCGTTGCCGGCGCCCGCCTCCGGCGTCCCTGGTTCGAGGCGCTCCTCGGCCTCTCGGCGTTGTGCCTGGCCGCACTGGCGGTACTGGCCATGGGGAGCCCCGGCTTCACGCCCTGAGACGGTCCGTGGACACGTGCGTCCCGTCATGCATCCGTTGCATTGCTCGTGCAATGTGTGACGGTAAGTAGCTATACGCTCACAGTAAGCACAATTTTCCGGCTACAGTGGCGCGTTCGTGACGCTGGAATCGATCGCCAAAGCCGACGCCGGTGGGGTGGAACCGGGCGCGACGAGGCACCAGCCCGGAGCCAGGGTCCGCCCGTCGCTCCGTGCCGTGAAGAAGGCGGCGATGCGGACCCGGATCGTCAATGCCGCCCTCGAGCTCTTCCGGGAGCAGGGTTACGAGGGCACGTCGATCGCCGACATCACGTCCCTGGCGTCCGTCGCCCCCCGCACCTTCTACGCCTACTTCCGCACCAAGGCCGACGTCGCGCTGGCCGGCTTCATCGACTGGCACGAAGCCCTGCTCGAGGAGCTGGCGAACCGCCCCCTCGAGGATACCCCGGACCAGATGCTCCGGTCCGCGCTGGAGGCGATGGAGCGGGAGGGGTTCGCCAGTGGTCGGGCACTCGTCGACGCGGACGGACTGCCGGTGGCGCCGGCAGGCATCGCCGTCGTGCTCGCCGAGCGGGCCCCCGATGTGGCCGGACGCGTGTTCCAGACCCTGACCCGGGGGAACCGGGTCGTCGCCCAGATCTTCCGCGACCGGCTGCAGCTCGACGCGTCGTCCATCATCCCCGAGATCCTGGCGGGTGCCATGACGGCGACGTGGTTCTCCGCCATGTACGCCTTCCAACGGATGGCGGGGGAGGGCCTCGTCCCGCCGCCCACCGACCAGATCGGTCTCGCCGCCATGGACGCCTACACGCGCGGCATCCACACGCTGTGGGCGCCTGGCACGACGACGCCCCGAGCGCCCGGCACGACGCCCGCGACGCCGATCGCCCCCGTCCCCGACTGACTGCGAGGATCAGCCTCGTCGTCCGGGGACCGCCGTCCGGGCCCGGCGGGTGGGCGCCGAGTGAGGTGTACGATCCTGAGCGTGCAACAGTAGGACCCCCCACGGTCCTCAGAGCGGGCAGCGGCCTGGTCTTGGAGCTCACTCGACATCGCGCCGCGGCCTGGGTTCGGCTGGGGCTGGCACGCCCGCCGTGGTAACGGGAGCCCTTGCTCCCCGGCCGGCGGAGATCCCGCCACACAGGAGACAATGCCGGGAAGCGCCGAACGTCCTCACTTTCCGCCGGGCAACGGCAGCCACAATCGCGAAGATCCGGTTCTCCGCCACACAGCGGCGGACCTGTGGCTCGCCAGCCCCATGGGACTACCCCGTTGAGCCGCAACTTCTCACGCGTCGCAGTGCGGTGATCACTTGGTGTGTCGCTCATGTCCGGTACGCCAAGTAACGGATTGACCCCTTGGTGACGGGAGCTTAGGTTACCCACGACGGACCACACCAGCCTAAATAACTTAGCCCTATATGGCTGCGTATTAGGACATGCCCACTGGGGTCGTGGGTATGGCACGTCGATAATAGCCTTCACGTTCCAGCTGTCTCAGGGATCAATGCATGTCTCTGCAGTCACATTCTGGAGCAGATGATGGGTTCTCTAGATGGCGCAAGCCGGCAGCGCGGTGCGATCGGCGCTTGAGGTATATCGAGGGGAGGGATGCTGCTGGGTCGGGGATGCAGAACATCGTTTCACCGCCTGTCACCGCACGTCTCGAGACACGCACTGCGCGTCTGTGCACCCGGTGTTCCTTCTCAAGGAAGCCGGTGCCGCCGCAGTTCTGGTGAAGGTGAGTTCAGATCTCGGCACGCCGATAACAGGTTTGTGCCGTTTCGCTTGAGTGGCATCCAGGGGTGGGGATGGGCTCTGTTGCAATGCAATATCCATTGATGAAAGTAGGGTTCATGCGATCGATCACAAGACTCAGCACCCGGTTGGGTGCTATTGGAGCAGCCACGGCACTCGGTGTCGGCGCGCTGGCGGGGGTTGGGCTGCTCACAGCGGCGCCGGCATTCGCCGGAACGACGCCGGTGGCGACCACCGAGTACTTCACGTTCCCCGGGCCAACCGGCTGGGCCCAAGTGTCGACGGTCGGGGCCGCCAGCTCCCCCACGTCGGCCCCCCAGGGATCGCAGTTCACCATCTCCAACCCCGGTGGCAGCCAGGTGGTGCCGACGAAGAACTCGGGCGTGCCGGTGAACTACATCAGCGGTAACGCCCAGTACTACGAGATCCCCTCGGGCGCCACGTACGTCAGCGCGACGGCCAGCGGCCCTCTGACCTGGACCGGCGGTTCGGGCACTGGTGGTATCCCGGCCTCGGGCAGCGCGTCGATCACCATCACGGACTGCACCACGGCGACCCAGTCCGGTTGCACGGCAGCCCAGCCCAGCACGCTGGTATCTGACTCGGCTACCGCAACCTACTCGGGCTTCGGCGGGCCGGCCCCGACCCTCCCGTACCTCGAGGTGTCGACGGGGACTACCAAGATCCCGGCCGGCTCGACGCTGACGCTCCCCACGGTCAACGTTGTCCTGCAGGCGTCGGGCGCGGTGGGCACGGTGCTGAACTGGAGCCAGTTCGAGTTCGACACCCAGGCCAACGTGACGTTGTTCGGTAGCCCGGTGACCGCTGCTGTTGTCGGCTTCCCGAGTGGGCCGGCGGACACCACGGCGTACACGGGAGCGGTGCCGCTGCCGACCGGCCTCGCATACGCCGCGCCTCCGGTGCTCACCAGCACTACGATCGGCGCCCCGGCCCCGTACATCACGGTGACCAACACTGCCCCGATCAACTCCACGTCGACTGGCGTCACCATCAATGTGACCGGTGCCAACTGGACAGCCTCGACCAGCGGAACGCTCGCCTGGTCGGGTGGCCCCGGGAGCGACACTGACACCGGGACCTTCACGGTCTCGTCCACCGGCGCACTGACCGGCTCGATCCTGTTCGGATCGGCTGAGCAGTTGTCGACCAGCCAGAACCCGATCACCCTGACCCTGACGGCGACGGATGGGACGGAGACGGCCACCTCGTCGGTGACGGTCAATCCGTACCAGGCCTTCGCCCAGACGTGCTCGATCGGGACGGCCGCTAACGCCACGTGTACCATCAACCAGACCATTTCGGCCACGGTGACCGGTACCAGCCTGACCATCAGCGAGGTCCAGTTGACTCCGAACGGATCCAACTCGGCCGTCACGCTGTCGCCCGTCACGCTCGGCCTCGGCACGGGCACCAACAATCAGCAGTTCGACCAGTCCCAAGGTCTGCTGAACACGGTGGTGGTGAGCGATGACCGCGGCACCCTCAGCGGCTGGTCGGTGACCGGTCAGATGGGTGGCGACTTCACCAACGGCACCCCGGTGGGTCCGAGTCTTGACAACGTCATCCCCGCTGACTTCCTCACCTGGCAACCGGCGGTGGCGCTGGAGACGCCCGGATCCCTGCCGGCCAACAACGCCAACTCCATCGGCTGCCCGGATCAGACGCCACCGCCTTCCGGCTTCCCAGCCTGCACGGGGCCTTCCGGCCTGCCCGTGCCGCTCTCCGGCACCAGCCAGGGCACGGCCGGTAGCGCCGGGGTCAACGGCACCGGCGCCGGTACGGGTGGCGTCTCGTCCACCCCGGCCGAGGTGACCGCCGGTCCGACCGCGGTCCTCAACAACCCGGCCGGCAATCCCGTCGAGCTGTGCGCCACCGCGACCGGGTCGACGGCCGGTGGCGGCGGCGGGTTCGTCTGCAACGCGGGGCTGTCCCTGGCCATCCCGCCGTACGTAGCGGCCGGAACGTACTCGGCCACCATGAATATCGTGGTGATCGGCTTCTGAGCCGGTCGTCCTCGGAAACGGTGAGGATCTGGCAGTCTCAGGTCTGATCCGACGAAAGGAAGATGGGGGCGGCACAGCCGCCCCCATCTTCCTTCATCCCACCGGGGCGGCGATGCCGACCCCACATAGGATGAAGACCTGACGCATGCGCCAGGTGGGTAGTGGTCAGAGTGGTCATTGACCGGCACGCCCAATCTTCGAATACGGAGCACATGCCGTACATGACGGCATCGCGAGGGGGCAATACGCATGTTGAGGACTCGAACATTGAGGCGGTTGTCGGCGCTCGTCGCCGCGACCGCACTGTCGACCGTGGGGTTGGTAGGCGCCATGCCGACCGAGGCGGGGGCGATCGGCGTCCCCACCTTCTCGCTGACGCCCGTGTCGGCGCCAGGGGCGATCCACCCGCGGGGCAGCTTCCACTACGACATGAAGCCGGGGCAGACCATCGACGACTCGGTGGTATTGGCCAACGACAGCAGCCAACTGCAGGACTTCCAGATCTGGGCGACCGACGGGCTCAACACGCCGATTGGCGGTGCCTTCGCCCTCCGGCCCCTCGGCTATCACATGACCGGAGTCGGGGCCTGGATCAACACCCATCTGGGCACGGGAATCTACGGACTGGCCGGCAACACCTCGGTCACCATCAATTTCTCGGTCACCGCGCCGGCCAACGCCACCCCCGGTGACCACGCCGGCGGGATCGAGGCCCTCGACGTCACCCCGGAGGCCCAGCCGACCAAGGGCCCGGCCCACTTCGTCATCCATCGAGGCGTCGCCACCGCAGTGTTCGTCAGGGTCGCCGGCCCGGTGCATGCCTCCGCCGCGGTCAGCGACATCGCCGTCAAGACCTCGGTGCCCGCCACAGGCTTCGGTAACAGCAAGGCCACCATCTCCTTCCAACTGGAGAACACCGGCAACACCCTCCTATCCGGTGAGGCCGTCGTCACGGTGACCAATCTCTTCGGCCAGACGGTGAAGACCTTCCGGCCCATCGGCGTCCAGGCGTTCGTGCCCGGAGGCCGCTTCACGGCCAACGAGCCGACGTGGACGAACCTTCCGTTCATCGGACCCGAGACGGTGCACGTCAAGTTCACTTCCCCCGGCATACCCGCAGCCACCGGCTCGTCAACCTTCTGGATCCTTCCGTGGCTGCTGGTGGTCGTCATCATCGCCGCGCTCGCTGCGCTCGCCGCCCTGTGGTGGCGTCGACGTCGGCGGCGGCTGGGCCCCGGCGCTCCCACCGGAGCGGCGGAGACCGGTCCGGAAGGTGCGTCGGCGCTCGAGGGGAGGGACGTGCCCTCGGAGGCGTCAGTTGGCAGCGGGGGATGACTGGCGCGTGGGCCGCAGCCAGGGATAGCGGGCTGGCTGCCCTGGCCCGACTGGTGGCCGTGGTGGCTGTCGGCACGGCGCTGCCTGCCCCGGCTGCCGCGTCGTCGCTTCCCCGGTTGTCGGCGACTCCGTCCGCGGTGAGACCGGGATCGGTGATGTCGATCGGCGCCTACGGCCTCAACCCGCTGACCGACTACCAGGTGCAGATCTGTGGCGACGCCGGGATCAGGACGTCAGCTGACTGTGACCTCCCTGCTTCCACCACGGCAGCCACTTCCCAGGCCGGTCACTTCGTGGTGGAGCTCCGGGTCGCGGCTCCTCCGGCACCGTGCCCATGTGTGGTCAAGGCTGAGCCGCTGGTCGGGCGGGGCACGCTGACGCAGCAGGTGTTGACGGTCCCGATCACCATTACCGGCGCATCGTACGCCCCTCCGGCCGCACAGGCTGTCAGCGAAGGGTACAGCGGTCTGCGCGTTATTCATGCGGTCGTGGTTGGATCAGGTTCGTGGGCCGAGTGGTTCGGTGCGACCCCCCACCGGGCTCTCCTGGTCCGCCTCCGCAACGTCAGCGCCGACCTCATCCCGTCGACCCCGTTCGTGCTCCGGGCCGGGCAGGGACCCGATCCGTCGCAGGTGGTGGCTACCCCGGTGCTCCCGCCGCTGTTCCCGGGCCAGACCGTCTCGTACCGCGTGCCGGTCACGTTCCCGGCAATGTCCATCGGCCACTACGAAGTCGTCGGTTCCCTCGGCAGCGTGGGCCAGATCGTGCCATTCACCGCCCGTACGACGCTGATGCCATGGGGGCTCCTGGCGTTGGCGGCGTTGGTCGTCGCTCTGACAGTGGCTCGGGCCGTCATGAGGCGACGGCGACGCGCGGCACGCTCTGCTACTGGTCGGCCGGTGGCGGGCCGTGGGCCAGTTTCAAGTGGGCCAGCAATTCCTCAGGGAGCGGCTGACGCATCCCAGCCGCAGATTCCAACTGGGCGCCCGGCATGAATCGGCGAGCGATGCGGTCAACGTGTGTGTTGCGGGTGGTACTTCTCACATTCGTCGCGGGGTCGGTCGCCGCTTGTGGATCGTTATCGGCAGCTCCGCCCCGGTCTCCGACGACCACCGCTGCCACCACCACGGCCAGGCCGCGAACTCTTTCTCAGCGGTATGAGTTGGTGGTATCTACCGGCGACGTCCAATTGCAGCGGCTCTCGACCCAGCTCAACAAGGCCAACGGGAACGTGGCGGTCATCCAGACCGATTTCCGCGAGGTGGCGGCCACCTATCGCCACGTTGCCACCCAGGTCCAGTCCTTGCCCTTCCCGGCAGCAGCCCACGTCGACGTTGCGGCGATGACAGGAGCATTAGCCGCCTTGGTCTCCGACAGCGAGCAGGGATCTCAGGCGGTGACGCCTGCCCAGTTCGACGCTGTTTTCACCAAGCTGGCGGCCGATCAGAAGGCAGAAATAGCAGCAAACAACGCGGTCAATCATGACCTGGGCATCAACGGTATCAGCTGACGGAGTGATGGGCGGCGAGCCCGGTGCCAGCAGACGCGGCTCGCGCCGTATGGGGCTCGTCCGGTTTCGGCGGGGAAGGTCTGTGACCATCCCCCCATTGGCCGGACACCTCGAATAGGAGGTAGTCCATGTCAGCAGTGACCGAAGAGAAGCCGACGCCGGCCCGCCGGCGAGGGAGATACCCGAGAGAGTTCCGAAGGGACGCAGCGGCCCTGGTCGTCGACCAGCACCGGAGTGTCGCGGACGTCGCGAGGGAGCTCGGTGTCGTCGAGCAGACGCTCGGCAACTGGGTCCGCAAGGAACCCATCGACGGGGGCGAGCGCGAGGGAACGACCACGGAGATGCGCGAGGAGAACGTCAGGCTGAAGGGGGAGGTGAAGCGCCTGACGATGGAGCGTGACCTGCTCAAACGAAGTGTGGCCTTCTGAGGTGTTGGAGTTGGATCGGTGAGCCGCTACCGACACGTCTCCGCCATGAAGGCCGACGGGTTCCCGGTCCGAGCGGCATGTGCGGCCGCCGAGGTCTCGCCCTCGGCGTACTACGCCTGGCTGGAGCGCTCCACGGCCCCCATCGAGGCCGCGGAGATCGAGGCTGTCGCTCACGCGCTGAACGGCAGACCCCGGAAGGCCCTCGGTCGGAGAACTCCGGCAGAGGCGTTCAACGAACATCTACCTTTGCTCCAACAAGCTGGTGTTGCATCGATCAGTTGAACTCGGTCACTACCTCTCGGGTTCCTACCGGGCTCACTGCGAGCTCCTCAGCGTCACCCAGTCCGCAGGCCGGATTGCGACGTGCTTCGACAGCAGCGCCGCCGAAGCGTTCTTCTCGTCGCTGTGGACGGTCAGGGAACCTCGCGCTCCACGATCAACAGAATTCGCGGTGGATCGACCGCTACAACACCGTCAGGCTGCACTCGACCATCGGCTACGTCCCGCCGGTCGAGTGGGAACTCCGCTACCATCGCCAGGAACGGCAGGCCGCATAGCAACGTGGCCGCTCGGCGGGGAGAGCGTCACTGATCGGATAGCCGGGCGGCTGGGCCGATCTCGGGTACGCCCCCGGGACCGATCCGCTTGTTGGGACCGAGAGATCGTCACGATGGAACAGGGGATCTCCCCAGCCATCGCCGGCGACCTCACCTACGAGACCACTCAGTGGCGATGCCGCCATGTTCGTAGCCGAAACGGGGGACTTCAAGCGATTAGTCCATGCCCGGCTACTGCGCAACTGTGCTGGGTTCGCACCCACACACTACGAAGCCGGCGAGAAGGTGCACCGCGGTCCTTCACCAAGCGGGGAGCCTGCCTCTGCGCTGAGCCACCGACTGAATCCCCACCTCATCGGGTCCTCATCCAGTGAACGTGCGCAGATCAAGGACGTCCGGCCGATGTAGCGACAGCCATGGACACGATGGGCTTGTTCAGCACCTTGGCAGCGGTGGAGCCGTAGAAGCCGGCGTCGCCGAAGGTGAAGACGCCACCGTCGGCCGCAACCAGCCAGTAGCCCTTGGCGTCGGGCGTAGCCACCATGGACACGATGGGCTTGTTCAGCACCTTGGCAGCGGTGGAGCCGTAGAAGCCGGCGTCGCCGAAGGTGAAGACGCCACCGTCGGCCGCAACCAGCCAGTAGC
>JAJZDI010000041.1 GCA_021806045.1 Actinomycetes bacterium
TACTCCGCCGGTGACCGGGTCCTCCGGGAGGAGCCGGCCGCCACGTTCGTCCCCACCGAGCCGGGTGTGCCCGACGCCAACCCGATGGGGTGCAACAAGGGCGCCTGCTGGAGCCAGCAGCTCTACGACGGCGACCGCCTGCTGTACCCGATGCGGCGGGTGGGCGAGCGGGGCAGCGGCCAGTGGGAGCGCATCAGCTGGGACGAGGCGGCCGACCAGATCGCCGACGCCATGCTCGACGCCATCGCCGCCGGGGGGCCGGAGTCGATCGTGCGGGAGGGCACCCCCGAGGTGGCCGCCGTGTTCCCGACCGACCGCTTCTTCAACGTGTTCGGGGGCCGGACGCTCGACCTCCACCCGTCCTTCAACGACTTCTCCATCGGGCTGCACGAGACGTTCGGAAAGTGGAACCCGGTGTCGTCGGCCGACGACTGGTTCCACTCCGAGCTCGTGCTCATCTGGCACATGAACCCGGCCTTCACCCGCATCCCCTTCTACCACTACATGCTCGAGGCCCGGTACCACGGCGCCGAGGTGGTGTCGATCTCCCCCGACCTCAACGCCTCCCACATGCACGCCGACTACCACGTGCCCATCACGCCCGGTGACGACGCCGCCCTGGCCCTGGCCATGGTCCAGGTCATCCTGGAGGAGGGCATCGCCGACACCACCTTCATGCGGGAGCAGACCGACCTGCCCTGCCTGGTCCGCACCGACACCCGGCGGTTCCTACGGGCGTCCGACGTGATGGGCGCCGGTCTCGGGCGGGAGGACCAGCTCTACCACTGGGACCCGGACGCCGGCCTGGTCGAGGCCGACCGGGGCAACCTGCTCCTCGGGGGCAGGGAGGTGGCTCTGGAGGGCACCTTCGAGGTGACCCTGGCCGACGGCTCGTCGGTCACGGTCGAGCCCGTCCTCGCCCGCCTCACCCGCCACCTGAACGAGCACTACACGCCGGAGCAGGGCCAGCAGACCACCGGCATCCACCCGGACGTGACCCGCATGCTGGCCCGCAAGGCGGCCACAAAGCGGACGAACATCATGCTCGGCTGGAACTCGTGCAAGTACTACCACGGCGACCTGATCGAGCGGGCCATGTGCCTCCTCCTCGGGGTCACCGGCAACTGGGGCAAGCACGGCACCGGCATCCGGTCGTGGATGATCGGCATGGCCGACGGCATGTTCACCCTGATGGTGAAGACCCTCCCCGGCGTGGAGGGCGCCGAGCAGCTGATGGCCGCCCAGGAGGCGGGCACCGCCGCCCTGCGTGACGCCGACCCCAGCATCACCACCGACGAGCTGGCCGTGCGCGAGCTGTCACGCCTGACCAACCAGGTGCGGTCGGCCGGCGGCCAGGTGATGGGCATGCGGGGGTCGCCCCCCGCCTTCTGGTGGTACTGGCAGGGAAACTACAAGGAGCGGTGGAACCGCAAGGAGTGGGGGGACGCCACCCTGCCTCGCACCTTCGACGAGTACGTCGAGGAGGCCATCGCCTCGGGCTGGTGGGCCGGGCTCGACGAGCCCCGACCCGAATCGCCCCCCCACGTGCTCATCGAGTGCGGCGGCAACATGCTGCGCCGTACCCGGGGCGGCTCGACCCAGCTCGGCCCCAACCTGTGGGAGAACCTCGACCTCATCGTGTCGATCGACTTCCGGCTGAATTTCACCGGGCTCAACTCTGACATCGTCCTGCCGGCGGCCCAGCACTACGAGAAGGTCAACTTCCACATCCCGACGTCGCACACCATGCGCCTGACCTTCTCCGACCGCAACGCCACGCCGGCCGGCGAGGCCAAGGCCGAGTGGGACATCTACCGGTTGCTCCTCGAGGCGCTGGCCCGCCGGGCCGAGGCCCGAGGGGTGTCCGAGTACACCAACCGCACCGGTGCCCCCTTCCACCCGGCCGACATGGTCGACCGCTACACGCTGAACGGCTACCTGAGCTCCGACGAGCAGGTGGCCGACGAGATCCTCCGCGACTCGGTCTACATCGGCACCCTGCCCGAGGGCACCAACCTGGCCACCATGCGGGAGAAGGGCTACGAGCGCTTCATCGGCTGGGGCACCAGTCCGTTCGCTCTGGCACAGGCGTCGCCCTTCGAGACGGACAAGACGCACTCGCCGTTCCGGAGCCACGTGGAGGACGGCCACCCGTTCCCCACCTACGCACGCCGCGCCCAGTTCTACATCGACCACCCGTGGTGGATGGAGGCGGGCGAGGAGATGCCCGTCCACAAGCCCAACCCGCCGTCGGGAGGCAACCAGCCCCTGCGGATGACGTCAGGCCACAACCGCTGGAGCATCCACTCGATGAACCAGGCCAACCCGGTCATCCTCCAGACGCATCGTGGCGAGCCGCTCGTCGAGGTGTCGGTGGAGGACGCCGCCGCCCGGGGGGTGGCCGATGACGACCGCATTCGGGTGTGGAACGACATCACGTCGTTCGAGGCCCGGGCCAAGGTGGCGCCGGGGGTCCGGCCCGGCCAGATCATCTCCTACAACGGCTGGGACGGCCACCAGTACGCCGGGTGGAAGGGCGCCAACGAGATCGAGGCCGGCATGGTGAAGTGGATCGCCTTCGCCGGCGGCTACGGGCACATCAACTACTCGATGGGCGAGTGGCAGCCCATCCCCGTCGACCGGGGTGTGCCCTGTGACTTCGAGCGCATCGGGGCTCCCGACGATGGAGGTGACGCGTGACCGACCTGACCGCGCAGGAGCTGGCCGCCGAGGCGCTGGCACCGGACGACCCGGCGTGGGCCGTGGCCGCACCGGTGACGGTGCCCCTCGTGCCGGTGCCCGTCGACGCCCAGCCGAACGCCTACATCCGGGCCGCCTGGCACGACCGCCCCTACGGCGCCACGCCGTCGGCGTCCGTCTCGGTGGCCACACACGGCGACCGCCTGCTGGTGCGTCTGGAGTGGGACGGTTCGGGTCCCATCGCAGGCGAGTTCCCCGACGCCTGTGCCGTCCTCTTCCCCCAGGGGGAGGGGCCGGCCGACCCGGTGACCATGGGCGACCACACGGCGCCCGT
Source organism: Actinomycetes bacterium (assembly GCA_021806045.1). Lineage (GTDB taxonomy): Bacteria > Actinomycetota > Acidimicrobiia > Acidimicrobiales > RAAP-2 > JAJZDI01. Next base: position 3,035 of record JAJZDI010000041.1, read on the forward strand.
CGAAGTGTGGCAGTGGCGTGACCGGCTCCCCATCCAGGCGGGCATCCCCGCCGTCCGCCACCTGGTCTCCACCGGCCCGGGCATGTTCCGCCCCTCCCCCGACGGCGCCAGCCTGGACGCGGGGTCGTCGGTGGAGGGCACCCGGTGGTCGGTCGTGCTGGCCGGACCTCGCTCGGTGCTGGGCGACCAGGGCCGGGTGGCGGTGGCCGTGTGGAACGGTGCCAACGAGGAGCGGGCGGGCATCGGCGCGGTGAGCAGCGAGTGGTCGGCGGTCCAGGCATGAGGCACGGGAGCGGCACGGCCGCGGACGAAGGACGGTGCAGGCGATGACGGAGCAGGGGGCGGCCAGCCAGCTGGCCATGGTCTTCGACCTCAACAAGTGCATGGGCTGCCAGACGTGCTCGGTGGCCTGCAAGGTGCTGTGGACCCGCGAGGAGGGGGAGGAGCACCACTGGTGGATGAGCGTGAACACCCAGCCCGGCCTCGGCACCCCGAAGGGGTGGGAGGACATGGGGGGCGGGTGGCATGACGGCACCCCCGTGCCCGGCCATCAGCCGACCCGTGCCGAGTTCGGCGGCGGGTGGGACTTCAACCACCAGGAGGTCCTCTTCGGCGGGCGGGGCCGCGACACCCACCTCCAGCCCGTCGACCGGGGGGACGGCACCACCCGGTGGGGGATGAACTGGGACGAGGACCAGGGGGGCGGGACCTACCCGAACTCCTACTACTTCTACCTCCCCCGGCTGTGCAACCACTGCACCCACCCGGTGTGCGTGTCGGCCTGCCCGTCGGGCGCCATGTACAAGCGCCACGAGGACGGAATCGTGCTGCGGGACGAGAACGTCTGCCAGGGCGCACGCTTCTGCATGGAGGCCTGCCCCTACAAGAAGATCTCGTACAACTACGTCCGGGGCGTCAGCCAGCACTGCATCGCCTGCTTCCCCCGACTTGAGGAGGGGGTGGCCCCCGCCTGTGCCCGCCAGTGCCCGGGCCGGTTGGTGTTCGTGGGCGACGCCGCCGATCCGGCCGGCCCCATCCACCGGCTGGTGCACGAGTGGAAGGTGGCGCTGCCCCTCCACGAGGAGTACGGGACGGGCCCGAACATCTTCTACGTCCCGCCCCTCTCGCC
>JAJZDI010000042.1 GCA_021806045.1 Actinomycetes bacterium
CTGGCAGCTCTCGAACTCCCTGCGGAGCGACCTCGCCATCGACGCCCTGGAGATGGCCGTCTGGAACCGGACCCGGGCTGGCCAGGTCCTCGACGGGCTGGTCCACCACAGCGACAAGGGGGTCCAGCTCAGGTTCCAACGGTCGTCGCAACACCGGCTGGTCCATCTGATTGTAGAAGCAGATCGAGGGCTTCAGCGGGAGTCTTCCAGCCGAGTGTCTTGCGGGGCCGGCCATTGAGCGCGTCGGCGACGGCGGCAAGCTCGCCCGGAGCCACCCCGGCCTCCCGCTCGTGGACTGTTGACGTGACGCCGCAGCCGTGGTGAGGATGAGCGACCGAGGGGACACGGGGTCCGGGGAGAGCGAGAGGGACAGGAATGACCGAACCGGTCGAGCCGTGGCACGCGGAACCGATCACCGTCGGAGCTCGGGCGCATCGTCGACCCGGGAGGCACCACCGGGGTACCAGGCGCACCGGATGGATGTGGCGGGTCGCCGTCGTGCTCGGAGCCGTAGTCGTCGCCTTCGCCGCCCCACTCGGCGTCTCGACCGTCGGCGCCGGACCTGCGCACGCGCTGGCGGTCCGCCCCGCCACGTCGCCGACGGGCGGCCCCACCTGGCTCTTCGAGATCAACCGCTACCGGGAGGCCGCCGGCCTCGCACCGGTGACCGACCAGCCGGCGTGGGACGCCGGCCTCCAGGACCACCTCACCTACCTGGCGCTGACGCCCCCGCAGTACTTCACCGGGCAGTACCAGAGCCTGCACACCGAGAACCCCGCCAGTCCCTACTACACGGCCGCCGGCGCTCACGAGGCCGCCTCGAGCAACCTCATGGAAGGGGCGGTCGGCCTCACACCCGTCCAGGTGATCGATATGTGGCTGCAGGCACCGTTCCACGCGGTGGGGATCCTGCGGCCCGGCCTCACCCAGGTGGCCTTCGCCTACGACCCGACGACGGGCGACGGCGGGCTCGACGTCATCAGCGGGCTGACGTCCACCGCGACCGATCCGAACCCCGTCCTGTTCCCCGGCCCGGGCATGGCGACGAACCTCAGCACCTTCGGCGGCGAGTACCCCGACCCCCTTCAGACCTGCGGGTGGAGCGGTCGGTCGACGGGCCTGCCGCTCGTGGCGCTCCTCCCCTCCGCCCCGGCTGCCGGGCTGACGGCCTCGCTCGTCACCCCGAACGGCACCGTCGAGAGCACCGCCAACGGCCAGCTGTGCGTGGTCGACGCCAACACCTACTACTCCTCCGACCCCGTCTACGGCCCGACGGGCGGAGCCATCCTGAGCGGCGATAACGCCGTCTTCCTCATCCCGGCCCAGCCACTGGTGCCCTCGGCCACCTCGGCGACGTTCACGGCGACCATCTCCCAGCCGGGCCGGGCGACCATCTCCTGGTCGTTCAACGACGCCCCCTTCTCCCCCGGGTCCGCCGTGGGCATGGCCACGACCGCTGACGGGGGCGGCTACTGGCTCGCCAACGCCCAGGGGCAGGTGTCGATCCTCGGTGACGCCACCTACCACGGGTCGGCCTCGTCGCTGGCGCTCGCCGCGCCGATCATCGCCATGGCCGCGACGCCCGACGGCGGCGGCTACTGGCTGCTCGGCGCCGACGGGGGGATCTTCACCTTCGGTGACGCCCACTTCTACGGATCGACGGGAGCGATGCGCCTCAACCAGCCGGTGGTGGGCATGGCCCCCACCCGGGACGGCAAGGGCTACTGGCTGGTGGCCGCCGACGGGGGGATCTTCACCTTCGGCGACGCCCACTTCTACGGCTCGACCGGGGCCCTCCACCTCAACCAACCGGTGGTCGGCATGTCCCGGTCGGCCACCGGGCACGGCTACCGGCTGGTGGCCGCAGACGGCGGCATCTTCTCCTTCGGCGATGCCACGTTCTACGGATCCCTCGGTGGGACCGCACTCCCGGCACCCGTCGTCACCATGGCCGAGAGCGCCGACGGAGCCGGGTACTACATGCTCGGTGCCGACGCCTCCGTGTACGCCTTCGGGGATGCCGTCTACCGGGGCGGGGACTGACGGGCCCACCGCGGAATGGTGCCGGCCCGGCACCGGCACGCCCGCTACGCTTCTTCCCCAGTGAATGGGGGGACCGGCACTGGGGAGCCGGGTGGACCCGGGGACGACGGCCGGCCGCAGCCGACCACCGACACCGGGTCCGACACCGGGGGCGACGCCGTGAGCGATGGCGCCCAGCCGCGCACGCGCCGGCGCATCCGGCGGTGGCAGGTGCTCACCACCGTGGCCGTCGTAGTGGTGGCCGCTGTGGTGGTCGACGTGGCCTGGCCCCGGCACGCACACGCGGCCATCAGCTCCCTCCACGTGTCGGTGACCGACACCCCGTCGTACTTCGCCGTCTACACCAACACGACCCAGGTCCGCTTCGACGTGCGGGGGGCGTCGGGCGCGGACGGCCAGGGTGGCTTTCCGTGCTGTTCCGGCGGCACCGGGGGCGTCGGCGGTCAGATCAGCGCCACCATCACCATGGGGCACGGCATCCGGGCCGGTGACATCCTCGTCGTCTACCCCGGGCGTAGCGGCAATTCGAACCAGGCCGGTGACCCCATGGCCGGTGGGCCGGGCGGCACCGGTGTCCGCTTCGCCGGGGGCAGCGGGGGCGACGGTGGCGGGGGGAGCGGCGTGTTCGACAAGACCTCCGGGCAGTGGCTGCTGGTGGCCGGGGGCGGAGGCGGCGGGAGCGGCATCGGCAGCTTCGAACTGAAGGGGGTGGACGGCGGCTCGGCCGACGCCCCCGGGCAGTCGAGCAGCAACGGTCGGGGCGGGGACGCCGGGGCGAACTGCCCCGAGACGGGCGCCGACCCGGCGGCCATGACCGGTGGGGCCGGCGGGAGCTCGACCGGGGGTCTCACCAACGGGTCGGGCGGCGGGGGTGGCGGTGGCTGCTACGGCGGAAGGGGTGGCGCCGCAGGCGGCGTGGGCGCGGCCGGTGGAGGAGGGGGTGGCGGCCGGACCTGGAACTTCGCCCAGGCCCAGCAGGTCGTGCGCAGCCAGGCCCCCCGGGGGAACGGGTCGGTCGACGTCACCTGGGACCTCTACAGCGAACCGGCGCCCCAGATCGTCAGCCCCGACCGCTTTGACCTCACCGTCGGCCAGGCGGCACTGGCCGACTTCGTCTCCGTCGGCAAGCCACCACCGGAGATCCTCGTGTCGGGCACCTTCCCGAAGGGGGTCACGTTCTCCATCCCGCTCTTCTCCGGCAAGGGCGAGATCCGGGGCACGCCGGAGCCCGGGAGCGAGGGCAGCTACACCATCACCCTCACGGCCAAGAACGACTGGGGATCGGTGAAACAGGAGCTCACCCTGGTGGTGCACCCGCCCGGCGGGTAGGCCTCCGAGCGGGACAGCACCGACAGGGCCATCCCTCGGCCCCGTGCCCGAGACGCCGCTCGGCCGTACGGTGGACGTACGTCAATGGGATGGAGACGGAGATGGAGACTGCGTCGAGGAGGCGGAGCCGCAGGTTGGAGCTACGGACCACACCGGAGGAGCGGGAGCTCCTCGACCGGGCTGTGGCCACCACCGGCACCGACCTGACCGACGTCGTCGTCTCCCACGCGTCCGACGCGGCCCGCCGGGTCCTGGCCGACCGTGACCAGTTCATGCTCGACCCGAACGCGGCACGGGCCTGGGAGGAGATCAACTCGCGGCCGGCCAGAGACCTGCCGGGGCTCCGACGCCTGATGGAGCGGCCGTCGCCCTTCAACGAGTGAACAGCCGGTACCGGCCACCCCAGTCGCTCGCAGCGCACCACGTTCTCGACCGCTTCGAGTGCGCGTCATCCGAGCAGGGCGAGTGGCTTCGCCGCTTCGCCCGCCAGTCGACTTCGACCGGCACCACCAAGGTGTTCGTGGTCACCGGACACGACAGCGAGGAGGTCGTCGCCTACCACGCCTGGCGCATGGCGCAGGTCCGTAGCTCCGACGCTCCTCATCGACTTCGTCAGGGCGGTGGCCGCACTCCCCAGCCGGTCGCTCTGCTCGCTCGCCTCGCCGTCCACGTCGACCATGAAGGGCGGGGGCTCGGTGCGGGCCTGCTCC
>JAJZDI010000028.1:0-9794 GCA_021806045.1 Actinomycetes bacterium
CCGCCGGGTGGCAGCGGTGTGCTTCAGCCCGCCGGCACGTAGGGGCAGGTGGGGTCCTCGGCCAGCGGGTTGCCGGTCGCCGCGTACGCCTGGGCCCGTGACCCCCCGCACACGTCCCGGAACTCGCACCGGCCGCACCTGCCGAGGAGCAGGCTCCGGTCCCGCAACGAGCGCAGGAGGGGCGCCGTCCGGTAGATCTCCGTCAGCGGCTGCTCCCGCACGGACCCGGCCACCAGGGGCAGGAACCCGCTGGGGGACACCTCACCGATGTGGGAGACGAAGACCACCCCCCGGCCGTCCCCGACGGCCAAAGGAGGCCGTCGGGGACCCGGACGGGAACCGACCCGAACACCGGTTGGGGATCCGGTGCGGGTATGGCTGCCGGTTGGGGATCCGGCGCCTGGTTCGACCGACTCCGCGAGCCGGGGGTGGAGCTGGTGATACAGCGGGCCACGGTCGCCGGTGGGGGCACCGGTGGCGCGCTGGTGGAGGATCCGCCGGTATTGCGGAGCCTCGGTCGTCTTGAGGGACATCGAATCGGCGAGCTCGGCCAGGAGGTGCAGGACGTCCTCGGTCTCGTCCGCGTCCAGGCCGCCGAGGTCGCGCCCCCTCCCGGTGGTCACCAGGAAGAAGACGCTCCACAGGCTGGCGCCGAGGTCCCGCACCAGGCGAGCCAGCTCGGGGAGCTCGTGGACGGTCGTCGCCGTGATGGTGGTGTTGACCTGGAGGCGCATGCCGAGCTCGACCGCCGCCCGGCACGCCGAGGTGGTGAGGGCGAACGAGCCGGGCACCCGGCGGAAGGCGTCGTGCGTGTCGGCCGACGCGCCGTCGATGGAGAACGACACCGAGCCGGCCCCGGCCTCGGACAGACCGGCCAGGTTCTCGGGGGTGGCGAGCGGGGTGCCGGAGGGCGAGACGGCCATGGCCAGGCCGAGCGAGGAACCGTGGGCCACCAGCGTCCGCAGGTCCGCCCGCTTGAAGGGATCGCCGCCGGTCAGCACGACGATGGGGCGGGGCGGGCCGCCGGCGGCCAGGTCGTCGAAGACGGCCACGACCTCGTCGGTGGAGAGCTCGTCCCGGTGGCGCTCGGCCTGGGCCTCGGCCCGGCAGTGCCGGCAGGCCAGATCGCAGGCACGGGTCGTCTCGAAGAGGACGAGGAACGGACGCTCGTCGACGTCGAAGCGGAGGCGGCGGACCTCGGGGACGTCCGCGGTCGCCGCCGTGGCGCGCTCGGGTGCCATGGTCATCGGCATGCCCTCCAAGCCGCGCCTGCGGCCCGCCGGTCGGGCGGAGTCCCCATCCTCATCCGTTCCTTTCGCGTCGCACCTCACACGCTGACGTGGTGGCACCTGTTCGACTAGGGCATTTGGTCACACGCGATTGACTGCACCGGGTCTGCACTCTCTGCCGGGCCCCGATTCCGCCGTCATGGGCGAGAACCTGTTCTGATCCGGCTGTCCGCACCGACGACCCGGCGAGCGGGAGCGATCCGACGCGGTCCCGCCGGCGCTGGCCGAACGCGACCGGGTCACCGGCGGACCTAGCCTGCGCCGGTGGCTCGTGTCCTCTTCCTCTGCACGGCGAACGTGTGCCGGTCCCCGATGGCCGAGGGGTTCCTGCGGCAGCGCTCAGCCGGGTTGGGGGAACCGGTGCAGGTGGGCTCGGCCGGGTTCCTGGCCGAGGGCATGGCACCGCCGCCCGAGGCGGTGGCGGCCATGGCCGCCTACGGCATCGACACCTCGGCCCACCGGAGCCGGGTGTGCAGCGAGGCCGACCTGGCTGGCGCCGATCTGGTGGTGGCCATGGCCCGCTCGCACGTGCGGGAGGCGGTCGTGCTGTCGCCGGCTGTGTGGGCCCGCACGTTCACCCTGAAGGAGTTGGTGCGGAAGGCGGCGGTGGTGGGGGAGCGGGCGCCGGGCCAGACGGTGGCGGCGTGGCTGGAGGGCGTCGGCGACGGGCGGCAGCGGGCCGACCTGCTCGGCAGCTCGGACGACGACGACGTGGCCGACCCCATCGGCGGCCCCCCGGCCGCGTTCGAGGCGACCGCACGCGAGCTGTCCGACCTGGTCGCGCACATGGCCGGCTCGATCTGGCCGGCCGGGGGTGGGCCGACGTCCGGGGTCGGGGGGAGATAGGGTCCCTGGTACCGAGTCAGGCGCATGGGGATGCGCCGGCGTCCGCAAGGGATCGGTTCTGGGGAATGGGGAAGTTGTGACTCGCACGCACGTCCGTGCCGTACTCGAAGCGATGGGCACCCGCCGGCGCGCCGGCCGGCGTCGCAGCCGGTGGATGGCGAACCTGGCCGCTGCGGCCGTCGGCGCCGCCTCTGTCGGCGCACTGGCGCCGCTCGCCGTGCCGGTAGCTGGTGCGGCGACGCCCTCGACGTCCACGGCCTCGTGGAACCTGGGTGTGTCCTCGGCCGCGCAGATGGGCCAGGTCAGCGGCATCTCGTGCCCGTCGGCCTCCGTCTGCACGGCGGTCGGTTCCGACACCAGCGGTGCATCGGCCATCGTCGGGACGACCGACGGCGGCGCCACGTGGACGGACGAGCGCCTGCCCGCCGAGTCGGATGGCCTCGCCGGCATCTCGTGCCCGTCGACCTCGGTCTGCGTGGCCGTCGGCGCCGTCCACGCCTCGAACGGACTGGTCACGGCGGGGGCCATCCTCGCCACCACCGACGGCGGTGCCACGTGGACGGGCCAGGCGGTCCCCACCGGCGTCGGTGCCCTGACGGCGGTGTCGTGCCCGTCGGCCACCGTGTGCGAGGCGGTCGGCAGCGACCTCTCCAACTCGATCGGCGTCGTCGTCGGCACCAGCGACGGCGGAGCGACGTGGACCACCCAGACCGCCCCGAGCGGAACGGCGCCATTCACGGCGATCTCCTGCGCCACCACCTCGACCTGCGAGGCGGGCACCGGCAACGGGTCGGTGTACGCCACGACTGACGGTGGGACGACCTGGGCCTCGCAGTACACGGGTGCCGGCGAAACCATCGCCGGCATCGCCTGTCCGTCGACCACCGTGTGCGAGGCGGTCGGTTCGTTCACGGGCACAGGCGCCATGGTGATGGGCACCACCGACGGCGGGACCACATGGACGGGACAGACCATCCCGGCGGCGGCCAACGCGGCCACGGGCATCTCGTGCCCGACGACGACGGACTGCCAGGTGACGTGGACCGCTCCTACCGGGTCCACTCCCCCCGGTGGCGTGATGTCGACGTCTGACGGGGGGGCCACGTGGACCATCGACGGCACCGGCAACTGGGCCACCAGCGCAGTGGGCCTGCTCACGTCGGTGTCGTGCGCTTCCGCCACCACCTGCGAGGTGGGAGGCACCCAGTACTACGCCACGTTCGCACCGATGATCGCCGGCACCACCGACGGCGGTTCCACGTGGGCGAACCAGGTCGTGCCCGACGGGCCGGCCGCCTACCTCACCGCGTCCTGCCCGACCGCCGCCATGTGCGAGATGGGAGGGGCGCAGTCGTCGGGCGTGGGCATCCTCCTCGGCTCGACCGACGGCGGGGCCACCTGGACGTCCCAGACCCTGCCGACCTACATGGCGTACGTCAGCGACGTGGACTGCCCCTCTGCGACCGACTGCATGGCGGTCGGGCCGACGCCGTTGGGGGGAGCGGTGATCGTCACCACCGATGGCGGATCGACGTGGACCACCGGATCGATGCCCAGCGGCATGTTCTCGTTCACCGACCTGGCCTGCCCGTCGACCACCGTGTGCGAAGCGGTGGGGACGACCACGTCCGGTGCGCCGGGCATGGCCCGCTCGACCGACGGCGGGGTGACGTGGACCCTGCAGACTGCCCCGGCCGGCGTCTCGATCTTCAGCGGCATCGCCTGCCCGTCGACCACCGTGTGCGAGGTGTCCGGTGTCAGCACGTCGTCGAGCGGCTTCGTGGCCGGCACCACTGACGGCGGGGGCAGCTGGACGGTCCAGAGCGTCCCCGGCGGCTCCCTGTTCTTCACCGGCGTCGCCTGCCCGTCGACCACCGTGTGCGAGGTGGTGGGAGGCAACGCCGTTGGCGTGGGCATGGTGATCGGCACCACCGACGGGGGAACGACCTGGGTCGACCAGGCCGTGCCGAGCAGCACCGAGCTCTTCACCGGTATCGCCTGCCCGTCGACCACCGTGTGCGAGGCCGGGGGGGTGGGGGCGGCGACCCAGGGGGTCGTGATCGGCACCACCGACGGGGGGGCGAGCTGGGCCGGCCAGCCGGTGTCCGATCCCGGCATCGTTCCCCGAGCCATCGCCTGCGGGTCGGTCGCCGTCTGTGTCGCCGTCGGTCACGGCGGGTCCGGTTCGGGAACCGGCGCCGCCGTCCTCCGGCGCAACACCGGCGTGCCCGTCACCGTCGCCACCGTCCTCACTGGCGCCACCCAGGGAACGTCCTACTCGGCCAGCCTGGATGCGTCCGGGGGCACCAGCACCTACACGTGGTCGGTCGTCTCGGGGATGCTCCCGTCCGGGTTGACCCTCGACAGCTCGACCGGCGTGATCAGTGGGGTGCCGGCACTTCCGGGCACCTCCGTGTTCACGGTTGAGGCGACCGACGGGCTCGGCCAGAGCGCCTCGGCGGTGGTCTCGCTCACCGTGGCGGCGATGGCGAACGACTCGCCGCCGCCCGTCACGTCCATGGCCGCCACCCCCGATGGCGGCGGCTACTGGATCACGAACGACGCGGGCGCCGTGTTCGCACGGGGGGACGCCGGCTTCTACGGTTCGATGGCGGGCAAGGCGCTGAACGCCCCCGTCACCCACATCGTGGCCACCCCCGACGGCAAGGGCTACTGGTTGGTGGCGGCGGACGGGGGCATCTTCTCGTTCGGTGACGCCCACTTCTACGGTTCGATGGGCGCCAAACACCTGAACGCCCCGGTGGTGTCGATGGCGCCCACCCCCGACGGCAAGGGCTACTGGCTGGTGGCCGCGGACGGGGGTGTGTTCTCCTTCGGCGACGCCACCTTCCACGGGTCCACGGGCCGCTTGCACCTGAACGCGGCCGTGGTCGGCATGGCCGTCGACACCACCACCGGCGGCTACTGGCTTGTGGCCGCGGACGGGGGTGTGTTCGCCTTCGGCGCTCCCTTCGAGGGATCGACCGGGAACCTGCACCTGGTGCAGCCGGTGGTGGGGATCACCGCCAGCACGTCGGGAGCCGGCTACCGGTTGGTGGCCTCCGATGGGGGAATCTTCGCCTTCGGCGCCGCCACCTTCGACGGCTCCATGGGCGGCAAGCGCCTCAACGCACCGGTGGTGGGCATGGCCGCCGACAGCACCACCGGCGGCTACTGGCTGGTGGCTGCCGACGGCGGGGTGTTCTCCTTCGGCGCCCCCTTCCACGGGGCCGGGTGAGCGGTCCCTCCAGGGTCCGGTAGCGAGTCGCCGGGGGGATCGGCCGCCCTACCTGGGGCCCGCGGCCGGGCCGGCCCGGGGCCGCGGCGGGGCGCGCCCGGGGAGGCGGGATTCGTAGGGCACGTCTGGGTCGAGCCCTACGGCTCGAGGATGCGCGCCGAACGGCTCGCCATCGAACAGATCGGCACGCTGCTCGAGGTGCAGGCCCCCGTCGCCGCCGGCCCCCGTCGCCGCCGGCCCGCCACCTGTCGGTGAGCGCGCGTCGGCGGTGCAGAGCCGTCTGGGGACCATGGGCCTGCCTGCGCCACGTTGCGACGGACTATGGAGAAACGAACTATGTGGACACATACTATGGAGCAACATAGTCTGTAGGCACGATGAGCGACTCGACCCCGCGGCGCCCACAGGAGGCCACATCAGATGCGTGAGCACGACCAGGCAGCCGTGGACTCGTTCCTCGACAGCCCGGCCGACCGTCCCCTCCTGGGCATCGTCTACGGCCGCCGTCGCATCGGCAAGTCGACCATGCTCGTCAAGCAGGTCGCTGACCGGGGCGGCTTCTACTTCGAGGCCATCCGGGTGGAGACACCCGTCCAGCTCGAACGTCTGGGCGCAGCCCTCGGCGCCCACCTCGGCGTGGGTCGGCTGGCCCTGGGCAGCTGGGAAGAGGCGTTCGGCGCCCTGCTCCGGCTCGGGGAGAAGGGCCAGGTCCCGGTGGTCCTGGATGAATTCGGCCATGTGATCGAGGCGGACGCCTCCGCGGAGTCGGCCCTGACCACGGCGCTCGGGCCGGCGGCCCTCCGGGGGTCGACCAGCAAAGCACGCCTGATCCTGTGCGGATCTGCGATCGCCCTGATGCGGGCGCTGACCGGGGGAGAGGCACCGCTGCGCGGTCGGGCGGGGCTCGAGCTCATCATGCAGCCCGACGACTTCCGCGTCGCAGCGACGAGGCTTCCCGCGAAGGCCGGCCTCGACACCGCTGTCCGGGTGTACTCGGTCATCGGGGGTGTCGTCGGCTACGCCACCGACATGGTCAACTTCGACCTGCCACGCGCGAGGTCGGACGTCGACCGCTGGGTCACCGAGCGGGTGCTGAGCCCTGCCGCCACGCTCCACCGCGAGGCCACGACGCTCCTCGCCGAGGATCCGACGGTGGGTGGGAGGAGTGCCCTCTTGCACCACAGCATCCTGGGGGCGATCGCCAACGGTTCCGTCACGGCCGGAGGCATTTCCGGCAGGGTCGGCCGTCCTGTGTCGAACATCGATCCTGTCCTGCGGAGGCTCATCGAAGCGGGGTTCGTCGTCCGCCACGACGACCCGATCCGCAAGAAGCGGCCCCTCTACGTCCTGGCCGACCCTTTCCTCCAGTTCCACTATGCGGTGCTCGAGCCGAACGGCTCGGTGTTCCGGGGGCAGGACCTGTCGACCATGTGGACGCAACGGCTGGAACCAGTGTTCGGTTCTCTGGTGCGTGGCCCGGTCTTCGAGGAGCTGGCGCGGACGTGGACGGCACAGTTCGCGAGTGCCACGACGCTGCCAGTCCGGGACCACGTGGGCCCCTCGTTCGTCCGCGTGGACGACAAGGACCGGCAGATCGACGTCCTGGTGGCGGGCCCGGGTGCGACCCCCGCTGATCGGACGATCTCGGCCATCGGGGAGGCCAGGGCCGGTGAGGAGCTGAATGAACGCCACCTCCACACCCTCGAGCGGTTCCGGGCGGCCCTGGGTGAGCACGCTTCCCACGCCAAGCTGCTTCTCTTCGGAGAGCGAGTGCACAAGAAGCTCCGTGAGGTCGCAGGGCGACGCGTTGACGTCGAGATCATCGACCTCGAGCGCCTCTACGCGGGGGAGTGACGGGGACTGGCCGAGCTGGACCCGGACCGTCCCCTTCCAGGCCGGATGCCGGGATGATCTCTGGGGGCGGCCCCGCGACAGGGTGTGTCCTGTTACCATCGCCCCCGATATGACGGTGCGTCAGATTGAGGGGGGACACGGGACCGTCGTCGACGTTCTCCGGGCCGCGGCCCAGGTCAACGGCGACGTCGAGGCCTACGTCGAGCCGGCCACGCCCGAGCGCCCCCGGGAGGCGCTGACCTTCGCCGGGTGGGACCGGGCCGCCGACGGAGTGGCCGGCCTGCTGGCTGCATCCGGAGTCGGGCGGGGGGACGTCGTCTGCCTGGTGCTGCCGTCGTCCATCGCCTATGCCGTCTGCTACGCGGCCGCCCTCCGCCTGGGCGCCATCACCTCGGGGATCAACGTCCGCCTGGGGGCGGCCGAGGCCCGCAGCATCGTCGAGCGCACCCGGCCGGCTGTGACCGTGTTCGACGACGGCCTCGACGTGCCCGGCGGGCCGGTGGGCACCGTCCTGCGCCGGTCGGACGTGACCGCGTCCTACGGCGGTCCGCCGCCGGCGTCCCTCCCCGAGCTCGACCCGACCGATCCGGTGGCGGTGGTGTGGACGAGCGGCACCACCGGTCTGCCGAAAGGTGCGGTGTTCGACCACACCCGGCTGGCGGCGGTGGCGGCCGGGACCGACGTGCTCTCGGCGCCGGGGGACCGCCGGCTGTCGCCGTTGCCGTTCGCCCACGTCGGGTTCATGACCCGGCCGTGGGACGAGATCGCCCACGGGGTCACCACGGTCCTCACCCCCACCCCGTGGCGGGCGGCCGACGCACTGGCCATCCTCGAGGCCGAGCGCATCACCGTGGCCCAGGGGGTGCCGACCCAGTGGGCGCTGATGTTGGCCCATCCCGACCTGGAGCGCACGGACACCTCGAGCCTGCGGGTGGCCGGCACGGGGGCGTCACGGGTGCCCCCCGAACTGGTGGCGGCCATCCGGGAGCGCCTGGGGGTGCCGGTCATCGTCCGCTACACGTCGACGGAGGCGTCGCTCGGGACGGGGACCGTGCCGGGCGACCCGGACGAGGTGGTGGCCACCACCGTGGGCCGGCCCGTCCCCGGCGTCGAGCTGTCCCTGCGTGACGACGACGGCCGTCCCGTGGGCGCCGGCGAGGTGGGGCGGGTCCACCTGCGCTCGGCCGCGGTCATGCGCGGCTACTGGGGCGGCCCACCGACCGGACCGGGTGACGGGGGCCTGGTCCTCGACCGGACGGCGACTTCCGCCGTGCTGGCCGCTGACGGCTGGCTGACCACCGGCGACTTCGGCCGCCTCGACGGCGCCGGAAACCTGTGCCTGGTGGGGCGGGCCAACGAGCTCTACATCCGGGGCGGCTACAACGTGTACCCGGCCGAGGTGGAGCCGGTGGTGACCACCCACCCGGCCATCGCCGAGGCGGCGGTGGTGGGGGTGCCCGACCCGGTGCTGGGGGAGATCGGCGTGGCCTTCGTCGTGCTCGCCGGAGGCGGGGACGGCGGCGGCTCGCCCGCCGGCGACGCCGGCCGCCTGCTGGCCGAGGTGCGGGCCGCGGTGGGGGAGACGCTGGCCGACTACAAGGCGCCCGACCGGCTGGTGGTGGTGGACGCCCTCCCCCTCACCTCGATGATGAAGGTGGACAAGCGCGCCCTGGCGGACCGGTGGCAGGCGGAAGCCGGGGAACGGCCGACGGGAGCGGCGGGGCCGACGGGGCCGATGGGGCCGACGGGCGGCACGGGCGGCACGGGCGAACAGGTGACAGAAGCCGAGACAGCGAGGAGCAGGGCATGAGCGACGCCAACGTCAAGGCCACCGGGGGGGTCACCGACGATCCCATCCGGTTGGGGAGCATCCTCTACACCCTGGTGGAACCCCACCGGGGCCACGAGGTGGCCTACAACCGGTGGTACGAGCGGGACCACTACTACGCCGGCTGCATGATCGGCGCCTACAACTTCGCCGGGGGGCGGTTCGTGGCCACCCACGACCTGAAGGCGCTGCGGCTGCCGGCCCCCGGCGATGCCGGCGGGCCGTCGCCCATCGTGGCCGACCCCGAGGTCGGTTCCTACGTATCCATCTACTACGTGCTCGACGGCCACCACCGGGAGTGGAACCGGTGGGCCGTCGACCAGGTGAAGGTGCTCCACGCCTCGGGCCGGATGTTCCCCGAGCGGGACCACATCCACACCTGCCTCTACACCTACGACTGGGAGCACCGCCGCGACGGGGAGGGCGGGGTGCCGGCCGAGCTCACCCTCGACCACCGGTTCCCCGGCATGGTCTCCGTCTTCGGCGAGCTGGCCGAAGGGGTGGAGCGCGCTGCCGTCGACGCCTGGTACCGCGAGGAGTACCTGCCGTCGCTCCTCCCGGGCACGCCGGCCGCCTCCGTGCTGGCCTTCACGCCGGTGCCGTTGCTCATCGACGCGCCGGGGGACGTGCCCCGCCAGGAGGCGGGGGCGGAGCGGTTCCTCCAGCTGTGGTTCCTCGACGACCACCCGGCCGGCTCGTGGGAGGCGCTGTTCGCCGGCCAGTCGGCCGCCCTGGAGGG